>CATXUX010000009.1 GCA_958402795.1 uncultured Lachnospiraceae bacterium | reverse complement strand
CTGCACAGAGAATCGGATCATCAAAGATCAGCTTCGCTGCGTTATCACTCGTCCGTGTGTTACTTACCGCTGTTCCGGTTGTTTTTCTGTTCGACTTGCTGCTCATACATGTCTCCTTTCTGTTGAGAATATATGAGCGGAACACCTGATACGCTCATTATAACAGTCCAAAAGTCAAAAAACAACGTATGCAGGAAATCTCTCATATATTCTTTTTTGTAGAACACAAAACTTATGCTTCTCTTATCAAAATTGAATTTTCCTGCTGAAATGCGTTGAAATTCGGAATCGGGTATATCAACTATACACCGATAGACAGATAGAATATTCTGAATGAATCTGTCTTTGATTTTGATATGAAGCCAGTATAACACGCATAGAGCGGTTTCGCAAGTGTCGATTTTTAAAATAGCAGCAAATAACGGTGCTCCTTATGACACGCAATCCTATATTTCTTTCTTACGCATCTCCTAAAATACTTTTCTTGTTTCGTTTCAATAATATGGCAATCAATACTACAGACAGCAAATCTGACAATGGCTGTGCAAACAAGATTCCCCTATATCCCACGAAATAGTTTGCTGCAAACAGAACCGGAACGAAGATCACCAACTGCCTGCCTACTGTGACTGCAAGTGTCGCTTTCCCGTTTCCGATTGCCTGAAACACGCACGTACTGATCAGGATAATTGCGGTAAACACTACACCTGACAACTGACAGCGCAAAATCTGTGTACCGGCAGATACGATTGCAGCGTCCTCCATAAACAAGGCGATCAGATTTGGGGCAAATATCGCCATCAGAATCCCCACACCGACAGCCAGGCTGATTTCAAAGCTGTAAATAAATTTCAATATTTTCTTCATCCGGTCATAATTTTTCTGACCGTAATTGTAGCCGATCAGTGGCAGAGAGGAAAATGAGAACGAGACGAAAAGCATCGTGCTGATCATGGTGCATCTTCCGGCAAGACTCCATGCGGCAACCGCATCATTTCCATAGGAAACAAGAAGGCGGTTCGTGACTGCCGTCGTAAAGCTGGTCATCAGGTTATTGAACGCTGACGGAAGGCCGACAGACGCTACATTTTTTATATCTTTCCATGAAAAATGCAAATATTTCAGAGAAATCGTAATCCATTCTGCCTTTCGGTAAAACATGGTGTAAGCGAGCAAAGACGCCGCATTTCCGATCACCGTCGCGATCGCAGCTCCTGCTGCACCCATCTGAAATCCTAAAATAAAAATCGGATCCAGGATCATATTTACTACAGATCCTACGATAGAACCAGCCATGGAAGCCTTCGCCATCCCCTCTGTCCGGAGCAGGTTCAGCGGAACATTTCCTGCAAGGAGAAGCGGCGCTCCCAGCGCAATATAGGTATAGTAATTCACCGCATGAGGCAGTGTAGCACTGTCTGTTCCAAGAATGGTGAGAAGCGGATTTTTTAGAATCAGCAGAACCGCCGCAACAAGCACACCCAAAAGCAACGCTCCGTAAAAGCAAATGGCACTGATTCGTCTGGAATCTTCTTTTTTCCGGTTTCCCATCAGACGGGAAACCACAGAGCTTCCGCCCACGCCGAAAATATCTCCCAACGCAACCATTACCATAAATACAGGCGACACAAGGGAAACTCCTGCCACAATGTTCGTATCACCGGTCCGGGCGATGAACCATGTATCCGCCAAATTATATAATACCATAATGATTTTTCCAAATACAGACGGAAGCGCTAATGAGAAAAATGCCTGATGCACAGGCGCTTTTTCAAATAGATCTGTTTTGGTATAAGAATTTGCCATCTCAATTCTTCCTTTCATTTCTTTTTGGTTTGTATTATAATGAATCCATCAAACAATGTATGTGACACATGTCACAAAGGAGAGCCAAATGAAAGAAATACTTGATGAAGCATTAAAAGCAAAATACATAAAGCAATACCAAATTCACAAAATGTTTGATACAACCAAGCTGGATTTTCACTTATATCGTTATGAGGTCGGAGAATATATGAATATCAAGCGTTCTCCCGTTGATTATTTAAAATTTATCGTAGCCGGTGAGTGGGACATCTATTCCGTAACAAATGAAGGAAAACCATTTCTGCTCCGGCGTGCCAGACCGCTTGCACTGATGGGGGACATCGAGTTCTTCAGTGGAATGGAAACGGGCAATCTGCAGGAAGTCCGGGAGACTGTATACAGCCTGGAGCTTTCCCTTGATAAGTGTCGGACAATCCTGCTGGATGACAATACATTTTTACGGTTTTTATGCCGCGAGCTCACGCAGAAATTTGTCGGAAACACAGCGGAATTTACACCAAACGCAGGTCTTGAAAAATCACTGCTGCATTATATGAAATATGAATGCGAGGATAATCGGATTACAAATGTAGAAGAAACCGCGTTCTATCTGAACCGGAGCAGACGGCAGCTTCAAAGAGTCCTGAAAAAATTAGTAGCCGAGGAAAAGCTGATCAAAGAAGGGCGGGGACAATACCGGATTCTTCCCTGAAAGTTTGTCACCACAGTCCGGTTTTACTTGATCTTCTGCACTTCCCGATCATATGTAAATATCCCATTTGACTCTTCTTCAATATCCGACAACTGCGTATACACGCTTGCGCACAGTCCTTCCGGGATCTTACTCTCTACAATCGTTTCCATTCTCCGGTATGCCTCATTTAATTTCTCCCGGTTCTCATATGTACCGTATCCATACTGTTTTTCACAAACACAGTGTTCCTTCTCGCGCAGAGAATATCCGCCAAATTCAGACAGCACCGCCGCTCTTTTGCTCTCTGTCAATACCTTCAATTTGAAAAAATAATTATGAAAACTCTGAAAATCTCCGCCGCCCTGATCAAACCAGCCGCTTGCCTGATCGATCAGACGCGTGGGATCCAGCTTCCGGACAATCCGCGTCATTTCCTCGGTCTGGAACTGCCCCCAGCCTTCATTGAAGATCACCCACACTGCAATACTTGGATGTCCTTTCAGAACGTGGATTGTCTCCTTCATTTCCCTTACGAATTCAAGCCTGCCTTTCTTATCGGTGCGCGAAAGCAGCCATGTCCAGCGATCGTGAAACTTCCAGCCACGCCATGACATCAATGTTGCCGCATACGTCACAAACCAGTGCTGATACTGTGCCCCGCCGTTCACCATATCCTGCCAGACTACCATCCCAAGGCGGTCACAGTGATAATACCAGCGCTGAGGTTCGATTTTAATATGCTTGCGGATCATATTGAATCCCATATCTTTCATGGACCGGATATCAAAAATCAATGCCTCATCGCTCGGCGCCGTATATAATCCGTCAGACCAGTACCCCTGATCCAGCACGCCCTTCTGGAACTGCGCCTTATGATTCAGACAGATCCGGGGCAGTCCCTCTTCATCCGGCTCCACCGTAAACGTCCGAAGTGCAAAATAACTTTCCACCTGATCATTTCCCATGGTAACGGTAAAGTAATACAGCCATGGCTCTTCACAGGTCCACGGGCGGATAACAGGCAGTGAGATTTTTACTGTCTCGTTCACTACGCCAGTGCTCGTTATGATGAAGTCGGATTCTGTACGCTCCTGTTCTTGCCCGGTCAGAGATTCCATTTCGAATGGGGATATATTTTCTTCTGCCGTAGTCTTCCTACCGTCTGCTTTCTCCTGCTGCGGCAGTTCTGAATAAATCCCCGGCTCCCTGATCCGGATTTCCACCGGAGTATCTTTCTCTACTGCTTCTGCACTGACTGTAATTCGTACCATGCCTTCATCCAGACTCGGTTCCGTCACAATTTCCCGGACATATTCCGCCGGGACGTACTCCATCCACACAGTCTGCCAGATACCGCTCTGTGCCGTATAAAACATCCCGCCGGGTTTCAGTTTTTGCTTTCCTCTTGCATGATAGGACGTATCACTCAAATCCTTTACCACAACAACCAGCTCATTTGGGGCGGCATCTTCTGCATTCAGATATTCCGTGATGTCTCCTTCAAAAGGCAGATATCCTCCGGTATGCCGCATCGCTTCCCGCCCATTTATATATACCCTGCAGGACTGGTCTACGGCTCCGAAATGCAGTAAAAGCCGCCCGCCTGCCTGCAGCATCTGCACATCGGTCTCAAATTCTCTCCGATACCACAAATATTCATCCGGCTGGAGTTGTCTGTTCACGCCTGAAAGGAGGCTTTCCGGCGAAAACGGAACTACGATTGTTCCATCGTACTGATCTGGTCTGCGAAACTCCTTTGTAAATGCATATTCCCACACTCCGTTCAGACAAGTGTAGTTTTTTCTTACCAGCAGCGGTCTTGGATATTCCTCTAACACATGCTGTACATCGAGATTCTTTCCCCATCTTGTATATAACTGCTTCATTTGCGACTCCTTTTCATTTGCAAAACAAAATGTGCTTTTGCACATTCTCGCGCCGAAGCGCAATTACACCGGCAACATTTTTCCTGTAATACAAAAAACTTTCGATTTCATTCTACCATAAAACCGAAAGTTTTTCTTTATTTTCATTGCCGTTTTTCCGTCAGATCCCCATTTTCATCTTCAGATAATGTTCTATGATATCTGCGCAGGTTTCCCGACCTACCCGGTCGCTGTTGAGCGTCATATCATAATTCACGGGATTTGTCCAGTATCCGCCGTTTGTATAATATTTGTAGTAATCCGCACGGTATTTATCCGTCTTTCGGATCAGCTCGTGACCTTTTTTCTCGGATACATGCATCTTCTTCATGATTGATTCCAGGCACGCTTTTCTGGGCGCTTCGATATAAACGCTCACTACATTTTTGTAATCTCTCAGAATATAATCGGCACATTTACCGATAATGATACACGATTGTGTATCCGCCAGTTGTCTGATGATCTCCGCCTGGATCTCAAACAAGTCCCGATTCCCCCGAAACGTTTTTTCCGTCGCTTCTGTCGTACTCGGAAATGGTTCTTTTTTGAGGAATCCAAGTATATCGACCTTCTTCAATCTCTCGTCCTGCCTGACAAATTCGGATTCAACAATCCCGCTTGTCTGAGATGCCAGCGTCAGGATCTGTCTTTCATAACAGGGGATTTCAAGACGTTTTGCCAAGATACTTCCGATTTCCTTGCCGCCGCTCCCAAACCCTCTGGCTATCGTGATCACATAATGATCCATCATTCATTCACCGCCCTTTCTAAGGCTGTCCTATTGTCTGTCCATGCGACAGAACCGGCGCATACATGTCCGATCCGGCTCCGACCGTCTTAATTCGGGCACTGTTTGCCGCATATAGACTCTATCTGTATTTTATATATTGTTGTAACTCCCGCAGATCTCTCAACCGACGCTGCAATGTGATCATACGCTTCCAGTTCTTTACTCAAATGCTGCTCGCACAATTTTGTAAGCGCCATCTTTTTCTCGTCGATATCTTCTACAAGCGACGCCGTGCCGAACGCGACGACCGACCGGAATGAAAGCACAAAGCCTTCTCTGGTTTTGGTCGATGGGACTGTTCCTTCGCTCTCTGCATAGGAAATGCATACATTCGGGTTTGCCTTGATATTGTCGATCTTTCTTCCTACCTTCATTCCATGGATATAGGCAGTCTCCTTGTCCGTCATGATCATATTGATCGGTACGCAGTACGGATTTCCGTCATCCCCGGCAGTTGACAAAAATACAAACGGCGCGCGCATCAACAATTTTTTTGCGTCTTCCAATGGCATCTGCCTGTCCCGTCTCCGCATCGGCATGTTCTTCGCCCCTCCGGGAAGCGTTCCTGCCATTTTTCCCTGTACTTCTCTTACTTCACTCATACGGATTCCCCCTTTATACTTTTTTTCACGATCTCCGTCATCTGCGCTTCGCTGATCTCTGCCGGCGTGATGCCGAACAGATGCCCGTCTGTCTCATAGGCTTTCTGCACGATCCCGGCTGCTTCCTCCACTGTTACACCGAACTCTCCGAGATTTAAGTTCTTCATACCGATGTCTGCTATCAGTTTTTTCAGCGCATCCATAAAGCACAGCGCGCCTTCCTTCGGATCTGTAAATTTGCCGCAGGCTCCCATTGCCTCTGCCAGCGCCGTAAGTTTTTCCGGAACCGTATCAACAAATACGGAAAAATAGGGGATGCTCAGGCTGATCAGGGCCGCTCCATGGGGTACGTTCCCGTGCATTGCCGTGACCGCATGAGATACATAGTGTTGGGAGATCGTATCGGAAAGGGATTCAACGATCCCCGCCGCCGTGCTCGCCCATGCGATGTTTGCGCGCGCCTCCATATCCGATCCGTCTTTGACCGCCGCCGGAAGATACCTCGCGATCCGTTCGATCGCCTGCAGGGAAAACATTTCACTGACCGGAGTCGCGCATGTCGCTATATACCCTTCTGCCGCATGAAAAAACGCATCCATTCCCTGATAAGCCGTAAATGCCGGAGGCACGCTGAGCATGAGCGACGGATCTACGACTGCAAGACTCGGATATGTGAAGGCCCACCCGCAGCCGATCTTTTCGTCTGTCTCATGATTGGAAACAACCAGCCACGGATCGGCTTCTGTTCCGGTCCCCGCTGTCGTCGGGATCGCAACGATCGGAAGCGCCCCGTTTTCAGGGTACTTTCTTCCGCCCGAGCCTCTTTGTATATACTGCCAGAAATCTGTTCCGTTCTTTGCGAGCACAGCGATCGCCTTTGCGGCGTCTATCGCGCTTCCCCCGCCAAGACCGATCACGAAGTCACATTCTTCGGCGCGGGCCTTCTCCGCCCCGTTTGCGACGGCTGCTGTATCCGGATTCGCGCTCACTTCACGATAAACTTCATATTCTGTTCCCTGCCGTTCCAACGCTGTTATCAGTCTGTCCAGCGCTTTATTCCTCACAACCGCGCCGCCTTTTGTCGCGACGATAAGCGCCTTCTTTCCCGGCAGTTTTATATCCGACAAGACGTCGATCTTGTTTTCGCCAAATATAATTTTTGTCGGCATATAATATTGAAATCCTTCCAACATACATTTCTCCTTTCCTGCCTGCCGCACAGCCGGTCCGTCCGCTGATATCCGGGTATCTTCGTTTCGGACCGATCTGTTTTTCTACCGGTCATCCGCATGGAATGCTTCCGGATCGAATACTTCGAGCAGTTTTCTTGTATATACGTGCCTGTCCTTCGAAAAGATGGTTTCTTTTTCAAATCTGTCAACGATCGTTCCTTTATACATGACCATCACTTTATCGCTCATAAAATTGACCGCGCTTAGATCATGTGAGATAAACAGATACGTAAGCTTTAGTTGTTCCTGCAGATCCTTGAGCAGATTCAGTACCTTTGCCTGAACCGATACGTCAAGTCCCGACGTGGGCTCGTCTAAAATAATCAAATGCGGGCTTATACTGATTGCTCTGGCTATCGTGATCCTTTGTTTCTGTCCTCCTGAGAGTTCCGGCGGGTACATATCAAGATACCTTTCCGGGAGATCCATCATTTCAAGAAGCCTTTTCCCCATCGCGCGTCTGTCGTCTCTGATATCTTTGAGGAAATCCGGGACCACATCCTTCTGATAGTCCAATGGTTCTAAAAGAGAATCTATGATCTTTCTCTTTCTGTTAAGAGCTGTTGTCGGATTTTGAAATACGATCTGCATATCGCGGCATTTATCAAATCCTTTTGCCGCATGCATACCGGAACGTTCCAGAGTATTCAGCCAGATCTCGCCGCTGTTGATCTTTTCCAACGACAAGATGCAGCGCGCCAGAGTACTCTTCCCGCAGCCACTCTCCCCTACCAGTCCGAGGCATTTGCCCTTTCCGATATGAAAGGAGACGTTATTCACCGCCTTAAACCCATTGGCGTATATCTTGGTGATATTGCTTCCCATAAAATATGCAGACTCCTCATTATTCGGATCCAGCTCCGCCTCCGGAACCGGCACGGATCTGACTTCAAACTCCATACAAACACCTCCTCTGTCTATATCGCAAACCGTTCATAGCGAAGCGCACTTATATCGACACACGGTTTCAGTCCTTGCGCAAGTTCTGACATGATCTTTCCGATCACCGGTCCCGTGCAGAATCCATGTCCGCACAGTCCCGCCGCAAGGAGCAGTCCCTCCGCTTCCTGCACTGTCCCAAGCACGGCCACCCGGTCTCTTGTCATATCCACATATCCTGCCCATGAGCGTAATATCTTATATCCGCCCAGAAAGTCCATATCTTTCCTAAGATAATGTGCGATAGACGGCAGTGTATTTACCTGGTTTTTCTCCACATGGTCGTCCCGGTAGAATGTTTCCATACCGGCGTCCGCGCCAAATACAAAGGAACCGTGTCTGGTCTGATGACCATAATAATCATGTTCGCCAAACGACTCCATCATCATATCGAATTTTTTCGGTGCCCGCTCTGTCACCATGACCTCGATCAGCTGCTTCTGGATCGGGATATCAAGCTGTATAGTGTTCAGAAGTTCCCTGCTGTGATACCCTGCCGCCAGCAGGATATGTCCGCCTTCATAGATATTTCCCGCCTCCGTAACGACCCGGCTTACCCGCCCTTTGGTCCTGACAAGCTTTACTGCTTTTTCATTGCAGATAAATTCCGCTCCCAGCTCTCTTGCCTTACGGTAAAACGCCAGCGTAGTGACCAGCGGATTTGCATGACCGTCGCTGGGACACCAAACCGCGCATGTGATGTCGTCTGCTATGTATGGGTTGATCTCTCTGGCTTCCCTGCCATCCAACTGATAGACCTCAAGTCCCAGTTTTGTGTTTAAAGCTACAATTTCCTGCGCCCTCCTCAGATGTGCCTCTGTTCTTCCTATACACAGTCTTCCTGCCTGCTGATACTCAATATCCACACCCAGTTCTTCCGCCAGTCCGGGCCAGATATGCTTTACGGCATACATGGCCAGCGGCAATTCACGGTTGTCCCTTGAAGACTGTCTTACTCCGCCGCCGTTTCTGCTTGAACCGCCGTTTCCTATGATGCTTCCGGCCTCAAGTACAATACATGAAAGACCTGCCTTACTCATGTAGTAAGCCGCCGCGTTTCCCACGATCCCGCTGCCTATAATAATTACGTCTGCTTTCATATCGCCTGCCGCCCCCTTTCGGAAATACATCGTACATACGCCGCCATGATCATCTGCCTCCTTTGCCGTATATCTCAAGTTCGACCGGGCGCACCGGCGCTCTCGATACGCCGGACTCTATCTCTGCCGCGCGGCAGTGAAGTTCTTCTGCTATGATCTGTTTTACCAGCGTCTCGCAGGTCTGTCCCTGACACAGTCCCATACCCGCTCTGAGATATCTCTTGATCTCCGTTATGTGGTACATGCCGTCATGTATCGCCCGGCGTATTTCTCCCCGCGTAATTTCTTCGCATCTGCAGATGATCAGTTCATCACCTGCTTTCGGCTCAAACGGACCTATCAAATCTTTTTTTCTGCTTACACGCGATTTCTCAACCATACTTCCTCCGTTTCTTCAGCGGCATATGCCGCGATAGCCCCTGACCTGATCCGCCATCTCTGCCGGAATCTTTACCGTAAGTACCGTCGTCTTATCATAGCTCTTTGCCGATCTGACCTCCACGACCTCTGCGTCGCATACTTTTTTCCCGCTTCTGTCCAGTCCCGCTCCGACGTCGCCTTTCTCCGGCGCCGGCAGCATTTCGTATGGCATAGACACGGCAGCGGATCCCGGCTCATAATTTTCATTTACAAGAAAGATCGCCTGTCCAGGACAGGACGCCACGCACATCCCACATCCGGTACACGTCTTATCCCGATCGATCGCCGGAATACCTGAAATCGTTCCGCCGATCTTGATGCAGCCAAATCTGCAGGCGTCCCCGCAGGGATTGCAGGGTATGTTCTGCGTACACTCTATGACCGGGTGGACGCCTTCCCCGCAGTGGCTCGCCGCGCCGGGGAAGTTCTCCAGATCCTTCTTTGTAACATAACCCTGGATACGCAGACTCTCGGATAACGGATATCCTTCTTCTGTCTCTGTGATCACTTTGCCGCGATTCGCCTTCGCAAACATCCCCTGCCTTAATTGCTCCAGAGAGTTCTTTAGTTCCGTGTGCCTTACCATTTTGCCATCCTCTGTGATATATCCGCTTTTCGCGAGCGCCGCGTTTGCCGCGATCCTTCCTGTGATCATTGCGGAACTTGCTTCCTCAATCCCGGCGACGTCCCCCGCCGCGAAGATCCCTTCTATACTCGTCTCGCCAAATTCATCGCAGACCGGAACCAGCCCGCCCCTGTCTTCCATTTCGCAGCCGGCCATCTTCGCAAGCTGTGCCATAGGGTTTAACCCGACCGCGATGCAGATCGTATCAACGTCGAATTCTTTCTCTGTTCCCGGTATGATCTGCCATGTTTCATCCACCTTGCCGATCGTGACTTTCTCAACCCGTTCATTTCCTTCCGCCTTTATAACCGTATGTGACATATAAAACGGAACTCCAAGCCTTGCCGTCTTCGCCGCGTGTACCCCGTAGCCGCCGATCTTCGGCGCCGCGTCTATCACCGCCGCCACCTCGCATCCGGCCTGCATAAGCTGGTAGCTTACAACCAGTCCGACATTCCCGCTGCCAACCATGAGGACTTTACTCCCCGGCATCACGCCGTGCAGGTTCATCATAGTCTGCGCGGCTCCTGCTCCTATGACTCCCGGAAGCGTCCATCCTGTGAAGGGGATCATTTTTTCCGCAGCGCCGGTGGCGATAATAATATGATCGCCCCTGAACGTTTCGATCTGATCTCCTATCCGTACGCTCAGCACATGATTTTCATAAATTCCCAACACCTGCGCCTCCAGGTACACCTTCACCTGCAGTTCTTCTGCCTGATCCAGCAAAAGCTTTCCGATCCTGAACCCTCTGGTTTTCGCCATATGTTCTTTTGATCCGAAAAACTTATGGATCTGCTTAAACAACTGCCCGCCCGGCTTCGCGTTCTCATCGAATATGCATACCTTCATTCCTTTCTCTGCCGCTTCTATCGCGGCCGATAATCCGGCAGGCCCGGCGCCTATGATCAATAACTCATATCTTTCCATAATGGCACATCTCCTCATCCACCTTTTGTTGTTCGTATGATTTTTACTCTATCCTTCATTTTCCCGCTGCGTCTCTATGTGCATATCTTCCTTGAGCGGCGTGATGCAGGTTCTTGTGTTTGGCTTGCCGTCAACTACCATTACACAGTCTGTGCATCTTCCGATGGCGCAAAATATGCCACGCGGCTCATTTCTCTTATGTGTATAATGATGCACTTGGATGCCGGCCGCCTTTAACGCCATAGCGATCGGTTCATCCTCGTATCCGTATAACTTCCTGCCGTCAAACCAGAACGCTACTTTTCTTCCTTTTTCATAGTTCTCAATAATAGGATGGTTTTCTATTCTCATGCCTGTTTCTCCATTTCCATGATCGGCAGTCTGTCCGGGACATTTCGAAGCGGAGGGATTGCCGCAAACAAATTTTTCGTATACTCATGCTGTGGATCTGCAAAAATATCATCTCTCGGTCTGTACTCAACGATCTCCCCTTTATACATGATTGCGATCTGATCCGCATAACTTTTCACTGTTCTGAGATCATGTGAGATAAACAGTATCGCGCAGCCACAGTCTGTTTTTATCTTCTTGATCAATTCCAGCACCGTCAGCGTTGATACCGAATCCAGCGCGGTTGTAGGCTCATCCGCGATCAGCAGATCCGGCTCAAGCAGCATCGCCTGGGCGATCGCGCATCTCTGCAGTTGACCTCCGCTCATCTGAAACGGATAAGAACCATAAATCCTTTCCGCGTCAAGTCCCACGTCTTCAAAGCCTTTGAGTATCTTTTCTTTCTCTTCGCTTCTTGTCATCTTCCGGTGAGCCCGGATCATCTCATGCATTTGTTTTCCTACTTTGATGAAGGGAGTAAACGCGCTCTGATAATCCTGAAATACATAAGCAAATGTCTCGCCTCTTGCCTGCCTGAGTTCTCTGTCTGTCATGGTGACGACATTTTGCCCATGAATCCTGATATCGCCGTTTGTGATATGCAATGCCGACGGCAGGATCCGCCCTATACAAGAGGCGGTGATGCTCTTCCCGCTTCCGCTCTCGCCGATAACCGCGAGGCATTCGCCCTTACTGATCGTAAAATTCACGTCCTTAACGATCTCTCTGTCCGAAGAGGATATCGATAAGTGTTCTACCTCAAGCAAAGCCATATTACTCACCTGCCTTATCTCTTACCGCATATTTTTTGGATATATATGAGCCGATACTGTTAAAAATAAAAACCGTGACGCATATCGCAAGCCCCGGATACAGCATCATCTGCGGCTGCGTCATGAAATAATCTTTGCCGTCGTTGAGCATCGCGCCCCACTCAGGAGTCGGCGGCTGAAATCCCAGTCCCAAATAAGAAAGTGACGCGATAAGAAGTATGATCTTTCCTATGTCTACGATCGCCAGCGCGCTCACGCTGCCGAACACATACGGGAACAAATGCTTAAATAAGATCCCAAGCGTCGGCATTCCGTTCAGTTTTGCCAGCACGACATACTCTTTTTGTTTTTCCTCCAGGATAATGCTCCTTGAGATCTTACAATAGGGAAACCATTTGACCACAACGGTCGCAAGTACCATATTCCTCATGCCTCCACCCAGAATACCGGCTATGAGCATCGCCATGATATAATCAGGAAAGATCATGGCGATATCGACGAAACGCATGATCACCCAGTCGATCTTACCGCCAGCATACCCGGCAAGCAGACCGAGAAATACGCCCGCCGCCAGCGCGATGATCAGGATCGCCGTGCTGGTTATGATCGTGCTTCTCGCGCCGACAATGAGTCTGGAAAAAACATCTCTGCCGAGATAGTCCGTCCCAAGCAGATGTTCAGCCGAACTGCCTGCAAACTTGACCGACATGTCTACTTCTGTCGGGTCATACGGCGCAATCTCTTCTCCGAATATCACAAGCGCTGCGAGAAAGAGAACTGCCAGCAGACAGAATATATTTTTTTTATCAATCTTCTTCACCGTTTATCCACCTCTTTCAGCGCGATCGCAGGATTTATCTTCCGGTATAAGATCTCCATTACATTATTTATGACAAAGACCATAACGCCGAGAAGCATAAGGAACCCCTGAAGCACCGTATAATCGCTATTGTTCAGCGCGTCTATGGCAAGTTTTCCGATACCCGGGAACCCGAATATCGTCTCCGTGATCACCGCGCCGCCCAGCAGGCTGCCGAGGCTTACGCCAAACACGGTAAGCACCGGTATCATGCTGTCCCGGAAAATATGTTTCCAAAAAATCTGACGCTCCGGGATCCCTCTTGCCCTCGCCGATGTGACGAAATCTTTCTTCATGCTGTCGATCAGATTTTCCCGCAGCAGCTTGATGTACTGCGGAGCCATATTGACGCCCAGTGTAACTGAAGGAAGCACAAGACCTTTCACCGTCATTGACCCCATCGTCGGGAACCAGTGCAACTTCACCGAAAAAAGCAGGATACACAGCAGTCCCAGCCAAAATGTCGGTATCGCTGTAAAGATCATGCAAAAACCGTTGATCACCTTGTCTGCGATACTGTCCTTTTTCTTTGCGGATAATATCCCCAGCGGCAGTGATACGGCGGCCATAACGACCAGTGAGGCTGCCGAAAGCACCAGTGTCGGCACTATGCTCTCGGCAAGTTCTTCCGTTACTTCTGCATTTGTCATGTAAGAGGTCCCAAAGTCCAGATGAACCGCTCTTTGCAGCCACAGTACATATTGCACCACGATCGGATCGTTCAGTCCCAGTTCCTCGCGCATCTGCTCCAGCTGATCCTCTGTTATGCCCGCCGCTTCGCCTCCGAGCATATTGCGTACCGGATCGCCTGGCGCGATCTTTATCAGGACGAAACAGATAAACGATACCACCAGAAAGAACCCGATTATACTAAGTATTTTCTTTAAAACAGAAAGCAAAGTTTTCTTCATCATTCAACCACATCCAAGTCTTTCGTTATGAAATAATATTCATTAGGCGATGCGTCGACGCCTGTCAGATCATCGCTGTGAGCGACGACATTTTTCGGATTTACGAAGAACGACATATAGCACTTATCCTCGACCATGGTCGCAATGTCCTTCATTTCCTGTGTCCTTGCCTCCACGTCCGTCTCAGACAGGGCGGTCTCTACAAGCGCGTATAATTCTTCATCGTCTGTTCCAAGGTAATTGTAGATACTGTCGCTCTTGTAACAGCAGCTGATGATATTGGACGGATCTCCCTTCGGCATAGCAAACATCGACGCCATGGAAATATCCCATTCTGTATCATTCGCCTCATCGCCAAGCCATGAGTTTATATCGCTCGAACACATGGATATCTCCGCCTCGATCCCGACACTCTGCAGACTTGCCTGTATAAGCTGCGCGACCGTCGGATACTCTGCCTGTGAATCATAGCAGTTAAATTTCAGCGTAATGGTCTCGCCGTTATCTGTAACCTTTCCGTCTTCCACGGTAAGTCCCACTGCTTCAAAATATTCCAAGGCCGTGTCCACGTCATACGCATGATCTTCATACTCCGGCGTGAAGTCCGTGCCGTCCGGAATGCACCCCACAGCGATCTGCGCCGCTCCGTTATATACACTCTCAACAATGGACTCTCTGTCGATCAGCGCATCCACGCCTTTCCGGAAATTCTCATTGCTGGTATACTTTGATGTTTCCGCGCAGTTGTAATTGATATAGTTTGCTCTTGCTCCGAAATCGGCAACCGCGACAGAGATCCCTTCTGTCTTCTCCAATGCCTCGATCGAATCATAAGATGGATTTCCGATGATATCGGCGTCCCCACTTGTCAGAGCCATCTGCCTTGCGCTTACATCTGTATTGATCAGAAAATTGACTTTATCAAACGGCACTTCCCCATCCCAGTAGTACTCGTTTCTTGAAAGATATAATCCGACGTTCGCGGTATAGCTGTCGATCTTGTACGGTCCCGTCGCGACCGGCGCAGTATCAAAATTGCCCGCGTCATAATCAATGATCACCGCCTGCGGCTGGGCAAGCTCATTTTCAAAAGTAACATTTGACGCGCTAAGGTGAAACGTCAGGGTCAGTCCGTCTGCTTCTATACTCTCGATTGCAAGACTGCTCTGGATTGTGGAACATTCCTCATTCATTCGATCGAACCACGCTTTTACAGCCGCCGCGTCACAGGTGTCTCCGTTTGAAAACAGGATCCCGTCTTTCAGCGTAACCACCCACTCTGTATAATCCTCATTTGCTTCTGCACTTTCCGCAAGCCACGGTTCCACTGTAAGATCGTCCGTGATCTTATACAGTGTCTCTCCGACTCCACTTCTGAGAAGCTGTGCAAAGTCTGTCTTCGGATCGATTGAATCTGTCGCGTACGGATAAACGGCATTCAGGACTTTTTCGTCAGAATCATCGGAACTTGTACTCTCCTCTGTTTCACTTGTCCCGCTGCTTTCACTGCTTCCGCATCCGGTCGCCAGCACCGCGAGCATTGATAACATCAATACTGCCGAAATAAGTTTTCTTTTCATAGTCATAGTCCTCCTCTTTCAGTAAGTCGTTTTCAAGCATCTACGTTTAAAAAAATAACACGAGGGCGCGCATTCCGCGAATGCACGCCCTCGTGTTATTCCCACTATACACTCTATCCCTGGTATAGAGTCAAGTTGAAAAAGTAACCAAATTTCATTTTTTGATTTTCGTTTCTTTATCCCTTTTTACTCGCTCAGCGTCTTCGCCGTGTCAAGGTTATATGACAGGTTGATCGTGCCGTCGCCGTTATCCGTCCATGTACCTTCACACTCGGAAGCGGCGATATCATATGCTGAACCTGTCATCTGGTCAAGGTCGAAATACGTATATTCCAGCGAAATTTTAAACGTACCGTCCTCGTAAATTTCCAGTTTTCCGGGTACGGAGCTGTTCTCGTACTCTCTTCCGCCTCCTACAGACCACGGTTTTACGCTTCCGTTTGCGTTCGCCACTTCTATATCATAGGTATAGAGTGAACCTGACGTTGTTGTTGTCGGCGTGGCATTATAGTACATGGTAAAGTCTCCTCCCCATGTCGGCGCGGACGAATCGGTATAATAGAAGTAATACCAGATTCCCGCCAGTCCGCCTTCGTCTACATCAAAGTTATTCTGTACAGCAGGATAATCCAGGTTCATATACACATCCCGGTGCAGGTAACCAAAGCCTTCGGATTCCGCATTGTCTTCGCTGCTGACTGTCACTTCGCCTACTTCCGTCTCTGCCGATGCATTTGTCACATAATCCTCATCCCACGCCGCTGATGCCGTAATCGTGTACGTAGCGTCCGCCGTCACCTCTGTCGTCTCTGCCGAATAGACCATTCCCTCTCTGTCCGGTTCCAATGACAGTGTGATGGTATCTGAACTGTCGTCTGTATTCTCCAAAACAAACTCAACTGTATCCGGCTCCAGCGTGGAAGAATAGTCCTCCAGATTGATGATCTGAATCTCCAGTGTGCCTGTAAAATAATCCCACAAGTACGCATAGGACGGAGCGTCTACTTCACCGGAAAGCTGGAATTCATAAACGCCTGCTTCGGATTTGCTGTGTTCATCATCGTCCGTCGCCGGGATTGCATACACTCTTGCCTCATAATCTCCGTATCCGAGATCTGAGATGTTCAACGTTCCCGTATAAGACTCGCTCCCGTCGTCCTGAACCGTCTCAGACGCATAAGACTCTTCGCTTCCATCCTCGATCTTATAGACCTCTACCTGATAGTAGGAAGCATTCTCAACGCCGGTAAAGGAATATTCCCAGCCACCGCCCGCCTGCATCTGCATATCCGGACCTGCCGCTTCGCTCTGCTCTTCACCGGTATCCTCCGCCTCCGCCAACTTCACATCAGTCGGCGCATCCAAACGGGTCCCGTCATCTTCCGAGGATCCGGAACTGTCCTCCATATAGTAGCCAAGCACAGTCCCGACCTGATTAAAATATTCTTTCGTGTTGTTGACGAGTGTTGTACCGCATCCGGTAAGGGAACCACATATCACGCCAAGCAGTACAAGAGCCAGTACTTTCTTTCTTTTCATGCTTTGTCCCCCTCCTTCCGGATAAAGCAGGATACGATCCCGCACACAATGGTCAGTATATGAAGAACCAGCAGGATGATCACAGGAGTCAGTCCGCCTCTGGATCCATACATATCAAAATTACCGTACCAGTCTGCCCATACTTCGTAACTGTTCAGAAAAAACAGTCCCATCGAAAAGCTGACACAAAATACTCCCGCTACATTAATGTATTCCGTCACAATCGTATCGATCAACGCATACCCGGCCATGCATATTATGCCAAGGAGCAGTAACGCAGCCACCGCCAAGTCAAAATATTCATTATAAATTGCACCGTAGATGCAGAATCCGACAAGCGTAACGGCTGCAAGCAGCGCATCTGCAAGCGCAAGATACGCGCTGACGCCAAGGGACCGGATTCGAATCGAACTCATACTTTTTCCCTTCTGTGCCATCATCCTACACCTCCTTCTCTTTCTTGACTACTACAGTGTCCTTTTTCTTTTTGCGTCCGGAAACGACCGCAAGTACAGTAAAAACTGCAAGTCCGATCAGGCTGACTGCATTCAGAAGCAGCAGGAGTGTCTGCCACACCGGAACGATATGAAGTACATTTGTTCCTTCTCCCATGCCGTTCATACGCCATGATTTTGTCATTACATAAAGATTATGCTTCGCAAGTTCTCTTGTCTTTTCCAGAATATACCCGTCTCCGTCATTGATCGCGCTTAACATTCTCTGGGCGTTCAGGCCAATACTGTCACAGCAGCTATAGTCCATGCCTGCAACAAGTTCCTCCAGCGTATTGTCAAAGTATCCGGACTGTACATATCCGTCGCTCGTCACATGCCCTTCAAATCCCCATTCGTCTCTGAGCAGGTTTGTAATAAGCGCCGTATTGTTCTTTGCAAGACGTGTGCCGATCCGGTTCAGGGCGGTCATGGTACTTAATGCTCCGCCTGCAAATGCGCCCTCAAAACTTCTTGCATAAATCTCACGGAGCGCCTGTTCTGTCACAAAGGTACTGATTCCCTGCCTGTGTGTTTCCTGATCATTCGTACAGAAATGTTTTGCACAGCATGTTACGCCGGTCGCCTGCAGCGCTGCTGCCTCTACATAGCCGACCGTGTAGCTCATGGTACTGTCTTCCGAATAATACTGGTTCGCTCTTCCGCCGAACGGCGTCCGGTGCAGATTGCCCAGACCATACCACAGTTCATCATATCCGTTGAGCTGTGCCACAAGTCCGGAATAAGTTCCTCTCTTTTCATACAATTCTGTGTTCCAGGTACGTGCAAGCGTAGGATGGCTCACCCACTTCATCTGACCTCCGGTCGTGGTATCATCGTCCACCCGCTGCGCTCCGGTTACACCAAGTCGTGTCACTGCCGTAACGGAAAGACTGTCTGTCATAAAGTTACAAAGTTCCTCTATTGTAAACTGGTCAAGAAATTCATTCCACGTTTCCTCATCATCATAGTCTACCTCCATCATATCCGCCAGCGTCAGTCCGTTGTCTGCATTCTGTGTAAAATCATCTACAGACGGCGCGTCCTCCGGCGTTTCATAATCATAATTGGAAAGACTGTCAATGATCTCATCCGTTGCTTCCAGTTGCTCTGGTTCTGCCGGATACGTTCCTTCCCAGTCGCTGCGGCTCAAATAAGTAAAATCATATCCGTAATAATTCAGATCAGAATCATCAAACTGGTTTTCTACTGTGGCATCCGTATACACCGAAGTGCTGTATGTCTCCGCATCAATTTCTTCCTGCGTCCATGTATAGGTCTTATCCGCATTGCCATCCGCCGTCATACCGTCCGCCGTGGAATACCCTTTGGCTGTCAGAATATTGTTCAGCGCATCATGTGCGTCGCTTCCGATGGAAAGGTAGTAGTCGCCCTCGCTTAAAATGTAGGTTCCATATCCATTCGTGTCATAGCTTGCAAGATAATACTCCCATACCGGAATTTCTAATGTCTGGCTCTCTCCCGGCTCCAACAGATCGGTCTTATCATATGCCACAAGCTGAATGGATGCTTTTTCTACCAGATTTTCCTTTTCATAGTCTCCATAAGGCGTCTGAGCATACACTTCGACAACGTCCTTACCTGCCGTATCTCCTGTGTTTGTCACAGTCACTGTTGCCGTGTAATAGCCGCTCTCCTCATCATAAGTGACAGAATCCAGCGTCTGCTCAAAGTCCGTATATGAGAGTCCGTAGCCGAACGTATATACCATCTCATCCGCATAATTCCAGCCTCCGTCGCTGCTGGAACCAGTCTCGCTGTCCGCATTTCCTGCTCCCATTACACTGTCCTCATAGCGTGTCTCATAATATTTATATCCGACGTAAATTCCTTCCGCATAAATAATATAGTATTTGATATTTGCACCGTCCGCTGCATTTACCAGCGTATTCGCGTCAATTACTTCATCGGCGTTGGTCCATTCATAAGAATTTTCCGCCGCATACGTTGTCGCAGGAGCCGACAGAGAATTTGACGCATAAGTATCTACCAGTTTTCCCGACGGGTTAACTGTTCCGCTGAGGACCTCCGCCAGTCCGGTGCATCCCCAGGATCCGTTCAGTCCGCTCAATACAGCCGCATCAATATCATATTCATACAGCCAGTCCAGTTCCATCTGCCATTCTGTCGCAACCACTACGATGCTCTTATCAAACACACCTTCCGCTTTCTGCTCTTCCAGATATTCGACAAGTGCTTCTTCATTGGTTGACAGATCCATATATCTGCGCGCGCTGCCGTCGTCATAGGTATCGGTTTCGGAATACATGGAAAGATCGTTTCCTTCGCTTCCCTTTCTTGCCAGTACAAGAATTGCCGCGTCGTTGTAATCGCTCTGCCATGAGTCTTCATATGCTGTGATCTCATCAAGATCCACCTCTCCTGCACTGCCTGCCTGATTCTGCTGGAAGCCTTCTGATTCACCGGTTGCATAGGCATTGTCGCACACTTCTGTATTGATGTTGTCTTCTCCAAACTCCGCTTTCATTGCATCAAGAAATGACGTTGCCTCCATATAGTCGGGAGAACTGTCCGACCATATAGTTGTGTTGACGGCCTCATAGCCAAAGATCGTCATTCTGGCTCCATCCGACAGGGGCAGCGCCGAATCTTCATTTTTCAGCAGCACGGTTCCCTCTTCTGCAATCTCAATATTTACCTCCTTTGTATCCGCATATACTTCCGGGAGCGCAGACTCATCGTATCCATAATCGTTTGCATAATAGATTGTGCCGTCGGAAGAATCCCCTGAGACTGTCTCTGTCGTGTCGATCCCCATGCGGGTGTTAATAATGCCAGAGTACTGAAATGTCAAATTTGTTGCGGTTGCGCTCAGCGGTAATAAAAAAGCAAACACCCCTGCAAGTCCTCTAAAAACCGCCGTTGACTTTTTCATAATAATAAGCCACCTCCTCTTGTTTTCATTTGTAATGCCTCCTTCCCTTCTTTTTCTGGCATTATAAAACAAAAAAAGAGGAAAAACGAATTTTTCCCCCAGTGGTTTCTATGACGCCCAACTTGTTTTCTTTTTGGTACGAACGGTCTGTCTGCAGGAACAAACGGTCTGTCCCGGTGATGGCTCTAATACATCACAAGATTTCCTTCGTTCTGCATCAGATCCATATATGCCGCTTTCACGTCCTGCGCCTTCCTGCGGCTCAATGGAACTCTATGCCCGTTATCAAGGAGAATCTCTTCCTTTTCAAAGAGACGGATATGCCGGTAGTTTACCAGATATCCTTTATGCACTCTTAAAAATCCATTATCCTTTAACTCCTTTTCCAGCTCCTGCATGGAGTATCTGACCTCGCCGGGTTCTTCCTGCCCCTGATAATAGATCTCCTGCACTTTCCTCTGACCTTCGATATATATGATATCTTCGAGACGAACCGATACCGTTGTCTCCCTGGTCTGAAACACAAGCTTTAATCCCGCCTCTTCCTTTCGCTGTTTCAGATAGATTTCCAGCACCGCCGGTACGTCTTCCATAAAATGATTTTTTCGGATAAATCCGAACGGGTTGACCTTAAGAGAGTCGAATACCTTATCTTCCCGGTTGGATACATAGATAATATCGCAGCTTTCTCCCTGTTCTTTCAGCCTTTTCGCAAGCGTAATTCCGTCCAGTTCCGGCATATCGATATCAAGCAGAAGAAGATCAAAGGGATATTTTTTTACTTCCCGTTCGAGATTCTCCGCCTTCTGAAACGTATTGATTTCATACGGCACACTTTTTTGTCTCAAAATACTGGATACCGCGTCTTTGATCACGCCAAGCGCAAATACATCATCATCGCATATTCCGATTTTCAGTAACTCCATTTTTCTTCCTCCGTTTTTCATTGCTTTCATTGCCAAGAACATACTTTGCCGCGGCCGCATGTCACGTGTACACAGTCTTGTTACATGCATGTCTCCAGCATCACGTCAGCAGTAAATATTCCGTCCTCCATCGTATATTTTACAGAGCCGTTATATTTTTCTACAATCAGTTTCACTACTTTCGTTCCGTATCCATGAACTTTTTTATTCTGCTTTGTACTTACAAGCTTCAGACGTTCCTTTGCCGGAATACTGTCGTCCACTGGATTTTTTACCCGTATAAACAAATAAGATCCTTTCTGCCGTATCTCCAGACTGATCGACAAATCTTCCTGTGCAGGAACCGTCTCGCAGGCTTCAATTGCATTATTCAGGAGATTGAACAGCAGACTGCACAGCTCAGTTTCCCGTACCGGCAGTTCAGACGGTACGGTGATAGCGGTTCGAAGTGTGATACCGTGTGCCTTTGCTGCAGATGCTTCATAATTTACAATTGTGTTTACAACAAGATTTCCACAATTGACATACTGATAAAACTCCGAACTGTCCGTCTGGCTGCTCATAAGGTATTCCCCCATCTTTTTGTACTCTCCCTTTTCGAGCAGAGCCCGCATATACGTATCATGATTTTTCATTTCGTGACGCATGGCGCTCATCTCTTCGTAGATTGCCTTTGTCGCCACATACATTTCCCTGTCTGCTTCCGCTTTTCTCTGCATAGACAGTAATTCCAGATTACCTCCGTATTCCTTGGCAATCACATAAAACATATAATAAGCGATGATTTCCAGTACCCAGAAGATTCCGCTGACTGCCACGCCGTACATCCGCAGCGTATCCGGCACGTATCTTCCCGCTACCACGGTATCATATGCCACCTGCGATACTCCTGCCATGGCAGAAATCGCCACCATAAGCGCGATGCCGAATTTCGGCGTAAATAACAGCTTATCGGTAGAAAAACGCTTCAGGTACCAGACCAGAAAGAAAAACAAAAGAGCGGAAACCAAAGAAGAACTCCAGAGATTTCCCCATCCGTTATATCCATAAGACATAAGAATATCTCCCCATGGTTCCGATATCACAACATTCAAAAATGTGCAGATATAAAACACACTGACAAATACAATCCGCGTTCCGATCTTGTATCTGCTCCGTACCGCCGCATATCCCACAATAAATACCAGCATCTGCAGCCAGTCTTTCCATGTGGATCCGATCCACATATACAGCAGACCATTGCTGAATATTAAAATACCGGTCGCCAGAATCATTTCGGCTGCTTTTGATAGAATGCCCTTTCTTGTAAACTTCACATCGTTAAAAAGCAGAACGATAGAAATAGCGTATGCCGCCTGTGTAATGATATATGTATATCCATATGACATTTTCACAAAATGTGACACAAAATACTCTGTCATTTCGTTTATTCCTCACTTGTATTTCTGATCTCACTTAAAAAGCGAAGACCGTTGTTCTTCGTTCCAGTATAGCAAAAAACATACCAGCATACAATCCAGTCTGACGGATTAGAAAATGGGAAAGGGAGACAGCTTCTTTACGAAGTGTCTCCCTCTCGATTTCTTTATTTCTGAAGTCACACGCTTATCTTAGTTCTCTGAATCGGTATCTTCGTCCTTAGAAGCATCCTCGTCCCAGTCAGATTCTTCGTCCGTATCGTCATCAAAATCTGCCTCGTCAAAGTCGATCTCATCATTCAGTTCATCCTCAGAGATATTGTCCATCTCAGCGATGTCATCGCTGTCGATTTCTTCTCCTGTCTGCACTGCTTCGTCTGACATCTCCTCTTCATCCAGGTCTTCGTCCAGATCTACTTCATCTTCCAGTCTCAGGTCTGTATTCAGATGCACACTGCGGTACTTCTTCATACCTGTACCTGCCGGAATATGTTTTCCGATGATTACATTTTCTTTTACGCCAACCAGATGATCGATCTTTCCTTTGATCGCCGCCTCAGTCAGAACCTTCGTCGTCTCCTGGAATGACGCAGCCGACAAGAAGGAATCTGTAGCCAGGGAAGCCTTTGTGATTCCGAGCATGATCTGCTCTCCGGTCGCAAGAACCTTATCCTCCTGCGCAAGCCGTTCATTGACTTCCTCAAATTCCAGTACGTCTACCATACTTCCCGGCAGGAAATCACTGTCGCCCTTATCCTCGACACGAACCTTTTTCAACATCTGGCGTACGATCACTTCGATATGCTTATCGTTGATCTCAACACCCTGCAGACGGTATACACGCTGTACCTCGCGGAGCAGATAGTCCTGTGCGGAACGGAGTCCCTTGATCTTGAGGATGTCATGCGGGTTCACGCTACCTTCTGTCAGCTCATCGCCGGCTTCCAGTACCTGTCCGTCCTTGACCTTGATCCTTGATCCGTAAGGAATCAGATATGCCTTGGATTCTCCGGTCTCTTCGTTCGATACAATGACCTCACGTTTTTTCTTCGTGTCGTTCAGAGTAGCAGTTCCCGCGAATTCTGTAATGATCGCAAGTCCTTTCGGCTTTCTTGCCTCGAACAACTCCTCTACACGGGGAAGACCTTGTGTAATATCGTCTCCGGCAACACCGCCGCTGTGGAAGGTACGCATGGTAAGCTGTGTACCTGGCTCTCCGATGGACTGTGCCGCGATGATTCCGACTGCCTCGCCGACTTGTACCGGCTCGCCTGTCGCCAGGTTGGCTCCGTAGCACTTGGAGCATACACCGTTCTTGCAGCGGCAGGTCAGGATCGTACGGATCTTCACCTGCTCCAGCGGGTTTCCATTCTCATCTACGCCATGCTTCATCACCCGTTCTGCACGCAGCGGTGTGATCATATGGTTTTTCTTTACAAGGACATTCCCGTCTTTATCTTTGATATCCTCGCAGGAATATCGTCCTGTGATACGTTCCTGCAGACTCTCGATCTCTTCGTTCCCGTCCATAAATGCTTTTACATAGATACCCGGGATCTCTCTGTCCGTGCCTTCCACACAGTCACTGTCATAGATGATGAGCTGCTGGGAGACGTCTACCAGACGCCGCGTCAGATATCCGGAATCGGCCGTACGAAGCGCCGTATCCGACATACCCTTTCTTGCGCCGTGTGCGGACATGAAATACTCCAGTACGTCAAGACCTTCACGGAAGTTGGACTTGATCGGCAGCTCGATCGTCCGTCCGGTCGTATCTGCCATCAATCCACGCATTCCGGCAAGCTGCTTGATCTGCTGTTCAGAACCACGGGCTCCAGAATCCGCCATCATATAAATATTGTTATACTTATCCAGTCCGGTCAAAAGTGCTTCCGTCAGCTTGTCATCACTGTTCTTCCACGTTTCCACAACTTCCTTGTAACGCTCTTCCTCCGTGATCAGACCACGTTTGTAGTTCTTTGTGATCTTATCCACTGTATTCTGCGCTTCCGCAATAATCTGCGGTTTCTCCGGCGGCACGGTCATATCCGAAATGGATACCGTCATAGCCGCCCGGGTAGAATACTTATATCCAATCGACTTCACATCGTCCAGTACCTCGGCGGTCTGTGTCGCGCCGTGGATATTGATGACACGCTCCAGAATCTGTTTTAACTGCTTCTTTCCTACATGGAAGTCAATCTCCATCAGCAGTTCATTCCCCGGAATCTCACGATCCACATATCCCAGATCCTGCGGAATGATCTCGTTAAACAGCATTCGTCCAAGCGTCGCATCAATCACGCCGCTTTTCACCGTGCCGTCCGGCATCGTCTTCTTCACGCGGAGTTTAATCCTTGCGTGGAGTGTCAGATATCCGTTCTCATAGGCAAGAATCGCTTCATTCAGATCGCGGAAGAACTTTCCTTCTCCCTTTGCTCCCGGACGTTCCTGCGTCATATAATAAATTCCCAGTACCATATCCTGGGACGGAACGGCAACTGGACCGCCGTCGGACGGTTTCAGCAGGTTGTTCGGAGAAAGCAGAAGGAAACGGCACTCTGCCTGCGCTTCCACGGACAGCGGTACGTGAACCGCCATCTGGTCTCCGTCGAAATCAGCGTTAAACGCGGTACAAACAAGCGGATGCAGTTTGATCGCCTTGCCGTCTACCAGGATCGGCTCAAACGCCTGAATTCCCAGTCTGTGCAGTGTGGGGGCACGGTTCAGCATAACAGGGTGATCCTTGATCACTTCTTCCAGAACGTCCCACACCTCGTACTGCTGACGTTCCACCATCTTTTTTGCATTCTTAATATTGTGAGCCGTCCCGTTCGCCACAAGTTCCCGCATCACAAACGGCTTAAACAGCTCCAGCGCCATCTCTTTTGGCAGACCGCACTGATAGATCTTCAGCTCCGGCCCGACAACGATAACGGAACGCCCGGAATAGTCTACACGTTTTCCGAGCAGGTTCTGACGGAACCGTCCCGATTTTCCTTTCAGCATATCGGAGAGAGATTTGAGCGGACGGTTTCCCGGTCCGGTAACCGGACGTCCCCGTCTGCCGTTGTCGATCAGCGCGTCAACCGCCTCCTGCAGCATACGCTTTTCATTGCGGACAATGATATCCGGTGCGCCCAGCTCCAGCAGTCTTCTCAGACGGTTGTTCCGGTTGATGATCCTTCTGTACAGGTCATTCAAATCTGACGTTGCAAAACGTCCGCCGTCCAATTGCACCATTGGACGCAGATCCGGCGGGATCACCGGAATCACTGTCATGATCATCCACTCCGGTCTGTTGCCGGATTCGCGGAACGCTTCCACGACCTCCAAGCGCTTCATGATCCTCGCCCGCTTCTGTCCGGAAGCATTCTCCAGCGCAGACTGTAACTCCTGATACTCCTTCTCCAGATCAATCGCTTCCAGAAGCTCTTTGATCGCTTCCGCTCCCATTCCTGCCCGGAATGTGTTTTTGCCCCACTTTTCTCTCGCTTCCTGATATTCCGTCTCCGAAAGGATCTGCTTGTACTGAAGGTCTGTCTCACCTTTGTCCAGCACAATATAGGATGCAAAGTAAAGCACCCGCTCCAGTGTCCTCGGGGAAATGTCCAGGATCAGTCCCATACGGCTCGGGATCCCCTTAAAATACCAGATATGGGAAACCGGAGCCGCAAGCGCGATATGTCCCATACGCTCCCGGCGCACAGAGGACTTTGTGACCTCAACGCCGCAGCGGTCGCAGACCACGCCTTTATAACGGATCTTTTTATACTTACCGCAGTGGCATTCCCAGTCCTTGCTCGGTCCGAAGATCCGCTCGCAGTATAATCCGTCCTTCTCTGGTTTTAATGTTCTGTAGTTGATCGTTTCCGGTTTGGTCACTTCGCCTCTTGACCACTCCAGAATCTTTTCGGGTGAAGCCAGACCGATCTTGATTGCATCAAATGCTAACTGCTGATTTTCCTTTTCATTATTCATTGGCATAAAGTTGGCTCCTCCTATTCTTCATCGTCCAGATATTCATCAAATTCAAATGTGTCGTCCTCACTGAATTCATCATCTTCCGGCTCGATGTCCTCCAGCTCGCCGTCCACAAACTCCTTCTGGGTATATCCATGCTTTCCGTAGTCTTCTTCATCATCCTGATATCTCCGGTCTCCCTCGATGATCGAGTTCAGGTTGGTGTTGCCATAATCCGATGACTCCAGCATCTCCACTTCTTTGTAGGTCACTTCTCCGTCATCATGATGCTCTTCTTTCATCACGCGGACATCCAGCGCAAGAGACTGCAGCTCTTTTAACAGTACTTTGAATGATTCCGGTATTCCCGGTTCCGGTATATTCTCGCCTTTGATGATCGCCTCGTAAGTCTTGACACGTCCTACGATATCATCAGACTTCACGGTCAGGATCTCCTGCAGCGTGTAAGATGCGCCGTAAGCCTCAAGCGCCCACACCTCCATCTCTCCAAAACGCTGTCCGCCGAACTGCGCTTTTCCGCCAAGAGGCTGCTGTGTTACGAGAGAATATGGTCCGGTAGAACGCGCATGGATCTTATCATCCACCAGATGATGCAGTTTCAGGTAGTGCATGTGTCCGATCGTAACCGGTCCGTCAAACGGCTCTCCGTTGCGGCCGTCCCGGAGCTGAACCTTTCCGTCGCGGGAGATCGGCACGCCCTTCCACACCTCACGGTGATCCCGGTTGTCAGACAGATACTGCATCACTTCCGGAAGCAGGACGTCTTTATATTTCTCTTCAAATTCTTCCCACTCGGTATTGACATAGTCGTTTGCCAATTCCAGCGTATCCATGATATCCACCTCGTTCGCGCCGTCGAATACCGGTGTGGATACATTGAATCCCAACACCTCTGACGCAAGACTTAAGTGAATCTCCAATACCTGCCCGATATTCATACGGGACGGCACACCCAGCGGGTTCAGCACGATATCCAGCGGACGTCCGTTCGGAAGATACGGCATATCCTCCACCGGAAGCACGCGGGAAACAACACCCTTATTTCCGTGACGGCCTGCCATCTTATCGCCTACGGAAATCTTTCTCTTCTGC
Organism: uncultured Lachnospiraceae bacterium; assembly: GCA_958402795.1. GTDB lineage: Bacteria > Bacillota > Clostridia > Lachnospirales > Lachnospiraceae > Schaedlerella. The sequence continues at coordinate 87,094 of CATXUX010000009.1, read as the reverse complement.
GCGATATAAATCCGTACGGACTGATTTACGCCCGGAGACAGCTCATCGCCGTTCTCTCTTGTAAATACCTTCGCGTCCACCACGATACCATACTCGCCGTGCGGCACCTTCAGAGACGTATCCCGGACTTCACGCGCTTTCTCTCCGAAGATCGCGCGGAGCAGACGCTCTTCCGCCGTCAGCTCGGTCTCTCCCTTCGGAGTCACCTTTCCGACCAGAATATCTCCTGCACGGACTTCCGCGCCGATACGGATAATTCCTCGCTCATCCAGATCTTTGAGCGCATCATCGCCCACGCCCGGGATATCTCTTGTGATTTCCTCCGGTCCCAGCTTCGTATCACGTGCTTCCGCCTCATATTCTTCTATATGAAGCGATGTATACACATCGTCCTGTACGAGACGCTCACTCAAAAGAACCGCGTCCTCGTAGTTATATCCTTCCCATGTCATGAAACCGATCAGCGGGTTCTTGCCGAGTGCCAGCTCTCCGTTTGAGGTAGACGGGCCGTCTGCGATTACTTGTCCCGCCTCAACTCTTTCTCCCTTATCCACGATCGGCTTCTGGTTATAACAGTTGCTCTGGTTGCTCCGCAAAAACTTCGTCAATTTATACGTCTGTCTCGTTCCGTCGTCATACCGGAGCGTAATCTCGGTCGCAGTCGAACGCTCTACCACGCCGTCCTTCTCTGCAGTGATGCAGACGCCGGAGTCTACTGCCGCTTTTGATTCCAGACCTGTACCGACAACCGGCGCCTCTGTCGTCAGAAGCGGAACTGCCTGACGCTGCATGTTGGATCCCATCAGCGCACGGTTTGCATCATCGTTCTGCAAAAACGGAATCATTGCCGTTGCAACCGAGAACACCATCTTCGGGGATACGTCCATATAATCAAACTTATTCCGTTCGTACTCCTGCGTCTCGTCACGGTAACGTCCGGATACATTCTTATGGATAAAATGTCCTTCTTCATCCAGCGGTTCGTTCGCCTGCGCCACATGGTAGTTATCTTCCTCATCCGCCGTCATATATACAACTTTATCCGTTACAACCGGATTGTCCGGATCGGATTTGTCGATCCAGCGGTACGGAGCTTCCACAAATCCATACTGGTTAATTCTTGCATAGCATGCCAGTGAGTTGATCAGACCAATGTTCGGTCCTTCAGGCGTCTCGATCGGGCACATTCTTCCATAATGAGAGTAATGCACATCCCGCACCTCGAATCCGGCACGGTCACGGGACAGACCTCCCGGTCCGAGTGCCGACAGACGTCTTTTATGCGTCAGCTCACTCAGCGGGTTGTTCTGATCCATAAACTGTGACAACTGGGAAGATCCGAAGAATTCCTTCACCGCCGCCGTCACCGGTTTAATATTGATCAGAGACTGTGGCGAAATCCCCTCCTGATCCTGTGTTGTCATACGCTCGCGTACCACACGTTCCATTCTGGAAAGACCGATCCGGTACTGGTTCTGAAGCAGCTCTCCCACCGCACGGATCCGGCGGTTTCCAAGGTGGTCGATATCGTCGTCCGTCCCGATGTGGTACTCCAGATGCATATTATAGTTAATGGACGCCATGATCTCTTCCTTGGTAATGTGCTTCGGGATCAGGTCATGGATATCTCTGCGGATCGCATACTTCATCTCTTCGATGTCGCCGCCCGTCTCTTCGATGATCGAAGCAAGTACCGGATAGTATACCTGCTCCGTCACTCCGACTTCCGCCGGGTCAATATCAACGATCGCCTGCAGATCCACCATCATGTTGGAAAGGATCTTGATGTTGCGTCCGCCTTCTTCCCCTTCTACCCACAGATAAGAAGCGGCTGAATTCTGGATCGCATCCGCGATCTCACGGGTGATCTTTGTTCCCTTCTCTGCAACAACCTCGCCCGTAACTGCACTTACGACATCTTCTGCCAGTACGCATCCGGTAACACGGTTTTTGAGCATCAGTTTCTTATTAAACTTATATCTGCCGACCTTCGCAAGGTCATAACGGCGCGGATCAAAGAACATGCTCGTGATCAGACTCTCCGCGCTGTCCACTGCCAGCGGTTCGCCCGGTCGGATCTTCTTGTAAAGCTCCAGGAGACCTTCCTGATAGTTCTCAGCAGTATCCTTCGCCAGACTTGCCAGAATCTTCGGTTCCTCTCCGAAGAGTTCCAGAATCTCCGCATTTGTCCCCACGCCAAGCGCACGGATCAGCACCGTGATCGGCACCTTTCTGGTACGGTCTACACGGACATAAAAAACGTCATTGGAGTCTGTCTCGTATTCCAGCCACGCGCCCCTCAGCGGGATAACCGTGCAGGAATAAAGCCGCTTGCCGTATTTATCATGGGTGATTCCATAATAAATGCCCGGGGAACGTACCAACTGGCTGACGATGACACGCTCAGCTCCGTTGATCACAAACGTTCCGGTCTTTGTCATCAGCGGAAGATCTCCCATGAATATCTCATGCTCGTTAATCTCATCATTTTCCCGGTTGTAAAGCCGTACAGTAACTTTCAGGGGCGCCGCATATGTGGCGTCGCGTTCCTTACATTCCGGGATCGTGTACTTCACCTCATCTTCACAGAGCCGGAAATCCACAAACTCCAGACTCAACTGACCACTGTAATCCGTGATCGGCGAAATATCATCGAATACTTCTCTTAATCCCTCTTTCAGAAACCAATCATAGGAATTCTTCTGGACTTCGATAAGATTCGGCATCTCTAATACTTCTTTTTGTCTGGAATAGCTCATGCGAAAGCTTTTTCCGCTTTTGACGGGACGAATTCTGTTCTTCTCCATTGACGTTTCACTCCTCATATATTTTTTTGCGGGCTATGGGACGCCCAGTTATAACTCCACTCATAGTTCTCTGCGGAAAAAGCTGCCCGATCGTTCTCATATATGCCTGATCTGCATATATGGACAGCTTTCCACAATAGTGCATTTTTTAATATAGCACAAAATCTGCTGCGCTGTCAACAGATTATACACGATTTTTTAAAAAATTCTTGACATTTTTGGGATTCTGTGGTATGAAGTGAGTCCCGGCGGCTTGTTTTTCATCATCACGCTGTCGGAAACATAAGATCGGTCACCGGATTCCGAATAAATGGAAACCGCAGCTCCGGTTTCGTCGTACCGGTTGCTGCGGCATCTTATCTGGATGGATTATTTCAGGTTTACTTCTGCTCCCTGCTCTTCCAGTTTTGCTTTCAGTTCTTCAGCCTCTGCCTTGGAAACGCCCTCTTTTACTACCTTCGGAGCATTGTCTACAAGGTCTTTTGCTTCTTTGAGTCCAAGACCTGTGATCTCACGTACCGCCTTGATAACCTTAACCTTGGAAGCGCCTGCCGCTACAAGCTCTACATCAAACTCATCCTTCTCTTCTGCTGCCGGAGCCGCATCTCCTGCCGCTGCAACTACAACGCCTGCTGCTGCAGATACACCGAACTCTTCTTCACATGCTTTTACTAACTCATTCAGTTCCAGTACTGATAACTCTTTGATCGCTTCGATCATCTCAGCTGTTGTCATCTTAGCCATTTTTATATCCTCCATTTTCTATTATTATCATGATTCTGATCTTCCGGGAACCTCCTTGCGGTATCCCGATGCGGAACCGATCTTCCGGGTTCCGTCTTTCTCCGGCCGTCTTACTCTGCCGGTGTCTCAGCTGCTTCTGCTGCCGGAGCTTCTGCTTCCGCGCCTTCAGCGCTGCCTTCGCCATCCTTCTCTGCGATCTGCTTGATCACGCGGGCGAAGTTTGTGATCGGCGACTGCATGCTGCCAAGCAATCTGGAAAGAAGCACTTCTCTGGACGGAATCTTGGAAAGCTCTGTCAGACCGTCCACATCATATACCTTTCCTTCTACGATACCCGCTTTCAGTTCCAGCTTGTCCGCTGTCTTTGCAAAGTTGCAGAGAATTCTTGCCGGAGCCGTTGCATCATCCTTGGAAACCACAAGCGCGCTCGGGCCTTCCAGATACTCGTTCAGACCTTCACACTCTGTTCCCTCGAACGCTCTCTTCATCATCGTGTTCTTGCATACCTTGTAATACACACCTGCTTCTCTGAGCTGCTTGCGAAGTTCTGTATCCTGCGCAACAGTCAGTCCGCGATAGTCTACAAGTACAACGGATTCCGCATCTTTAATGTCCTCGGCGATCGCGTTTACGATTGGTTGTTTTAATTCAACTTTTGCCACGTTCTGGTGCACCTCCTTTTAATATTTATGAGCTGCCTGAAAAACCCTCTGTCTTCGCGCAAAGACAGAGGGCAACCTAAATTCAATCTGATCTCGAATTCGTTCCTTCCTCGGCAGGCGTCTCCATCCTTATGCCTTACGGCACCTGCTGTCTTTGGCAGTCACGATGATAGGCTAACACATCTGATTCAGTTTGTCAACACTTTTTTGATTTTTTGTTCATCCGGGTGCTCAATGACGCCCTTATCCGTGATCATTGCTGTGATCAGTTCATGCGGCGTCACATCAAATGCCGGATTATAGATCTGAACTCCCTCCGGCACGGTACGCCGTCCGAAACCGCAGCTCACCTCTTCCGGATTCCGCTCTTCGATCGGAATCTCGTTCCCGGTATGCGTGTTCAGGTCGATGGTGGACACCGGACCGGCTACATAGAACGGTATGTGATGATAATCTGCCAGTACCGCCACCGAATAGGTTCCGATCTTATTCGCCGCGTCACCGTTCGACGCCACCCGGTCACATCCGACGATCACCGCGTCAATTTTCCCCTGTTTCATCAGCATACCCGCCATGTTATCGGTAATTACCGTCACATCCACATCTGCCTGGTGCAGCTCCCATGCAGTCAGCCTTGCTCCCTGCAGAAGCGGGCGCGTCTCATCCGCATATACCTTAAAATCGATTCCGCGTTCTTTTCCAAGCAGGATCGGAGAAAGCGCCGTTCCGTAATGTACGGTGGCGAGTCCGCCCGCGTTGCAGTGTGTCAGAATCGACATTCCGTCTTTCAGAAGGGTAAGCGCATTCTCCCCGATCGCAATACATGCATTCTCTTCGTATGCTTCTATCGCTTTTGCCTCTTCCTCCAGCCGCGTCTGGCAGACTGTGTTCGGCTCTTGGCGGTTTTCCCTTCCCACGGCGCGCATCCGTCCCAACGCCCAGAACAAATTCACAGCCGTCGGACGTGAAGACGCAAGATAATTGATATTTTGTTCCAGAAGGTCATGGTATTCTTCCGTGGTCTTCTCCACATGCCGCTGCATCTCCAGTGCAACGCCATACCCCGCCGCCACTCCGATTGCCGGCGCCCCCCGGACGCAAAGTCTCTGAATTGCGGTCCACATCTGGCCGATCTCTGTAATTTTCAGATAACATTCCTCTGCCGGCAGTCTCGTCTGGTCGAGCAGGCGCACATAGTCTCCTTTCCATTCTACCGGACGGATCGATTGATTCATATTTTCCCTTCTTTCTGAAATGGTACTGCAGTCCCGGTTTGCAAACCGGGACCTCAACTGCAAAAGACACCCCGAAAGGCAGTCGCCTTCTGCCTTCTGAGGTGTCCTCTTCATTACTTCGTTTGTTACGATTTACTGCAGCTTCATCGGGTTCAGTTTTACTCCCGGTCCCATAGTAGAGGACAGTGTCACACTCTTTAAATACTGACCTTTTACTGCCGCCGGTTTTGCCTTGATGATTGCATCTATAAGCGTCTGGAAGTTGTCCGCTAACTGCTCCTCGGTAAAGGAAGCCTTACCGATCGGCACATGGATAATGTTCGTCTTGTCCAGTCTGTACTCAATCTTACCAGCCTTGATATCGTTGATTGCTTTTGTTACATCCATTGTAACAGTACCTGCCTTCGGGTTCGGCATCAGACCTTTTGGTCCAAGTACACGTCCGAGACGTCCAACAACGCCCATCATGTCCGGAGTTGCAACAACTACGTCAAAATCCAGCCAGCCTTCATTCTGAATCTTCGGAACCAGTTCCTGTCCGCCGACAAAATCCGCGCCTGCCGCTTTTGCTTCCTCAGCCTTTGCATCCTTTGCAAAAACAAGGATACGGACGGTCTTGCCTGTTCCGTGCGGAAGTACGACCGCGCCACGGATCTGCTGGTCTGCGTGACGTCCGTCACAACCTGTTCTGATATGAGCTTCGATTGTCTCGTCAAACTTTGCCACTGCTGTTTTCTTCACAAGAGAGATCGCCTCTTCCTTCTCGTACAGGTTTCCTCTCTCGATTTCTTTTGCAGCTTCGATATATTTCTTTCCTCGTTTCATTCTAATAAACCTCCTTGTGGTATTGGCGGGAACGAAACCCTCCCACTGTTTTCAACTCTGTCTCACTACTCGGTAACCGTTACGCCCATGGAACGGCAGGTTCCTTCGATCATGCTGACTGCTGCTTCAATCGTTGCTGCATTCAGGTCAGGCATCTTTGTCTTCGCGATCTCTTCTACCTGAGCCTTCGTGATCGTCGCAACCTTGGTCTTGTTCGGAGTGCCTGAACCGGATTTGATATTGCAGGCTTTCTTGATCAGCACTGCTGCCGGCGGAGTCTTTGTTACAAAGCTGAAACTTCTGTCACTGTAAACAGTGATCACTACAGGAATGATCAGGTCTCCCTGGTCTGCTGTCTTTGCGTTGAACTGTTTTGTAAATTCAACGATATTCACACCATGCTGTCCCAGCGCAGGGCCAACCGGTGGTGCCGGAGTTGCCTTTCCTGCAGGAATCTGTAACTTGATATAACCTTCTACTTTTTTTGCCATTTCTAATTACCTCCTTGTGGTGTTGGCGGGGCAAATCTGTCCCTCCCACGGTTTTAATCCATCTTCTTTGCTTCTGAAAAGCCGAGTTCAACCGGTGTCTCACGGCCAAACAGCTCTACATTAATCGTCAGGCTGCGCTTCTGTTCATTGACTGCGCTCACGACGCCGACGGTTCCTTCCCACGCGCCGCTCAGCACGGTGATCACGTCGCCCGGCTTGTAGTCCGTCGCAATATTCGTGCGTCCGATCCCCCAGTGCTCCATCTCCGCATCGTCGAGCGGAACCGGCTTGGATCCGGGACCGACAAATCCTGTAACGCCCCTTGTATTGCGGACAACGTACCACGTATCATCATTCATAATCATATGAATCATGACATATCCGGGAAACAGCTTCTTCTGGCTGACCTTCTGAACACCGTTCTTCATCTCGATCACTTCCTCCAGAGGAACCCTCACTTCCAGGATCTGATCCTCCAGATGGCGGTTCTCGATCGTCTTGTCAATGTTCGCTTTTACCTTGTTCTCATACCCTGAATACGTATGAACCACATACCATTTTGCCTCTGACATAAAATCACCTTTCTACCGCTGCCGGTCAGCGAACCAGAAGATCCAGTCCGTACTTGATCACCGTATCAAGCACTGTGATCACAGCGCCCAGCACTACGGAAACTACTACAACTGCTGTTGTCTGCCTTGCGACTGCATTCTTGTCCGGCCAGATCACTTTTCTGAACTCAGCGCGAAGTCCCTTAAACCAGCTCTTCACTTTGCCGTCGCCGGACTTCTTCTGCTTCTTCTGAGTCTTTTCTGACTTTTCACCCATGGCATCCACTCCCTTTCAGCGACTACTTCGTCTCCTTGTGCAGTGTGTGTGTCTTGCAGAACCGGCAGTACTTCTTCGTCTCCATGCGTTCCGGATGTGCTTTCTTATCCTTGGTCATGTTGTAATTGCGGTTCTTGCATTCTGTACATTCCAGTGTAATTCTTGTGCGCACAACTTCCACCTCTCTTTTTCATTACTAAACAACTTTGTTACTGACGGTTGCGAAGCCGTCATTTTAGGCATAAAAAAAAGACCTACTTCCATTCGCCAGAGCATTGTACCATGACTGGTATATGGAAGTCAAGTCTTTTATAAAAAATCTTTGGTGTTGGGGCTGCCCCTGGTATCATTCTATATCGTGAATTTCTTTTTTATCCAGACGTTTGTATACGTTCTCGCGGAAGAGTGTATACAATACCGATACAAGCGGAATAAATACCAGCATTCCGGCAACGCCCATCAGGCTCGCCCCGACAGTCACCGCGACAAGCACCCAGATTGACGGCAGGCCGACAGATCCGCCGACAACTCTCGGATAGATCAAATTTCCCTCAATCTGCTGAAGGATCAGGAAAATGATCACAAACTCCACCGCCTGAAGCGGGTTTACGGTCAGGATCAGAAATGCCCCCACGATGCATCCGATAAATGCGCCGAACACCGGGATCAGCGCGGTGAATGCGACCAGCACGCCGATCAGCATGGCATACGGGATTCTGGCAATGCTCAGCACCACAACAAACATCAGTCCGAGAATCACCGCTTCCAGACATTGCCCGGCAAGGAAGTTTGAAAATGTCCGATATGTCAGGGAGCAGACATACAGTGCGCCTTCGGCATACTTCTTCGGCAGGTACGCATACAGGATCTTTTTCCCCTGCACGCCCAGTTTTTCCTTCTGCATCAGGATATAGCAGGCAAACACGAAGCCGATCGCAAGCGAAGAAACACCGCTGACAATTCCGCGCGCCGCGTCAACTGTGGAGCCGAGAATATCTCCCGCGCCGTTTTTCAAAAAGCTGACGATACCATCCAGAACGCTCTGCCAGTCCATATGGAACCCGCCAATCAGCGTTTCCAGTTCCTCATTTCCCTCAAACATCTTCAAAAGCCAGTCGGCAACCTGCGGCATAAAGCTCTGGATCGACGCCCCGAGAGAAGCAAAGGTAGATACCAGCTCCGGAATCACGATCGCCGCCACCAGCACGATCACGCCTACGGCAAGGCACAGTGTCAGCACAAGGCTGACCGGGCGCGCCAGTTTACGGGCAGCCTTGCTTTCTTTCGCCTTCTTTCCGCCGAAGAGCTTGTTTTCAATAAAATGCATCGGCACATTGATCACGAACGCAATCGCCCCACCGAGCAGGAACGGGAAAATGATGTTCCAGATAAATAATACCACTTCCCAGACCAGTTTAAAGTTCCACAGCACGATCAGTACCACAAGCGTAAATACGATCAACTGGCGCAGCTTGCGCATATTTTCCCGGTTCAGCTCCATCTTTTCTCCTCTTCTTCTACGATCTCTGCCATTTGCTTCCATTTCTTTTCCATATCTTCCACCATCTTAAACTGCGTCCTTGCCCGGTCAAGATTCTGTCCTTCCCGGCTGATTTTAAAGTAATGGTCCCCCTCCAGATAATCCGTAAGGAAACGCATCCCACACTCATAGGTCATGACCTTCGCTCCCAGCGGCAGCGTTTCCACCTCCCGCTTCGTAAGTGCTCCCCGGCATCCCTCCAGAAATCCGCGCGTATACACGCGGAACAATTCCAGATCACAGGATACTTTCGTCAGGTCTGTCTCATCCTCGGCTGCCGTGTTCGCGCCAAACCGAATGGAATCGCCGTAATCATATGCCGCCAGTCCCGGCATCACGGTATCCAGATCGATCACACAGATACCTTTCCGGGTCTCGTCATCGATCATGATATTGTTCAGCTTTGTATCATTGTGCGTTACGCGAAGCGGCAGTTCCTGCTTCGCAAGCATTTCTCCGAACACCTTCGCGTCCTCCTCACGCGCCAGTACAAACGCAATCTCGTCCTGTACCTGTGCCGCCCGGCCGCAGACATCCTTCTGGACCGCCTCCTTAAAATCATTCAGCCGCTTCCCTGTATCATGGAACTGCGGGATCGTCTCATGCAGCATCTCCGCCGGAAAATCCGAGAGCAGATACTGAAAATTGCCAAATGCCAGCGCGCTTTGATAAAAATCTTCCTGCGACTTGGGCTGGTCATAGCAGGACGCTCCCTCGATAAACGCATATGCACGCCAGTAATTTCCCTGCGAATCAACATAATAATACATTCCATCCCCTGTCGGAAGGACGCTCAGTGTTTCCCGGTCCGGATCCCCGCCGTTTTTCACGATCTTTTCCCGCAGGTATTCGGTCACGGATACCACATTCTCCATCAGTTCCTCCGGATTTTGGAAGACCTCCTGGTTGATTCCCTGAAGGATCACCCGCCGCATCCCGCCGTCTGCTTTTTCATATTTCAACAGATATGTCCGGTTAATATGACCGTTTCCATAAGCGTCCGCTTCCTTTCGTTTTCCCAGATAACTGTACTGTTCCAGAACTTCTTCCAGCTCTTTTTCTGTGTACTGTTTCATCATGCTTCCTCCCCTCAGATCGTAAACCATTTGATTTCATTCTCCTGTAGATGGATCGGAAAGCTGCTGCCGTCGCCGCGGTATACAATTGTGTCCTGCTCCTCATAAGTATTATTTACAACACAGTATTTCCGATTTTTCACATAGGCGTGCACTTCCACGTTATAGTTGGAGCTGAACCACCGGCACAGATTTTCCTCATCACCGGACGCCCAGATCACGGCACGGTATAACAGACGGTTATTCTCAAAGCTGTACGGCAGTCCGCTGATATACACGCTCCTGCCCTGCCCGAACGTGTGAACCGCCATCTGAATCTCATGGTCATGCTGAATCAGGATCTCTGTGCCGTCCAGTGCATAAATATTTTTCTTTCCTTCTCCGAAATCAATCTCTCCCCGGCAGTCCTCCGTGATAAAATGCTCATGGGGTTCCCAATTATATTTATCTTTATTCAGCGTCATGCCGTTTTCCTGCTCCACGCCGAGCACGCCTGCCAGCTGGAAGATCCGCCCCTGCCATGGATGCGCCGTCGGCTCTCCCACGCCGATCAGACCGCCGCCCTCATAAACAAAGCGCTTTACGGCAGTCACGATCCGCTCATCCAGCCAGTTTTCCCCGCCTGTGTACGCGGTATCCGCATCTCCGACATTGAGCAGAACGTCAACATCGTCCAGCAGATGTTCATCCGCGCGGATATCGTCAAAACTGATAAATCTTACATCAAACGGAGCGCCGCTTAACGCCTCGATGATCCCGGCATAAGAATACGTCTCTTTGTGGTAAATCGCATGATGTACCATATGATTGCCCCATGCGCGCATCTTTCCCCAGCAGTTGAGCACAGCCACAGTCTTCACACAATATGGCGTTGTTCCTTTGATATTTTCATATAATTCCCGGAACTCCTCGCACACACTCTTCACATAATCGACAAAGTCCGGAAATTCCAGCGCCAGCTTCAGATATCCGCCATATCCGATCCGGTCGATCGGACTGCGCAGGATCGCCCTGCGCGCCGTCACCCAGTTTTCTTTCGCCTCTTTTACCGGATCACCGCCCTCATGGAACACGTCCGGGAAGAAATACGGCAGGAAACGTCCCTCCGTATACTTTACTCCTTTGATATCGCTGATCAGCCGGAGCGTCGAACCATTCCCCACGCTGCCGACCACAGCGTCTAGTCCGATCGACTGGAATTCGTCCATGAACGGCTCCATTCCGATCCAGTGGTCGCCGAGGAACATCATCGCTTCTTTCCCGTACTCATGTGTGATATCCACCAGTTCCTTCGCGAGCTTTGCCACTTCCCGGCGCTGGAACGCCTGAAAATCCTGAAATTCTTTCGAAGGGATCCGGTACGGATTGTTCATATATCCCTGATCAATGATGTACTCCGGACGGAACCGGTATCCCACTTCCCGTTCAAACTGTTCCAGAATGTAGGGACTTACCGACGCCGAATAGCCGTACCAGTCCACATATTTTTCCCGCGCCAGTTCATCAAAGATCAGCGTAAACTGGTGAAAAAAGGTCGTATACCGCACCACGTCCACATGCGGATTTTCTTCCAGAAATTTGCGAAGCCGCCGGATCGAATACGCATGCGTCTTCGGCTGCCGCACGTCAAACGTGATCTGCTTCTCCACATCTTTCCAGCCATTTGTCACTGCATTGTACATATGTACCGGATCCCACATGATATATGCCAGAAAGCTCACGGTATAGTCGTGGAACAGGCGGGCCGGTTCGATCACTACGTCGCCGGTTTCTTCCTCATACCGCCACGTTCCGTACGGCACTGTCTCTCCGGTCGTCCGGTCCATGACTTCCCACCACCGCGTAACATCGTCACGGTCATTTACCTTCAGCATGTCCGGGTACAGATGATCCATCAGATGAATCCGCAGCACTGGCTCTGCCGCATTATAAAAGTCTGTCATAATATACATCTGCTGTACTTCATCCGGATTCGCCTTCGCCCACGCGTTGTCCTTGCGTGTGGTATAATACGTCGCATAAACCTTCGCATCCAGTCCCCGCAGTTCCTCCGGAAAATCCGTCCCGTCACAGTCCCGGAGCGCATCCGCCCCCCACAGCTGCAGAATTTCCTTCGTCTCCTGTATCACGTCCAGATCTGTCGGGATCGTCACCCGTCCGGAAAGTTCTGTATTGCCCATCGCCATGCCCTCCTTGTATCGTTTATAAGTATGATACCTCCGGATTGTTTCGTGCTACGCACTTCCACAATCCTACCCAACATTCGGATATCGTGTGGCTTACGCCCCACTTTTATCCTCATATTGGGGCGAGTCCCAAGGTCTTTCACCCATCCATGAGCAAGCTCATGAGAGTTCAGACCTTTTGACTCTGGTATCATAAGTATACTTGGAACTTCCCGGACTTTCAACTGCTTTTTATTTCCTCTTTAAATTGAATATTACTATCAAAAAAGGAAGAGTCATAAGAAGGCTCTTCCTTGTATGCCTTTCCTTAAGCTTCTTTGCTAAGGCTTCCTTTTTTGGATCTTGTCTTGCTGTAAACAACCAGCAGGATCGTACCGATCACACCGGCGGATACCGCATTTGAGATTGCCGCCACAACGCCCTGTGTAAATACCAGGTTTGCCGGCTCTGCATAAATCACGATATCCAGAACCGGAGCAACGACGATCCAGGAAACTGCATTTGCCACAATCTGGTAAATGTTGAAACGGAGAATGTCTTTTTTCCCGAATTCGCCTTCTTCTACGTGCAGCTTTGGATATACCAGACCCGTGATAAAGCAGGTCAGTCCACTGGCGATCACCCAGCTCCACCATGCGGAACCATACTGGATTGAATCAGACAGCGCATGTCCGATGAACGCGATCAGTCCGCCCGCGATCGGTCCGAACAGCGCCGCGAAAAACGCTCCGATTCCGTACGCCGTCTGAATATCCGTCTCCGGGATTCCGGTCGGGATCTTCACATACATAAACAGCAGTGTAAATAATGCTGCTCCAAGTCCCGTTGCAACAATTGTCTTTGTTTTGAATTCAAACCTTTTTTTCTCCATTGATCTCTCCTCCTTTGTAGTAAAAATGTCTGTGTAAAATCTCTGTTACTTTGAATAGTAACAAATCTATAGACAACAGAAACGCTCTTCTGATTCAGAAGTACATTTCTGATATCTAACAAACCTATCGGGTAAATTCGACCGTCCATTCCGGTCCGTAATTCAACCCGTACTGATCGCAGAAGCTCCCCTGGCTGACCGCCATCGCCACTTTCATCAGTTCATTATTGTAGATCATCGGCTCCCCTTTTTGTGCGTATCCGAAGCTCTTGTGGAACAGAACCCGCTGTTCAAACTTCACTTCTCCTTCACAGCGGACGGTTACATTGACATAATCTCCATATGCGAAACCGGCTTCTTCGAACTGCTTCAACGGAATATTCGTCCAGAGGTTTCCGAAATTCGGATCATTGATCTCAAAAATTCCCTGTACTTTTCCCGGCTCCACAGTCGGCTCAAGGATCTCATGTTCTACGATCTCTTCTACCGGATATTCCGGCCCTACGCCCTCAAAGTCAATGATCCCGCTTGCCAGACGCGCTGCCGTGTATCCGAACAGGTCTCTGCCGTGGAAGATCGCAACGCCTTCTGTTCCTTTTCCGCGCAGGCGGTTGACCGATTCATCGATCTCCCGTACCGCCTCGATCCCGATCATCCGTTTTACGTGTGTCAGCGATCCGTTATCCGGCGTCACGATATAATAGCCGTCCACCGTCTTCGCCACACAGGCACGGCGGCTGGTCCCGACACCCGGATCCACAACCGATACATAGATCGTCCCCTCCGGCCAGAACTGTAAGCTCTGGTAGAGACGGTAGCTTGCGCTCCATGTGTCATACTGCGGAAGTTCATGCGTCCCGTCCATGATCTCCAGTTCTCTGTCAACGCTCTTTACAACGCCGTACATGGAACTGACCGCCCCTTCTTTATACGTAAAGTCTGTCTGAAAAACTAAGATTGGTTTCATCGCTCATCCTCTTTTCTGTCGATATTATAGTTTGGGACTTTTGACCCCAACATCATCATTTTATATATGCGCGGCACACCGCCGCAAGCTATCACCGATCACCTTGGATCCGGTTACACAAATGGATTCCAGAATCTGGATCCATTGACCAGAAACGTCATGCACAGAGAACCGGCAAGTACGAGCGCCCCAAACACGATTGATATCCAGTCCCCCCGCTTCATCGGCTTTGCCACATACCATGTACGCTTTTTGTGCTTTCCGAATCCGCGCAGATCCATCGCATTGCTGATCAGTTCGATCCGGTCCAGTGTGGAAAAAATCAGCGGGATACAGATATTCATGATATTTTTTACACGCACACCGACCTTCTCCTTTTTGGACAGATCCAGTCCGCGGCTCTGCTGTGCCAGCGCAATGTCCTGATAATCCCGGATCATATCCGGAAAGTAGCGCAGTGTCAGGGACAGTGCGTAGGTTCCCTTGTAACTTAACCCGATCCGGTTTAAGGACGCCGCAAACTCACTCGGATTCGTTGTCAGCAGAAAGATCATTCCGAGCGGTACGACAGAAGCATATTTGGTAATCTTTGTGACCTGGTACAACAGTTGTTCCAGCGTCACCGTATACCTTGACGTAAACCGGAAGAGTTCGTGCGTTGTCCCGTAGATCTCTGTTCCATACTGCGGACTGAACAAATACGTCAGCAGAAAATTCATCAGCAGGAATATGATCACATAGATCAGCATCAGTTTGATCTGTTTAAACTGCAGCTCCGACGCTTTAAATATGATCACCGAAATTACCATCACCAGCAGAATATACCGGATATCGTAGGAAAACATCACGGAGAACGTCATGCAGATAAAGCAGATCAGTTTTGTCAGTCCGGAAAGGTTAAATATAAAATTGTCCCTGTCAATATAGTCAAACAGTTTCGCTTTCATCGGCGGTGCGTCCCCCTCTCATAGTCAATGAAATTCTGCACAAATGCAGACGGATTTTCAATTCCGGTCCGGATCGCCAGTTCATACAGGGACGTGACCTTCAAATTTGCCTTCTCGGCGATTGCTTCGTTTGTCAGGATCTCCACCGCACTGGCGTCTCCGATCTTCTTTCCGTCAGAGATCACGATCGCATGCGGCGTGTATTCCAGCATCAGGTGCATGTCATGCGTGATCATCAGGATCGTGACGCCCTGTTCATTCAGTCCCTTCAGGAATTCCATGATCTCCGTGTAGTGATGGTAGTCCTGTCCGGCTGTCGGCTCGTCCAGGATCAGGATCTGCGGATCCATTACAAGGATCGACGCGATCGTCACGCGCTTTTTCTGCCCGAAGCTAAGCGCCGACACCGGCCACTTTTTAAACGGCGACAATCCGCAGATTTTCAGCGCCTGATCGACTTTTGGCTCGATCTCCGTTTCTGACATTCCCCGTATCCGGAGTCCCAGCGCGACTTCATCATAGATCATCGGCTTACAGATCATCTGGTTCGGGTTCTGCATCACGTATCCGATGATCTGGGAACGTTCCTTGATCGTCTGGCCTTTCAGGTCCTGTCCCCGGTAGGAGATCGTCCCCTCATCCTCCGTCACAAATCCGCAGATTACTTTCGCGAGCGTGCTCTTCCCGGCTCCGTTTGTCCCGACAATGCTGACCATTTCTCCTTCCCGGATCTGAAAATTCACATCCTGAAGGATTTTCCGCTTTTTGGTATACTGGAAGCTGAGATGCTCTGCCTCCAGGATCACCGGACGCTCCTCGGGTTTTACCTGTCTGGTCTGCTCTTTATTCCATTTCTTGAGTGCTTCTTTTACCCGTTCTGTATCCAGCGTATCGATCCGTCCGGCTCTCATATCCGGCGTCACACGGATCCCTGCGTATTTCATGGCCGTGACATACAATGGTTCCCGGATACCGAGTTCTGTCAGGATATCCGCCGCCATCAGCTCATCCGGCGTCATATCCGCAACGATTCTTCCTTCGTTCACAACCACGATCCGGTCCACGTCCCGGTACAGTACGTCCTCCAGACGGTGCTCGATGATCACAGCCGTCTTTTTGGATTCTTTCCAGACTCTGTCGATCAGATCGATCGCCGTCTTCCCCGTCACCGGATCTAGGTTGGCAAGAGGTTCGTCAAAAAGCAGGATATCCACATCGTCTACCATAACGCCTGCAAAGGAAACTCTCTGCTTCTGTCCGCCGGATAATTCATACGGCGACGACTTCAAAAGCTTCCCCATGTCCACCACATCCGCGACCTTCTGCACGGTCTCTTTCATCTGTGCCAGCGGGACACAGTCATTTTCCAGGGCAAATGCGATATCTTCTCCGACGGTCAGTCCGATAAATTGTCCGTCCGCGTCCTGCAGTACCGTCCCCACCTTTTTGGACAGTTCAAAAATATTCATCTCCCGCGTTTCTTTTCCGGCGATTTTCAGGCTTCCCTGAATCTCCCCCCGGTAGGAGAACGGAATCAGTCCGTTCAGGCAGTTCCCGATGGTGCTCTTTCCGCTTCCGCTCGGGCCCACGATAAGGACCTTTTCTCCCTCGTAAATCTTCAGGTTGATGTCATAAAGTGTCGGTTCTGCCTGACTGAAATACTGGAATTGAAAATGTTCAAATTCAATGATCGGTTTTCGTTCTGTCTGGTTCATCTTCCGCCTCCTTCGCACTGCAGCCGGATCTGATATTTTCCGGGGCAGAAAAAATACTTGATCCTTGCTGCCGGCATCTTCTTTTTATCATAGAGCAATTGCTCAAAATGCAGCAGAACCGTTCCCGGCTCTACTCCCAGGTATGGCACCACCTGCTCGTCTGCTTCCATCATCTGAATGGTCATATCCGCCTCCGAGACGATGTAGTAAACCGATTCATTCATAAAGCCGCAAAGTTCCTCTTCCGAGCCGGTATCAATCTGCTGTTCGTGCAGCAGCCGCACCGGGATCTGCAGAAAACTCTGCCCGATCGGACCATTTTCACTGATATATACATTATTACTCGCAAGCACTTCTTCGCCGTCCGCCATCTGCAGCTTCTCCCGCGCGATCAGGGTAGGTTGTCCGAAATTGTAATCTGCGGTCACCCTTATGACTTCTTCCAGCGCATCTTCTGCGAGGAAGTTGTAAATCCTGCGCGGCTTCTTTTTCTTATGGTCATACGTGACCACCGTTCCTTTTCCCTGCTTTTTATAGATAAATCCATCCTGATGCAGGATCGCCAGTGCCTGCCGCAGCGTATTTCTGCTGACATGATACTTCTCTGACAATAGATTTTCCGACGGCAGCAGGCTTCCGGTCTCATATACGCCCTGTACGATGTCCTGATACAGGCAGTTATAAAGCTCCACGTAGGACGGCAGACGCCGGTCCCCGCTTTTGCGGTATGCCGGATCCGTCTCTTCCGAAATCTTCTGCCGCACAGTCAGAGGGGTGTCATTTTTCTTCATAAATCTTATTCATCCTCGTAAATGATTCTCGGCGCCTTGCGGATCGTAATCCGCCATCCGGTTCCCGTCCCGATGTTATACGCCTTCGCAAAGCTTCCCTGGTTGATCGCCACTGCCATACAGTCCAGACTGTTGACATAAACCAGCGGTTCTCCCACATACACATCCGCAAAGCTCTTTGCATAGACCAGAATGTTCTTGTACAGTGTCCGCGTCTCGTTTTCAATACTGATCTCAACTCTTCCTCCGTAAGGCACGCCCAGCTTTTTGAATAACTCTCTGGAAATATTCGTCCACAGACTTCCGAAACGAACATCCAGAACATCGATCGTGCCTCTGACTTTTTCCCCGTCATAAGTTGCTTCCACAACCGGAAGCTCGATCACACTTTCTATCTCAACCTGCGGTCCCACTTCCTCAAAGGAGATCACGCCTGCCGCCAGCCTTGCTCCGGTATAGGCATAGATATCTCTCCCGTGAAACGTATAGCTCTCTCCTGAATTTGGCAGGCGGTTCACAGTCTCGTCGATCACTCTCGCCTCTTCCAGTCCGGTGATCCGCTTAATATGTGTCAATGTTCCGTTATCCGGCGACACAATATACTGCCCGTTCTTCGTCCGCGCAACGATACTTCTTCTCGTAGAACCAACGCCCGGATCCACCACGCTGACGAATACAGACTCCTTCGGCCAGTAGTTCACGGTCTGGATCAGACGGTAGGAAGCTTCCCAGATGTCATACTGCGGGATCTCATGCGTCAGATCCGAAATCTGTAATTCCGGATCCACCCCGTAAGCCACCCCGTACATCGCGCTCACTGCTCCGTCTGCCGTTCCAAAATCTGATTGTAGAATAAGTGGTCTCTTTTTCATTTCATTCTTTCCTTTATCTGCTAAGGACACACATCCACGATCCGCATCCTTGCCGCTTTAGTATAATTCCATTTTGTTTTCGCTGTCAAGGGGAAGTTGTTGAACAAGTGTTGCTATTCACCGCCAATTTGGAATCCCTCATAGGATCATCGTACTTGTACGTAGGAGAATATGATATTTTCATACGCGCAAAAAGGGCGCCGCACGCATTCCTTCGTGCAGCGCCCCTTTGCGCATGATAGCATATTTTACTGTACAAACCGATTACATCAGTTTCCGGAACAGTTCTTTCAGATCCTCTACGCTTGCGTCTTTCGGGTTTCCCGGTGCGCATGCGTCTGCATGTGCGGATTCTGCGAGGAAGTCCAGATCTTCTTCCTTAAGCGCTTCCAGTTTCGTCGGGATTCCTACGTCAACGGAAAGCTGACGAACCGCGTCTACTGCAGCTTTTCTATATTCTTCCACAGACATCTCGTCCACACCCTGAACGCCCATTGCCTTTGCGATCTCTTTGTACTTCTCTCCTGTGCAGTCTGCATTGTACTCCATAACGATCGGAAGCATCATTGCGCATGCTACGCCGTGCGGAGTGTCATATACCGCGCCGAGTGTATGTGCCATAGAATGAGCGATTCCAAGTCCGACATTGGAGAATCCCATTCCTGCGATGTACTGGCCAAGCGCCATACCGTCGCGGCCTTCCTTTTCATTTGCCACTGCGCCGCGCAGAGATTTGGAAATGATCTCAATTGCTTTGAGATGGAACATATCCGTCATCTCCCATGCAGCCTTTGTGGTATATCCTTCGATTGCGTGCGTCAGCGCATCCATTCCTGTCGAAGCCGTCAGACCTTTCGGCATGGACGCCATCATCTCTGGGTCAACAACTGCGATGACCGGCATATCATGCGGGTCTACACAAACGAATTTTCTCTTCTTCTCTACATCTGTGATTACGTAGTTGATCGTAACCTCTGCCGCGGTTCCTGCTGTTGTCGGAACTGCAATGATCGGTACGCACGGATTCTTTGTCGGAGCCGTACCTTCGAGGCTTCTCACATCTTCAAATTCCGGATTAGCAATGATGATACCGATTGCCTTTGCCGTATCCATTGAAGAGCCGCCGCCGATCGCAATGATGTAGTCTGCGTCTGCCGCCTTGAATGCCGCAACACCGTTCTGTACATTCTGAATCGTCGGGTTCGCCTTGATGTCGGAATAGATCTCATACTCCAGGCCAGCATCCTCAAGCACCTTTGTCACCTTTCCCGTCACTCCGAACTGGATCAGATCCGGATCTGAACATACAAACGCCTTTTTAAATGCTCTTGCTTTCGCCTCGGTCGCGATCTCCTGAATCGCACCGGCTCCATGATAAGAGGTTTCGTTCAGCATGATTCTGTTTGCCATTTTCTTTTTCTCCTTTTCTCTTTCATTTTCCGCCGGAGCCACTCCTTTTCTGCGGCTTCCGGAGGAGTATTTTTGTTTCTGTTTATATTTTAACAATATCCGTTTCAAAGAAAAAGTTACAAATGCCGTGAACTGTCACATTTCGCAAAATCAAATAGATATGCAGACATATCCGCCCGGCACGCTGCTTACGGAAATAGTCGTTGCCGGTCATAGGCACACACGCTGCTGCGTTACACCATGTCAAGTTCCTGAAACACCTGATGGAGTTCCGCAGGCATCGCCGACACCAGTGCTTCCGCCATCTTTTCCGGCGTGCTTTTGTGTTCTTCCAGTACCCACTGCACCGTCATATAGATGGATCCCTGACAGTACATTTCCAGCAGGAAACGAAGATGCTCCGATATCGGTTTTTTCGTTTTTTCTTCAATCCGGCGCGTGTAAAAATCCAGGATCAGTTCAAAATCGTGATCCCGAAGGTTGTTCTGTTCATCTGTCTTAAACGCTGCCTTAAAAAACAGCTTTTCCTCTTCAATATAATTAAACTTCTTCACCAGTCCCTCATAGATCGTCTTTCCTTCTCCCATATGCTCAAAGGATTCCAGAAGGATCTTGTCAAAATACCAGTTGATCAGATCGTATTTGTCCAGAAAATTCCGGTAAAACGTCTGCCGTGTCGTCCCGCACTCATCCACAATTTCCTTTACCGTGATCTTCTCCACCGGCAGCCGCTTCATACAGACTTTCATCGCCTCCGCGAGCCGGTACTTCATCCTCTCCTGCTTCCGTTTTTCCATCGTTCATTATCCTTTATAACTTCTGTCCGCTCTCGAATCCTTGTCTGCTATATTCTTCTTTATAAGATTCGGTTTTCTTTAGAGACAACTGCAACTATTCCAATTCATCAACGATAATACATTTTATCTCTTTGACTACTCGCTATTTTGCAAATAATATATAATAGGTGCTGTATCAATAAACACTTTCTTAAATTCTATCATTATCTCTCAGCTCCCTTATATAATTATCAATTTCCTCTGTGCTTCTTCCACCCGATACAACATATTTTTCTAAATCGACAATTCTACGTCTTTTTTCTGCTCTGGATTCTTTCCTTGTTGTGTTTATCCTATCCAGAATAGTAATAATAACTTCATCCCCAACGTTGAGAGTTTTTCTATCGTTTTCATCTACAACAATTTGCGTTCCGTCATAATAACCTTTTACCGCTGCTAACATCGCGCACACCTCCTAATTTCTGTATATTTATTATGTTGTACCGTTTTCTGTATGTCAACTGTTTTGCAAAATATTTTCAGCTTATATTTTCACCCTTTTCTGCACATTCTATCTACGAGGTGATGAAAATGATCGACAACAGTGAACTGCCAATTGGATTTGCAATGGAACTGGCACAGCATTCGGATATCTTAAATCAGTTTGCCAAACTTTCCAGAGAAGAACAGACTCCTATCATTGATGGGGCCAGAAACGTTAAGTCTCATGAAGAGATGCGTAATTATGTGGAAAACATGTTCCGTTAGCAAGCATATTCAGTGCGCGGCAGCGATGAATCTGCTCTGGGATGAATCGCTGGGGCTGTTTGTCAGCGGAGAAGCGCGGCAGGAAAAAGAGCAATGGACTATATGAAATATCCTGCGGCTATGGAACATTTCAAAAAGTTTTCCATATCCGCAGGACTTTTTATGTTATCTGTAACTTATTTTTCTATAACTTACTTTTTCTGCTGCTGTTCTCCGTCTGCAAAGATGATCTTAAATACGAAGAAGAAAATTACCATCGATACACCACCGGTAATGATCGTTACAAGCAGGTTATACACTGCCGGAGGTACATATGCAGCTGCGATCGGCATCCACAGATTGTTGAAGCCGTTGCAGACAAGGGAGATCACCACCCATGCGATGAAATACCACAATGCCTGATATACCGGATTTCCGTGGCTCTTGAATGTGATATTTCTCTGCAGCGGGAAGTTGATGCACTGTGCCAGAAACGTCCCGACTTCGTAGCTGATGAAGTAACCGAGGCCACCGCCGATCATGACTTCTCCCGCCGAATTGTACAGTACGTTATATCCCAGCAGGCTCCATGTAAAATCAACCCCCAGAATATGCATTTCCTTCTGCGGCCACATAAATTCTGTTCCTGCAAGTCCGATTCCGAGCCAGCCCGGCATAAACGTAAAAATCAAATACTGAAATACCGTTACCCCCATACTGAATACCCAGAAATAGAAAATCTGGTAAAGCCATTTCGCAAGTTTCGGGTGCTTTTCTTCAAATCCATGCCAGATACTCAGCCATTTTTCTTTGATCGTGTTCATCTTTTCTCCCTGCTTTCTTAATTAATCATATGTTTACTTTCCGCTCTTTCCTGAGAGCTTTGCTTCATATGCCTTGTTCGCTTTGGAATTCCGGAAGAATCCTCCGATGATCTTCCCGAGTCCCTTGAACAGATGTCCGTTCACGGCGGCCACCATGCCGTCTACCATCTCCATGCTCACCATGCCGCCGGTCATTTTCGCAATTCCTCGGAACGGCATATTGTAAATGAAAAGGATGTTCAGATCCGGTTTTCCTTTTTCCTCGCTCTTTTTCTTCATCCCGTCGAGCTTCTTGTAGATGAAGCGCGCCAGTCCGCTCTTCGCATAATACATCTGGCAGATTGCGTCGTTTCGTCCCAGTTCTCCGGACCATTTTCCGGACGGGATCGGGTGTCCGAGCAGTTTCGTGAATTCTTCATCCTCTACCTGCTGCACCAGACCGGAATAATAGGACGGCATCTCCTCTTTCTCGTATGGATATTCTTCCGTTGTCCCTTTTACTTCCAGCCCTGACGCCAGCCGGATATCCGAAACACTTGTGCCGATCATGATCAGATAGGTACCGCCCTCTACCTCCCACTGATTTGTCTTTACATTCCAGTAACGGAACGTCTTGTCATCAAACGGAATTTTGACCTCACGGCTCTCGCCTGCTTTCAGAAATACCTTTTTAAAACCTTTCAGTTCTTTATCCGGCCGGAAGATTTTTCCGTCTTTCATACCAACGTAAAGCTGCGCCACTTCGGCTCCGTCACGGCTGCCGGTATTCTTCAGGATAAAGGTCGCTCCAGTCTCATCCACCTTCAGATCGGAATACTCGAATGTCGTATAGGAAAGACCGAATCCAAACGGATACTGTACCCGTACTCTGCTTGTATCATAGTAACGATATCCCACATAGATCCCCTCCCGGTACTCTGCATTGCGCTCTGTACTCGGGAAGTTCCGGAATGCCGGGGTGTCTTCATATTTCAGCGGATAGGTCTCATTCAGACGTCCGGACGGATTCACTTTTCCGGTCAGAATATCCAGCATTGCACTTGCACCTGCCTGCCCGCACAGATAACCGTGCAGGATCGCCTTACAGCAGTAATGCCACGGCATTTCAATGGAGGAGCCTGCACTCAGCAGTCCGACCACGTTCGGATTGGTCTGCGCGATTGCTTCCAGCAGATTGATCTGATTCTGTGGGATCCGCATATGCGTCCGGTCCAGTCCCTCAGACTCGCTCAGCTCGTCCAGTCCGAAGCAGTAGATCACCACATCTGCCGCAGCCGCAAGATCCAGCGCCGCTTTCTTGAGCGCAGGGTCTTCCTCTCCGCTGCGCTGATAGCCACGGTTGATTCCCACAACATGCAGATCATAGTTTCCGACGGTTTTTTCGATCGTTTCCAAGAAGGTCGTATTTACCATGGACGATCCTGCGCCCTGGTATCTCGGTTCTACGGCGAAATCACCGATGATCGCCACATTGCATCCCGCAGCCAGAGGGAGAATATCATCTACATTTTTCAGAAGAACCGCACTTTCCGCCGCGGCCTGCCTTGCAAGCTCATGATGCTCCGTCTCCGGGAAGGTCTTCTTATGTCCTTTTGCCTTTTCTGTCAGGTCAAGCACTGCGTCCAACAGGTCGTCCACACATGCGTCCAGTTCTTCAACCGTCAGTTTCTTTTCCTCGATCGCCCTGAGCAGTTCTCTTGCCGAATCCAGTCCCGGCGCCGGCATTTCCAGGTTTGAACCTGCTGCGACGCCCAGCGCGTGATCGTTGGAAGCGCCCCAGTCTGTGACCACGACTCCGTCAAATCCCCACTCACCACGCAGGATTTCCTGCAGCAGATGCTTATTTTCATTTGCATAGACGCCGTTGACTTCGTTATAACTCGTCATGATGGTTTTCGCGCCGCCTTCTTTTACGGCAATCTCAAATCCGGTCAGGTAGATCTCCCGCAGCGTCCGCTCGTCCAGCACGGAATTCATCGCCATCCGGCGCATCTCCTGACTGTTCACTGCAAAGTGTTTCGGACATGCGTACACGCCCTGGCTCTGGATTCCTCTCACATAGGCAGCCGCCATCTTGCCCGCAAGATACGGATCTTCAGAAAAATATTCAAAATTCCGGCCGCACAGCGGACTTCTCTTGATATTCAGTCCCGGTCCAAGCAGAATATTGACATCCTGCGCCATTGCCTCTTCGCCGAGCGCTTCGCCCAGCTTTTCGCCCAGCTCCTCATTCCAACTGTTTGCAACTGTCGCCGCTGTCGGAAAACAGGTTGCCGGAAGCGAAGCATTCAGTCCCAGATGATCTCCTTCCCCTGCCTGCTTACGAATCCCGTGAGGTCCGTCGGAGCAAAAGATCGTCGGTATCCCGAGCCTGTCGATCTCCCGTGTCTGCCATACCGTTTTTCCGCTCAGAAACGCAGCCTTTTCCTCCAACGTCATCTGATCGATGATATCCTGATGTTTCACTTGTCATTCCTCCTTAATTCTGTGACATCTCTTCTCCCATTGTTCTCTGCTGTTATGTTTACTTGTATGATTTATATTAACAGAATTTTTTCTGATTTTTTCGATTTAACATAAACTGTCGTTTTTATGGCATAATTTGCATAACACATGATAAATCCCGGCCGCACAATCGCCAGCTTTACTATGGCCGCGCCGCATCGTGCGCGGTCTTGCCGTCGTATGTAACCGCTGGCCACTGTGTGACCGGGATCATTCATTTCATCTACATAGATTCTGTTTCCGTCTATGCGTTTTCTTCTGCATTTCTTTTCTTAAATTTCTTAACCGCAACGACCTCAAGGGCGATCACAACGACTGCCAGAACAACGTCTACTGCGATTGCTGCTTTCTGCCATCCGAGCAGTCCGGTATTCAGGTTTGCCTCGTCATATGCGCGGCTGTTTACTACCGTATACATAATGTTCTTGCACGCCTGGCGCATTGCTTTTACAGATGTTGCACTTGTGGTATCCGTCATATGGTTTGTCTCGGTGTCATAAGCAACCAGCATACAGTCATTGCCGTTGCGGATCATACGGTCTGCATCCTGATAGCCATATACGCCGTAGTAGTCTGTCAGCGCAAATCCCTGGAATCCCCACTCATCGCGGAGGATCGAGTTCAATACTGCAGAACTTGCCTGTGCCGGTTCTGTTCCGTAGAAGTTAAATGCAGTCATCACTGCCTTTGCGCCGCCTTCTTTCACACAGATCTCGAACGGTCTCATATAAATCTCACGTGCAGACTGCTCGTTGAACCATGTGCAGAGCTGATTGGTACGGTTCGTTTCCTGGTCGTTCATTGCAAAATGTTTGATGTATGCGTATACGCCCAGCTCTTCTGCTCCGACTACCGCGCTGGAAGCGATCTTTCCTGACAGCAGCGGATCTTCGGAATAGTACTCAAAGTTACGTCCCGCAAATGCACTTCTGTGCGTATTCATCGCAGGTGCATACCAGCCGGATACGCCCATCTCGTCCGCCATCGTTCCGATGCTGCGTCCGAAGGACTGTGCGATGTCCACATTCCATGTATTCGCGATCATCACGCCTGCCGGGAATCCGATGGAGCCTGTTCCCGTAAAGTTGTTATTGATAGATGCCGGTCCGTCACAGTCTACGGTCTGCGTTTTTCCAACGCTTGACGCTGCTGCGGTCTGATATCCGCCCAGTGCGATCACGGTGTCCATATCCTCGATCGTCATCTGATCCAGCAGGGTATCCCACTGCGGATCATCATAATCCACGCCGCGCAGGTCGGCAAGCTCCATGCCGTTATTTGCGCCTGTCGTCGGCATTTCATCAGATTCATCGTTGTAATCCGACGGATCATAATTGCTGTTGTTATAGAACGCTGCCTTATCTTCATCAGACATCGTATAAT
This sequence comes from uncultured Lachnospiraceae bacterium, assembly GCA_958402795.1. Lineage (GTDB taxonomy): Bacteria > Bacillota > Clostridia > Lachnospirales > Lachnospiraceae > Schaedlerella. Next base: position 60,892 of record CATXUX010000009.1, on the reverse strand, counting down.
TGGTCGGCGCTGCTGTCGCCTCGTCGTAATTTGCAAATCCATCTGCACGTGACAGATATACCAGTCCGCCGTTTGCAGCATCGAGCTGGTTTGTCGCAGCCACTTCATCCGTAGAGCGCGGGTTGCTTTCATCATAAACAACCGTCTCGTCTACTGTGTAAGTCTGTGTATCTACCACTGTGTGGGAATCTGTGCGCAGGGAAATCTCATAGTCTCCTGCTTCCAGTACATATGCCTTTGCATTCTGGTCATCGTAGGACGCCATATCCTCTACAGAGAAGGAAACGTTTACCGTCTCGCTCGCGCCCGGCTCCAGCATCTCTGTCTTTGCAAAGCCTGCCAGATTCACAGAGGATTTCTCAATTCCACCGTTTGTATACGGCGGATTGTAATAAACTTCTACAACATCTTTTCCGGCTGTATCTCCGGTATTGGTTACCGTCACATCCACAGATACGATTCCATCGCTTACGCTCATCTCTCCCATCTCCTGCTCGAAGGTGGTGTAGCTGAGTCCATATCCGAACGGATACTGTACTGCCTCTTCATAATTCAGGAAGCCTTCTTCAGCCGCCGTCTCATAGAAGCGGTATCCTACATAAATCCCATCGGTGTAGTTTACAAATGTCGGTACAGCACCGTCTACTTCAAACTCATCCATATTGTCATAAGCAAAGTATCCGAAATTGTTGAACGTCGGTGTTGCAGTCAGATCTCTTACAAATGTATCACTTGTCTTTGCAGACGGGTTGATCGCGCCGCTCAGGATGGAACCAAGTGCATTGAAACCGGTCTGTCCGGTTCCCGGACACCAGATCACGCCTTTGATGGATTCATAATCTTCTACGAAACCAAGTTCCATCGTATTTGCCGCATTTACAACAACGATGACATTGTCATAATCCGCTGTTACACGCTCTACCATCGCCTGTTCTCTGTTGGTCAGTTCCAGATAATGTTTGGACGCGTCCAGATCGTCTTTCTGATCGCTCATGCGAACGCCTGAGGAACCAAAAGCGCCGCCGTCCTCAAATGTATCCTCGATTTCCGGATCCAGGCTGGTCGGAAGATCCGCGCCCTCTCCACCGGAACGGGCAATCACGATCACTGCCGTGTCAGAATACTCTTTTGCAGATTCAAAAATACCTGCTTCCTCGTACTCCTCGATCGTAGGCTCCGGAAGGGTCCAGTCCTGTCCCCACATTCCGACAGTCGGACGTGCCGCACGGAATTCCGTATAGAAATCAACCAGATCCTGGTTCACTTCGAACCCCGCATTTGTCAGTCCCTCCAGCAGAGATACGGTCGGATATGCGTCCGACAGACTTCCTGATCCGGTACCGCCATACACCGGGTTGGTAGAAGACCAGCCGAATACGTTCAGCTTCGTTCCCTCTGCCAACGGAAGCGCTCCGTCTTCATTTTCCAGAAGTACGATTCCTTCCTCTGCAATCTCCTCACAAAGTGCCTTTGCCTCCTCGGAACTCTCATCCGAAATCGTTCCGTTTCCGGTTGCAAGCGAGATCATGCTGGACATCGGTCCGAAGCAGATCATATTCACAACCACAACCACTGCCAGCAGAAATGCGATCCAGCTCTCCGAACGGATCAGCTTCTTCTTCGCCTTCGGCAGCTTCTTCACTGCAATCGTCACGATCACTACCAGCGCAAGAATGATACCGAGCGCGATCAGATACGGTTTGCAGGTGTTCAGGACGTTCATCACGTCATCAATGTTAATTGCCAACATCTCTTTTTTCCTCCCTGTTTCTTTTTCATGATGGCAAGTTATCATGTAATTGGGATTATAGCAGATATCCCATCTTTGTGCGGATTTTTGCACAAATTGTAAAAAAAGCGCACAAATTGTAATCAATCTGTACACCTTTCACAAAATCACCGCACATTTTTTATGCAAATTGCTGACATAAGTGCTATTTAAGACTTCTCAATGTCAATATTTTATATATTGTTTTGAGAGGTATTGTTTTGACCAAACCAATTTTTTTCAGAATATTGCATTTTCGATTTGCATATGCTATAATGCCGGTAGGCAAAGTGAAGCAAGTAGTCCACGTAGTTCGGCTACTGCGAAAACCCCCGGTGCTGGAACACCGGGGGTTTTCTATTCCCTATTTTGGAATGGCAGGGTTTAGCGCCATAGGCCAGTTACCGACTATTCGCCGCCATCTAACCATTTGATGATGTAATGGCAAATTACACCAGCCGCAACAGCGACAATAAGTGAAGTAAGTATTTCCACGTAGTTCACCTCCTTTCCGTACCGGGTATAGGAGGCGGTAACAGCACTATTGTATCACGCTCTCTCTGCCATTTCTACAATTTTTATCAACAAAAACACAGTCCAATTCTGTGTCCTTGTATCCACTTTTTAAATATCTTTTTCAATGTAAACCCTGTATCTCCTGTGCCGTCAAAAAATAATTATATAAACGTGTCTCAAAAATCCGGTTTGCAACTACTACTGCGCCCGTTTCTGCATCTATTTTTGTAAACCCAAACATCTGTGCAATTCCAATTGCATCGTTATCGGGATTATATACAATACTTTGCCCCCGAAACAACAGCGCATACAGTATGTTTTTCAATTCCGGATAAGTCTCTATTTTTTCTGTCAGAGAATCAAATAACATATTTTTCTCAGAGAGCAATATTTTTACCGCTTCCAGAATGCCTTCTTTTGTCCATGCTGCACTTTTATCATGAAATATTCCTTCCCCCGCCAGCCGTTCATCAATAATCTTACAGATTTTCGATACCAGAAACGGATAACCGGAAGTATATTCATAGATCAGTCTGGACACTTTCCTGATATCCATTCCCGTCATATTGTCTGTTTCATATTCTTCCAGCATCCCGGAAATATCTTCCTCATTAAAACTCATATCAACATCAAAATCCGCCGCAATGTTCCACGGACTGTTTGTTTTGTGATCCTCTTCCGGTCGGATCTTCCGTCTCATATTTTTTATATCATAAACCCCTGCCAATATCACGGATTGGAAGGTAACTGTCCCATCTGTTTCTCTCTCCAAATAATAATTTCGTAATTGTGCAAGGAAATCAAGAAACACCTGATTATTTGTTGCCGTATCCACTTCATCAATCATAAGAACTACCGGCTTTGGAATTTTTTTGCAAATATCCAGCAGATAACTAAACAAATCCAATAGTACAAACTTTTCCGGTTTCATTCGGACAATCTCTTTTAACTCCGATAACAAATCACCGAATTCCCACGCATTATTTTTACTGATATTTTCCAATTTTCTACAAAAAAGAGCCAAAAATGAAAGAGAAAACGTGTTCTCATTCTGAAATGATTCGTTTCCCATTGCCTGAAAATCCATACTTACAATCACATAATCTCTTGACAGAGATTTTGCCAATGCAGCCAATAATGTCGTTTTCCCATACTGCCTTGCTCGATTGATCGTAAAATATGCCCCGTCGTCAATCAATTCTCGGATTTCTTTCAGACGCTTATCCAAATTCACCATATAATGTTTCTCTGGTACGCATACTCCGGTAATGTTAAACTTTTTTTCACAGTCAGCACCTCATTTTTTGCCTTTTTAGATTTTCTTGTCTTTTCCTACATCAGAACTTACATCGGAATCAGTATTTTCAGCCGGAACCAGTTATGCTCAGTATTGATATCTACTTCTCCATGGTATTTACGCGCGGTATATCGTACACTTTTCAGTCCGTATCCATGCAGTTCGGCGTCGCCCTTTGTCGTGCGCGGCAGGTTCTCATTAAATTCCAGTTCTCCTTCGTAATAGTTTTCAAACAAAATGATCAAAAACTGTTTCTGTGCATGGGCGGAAACATGAATCAGCCGCTTCTCCTTTTCTGGGATCTTAAGTTCACATTCAATCGCATTATCCAACGCATTTCCGAAAATCGAGCAGATATCCATCGTATCCATGAAGCCAAACAATGTACCATCCACCACGCTGGTCAGAGAAATGTCATTTTTTAAACAGTACATGCTCTTCATCGTGAGAAGCGTATCCAGTACCTTGTTTCCGGTCTTATTCTGGGCCTCATAGCTCCGGATCTCCGCCTCCAGCCCGTCCAGATATTCCTGGCGCTTTTTCTCATCTTCCTCTGCCCGCAGTGCGATGATATGATGCTTCAAGTCATGATACTTATAGTTAATCAGATCCATTGCCTCCTGGGACTGCTCATATTGTATGTACTGATTGTAGAGAATCTTCTTCATACTCTCCAGTTCCTGACGCATACGCAGATCCTCCCGCTGAATGTGGTAGGCATAGAAGATTGCAGCGCCCCCAAGATCTACGAGCGTCCTGGCATTAAAAATCCCAATCCGCTGTCCGTTTCCGAAGAACGGACTGTTCGAGGCAATGAAACCCAGATTGCTCACAGAAAAAACAGCAATCCCAATGATCACGCTGGAGAACAGTTCTCGATTCGTAATCATCAATTCTTTATCCTCCGGCTGCTTATATCTCCGGTAGATCGCCCACGACGCCAGACATACCACACCATACACTGCCGCAAGGATTCCGGCTGCAGCGACCCATGAGAGTTCTCCCCCGGTTACTTCCACCAGCGTACAGTGAATCTCCCATTCCAGTGACGCCGCAAATTCCGCCATAAGAAATGCCCTGACACAGTAATGTGCGGTATCCCGCCAGTTCATATCACTGCATAGATAAATAAAACCATACATCAGCAGAACTGCCGTCAGCATACAGAGAATCCATAAGATATTATTCTGTCCTTCCGTCAGGACAAGAAAGACCGTCTGTACTACCAGTGCAGCCGCAGATACTACCGCCAGTTTCCAGCCGTGCAGACGCCGTTTCACCTCAATGATACACATCAGACACATCAGCCACTCCGCCAATGCCGTATATGCTCTCGGAATATCCGGCCAGGCATACCCCGTCACCATCACTCATCCCCCCAGTATTTCGTCAATTCCTGCATAAACGCGTTCAGGCGCGGACGGCTGAGCTGCAGATACTCCCCCTTAACAATCGCGCACTTGTCCTTGACGCCCTCCACGTGTTTTAAGTTAATAAGATAACACTTATTCCCTCTGGAGAAGTGTAGTCCCTCCAGTTCTTCTTCCACCGATTTCATCGTCCCCGGCACGAGATGATCCCCTCCGGCTGTATGGAATACCAGATTATGCCCAGAACTTTCAATATAATAAATATCCTCCGCGTCAAGCCGCAGGATTCCGCCCTTGACCTGAATCGTAATGTAAGTTCTTGTACGCTTCCGGATCCGGGCGATCGCTTTGGACAATTTCTGACTGAATGCAAAATAAGAAACCGGTTTTAAAACATAATCCATCGCGTCCACCTCATACCCGCGGATCGCGTACTGCGTCATATTCGTGATAAATATGATCACAACCTCCGAATCCATCTTCCGAATCTCCTCCGCAGCCGTCATTCCGTCAACAAACCGCATCTGGATATCCATCAGGATGATATCAAACTGCCCCTTATACTGCGACGTAATCCCATCCCCGTCACGGTATACCGTAATCTCGAACTCCTCCCCGAACGACTTCCGGTACTCTTCCAGATACCCCGTCAGCTCCTTGATGTAGAGTTCTTCATCTTCCACTATGGCAATCCTGATCATAGCCGTTCCCTCCGTAACGCTTTCATGGCAGCTCCCCTGCAGTGCGAAATACAATCTCATATATTTTTAAATTCGATTCGTTTATGCAATCTAGTTTATCATATGCCCCCGGCCATTTCAAGCTTGCGCCGGTCCATTTTCGGATAAACTTAGCAACTTATCAACCTGTAAACAAGGGTGAAAAACACCTGCTTTTTGCTGCCTTACCCACTCTTTTCATTTACGATTCCCATGATAGCGAAAAATCTGCTATAATAGTTGTAGCGAATAAAGGACATACTTTATTCATCTTCAATGACTGTGGCGGAGGGCAGCAAATATGAATCCTTATCAATATATTACAAACATAGAGAAGAAAGCCAATACAGATGCACAGCGTGCTTTGCAAAAAGCGTTGATCGACCTGAATCAACAGAAAGAGATTCATGCAGTCTCTGTGAAAGAACTGTGTAGTCAGGCTCATGTGGCGCGAAGTACATTTTACTCTTATTACGATAATGTCATGCAGTTGAAAGAAGAAATTGAAGATATTTTGCTGTATCAGCTTCTTGAAGTCAATAAAGATTTTGGCGAGACAGTCATTGATTTTGAAACCGGATTTCCGTTTTTTCAGAACACGTGCCATCTTATCGAGCAGAATAAGCAGGTGTTTTATGCTTTTCTGATTGCAAATCCGAATATTCAGTTTATTCAGAAATGGCAGACAGGAATTAAATACCATTTCTGGAACCAGCTTTTTCAAGAAAAGAGTATAGAAAACGAAAACATGATATTGGAAATGGTTTCAACACTTTCCATTTCAGCCTTTGTCTATTGGCTGAAAAATCCCTATGATGTAGACATTGACAGTATGAACAAGCTGATTATAAAATCCTTTGAAATTTTTAAATAGAGCGGAGCCGCTACGGTTCCGCTTTTTTCGTACACAATCGCTGTTTATGTCGTTCCAATTTTCAGTTCATACATCTACACTGTTGCATGGGAGCGAAGTAAAGAAATACAGGAAAGAGGTTGCGACATATGAAAAACTACTGCCTCATTACAGGAGCTTCCGGCGGCATTGGGCTGGAATTTGCGAGAGTGTTTGCAAAGAATGGATATAACCTGATTCTTGTCGCCAGAAGTAACGATAAACTGAAATGCTTAAAGAAAGAATTAGAGACAAGGTATTCCATAAAAGCGGTTGCATATTCGGCTGATTTAACATCTTGTGTTGAAATTGAACAGTTACACAAATACGTAATCGAATCAAATTTACAAGTTGATATTTTGGTAAACAATGCAGGGTTTGGAGATTTATGTGCATTTTTGGATTCCAAATGGGATCGTCAGCAGGCGTTAATTGAGCTGAACATAACAGCACTGGTAAAGCTGACATACCTGTTTGGCAGCGATATGAGGAAGCGAGGCGCAGGACGGATTATAAACTTGTCATCTGTGGCAGCTTTTTCCGCCGGTCCTTATATGTCGCTCTATTATGCTTCCAAAAGTTTTGTACTTTCATTTTCGGAAGCACTGGCGGCGGAGCTGGATGGGACAGGAATTTCAGTGACAGCACTTTGTCCCGGACCGACATCCACAGGGTTTGAAAAAAATGCTCATATGGGGAAATCTGTTATGTTCTCGCGATTTAAGACTGCTACGGCAAAGGATGTGGCAGAAACCGGCTATCGGGCCGCAATGCGTGGAAAAAGCATAAAATATCATGGTTTTGTTACAAACGCATTTAACATTGCAACCCGTCTGCTTCCCCGCCGCATTACCAGAAAGATGGCAGCGGGAATGAACAAGACATGACTTAATAAGGAGATCGTTTTATATGGTAAAACTGCTAATTTTAGTATTGGTAATTCTTGTTTTTTATTTTGCATTTCGCAAAAAATAAAAAGCATAATAACAAGGAGAAAAAATGGACAATATTAGAATTCATGTATTTCATTGCGGACGGGTATGCGTCTCTCCATACCTCCCCTTTGGCGGGAAACATTGCAGCCTGATGAAAGCTGCCGGACTAACAACAAGAAAAAAGGATCGGATATGGCTCCCCGTTTCCGCCTACCTTGTGGAACATCCAAAAGGGAAACTTCTGATTGACACTGGTTGGAGCCGGGAAATCAGTCCCGGTGGAGAGTATGACCGGATGGCGCAGATTCGCCATATGTCGTTTCCGCTTTACGTTACAAATCAGGGAGAAGTTGCAAAAGGAAAAGCCGTCAATGAACAGCTTCAGACATTGGGGATTCGTCCGGAAAGTTTAGATTACGTGCTGCTGACTCATCTGGACTGCGACCATGCCAGCGGAGTAAAGCAGGTAAAAAAAGCAAAGCATATTCTCGTGTCGGAAAATGAAATCGCCTGTGCAGGGCGGCACCTCATTCGATATCGGTCTTCTATGTGGAAAGGCGTTCCCTTATCCAGTTTTTCATTTAAAGACACCGGGGTCGGTCCCGTTGGGAAATCCTTTGACCTGTTTGAAGACGGGTCCATTCAGTTAGTAAATATCCCCGGACATTCCGACGGACTATTTGCTGTTTTAATTACAGGAGACGGCGGACGTTATGTCCTGCTGTATTCAGACGGAGGATATTCATCGAAGTCATGGCAGCGGCTTATATGCTCCGGAATCGCAACAGATAAAAATCGTCAGATTCAATCATTAAAATGGATTGCGAAAATGAGCAGAAATAAAAACTGCGTGGAATCTCTTGCGAACCATGACCCGGATGTGATTCCTCACACCATTTTGTTATAAGGAGACAGACATAAATGAAAACAGGAGTAGTTGACGTGGGCGGCGGCCTGCGTGGAGCATATGGCGTAGGCATCATGGATTACTGCATGGATCAGCAGATTCAGTTCGACTGCTGTATCGGTGTATCAGCAGGGAGCGCAAATCTGATTACATACGTTGCCGGACAGCGGGGACGCTGCAAGGAATTTTATTCAACTTATACATTCCGCAAAGAGTATATGGGGTTTGGTAATCTACTCAAAACAGGTTCTTACATCGGACTGGATTACATTTATGGTACGCTGAGTAATTCCGATGGAGAATCCCCGCTGGATTATCCGGCACTCATGGCAAGTCCGGCGGAATTCTATGCCGTTGCGGAAAATGCCGTTACAGGCGAGGTGAAATATTTCTCAAAGGCAGATGTTCATCAGGATGATTATCGGATTTTAATGGCCTCCTGCTGTATTCCGGGCGTTGATAAGCCATATGTTATTGACAAGACACCATATTTCGACGGAGCTTTAGCAGACCCGGTTCCGATACAGAAAGCCTTTGATCTTGACTGCGACAGGGTTGTGCTCATCTTGAGCCGACCGGTATCTGTTTTAAGAAAACCGGGGAAAGATCTGACTTTGGCAAAGCTGATCCGCAGGCGATACCCTATATCCGCAGAAAAGATTGCCAAACGCGCAGAAGTTTATAACGCTTCTGTGGAAGTGGCAAAGAAATATGAGCAGATGGGGAAAGTATGTATCGTTGCGCCGGAAGATACAGACGGCGTATCAACACTTTCCCGAAAGAAAGAGAATTTGGAAAAATTATATGAAAGAGGGTATCGGGATGGCGCTGCAATCAGCAGATGGCTTGAACACACTACCTAAATTCGGAGGATTGAATATGAAAAAAAAGACGATTACAATCAGTATCCTGTTAGCAGCCAGCCTGACAGTCTTATCCGGGTGCGGCGCTTCCGGTACGGATACGAAAGCGACTTACGAAATCGGAGAATCCGGGACATGGACAGACGGCACTTACACAGAAAGAGCGAAAGGGAAAAATGGGAATTTTGATGTCACAGTTGTCATTGAAAACGGAACGATTTCCAATGTAACCGTCGGAGATAACAAAGAAACTCCCGACAAAGGCGGCGTTGCGATCGACCAGCTTCCTGAGCAGATTGTGGAAATGCAGTCTTATGAGGTAGACGCTGTTTCCGGCGCTACTGTGACTTCAGACGGAATCAAAGAAGCCGTGGCAAAATGCCTTGAAAAAGCGTCTCAGTAAAACGCCGGATATTCGAAAAAAAGGAGATGAAAATCGGAATGACAAGCCAGTCAAAAACAGCCTTATTTGAAGAAAAGCCTGTGCCCGAAGCGGTTATGAAGCTCGCGGTTCCTACTATGATCAGTTCGCTGGTCATGGTAATTTATAACCTTTCGGACACTTATTTTGTAGGAATGTTAAATGATCCGATCCAAAATGCTGCAGTTACACTGGCTGCCCCCATGTTATTAGCTTTTAATGCCATTAACAATTTGTTCGGGGTGGGCAGCTCCAGCATGATGAGCCGTGCACTGGGAAGAAAAGACTATGATACCGTATACCGCAGTTCTGCCTTTGGCTTTTATTGTTCTTTGTTTTGCGGCATCCTGTTTTCTGTGATTTATACAGTCTTTAACGGTTCTTTTTTGAACCTGCTCGGTACTTCTTCCGCTACTGCTGCGGCAACAGCCGGATATCTGAAATGGACAGTGACTTTTGGAGCTGCTCCGGCAATTTTAAATGTCGTAATGGCGTATCTTGTGCGTTCTGAGGGCGCAACGCTCCATGCAAGCATCGGAACCATGAGCGGATGTCTGCTCAATATCCTGTTAGATCCGGTTTTCATTCTTCCGTGGGGATTGAACATGGGAGCAGCCGGAGCGGGACTTGCCACATTTCTTTCAAACTGTGCCGCCTGCATCTACTTCTTTGTTTTACTGTTTGTAAAACGAAAAAATACCTTTGTCTGTATCCGCCCGTCTATGTTTGGTTTTCGGAAAGAGATTGTGACCGGCGTATGCGGCGTTGGCATTCCGGCAGCTGTCCAGAATATTCTGAATGTCACAGGAATGACGATTTTGAACAATTTTACTTCTGCCTATGGTTCGGAAACGGTGGCGGCAATGGGAATCGCACAAAAAATTAATATGGTTCCCCTTTATATTGCGCAAGGATTTTCGCAGGGGATCATGCCGTTAATCAGTTACAACTATGCAAGTAAAAATAACAAGAGAATGAAACACGTAACCGGATTTTCCATGAAAGCATCCGTTTCTTTTATGACAGTTTCTTTATTGATCTTCCATTTTGGTTCGGGTTTTCTTGTGTCTCTCTTTATGAAGAACGAAGCAATTATTGTGTATGGAAGCCGGTTTCTCAAAGGGCTTTCCCTTGCGCTTCCATTTCTCTCACTGGATTTCCTTGCAGTCGGAGTATTTACAGCCTGCGGCATGGGGCGGAAAACGCTTGTGTTTGCTATTCTTCGTAAAATCGTATTGGAAATACCGGCTCTGTTCGTCTTGGACAAGCTGTTCCCGCTTTATGGCCTGGCATATGCACAATTTACAGCCGAATTGATTCTATCAGCAATCGGAATGATTACCCTGGTCCGGCTTTTTAAGAATTTGGATAGAAAATCTGACAATAACAGCCAATAAACTGCGGAAAGGTTCTATGACCGTCCGAAAAATCGGGCGGTCATTCATAACACAAAGCAGTTCCGAATCACCGGAACTGTTTTTCATTTTTTTCATATCTCAATATCTAATAGGGGTGCATGCTGCTGAGTTCCGAACGTATCGTGTTCTCCTATGCTTCCCTGAAAACCTTTCCCCGGTCTGCTTAATGTAAATTTAAATGCCAGAGCCGGATCAAAAAACAACATTGCTTTTATATCTTCTAAAGTCACATGATATAATTCACAAATAATTTTCTCGTTCAGAACCCCACTCTGTTTTACTTTTTCATAAGATTCTTTATCGGAAAACATAATATCAAAAGTAATTTCATATGGTCCTGCGTTTTTGCTTCTTATTACTTTTGCCAGTTCTTTTAACTTTGCCATCTCTACACCTCCATTGTTTCACTCGGGAATAATTCCAAAGGATCATCTACTTCCATCAAATGGTAGATTGAAAATTGACATACCGGTCCTAATGGATTATCCGGAGGATTCAATGGCAGCGCCAGATTTCCACCGGTTGCCAGTTGTCCTTTATATGGTCCATGCAATACGCCAACACGGGTATTAGAACATATTGCATTGGCGAGTTCCTGAGTCGGTGCAGTTACTTCCCCTAAAATTCCAATCTCATTTGGTATATAATCTGCGTTCGGTTCCAAATCTTCCATGACTGCATTTTTTCCATAAACATGGAAAAACAACTGAGCCTCACCATTTTCTAATTCCGGATAAAGAGAAGTCGAATATTCCCTTACCATTTCCAGAAAACTATCTATTTGAGATATTAAGATCGGATCTCTGACTCCTCCAATAAAAGCGGTTCGGTATCCTTTGATTGCAGCACCTTCCAGCTTAACCTGATAAACCGGAGACGGAATAAACTCACTTCCACACACTCGCACAGAACGGTCTGTCAGCTGTTCATAATGTGATTTCTGCAGATTTAACACACCTCCGGGGCCGGGAAGCAGATCCGGTCTTGTCTTCTCATATAATGTATGAGAAGCCACAGTAACTTCCGTGCATCGATTATCCAATGCCATCGGTTCAAGATCAAAACTATCTTCTCTCACAGTGGCAAGAATCACTTGTCCTTTCTTTTCACAACAAAACGCGCCGCATTCCATAATCTTTCCCATATGCCAGTAAATTCCCGGATCCGTAATTCCTTTGTACATACAAAACGCTGCATACGGAGAGGGATCATAAGCTCTTCCTGCCACAATAATATCGGCATCAGGATTGTCCTGCAATGCCTTCAAAATCGGTTCAGCTCCCATTTGTGCAACAATTCTTACAGAGCTTTCTATATCTTTTTCTGTCAATTCCGGCGAAGAGGAGCAAGAAGTAATTTTTCCTTCCCGGAACCGTCCCATAACAAATTCTTTACGAACATCGGCATATATCATCACAATTTTTTTATGTATTCCTAGTTCCTGACAGATTTCTGTAATAATCCGAATGATAAAGTCAACATTTTCGTTTGTTCCGGCTCCTCCGGCGGAACCAATTATCAATGGTATTTTTTTATCACCGATCCCAGATAAAATCACTTTTAAATCACGAATATATGCTCGTTCTTTTACCAATGTCTGTCCGGTTCCTAGCATATACGGTCCCGGATCTGTAGAACCTGAATCTAAAATTACTGCATCAGGTTCTTGTTCTAATCCTCGTTTATAATCCTCCTCCGGGAATCCATATCCTAACATCCCGACCGGAGTCAAAATTTTAATTTCAGTCATATGTATCATCCTTTCACTTACGGTAAATTTGGAAACAATGTCAATAAAATTGTCACAACTATCGCCCCTACAGATGTTGTTAATACTGAGGTCAAAAAGCAGTATTTATATGTTTCCTTAACAGAATACCCACTTAATTGTGAGGCTATATTAACCCCTGCATTAGAAGGCAAAGTATCCAGGCATGTACCTGTAAATGCCGCGATCCGGTGAAAAGCGGCCGCACTTACTCCCATTTCTCCAAACACCTGAGAAAACATCGGGACTCCCGCCATCTCTCCTGCCGGACCGGAACCAGCAACCATAACCGTAATTGCCATTGCAATTAATACTTTAAATGTAGCCGGACCCGGAATTTTTGTAAGGTAACTGCAAAGCGTATGGAATGAATCTGTTTCAGCAACAACAGCGCCAAAGCCTGAAAGCATACATACGACCATCAAAAGTCCGCATGAATTCATACTTCCATCAGTCAATACTCTGCAAAAATTATGAAAAGTTCTCAATTGTTTCCAGAAACACGGAAAACACAATATCAACCCGGCACCTAAAGCAACCATAATATCCACCCGGACAACTACATATAATACAAAAGTCGCTACCATTGGAATTAATGCAATCCACACATTCGGCAAATGATCCTGTGTTTCCTGACCTTGTGTTGCATTCTGGTGGTACTCCTCGTAATGGTCTCCTTTTTTCATTGCTTTCTTTGTAAGTACCGTCATAATAGCTATATTTAATACTACTACTATAATTCCGGCAATTATTCCGGCAATCAGACCAGCAACCGGTGAAGTTCCAAGATACAAGCCTGGTATTACATTTTGCGATTGAGGACTTCCCGGCATAGTCATGGCTGCCGTGCAGGTTGCACCCATAATAATACCTGCTGCCAAATAGCGAGGCATGTCATAGGACTTCATTATCTCTAATACGATCGGCATCATAATAATAATAGCAATCACACCATTAATTCCACCATAACATAAAATCATCCCAATGACATTAATAACAACAATTGGTACAACGACGGAATTGCTTCCTTTGAAAATTTTCTTTGAAGCATTGAGGAGCGATCTTGCAATCGCTGTCGCTCCTCCACTTGCTTTATAGAACTCTGCAATAACTGCGCCAAAAATACCTACAATGAAAATTAATTGGAATGAATTAGCAGCTCCCGGCAAAAAAATTTCTGTTAGGGTTGTCCCAACCCCCATTTCATTTGATAATGCCACAATTATAGTACATATTATAGATAAAATAATTACTGGTATTCCTACATATGCTAATGCAAACAATACTACTACAGCTGTCAGTATTCCAAATAATCCCATATTCTTCTCCTTTTATCCTATATACAGATTTTTTATTTTTTCATATGTTTCGCAAACGGCAGACATACTTTCATACCTACGCTTGACTGTACGTATTCTTCCGGAAAAGCATTCATAATCTCAACTGTTGCTTTGAATCCGGTACAATGCTGTGGGATAACAACTTTCGGATTGATTTCTTTCAGTTTTTCAATCGTCTTTGCCGGCATATCACTCGGAACTTCAGGAAATCCCAGATGAAAGCCTCCGATAACAGCATACACTTCATCAATTCCGGATACTTCCTGACATCTTTTTACAGTATTAATGATGCCATTGTGTGCACAACCACTGATTACAACCAGTCCTTTGTCTTTCAGATTAATACATAAAGCCATCTCATCCGGTGTTTTATCTAAAACAAATTTGTGATCCTGTTCATGATAAATCGTAATTGGTGAAGGTTCAAATGGTACATCCTCATACCATGGGATTTCTCCTGTCGTCATAGCCGCCGGTCCCACTTTTATCGGCTCGTCTACAATGACAAATCTCGCTCCTGCATCTTCGCACTCTTTCTTGCTCGGCAATGCTGCCGTAATATGCGGGAACAGGAATCCGTGAGGAGATACGATATATCTGGGAGAATATGTAGCCGGATGAATAACAACCGGACATGGAACTCCGCCGCGTTCCTCCATAAATATTTTAATACCGCCCATATGATCCGGATGTCCATGACTGATGACAACCTGATGAATGGATAACGGATCTATTTTTAATGCCCTGAAATTCTGAATAAAAGTTTCCGGTGTTCCACCACAATCAAACAAGATACGATATGGCGCAGGCGCGCCGATCGGATTGCCTTCCAGCGCATACACATCAATCAACATTGCAGAACAGTTGTCAGCAACCGGCATAGCCGTTGCATTGGCCGGATCAAAAGCAAATCCAAGACCTTTTCTCATAACCGATACTCCCGGCGGATCCATGTACAATGTATCAATATAGTTATCACAAATCATAGTTATTTCCACCCTATTTGCAGTTCCAATTTTCCAATTCATAAAAAATACCTCCTAAACATTCTTTTTTTCTTCACAGCTATAAGCGTTTTGCAGACTGAACTTCCATCATGGGTCCCATTCCCTCATATTCGTTCAGATATACCTTGTGAATCGTACCTGTGACTTCCGCCCACTCGCCGTCACTATAAGCTTCCAATCCCATTGGATCTAAAGCAATTCCAAAATACTGCATATCTTTTTCACAGCAGGTCATAATCCATCTTCCAATCATTACATAAGGATCAAACCGGGATCCTTTCCGTATCATCCCTTTTATTCTTATCGTCTTGCCTGCATAGGACTGGAGATTATCCATAAATTCAACATACCACAATGAATAATCCTCATCCGGAACTGTGATAACCGGCTGTGTCAGATCGAGCATCAGCAGGCCTTCCTGCTTATAGTTTTCAATTGTTCCATCTTCATACTCCAAATAAAATTCTGCGCGTCGGTTTACAATTCTAAGATTCCGGCTGCGTACAGTTTCTGCCAGTTCCCTGGTACACCGATTCAGTAATACCATATTAGCAGCCATGATTTTTTCCATGATCTGCTGAGGCATGTTCGTAATATATGTGGTAAATGTCGTTGCATCTATCAAACATATTTTTTGGAAATATTCCCAGGACTCCGGCAATTTTGCAGACAGAGGCCACATTCCGTTATACTCAATGAACACTTGTTGCGGCTGATATTTCTGATCCAGCTCACACAGTGCTTCTCTCGTAAACTGTTCTGGTTTTTCAATGGAAATGATCTCCGCAATTCCATGTATATTTTCCGAATATGTTTTCTCACCATCCTCACACATAATCAAAAGCCTGTTCGTATCATCAAGACAGCCCGACAATGTCTTCTCTATAAAACTTGTCTTACCTGCATCTAGCATACCTAAAAATAAATAAACCGGAACTTTCATTGCAGCATACCTTCTCAGAAAATCTTTTTATTTAACGTATGAATCCAAGTATCAAATACGCGGCACGTTTTTTTGATACTCGTTTATACTGTGAATCACATTTTTCTGCATAATTAAGCCTCCTAAAATTCTATTACATGTGGTTCCAATTCAGGATCATGCATTGCCAGCACTTCGATACAATTTGGATCCAGCGCCATATCGTGGACCCATTTTAAAGATTTCATTCCCAGTTCAAAGTTCCACATTACTCCCGGCATAACCATTTGTTCCCATGATTTTTTTGCATATCCACAGTCTCCCGTTATCAGCACAAATTTCCCATCTGCATTTGTCACCTTACATGCACACAACCCGGGAGTATGACCAGCTACGCTGATCATTTCTACACTGCCGTCTCCAAAAAGATCAAATGATTTTCCATGCGGACCGATTCCCATATCCTCGAGCACAAAAGATTCCAGATTCACCCCTTTCCACATAGATTGCTCATAACTCTCCTTTGCCGGTCCCAGCGCCGCCTTTAATTCAACGTCACTAACCATAATTTTTCCGGCATCTGCCACCAGTTTCAATCCGCTGGCATGATCTGTATGTAAGTGCGTCAGCAAAACATAATCCAAACTCTTCGGCTTAATTTCCATTACAGACAGATGCTCGTCAATCGCCTGCCCTTTCGGCAAAAATGCCTTGTTAATCTTATAATGGAAATCTCCCAATACTTCATACTGGTTATAGCGCACATCTGTATGCCACCCTGTATCTACAAGTATTTTCCCCTTTGGGTGTTCGATCAAATAAGAGTACACATTCAGCATGACCTGATATTCCTGACTGCGATATCCTCCGATTGCCATTAGCACCTCCTGCTGTGAATTTAAGTCTCCTGACTCATTTCCATACGGCAGGGCTCTGTCAACCATAACCATTCCACATTTTAATGCATGAATTTTTATATTATTCATTTTTCGTTTCTCCAAATTCATTACTATATTTTCTCCGGCTTTTTTCATTAAATAATGATTCTTTTCCATATGTTCTTGGTCATTTCGTCCATTTTTTTCTTCCTCCATCTCTTTTTTATAGTTAAAGTTTACAAAAATTCTCTCGTATGATAAAGTACAAAAAAGGACGCAATGTCCTATTAAGACATTGTGTCCTTTTTTGTACTATTTTGGTAAAACCGCAAATCATGCTGCATAAACAATTCCCTGCATTATCAAATCAATTATTATAGTTGTATTCATAATCAATCCTCAATGGCTGTCAGTTCTTTGATATTACATTCATTTCCTGTCAGAAGATACGTATGTTCACTTCCGCAGTGCGGGCAAATCTTTCCAAATTCTACAGTAGCATATTCTGCCCTACAGTTTTCACAGTAAGTCACTGCCGGAAGCGTTTCATATTGCAGTTCGGATTCTTCCAACAGAGGATCTCTTTTTTTAAAATAATTCCAGCAGTCCATGAGGTAATCCGGGACAATCCCGGATACCTCGCCGATTTCCAGAACAACAGACTCTATTTTAAAAATCTGATTTTCTTCCGCAATCTTATCCACTGCTTTTATAATATAGGTAACTATTCCTAATTCGTGCATAATATTCCTCTCAGATTTTCCATATTATTTTCTTTTAAGTTTCATCTTCACTTTACGTTTTATCATATAAGGAAGAATCGCCTTTTTAGGGCCTTCCTCCGCAGTATACATTCTGGTATTCTGCGGAAGATCCCTTGACAGGTGTATTGCATCGAATTCGCATCTTGTAGTACACAGACCACATCCTATGCATTTATTTTCATCAACCGTCGTTGCACCACAATGCAGACATCGTTTTGCTTCTGCTTTTACCTGTTCTTCCGTCAGCGGAAGACGAAGATCAGAAAATGTCTTTCCGCTTTCTCCCGGTTTCATGCCCGGGACCTGACGTCCGGCATTATCATAGGATTCTATAAGAATATCATCGCGGTCAAGTTCAATAAATTCTCTGCGGTCTCTGCTAAGTGTCAGACTTTGTCCCGGGTGAACATACCGATGGATACTAACCATACCCTCTTTACCATCTGCGATCGCATCAATAGCAAATCTTGCGCCGTGATGGATATCTCCTCCGACGAAAATATCCGGCTCTGCCGTCTGTAATGTAACAGGATCTGCCTCTGCCGTTCCGTTTCTGCGAAGCACAACCTTAGAACCGTCGAGAAGACTTCCCCATGCGGCAGCCTGGCCAATAGAAAGCAGTACATTATCACAGGCAATCGTAATAGTATCTTCTACATCATACTGCGGATGAAATTGACGGTCTTTGTCATATACAGACGTGCATTTCTTAAATACAATTCCAGTAACCTTTCCCTCAGTAGTAAGAATTTCCTGTGGTCCCCACCCGTTCCGGATATGAATACCTTCAGCTTTGGTTTCCGCAATTTCGTCCGCAGCTGCAGGCATTTCGGAAGGACTCTCCAGACAAACCATCGTAACATCCGAAGAGCCTGCACGCAGTGCGGTTCTTGCCACGTCAATTGCAACGTTGCCGCCGCCAACTACAACCGTTTTGCCTTCAAGCCTCTGGCTGCTATCCAGATTCACTCTCCGCAGAAAATCAATACCTGTCTCAACACCTGCAGCATCTTCTCCTGATACGCCCGTCTTCCTGCCGTTCTGCATACCGATCGCAACATAAAACGCTTTGTATCCCTGTGCACGGAGTTCATCCAGTGTAATATCTTTTCCAACTTCTATGCAGCAGCGGATATCTGCCCCCATTGTCTGAATGACATTAATTTCCGCTTTGATAACGTCTTTTTCTAATCGGAAAGACGGAATTCCGTAACGGAGCATTCCCCCCGGCTCTTTCTCCTTTTCAAACACAGTAACCGGATAGCCTTTGGTACGCAGATAATATGCGGCAGAAAGTCCTGCAGGGCCTGCGCCAATAATCGCGACTTTAAATTCATCCCCCCATTGCTTTCCCTCATCGTTGGAACATACCGGAATATAACGTCCTTCTTCTGTCAGCTCCTGCGCGGCAATAAATTTCTTGATTTCATCAATAGCAACCGGCTGATCTATAGTACCTCTGGTACACCGATCCTCGCATCTGCGGTTACAGATTGCTCCGCAAACAGCCGGAAATGGATTATCCTGCTTAATTAACTTCAAAGCATCCCTGTATCTTCCCTGGGCAGCAAGCTCAATATACCCCTGCACTGCAAGATGAGCCGGACAGGCTGTCTTACATGGAGAAGTACCGGTATCGTAACAATTGATTCGAATATCATCTCGATAGTTATAATTCCATTTATCAACTCCCCATGGAGTCACATCCGGAAGTTGTGCCTTTGGATAATTGACTTCTGTTCCATTCTTACGGCATAATTTCTGTCCCAGCTTTGCGGCGCCCGCCGGACATACCTCTACACATTTGCCGCAGGCAACACATTTGTCATGGTCTACGTGGGCACGATAAGCTGACGCAGAAAAATTGGGGGCATTAAATAACATCGTATTGCGTAGTGCGTTGCAGGTACTTGGTGAACAGTTGCAGATCATAACAATCTTGTCCTCACCGTCAAGATTGGTTACCTGATGTACAAACCCCTTTTCTTCTGCAAGACGCAAAACTTCCATACACTCATCGTAGGTGATATAGTGGGCGTCCTTTTTGGTTTCCACACAGTATTCTGCCATATCGCCTAATGCAATGCAAAAATAACCTTCTACATCTCCGGCGCCTTCCTGGCGCATACGCTGCTGACGGCGGCAGGCACAGACATCAATCGCATATTTATCATATTTTTTCAGCCAGTAAGACAGATGTTCCAGCGAAACGGATTTACTCTCATAGGGAATAGCTTTTTCAACAGGGATAACATGCATTCCTATTCCGCCGCCTCCCGGCGGAACAACCGAAGCTATCGGTCCTGCTGCCTGCGTCATGATGTTAAACATTGTAGCAAGTTCCGGTACGCGTTCTAATAGCCTGCTGTTCATCATCATATATTCGCCGGAACCCACCACAAATTTCGGAATAAAATACTGTTTATGACGATTCTTATTCTCCCGGTCGAATTCCAGAATTCCCGTTTCGCATAATCCATCACAAAGCGCCTGTGCTTTTTCAACAGAAATATGATTCTTTTTGGCAAGCTCTTCCACAGAATAGACTTTCACTCTCTTTTTTTCAAAAGATAACATAAACTTAACTTCTTCTTTGGTCATAATCTTATCCAGAGCCCAGACCTCAGGATCGTTTTCTGTAATAGACTGCCAATTCTGCTTATCCCGGCGGTCTGTAATCAGAGCACCCAGTTTTTTCAACATTTCCAGCTTTTCCGGATCCTTAACATGATAATCCTCCGGAAGAAAATCATGTTCATTCAACATATAATTTTTCAATGATTCGTTTGGCATAGAATTCCCTCCCTGATAGTACGGCTTTTTTAGTTTGAGTTTACAAAATTCACCGGATATGATAAAGTACAAAAGAGGACACTATGTCCTATTGCAACAAAAGATATTAAAATGTACCAGCTTTCTGCAGAAGGGAGAATATCATGGAGAAAAATCTGGAAAAGCAAAAACGTACCAGACAAAAACTAATGAACGCATTAATAGAATTATGCGATAAAAAAGGATATTACAATATATCCGTTGAAGATATCTGCAAATATGCCGGTACTTATAGAAGTACCTTCTATCGCTACTATGAAAATAAAGATGATCTGCTTAGAGAAATTGAAAAAACCTATATTCAGGACACCCGCAATTTAACACCGTCGCTTCTTGCTTATCAGGCAGGAGATTTTGAAGATATGCAGGATAAACACTTGCAGGAATTTATTGAAGATATGAAATATCACTATGCTCACAAACAGCTTTTCAAGTTTTTGCTGTCTCCGACAGGCGATCCTTACTTTTACCGGAAAATGCAGGAATCTCTGACTCAGATTTACGAAAACAATCTGAAAAGGAATGGCATATCACTTGGAAAAGATCACACATACATCATCAATTATTTTGTTACCGGCTATCTGTCCACCATCCATGAATGGTTAAAAAATGATGATCGCTCTCCTGAAGAAATTGCTGTATTTTTATTAAAAATGATGCACAGCTTCTTTATGTATTTTCAATCTTCTCTATAAAAATATGAATCTGTAAAAGCATATCCATCGAGTAGGAGGGAGTGATTAACTCCCTTCCTCTACACTCACAGCACCGAACGTACAGTTCTCGTATACGGTGCTTTCAATAGTTGACATGTACTGACTGATAAGCTGTAACTAAATCATTTATGCTGAGATATGTCCAATATTCTTACTCACTTACTACCACCCGTACTCTGGCCTGATTCCACACACGGGTAAATCTATCTCCTAAAGTACGGTTAGAAGCAACCTTCACAACCGGGAAATACGTACCGGGTCTTGTATAGATATGCTTTGTGTACGCAATGCTTATACCGGTTCCATCCTCTCTCCATACCGTTTTCCGGATACTTCCTTCTGACAGAAATCTGTTTTTCGCTTCAAAATCCCACGTTACCAATTCTACATCGCCGGATCCTTCCGGAAGTTCAATACAGGCAGCAAAGGGAACCTCTTCACCGGCCTTTACATCTATTCTGCCGTCTGCCTCAGCTCCAGCTTTCAATGCTACAACCGGCTGAATTCCTTTTCGTTCCTTTGCACGCTCCGCGATCACAACCCGGCCGCCTTCCATGGAATAACCACTTGTCGCTGCCGGTTCGATATCACGTTCCACCCAGTCGCTGAGATCCAGAAGTGCCTGATATAACGCTCCCAGATAGCTTACAATATGCTGATGATCCCCGCCGTTTCCCTCCTCGCAGTCAGTATGCATACAATGCTCCATATACCATAAGCGCATAATATCATTGCCGTCTGTTCCCCGGTTTTTCATAATCGTCTTCCGGTACCAGTCAGCCTGCCACGGAAAAGTGCTCTCATCCATCAGGCTTTCCAATATGATCATTTTGCAGTTCGGGGTTCCCTCCTGTACCGATCCGCAGCCTTGTCTTGCCAGTATCGGCGCAACTAAAAATGGTCTCTGCGGATATCTCGGATCCCCGTTTTCATCCCGGAAAAAATACCATGCATGATATTCCGATTCCGGAACCTGATGGCGATGATAGGTTTGTGCCGCAATATAATCAGAATTATCCATCTCAACCCGGTCTCCCACCCGGATCTTCTCCATCAGTTCCTTCAGATCCCTGCCGCTGGCATCTGCCGCTCCGGTAACCAGATTGTAACCCAGCCAAAATAAATTGATCTGCTGCCCGGCAAGTTCCCCGTCAAGAAATCTCATTACCAGACCTCTGCTATAGATGTCTCCCTGCGGAAATGTATCCAGCTCCAGCACCGGGAGCTTACCTTCCTTCCCGATCTGGTGCTTCCATGCCTCATCTACGCCATAAGCATTTCCTTTATCAATATTTTCAGCAATCCCACTGATTCCCAGTTCCGAAATATGAATATGCTTCACTGTTGTTTCCAGCTTAATTCGATCTCGGACAGCACTTCCCGTTTCATCTGAACCCAGATATCCCTTCTTTGTCCAGAAATCTGTAAAGTAAGAAGGATCCATTGCCGGAATAGCCGGATACAGGACCGGCAGAGCCCCTTCCCCGATGGTCTCATACTCACACCATGTATCCATCGGAAATCCCATTGCTGTCGCCTCACGGAGAGCTTCCGCCTCTTCCTCGTTCAGCACAGCATACGGATCTCCGCTGCCGCCCGGCTCGATGGCATCCACAACGGCAGGAAACTTATGTCTTAACAGACGCATGGCATGTGCTCTTACTGTAAATACATTCGGCATAGCCATCGGCGAGCCGATAACAAATGGCACGGCGCCGTCCCAGATCCCGGTCGTGTTCTCCGCACAACTCATGGTCTTGAATCCGCCTCCGCTTCCGCCAAAAACATATCCAAAGGGTCGGCTGCATGCATACATTTCCATGGCCACCTTCCGCGAAAATTGTGCTGCCTGAGCGCTGCACCGGTAAACCAGCGTATGATCTTCTCCCCCATTAAGGATACCGCCAAGATTTGTATCCACATAATAAGCTCCATGCAGGACAGAAAAAGAAATAACATCTTCCTCCCCTTCCTGGTGCTGTGCTTCATCTTCAGGTCCCTGCACCAGCGCCAGCTTCTGAAAAAAACGCCCCTTAAATTCTTCTTTTGGCGGATAATAGAAACAGAAGCGTGTTTCCGTCCCATGAAAGCCGCCGTGTACATATCGATGACACACCGGCTGATCACGCCATTCATCTATGTCAATATAGGGCTCTGTAAACTGTTCATCCTTTATGCCGTCATAAATTATTTTCTCTGCCATTTCTGCCACTTTCTCCTTTTTTGTTTATTCCTGTGTTTTTTTACGTTTTTCATCCAGATCCACTCTGATCTGCGGAAGAAGCTTATCAAGATCATATGCCTTCAACAATATAAACTGAATCAGACAAAATAATGCCGGCACAACCGAATAGAGGACAACGATCATTGTGTTTGCAGAAGCAGTCTGTACTGCCGCGCTGCCCTCATATCCTGAAAATCCCATAAACAAACCGATCATTCCCGCTCCGACTGCCGCACCAATCTTAGACGTTACACTTTGTGCACAGGAAATCGAACCTTCACTTCTAATCCCGTTTTTCCACTCTCCATAATCAATACAGTCAATCACAAAGGTCGCTGCAAAAGCAAACATCGTATAGAATCCCATCATAGATATAACATTGGAAACAAACAGCAAGGGCACATTTCTGATATTCACAAGCCGGATCAGATAACCAATCATGCCAATCAGTGTAGTTATCCGGATAACCCGGAGAAATCCAAATTTTTTGGAAAGAACCGGCATGATCATGACTACAAGAATAATCGGAAGCATAGACAACGACATAATTGATCCGATTCCGATATCTCCGAGAATCCATGTGTAAAAATAAGTCTGTACGGTTGTATAACTACTGCTGCCGACATTACTAATAAGTATGATCAGTGCAAAAATAAGGATATACTTATTACTGAACAGAAGCTTGATCATATCCTTCAGTGTTATCTTCTCTGCTGAAGCCTTCCCCACACTTCGTTTTTCTTTTATTACGAAAATCCGTACAAGTGACAATAAAGTAAATGGTACAGCCAGTATCAAAGACAGCCGGATCCATCCCTCCCTTGTCGTTCCCATTGTTTTAATCATCTGTGGGAGAATTATGGATGCTGCCATTGTAAAAATCAACGAAATAAACCCGGCAAAAGCCAGAATAGAAACACTCTGCCGGGAATCATCCAGTGCATTGGACAAGTACACCGGATCACTGCAGCTGATCAAAGTCATAAATACTGAATTGATCATGGAATATGTAACAAACAGATACACACAGGAGGCAGTGATTCCCATCTCCGGCGCACTGAACATCAATACAATACTGATCCAGTATCCGATGATCGCCAGCTGCCACGGACGCCCCTTTCCCATTTTAGAATGTGTTTTATCGATAAAATATCCTGCTACGATATCTGTAAATCCATCAAATATTTTAGACAACATAAAGATGAATCCTACTGTGACGGCAGATAGTCCCATAATATCAGTGGCATAATATGTAGCATATCCTATCAGTACAGCGGAAACACTGGTAGAAATAGTCATAGTCGGCCACGAAAGCATAATTTTCGCTGGAATTTTTTTAGATGTGTCTTCTTTTGTCTTACTCATAGCAACAACCCTCCCTTATATATGTCTGCTTTATATCTAAATATAAAAACTGCTGCAATGTAAAGAATACGCTGCAGCAGTTTTCCTGTTTATTCCTGCATATCATATGGATACACGGTATTCTCTGCCACCATTTTCAGCACTCTTGCTGCGCATCGTTTCAGATCGTCCATCTTTACCAGACCTTCCTCCACGCCTTTTTCCAGCGCTTCGATCTGATCCGGGCGTCCTGCCATCACCAGATCGCACTGCGCGGCCGGAGCTTTCAGGATATCTGCCGTTTTGGCTTTCATGCAGTCTCCCCGTTCACATGTAATGGAATCCCAGTCGCTCATGACCATGCCTTCAAATCCCCATTCATTCCGCAGGACTTTTACCAACAGGTCATAGTTGTTCGTTGCATAAACTCCATTGACCATATTGTAGGAAGCCAGCACCGTCATCGGCGCAGATTCTTTGACCGCAATCTCAAAGCCTTTCAGATACAGTTCGCGCAGCGTTCGCTCGCTCATATTGGAGGAGGATTCGTTTCGATGCAGTTCACAGTTATTTGCCACAAAGTGTTTGATACTCATGCCTTTTCCCGGGTGAGACTGCACGCCGCGGACGATTGCCGCCGCCATCCTGCCGGACACAAGCGGATCTTCCGAATAATATTCAAAGGTTCTTCCACAGAGCGGATTCCTGTGGATATTCATCCCCGGCGCAAGCCATACGGTTACTCCATAAGCTTCCATTTCTTTTCCGACTGCATCTCCCACCTGCTCCAAAAGCTCCTGATTGAAGCTCTGTGCCAGAAGCTGGCTGCACGGCCATGCCGTACAATACTGATAATGTGATACCCCGTCCGCCGGGTCTGCCATCTGGGAAAGCATGGCTTTTCCGGTCATGCCGAACAGATACCGCTTATATGCTTCCATATTTTCCGGCACCCGCGCTGCCTTCCAGCTTCCGTCCGGCAGTTCTACAATGTGAGACGTCAGATTCAGTCCTGCAGGTCCGTCGGAGCAGATGACATTCGGGATTCCGTATTTTTCAAACAGCTCTGATGTGGTACTGCCGCTCGCTCCCATCGCAAGGACCAGACGCTCTCCGGACGTCCCGCCGCCGCAGACCAGTGTCGCCAGATCCCTCACCGGCATGGATTCGATCACTTCTTTGATCTTCTCATCCGTATAGACCGGCAGTTCCGGATAGGTATGGCGGATTACTGCAAATCGTTCCGGATCCAGCGTATATACCGGAACCCCATCCAGATTTTCCTCTTTTCTTGCGGGCGGTACGATCTCTTTTATCTCATGCTGTACGGAACATATTGGGGTGCACACTTCTGTCGTTACTTCCTTCTCCAGCCGGAGTACCGCAACGGGTTTCGTTTCATTGGAAGCCGTTCCAAGCCGCAGCACATAATCCCCCGGAAGAAGCACATACGAGGAAGAGGTCTCTTCATAGCGTGCAAGGTCTTTCACCGGAAATGAAAGTGTCAGTGTTTCACTTTCCCCTGCCGCAATTTCTTTTGTCTTTGCAAATGCTACAAGTCTTTGATATTCCGCGCCGCCGCCAAAGGGAGCCGTTGCATAGAGCTGAACCACTTCTTTCCCGGCCGTCTCCCCGATATTACGGACGGTTACTTTCATGGAAACCTCTGCCTCGTCTGCTGCAATTTCCTCTGCAAACAGCGAAAAATGGGTATACGAAAGACCGTATCCAAAATGATATCTTGGCTGTATGCCGAAAGAATCGAAAAACCGGTACCCGACGTAGATGCCTTCCGTATATTCCTGATTGTATTCATCCTCCCCCAGATAAGAGTAATTGCATGATAGTTCATTTTTTGTTCCTCCTCGTATTCCCAACTTACTGATTATAAGTATAGAAGATAACTCAAAAACGAACTTTCATAAACTCGTTTTTTCTTCTCTTTTTTTGTCATAATATGGCAGAACCCGAATTCATCCATTTAAGGTACAAAAAAACAAGAGCTGCCGGAAAATGCTCTTTCTTTTCCCGACAACTCCTGTCTTATTTCCACTGCTGTTAATCCAATATACCTTCGACTCTATTCCTCATTTAATTCGACAGCAGAATCCTGTCGTTATCCAGCTCCTGCCCGGTTCCTTCCTTAAACTTCACGAGCAGGTCTTCCACCGTAAGATTTTCACGTTCTTTTCCTTTCACATCGAGGACAATATGCCCATCCGACATCAGAAACGTCCGGTTCCCCAGTTCCAGCGCCTGATGCATATTATGGGTGATCATCAGGCAGGTGATATAATCGCGGTCCACGATCTCCCGCGTCAGCTTTAGCACCTTCTCTGCAGTCCCGGGATCAAGCGCCGCCGTATGTTCATCCAGAAGGAGCAGCTTTGGCGTAACCAGCGTAGCCATAAGAAGTGTCAGCGCCTGGCGCTGCCCGCCCGACAAAAGTCCGACCGGCTGCTTCATCCGGTCTTCCAGGCCCATATCCAACAGGCTCAGCTTTTCCCGGAAGTCTTCCTTCTCTTTTTTTGTTACCCTGCTGAACGGTCCGCCGCCTTTTGCAGAACGCAGATAAGCCAGCGCCAGATTTTCCTCGATCGTCATTCCGGGTGCAGTTCCACCCATCGGGTCCTGAAACAGCCGCCCGATGACACGGCTCCGCTTATGTTCGGGCATATAGGTGATATCTTTCCCGTCCAGTTCGATGTTTCCCTCATCGACATAAAACGATCCGGCAATTGCATTAAATAAGGTAGACTTCCCGGCCCCGTTGGAACCGATGATCGTAACAAAGTCTCCATCGTCCAGATGCAGCGACAGATCGGATACCGCCGTTTTTGCATTAATCGTTCCGGGGTTAAAGGTTTTGGAAATATGTTTGATATCCAGCATCCTATCTTCCCCCTTTCCGCGTTGCCGCCAGCTTTTTCTTCTCAAACTGCACCCAGCTCTTAATTGTCGGGAACGCGATCGCCAGTCCGACCACGATTGCTGTAATCAGCTTTAATCCCTGCACGGGAACAACTTTCGTGTAAAGGACAATCGCATAAATAATCCGGTAAATGATCGAGCCTACCACTGCCGCGATCGCACCCTTGACGATCGACCGGCGTCCCAGTACCGTTTCTCCGATGATCAGGCAGGCCAGTCCGATCACGACAATGCCGGAACCGCCGTTAATATCCGCTGTATTCTGGTACTGCCCGACCATCGCCCCCGAAAGCGCAGTCAATGCATTGGAAATGCAGAGTCCGACTGTGATCGTAAAGGACGGATTAACGGAAGATGCTCTTACCATATTAATGTTATCTCCCGTTGCGCGGATAGAGAGTCCCAGCCGTGTTCCCAGAAACAAAACAAGCAGCACGCCCATCAGAATCGTCACGAATCCGGCAAGAACCGTTTCGTACCATTCTCCGCCGATCCCCGTAGTCTGGAATATTGTAAAAATGGTATCTGTCTTCAAAAGACTTACATTGGAACTCCATCCCATCACCATCAGATTGATCGTGTAAAGGCCGGTGTTCGTCACGATACCTGCAAGGATTGATGGCACTCCAAGCCTCGTCTGGAGAAATGCCGTGACAAATCCGGCGCATGCCCCTGCGCACATCGCCGCCGGAATGGCAAGAAACGGATGTCCTGCGGCCGCCATGGTCACGGACACGGCTGCTCCAAGTATGAAGCAGCCGTCCGTTGTCAGATCCGCGATATCCAGTACACGATAACTTAAAAACAATGCCATGGGAACCAATGCATATAAAAAACCAAGTTCAAGAGCCGTTTGTACGATATAAAGCACCTGAGGTTCCTCCTTCTATTTCTGTAATTTATTTCTTCTGTTCTATGTTGCCCTACTCTTCGGTTGTTGTCACTTCGACAACCTCTCCCATATCCTGGAATACGGAATAATCAACGCCGAGTGTTTCTGCCGTCTCTGTATTTACCGTGATGATACCGCCGTCCATCAGATAATAATCTTCCATATCCGCCATACCGTCCGTGATCGCAGTGTATGCGAGATCAGCCGTTTTTGTTCCAAGATCTGTATAGTTCACGCCGCAGGTTGTGAAAGCGCCATTTCTTACAAACGAATCCGCCCCTGTATAATGCGGGATTCCTGCCTTGGCAAGGTCCTCGTAAATTGCCAGCTCCGCCGCCATAATCACATTATCCGTCGGTGTAAAGACTGCATCTACATCTTCTGCGATCAGAGAAGAAGCTGCCGCAACCACTTCATCATTTGTCGCCGCCGTTTGCTCTGTATATTCGATTCCTTTGTCGTCCAGATAGGCTTTCGCTTCCTCGATCGGCTTCGTGGAGTTTGCTTCTGACAGAGAATACAGCAAACCAACCTTCTGTACATCCGGGTTCTGTGCCAGCATCATATCCAGAATAAACTCTGTATTCAGCGCATCACTGGTTCCTGTTACATAATCAATATCCGTCAGCTCCGCCGCTTCCGGATCAGAAATCGCCGCATATACAACCGGAGTCTGCGTTTCCTCCGCACATACGGTCATGACCTGGGCAGCCAGCGTCGCAACCGGGATGATCGCATCCACACCTTCCGAAATCGCTTGATCGCCGATCTGTTTCAATGTCGTCTGCTCGCCCTGACCGGAATAAATCTCATACTCGATCGTCACATCGTTTTCTTCGCTGATCGCATCAAGTTCCGCCGCAACCGCATCCGCGATCTCATCCAGAGAAGCATGATCCATCTGCTTTACGATCGCAACCTTGTAGGTATCTCCGCCTTCTTCTGCTGTATCTTCTGTATTTTCTGTTGTCTCCTCCGAGGAAGTATCCTCTCCTGAACCACATCCCGTCAATAACGACGCTGCCATTGCCATCCCTAACATCACTGCCAAAACTTTCTTTTTCATTTTCTTTTCTCTCCTTTTCTGATTCTTTTTTGCCTGTATAGGAAAGAGAATTGCTGCAAGCAGCATAATCTTGGATCGCGTGTTTCCGCCCGGCTCATTGCTTTCGCGGATAAAAAGAAGCGCCCCAAGCTAATGCTTGAGACGCTAATAATATGCATTATTACCGCGGTACCACTCAATTTGACAAATCGTCCACTTTCCACGTACAGTCATACGTCCCTGATTGGTAACGGGTTTGGTTCCCGTCGGTGCCTACTCTTTTCTCAATTTCGGACCGCCCTCAAAAGTCCATTCAGCAATAACCGCCATACAGCAATCCCACCGTCTGCTGCTCTCTGTAATCTTGTTTAAAGCCTACTCGTCTTTCTCATCGGTTTTGTTGTTTCATTTTTATTACTTTATTACAGAAATACCGATTTGTCAATCATTTTTGTGATTTTTTTAATCCTCACCCGGTCTATTCCTTTATACGCTCCCGCAGCACTTCCACTTTGCACTCATGCCGTTTGTTTTGATCCTCTTTGTTATAAGCAATACCAACTGCAAGAATCCGCCCGGTATACTCCGGATTTTCTCCAAATTTTCCGTAAAACCGCAGTGCATACTGTCTGTCTTTGATCTGCTGAATTGCTTCATCCGCCGAGTGGTTTACCTTCAGCTCGATGATGATAGCATCATCGCTCTTGATATAGGGATAGAAAATAAAATCAACATAGCCAACACCTGCCTTGTCCTCACGCTCAATCCGGTAAGAATCCAGCGCTTTCAGATACACCCACCGGATAATGGACGCCAATTCCGCCTCATCACTGTACATCTGCAGCGGACTGTGTGTATTGTGGGCATACTCCATAAGCTCCGTCATGGTCTTTGTGTCTCCCGATTTTGTAGCGGCAAGCATCCTGCCCGACTCTTTCGTCAGTTTATAAACATTCCCCATGGAAGGTTCTCGCTGGACAACTTCCGCGAATTTATCCATCAGTTCCTTATTCGGAATGGAAACGTATCCCTTATCATAATTCAGGAATCCATACACCACCATCGCGGAAAAGATTTCGTCCCGCGTCTTTAGTTCCATCGAAGTCGCCGCATACTCCTGTACTTTTGCCGGAACCGGATTGTCCGCCACCATCAGCGCCACATCGTCCTTCACTGCATCCGTATTTGCCCCTATATAGTAGAATATCTCATCATAAGGGCCTGAACTCGTCCAGTAGCTTCCTAATTGATTGTCACTCAACGCACCGACTACAGACCTTGGATTATACAACTTCTTCCCACCCGCCGTCTGATAGCCATCGTACCATATCTCCAAGCCTTCACGGGTTACCCTTGGGTCACTCTCTGTCTCCAGATATCTCTGATACAGCGCATCCACTTCTTCATCGGTAAAACCGAAGTATTCACTGTATTTTACCCTTGCAGCCATAGAATATTCAAAAAACATATTCAATTCAGAGCCGCTGGAATACTTGGCAATCGGTAAGATTCCCGTCATGTACGCCATCTCCACATACGCCTTATCCTTCAGCAGATTGCTGAGAAATTTCGTAAAACTTTCCTTATCTGCTTCTGTAACAAAGTCCTGATGGTAGATATAATCCCATTCATCAAGCACAAAGATAAACTTCTCTCCATTACAATATTCATACACCTTCGTCAATGCGTCCCACACCGCATCAGTTTCCCGGATCTTTGCGCTTGGATATGTGATCATCAAATCGTCAAGTAACATCGTCTTTATTCGGCCAATATACTGCGCGTAAGTCGCTACTTCATCCGGCATCCCATTAAACACAATGTGAATCACATTATGCTGATTCAAATGTTTTCTGTACCATGGATATTTCGATACTTTCAATGTATCAAATTCTTCATGGCTGTCCACGCCCTTTCCAAAATAAGACGCGATCATATTTGCCATGACCGTCTTTCCAAACCGGCGCGGTCTGGTGATCGTCACATACTTAGGCGCTTTTCCCCTATCCACGCCCGTCTTTTCTCTTATATTCCGTTTCAGCTCCACAAGAGGAATTAATTCACTGATGATCTCGCTTTTATCCACATAATACGTAAGGTAAAAGTCTTCCTGAAACAATCCGTACACACTGGTACTATTCAAATAAACACCCATTTTGCATTCACACTCCTATTACGTCAAGTATAGCAAAAAAGAAACTTCCGGACAATCTCTTTGCCCCAATATTTTTATTTTCCAACCTCAATGGTTATAAATGACACCATTTAGGGACAAAATTCATCCGTTTAAGAAAAAATCATAAATAAGAGAAAATTTGTGGTATACTATAATTATCTGATACGACGAAGAAACAGCAGGAAACTGCGGAAAGGAGATCAAATTCGATGGAGTCCCTAAAAAATTACAATAACAACAATTTGCAGACTTTAAAAGAGAGCGACATGAAAAGGATACACACAGTTTTTATCATCATATCTTGTGCAATGCTCATTTTCACATTACTTACATGGGGTAATATGGGTATGATTCGAGATGCGTATAATATAACAAGCAGCGGTGCCCATCCATCCTACATGAATTTATACTGGATATTAGGCGGCACGATCGGTTGTATTATTTTAAATGGGGTTGCTTTCACCCGAAAAGCGCTTCATAAAAAGATCAGTTTGTTTATCATTGCGATAAGCGTAATTTTGCTTATCGCCTCAGGAATTATGTTAAAAGACTTCTGCGTCATTATATAAAAAAATATTGCATCTTTACCTTGCTGGTCTTATAATAAGTAAGACAAGACCCGCAAGCGAGCCTTGTCTGTTACGGGGAGCTGGCAGGAAGCCGGCTGAGAGGAAGCTATCACGGCGGACACGCCGGGAACTGTTTCGACCCACAACCTGATTTGGATAATGCCAACGTAGGGAAGAGATGCTGATACGTATTTTCAAGAGATGCCCCGCGTGCATCTCTTTTTCTATTTCTGGCAGGAAAGGAGGAGCAATCAAAGATGAAACAGAATGACACAGTCAAAAAACTGGCGTATGCAGGTGTATTTACTGCCCTTGCCGTCGTGGGAAGTCTGATCAGTTTTCCCATCGCCGGAAGCAAATGCGCGCCGGTACAGCACATGGTAAATATTCTTGCTGCTGTGCTTCTTGGTCCGGGATGGAGCGTTGGAATCGCATTTTGTGCAAGCCTGCTGCGTAACCTGCTTGGTCTGGGAAGCCTCATGGCATTTCCGGGAAGCATGGTCGGCGCACTCTGCTGCGGACTGGTTTATAAGTTCTCAAAGAAACTGAGCCTGACCTGCATCGCAGAAGCCTTCGGCACCGGCGTTCTTGGCGGAATCGCTGCTTATCCGGTTGCGAAACTGCTCATGGGACTGGAGCCTGTAGGCCTGTTTGTTTATGTTGTGCCATTTCTTGTTTCTACAGTGGCCGGCAGTATTCTCGCCTATGTGCTGATCACCGTTCTGGAAAAAGGCGGCGTTATGCACGTGATCTCTGTCTGAGAATACAGCCATAACTTACAGAAACGAGCGGATCGTTTCGGCGGTAGATTGGGAGCACCACCTTCTATCGCATTATAAAATGTATGTGTACATAAAAAGGAGAATACCATGAGAAATTACACGACACAGATGGACGCGGCACGCAAAGGGATCGTAACCCCGGAGCTGGAGAAAGTTGCGGCAAAGGAGCACATGTCCATTGAGGCGCTGATGAAACTGGTGGCAGAAGGGAAAGTTGCGATCTGCGCAAACAAAAACCATACCTGCATTGAACCGGAAGGCGTCGGAAGCATGCTGCGTACCAAGATCAATGTAAATCTTGGAGTATCAAGAGACTGCAAAGATTATAATATCGAGATGGAAAAAGTCATGAGCGCGGTCAATCTGGGCGCGGAGGCAATCATGGATTTGTCCAGCCACGGCGACACACAGCCGTTCCGCCGGAAACTGACCAGCGAATGTCCCGCCATGATCGGCACTGTGCCGGTCTATGACAGTGTGATCCACTACCAGAGGGATCTGGCGACACTGACGGCGCAGGATTTCATCGACGTCGTTCGGATGCATGCAGAGGATGGAGTCGATTTTGTCACCCTGCACTGTGGAATTACAAGAAAGACCATCGAACAGATTAAAAAACATAAGAGAAAAATGAATATCGTAAGCCGGGGAGGAAGCCTCGTCTTCGCATGGATGAGCATGACCGGAGAAGAAAATCCGTTCTACGAGCATTTCGATGAAATCCTCGACATCTGTGAAGAATACGACGTCACCATTTCCCTCGGCGACGCCTGCCGTCCGGGGTGTCTGGCAGATGCAACTGACGTATGTCAGATTGAGGAACTG
Organism: uncultured Lachnospiraceae bacterium; assembly: GCA_958402795.1. Classification (GTDB taxonomy): domain Bacteria; phylum Bacillota; class Clostridia; order Lachnospirales; family Lachnospiraceae; genus Schaedlerella. The sequence continues at coordinate 26,771 of CATXUX010000009.1, read as the reverse complement.
GTCCGTCTGGGAGAACTGACGAAACGCGCATGGAATCATAACGTTCAGGTGATGGTGGAAGGTCCGGGGCATGTGCCGCTGGATCAGATCGCTGCAAATATGAAAGTACAGCAGACGATCTGCATGGGCGCGCCATTCTATGTGCTCGGGCCGCTCGTAACCGATATCGCACCGGGATACGACCATATCACCAGCGCCATCGGAGGCGCTGTAGCAGCCATGAACGGCGCGGCGTTCCTCTGCTATGTCACACCGGCGGAACACCTCGCTCTTCCGAATGTGGAGGACGTAAAGCAGGGAATCATTGCATCGAAGATCGCCGCACACGCGGCTGATATCGCCAAAGGAATCCCCGGAGCAAGGGATATCGACGACCGCATGGCAGACGCCCGGAGAAACCTTGACTGGGACGCACAGTTTGCCTGCGCTCTGGATCCGGAAACGGCAAAACAGATACGCGACAGCAGAAAGCCGGAAGACGACCACAGCGACACCTGCAGTATGTGCGGAAAATTCTGCGCGGTAAGAAGCATGAACAAAGCACTCGCCGGAGAATACATTGATATTCTGTGATACCAGGGTCAAAAGCTCATGTATGACATGCTCGCATGTCAATACATGAGTTTGAGACCCGCAAAACACCGAAAAGTAGCCATTTTTCATAGAAAAATGAGCGAACTCCTACTCCCAGACGTCCAGTTTCCGGTCTTTGTAAAAAAACTCCCGGTCTTTTTCACCGATTTCCCGGATCACACGGCAGGGGGATCCAAATGCCACCACATTTTCCGGAATGTCGTTCGTCACAACACTTCCCGCTCCGATCACGGAATTGTCTCCGATCGTTATGCCCGGCATAATGCTTACATTCGTCCCGATCCACACATTTCTTCCGACATAGATCGGCAGATTATAGACATAGTGATGTTCCCGCAGAACCGGCAGAACCGGATGCCCGGATGTCGTAAACACGACGTTTGGCGAGATCATGCTGTAATCCCCGATAAAGATCTGCTCGTCATCTACAAACGTTACATTGGAATTGATGTAAATACCTTTTCCCAGATGCACATGTCTGCACCCCCAGTTCGCATGAAGCGGCGTCTCCACCGTACAGCCTTCGCCCACTTCGGCAAATACTTCTTTCAACAGTCTCTGACGCGTTTCCGTTTCTGTAGGCAGCGTTTGATTATACTCCACCATTTTATTCTGAAAAATATGTTGATCTCCCAATAATGCCGGATCGTCATAACGATAGGGCAGTCCCTGTTCTTTTCTTTTTACATGATCCATATTATCACCTCATCCTCTCCATCATTACGATATGTTTCACATCTCCCGCGTCAGGTCTTTTACCCATTTATATTTACGGTAATGGTATAACACCCATGGAATTTTTCCCACTTCGTCCAGACAGGTACACGCATAGACCACCAGTACCGGCCAGTCCAAAAAGAACGTCCCCGCCGCTGCCAGCGGGATCGCGATCCCCCACATACAGACCGCCAGGCTGTACATATCAAACATCGTGTCTCCGCCCGCCGCAAAGATTCCGTTAATGATAATCGTATTCACGGTACGTCCGATCATATACACCGCCATAATAATCATCATTCCGAGCAGATACTCCTCCGCCTGCGCCGTCATTTTCACAAAACTCGTAACAAGCGGCGTCACCGCGAGCATGACCGCCGTAGAAAAGAACCCGATCACAAACGAAATCTTCACCAGACGGTCTCCGTACTTTTTTCCCTGATCCAGATTCCCTGCGCCAAGCTCATTTCCCACAAGAATTCCGCCGCCGTTTGCAAGACCGTTACAGAGACAGCACACGAGGTCTCTCACCACCGCAGCGACAGAATTTGCCGCTGCCGCATCGGTTCCGAGATGCCCCATAAACGCAGAATATGAGGTAAACCCAATTCCCCAGAACAGGCTGGCGCCCAGTAGCGGAAGCGCACATTTCCGAAAATCATGGGACAGCAGCCGGTTTCTCATGAACAATCTGCTCCACTCCGGATGAATATACCCTTCTCTATAAGAAAATAACACAACCCACACAAGTTCTATGATCCTTGCGACCAGGGTCGCTGCCGCCGCGCCCTGCACTTCCATCGCCGGAACGCCGAAAAGTCCGAAAATGAACACTGCATTGAGCACAATATTGATGAGAACCGCACCCGTGCTTACCATGGCAGTCTGCACTGCATGTTCGCTTACTTTCATAATCGCAAGATAACACTGGGAAATCCCTGTGAGCAGATACGACCAGCCTGCCACTTTCAGATACCGGACGCCGATTGCGATCAGAGCCTCTTCATTTGTAAAAATCAGCATCAGATACCGCGGAAAGAACACACACCCGATAAAAGACAGCACGGAAACCGCAACGCTCAGACGAAGACCGATGCAGAAAATGTCACTCACCGTCCTTGTATCCTTCTTTCCCCAGTACTGCGCTCCCAGGATCACGATCGGCGCAATGATCGCACCCAGGATCATATTCTGAACAAACTGAATCTGCGTCGCAAGCGATACCGCCGCCATCGAATTCTGCGCTACACTGCCCAGCATCAGCGCATCGGCCGCAGCCACAGACGCCAGCATCAGATTCTGAAACGCGATCGGAGCCGCAAGCTGCCACAATTTCCTATAAAAGCGCTTATCCGAAACGATTTTCTTTCTCATCGTCTTATTTCCTTTCTCGTATTACTTCTAACCAATCCGTCTATTTCCCTATTGCCGATACAACGAATAACAAGTAATGAATACCTTAACTTGTCGGATTTTTCGCTGTACCAATGTAGAAACTGTTGGGTACTTTATTGTTATTGTAATACAAAAAGGCTAGTGAATGTATAATATGTTACACTAAAAAATATAAGATTTTGAAACATTTCGTTATTATCCCGGAAATATGTACATAATAAACGTATAACTTCTCGTTTTCGTGTAATAATATAATTTTATAAATCTTGTTTTCGTGTTAATTTGTGTTTGTAAAATTCTTGTTTTCGTGTTAATATATAATTATAAAAATATTGTTTTCGTGTGATTTATGTTTATCAGAGAGGAGTGCCTTATGAAGCGTAAACTTTTTTATGAACTTATAAACTGGAAAAAGAACGGTACCGGAAAAACTGCTTTGTTGATCGACGGTGCACGCCGTGTTGGAAAAAGTTACATTGCCGAAGAATTTGCAAAATCAGAATATAAAACTTACATTTTGATCGACTTCAACCGTGTTGGAGATGACATTAAAAATCTGTTCGTTCATTATCTGAATGATCTGGATCTGTTATTTATGTACCTGTCCGGCTATTATAATGTAAAATTGTATGAACATGAATCTCTGATTATTTTTGACGAAGTTCAGCTTTTTCCAAAAGCACGCGCCGCCATCAAATATCTCGTCGCAGACGGCAGATACGATTATATAGAGACCGGCTCACTAATGTCAATCAAAAAGAATGTCCGGGACATTGTAATTCCGTCCGAAGAACGTCATATCAAAATGTATCCTATGGACTTTGAAGAATTTCTGTGGGCATTAGGAAATGACACGCTCATGGGAATTATCCAAACATGTTACGACGCGAAAAAACCGATGGGGCATATCATGCACCGAAAAGCAATGGATTACTTCCGCCAATATCTGATCGTCGGCGGCATGCCCCAGGCCGTGCAGGAATATATTGATACACATGATTTTGACAAAGTTGATCAGATAAAACGAGATATCCTGACTCTTTACCGGGCGGACATCATCAAACACGCAGCGGGATATGAGATGAAAGTCGAGAGTATTTTTGATGAAATTCCTGCCCAGCTTCAGAAGCATGAAAAGAAATTTAAACTGTCCTCATTGAAAAAAGAAGCGCGGTTCCGGGATTATGAGGACGCACTGTTCTGGCTGGAGGATGCTATGATCACAAACATCTGTTATAACTCGACCGCCCCGAATATTGGTCTGAAATTAAATATGGACCGACTGACGTTAAAATGTTACATGGCAGATACCGGACTATTGATCAGTCATGCATTCAACGAAAATGGCATCGTAAGTGAAGAAATTTATAAAAAACTGCTGTTTGATAAGCTGGAAGTAAATCAGGGTATGATCATTGAAAATATTGTGGCGCAGATGCTTGCTGCAAATCATCACAAATTATATTTTTATTCCAACCCCTCACGGGACGACAGTGATTCCCGCATGGAGATTGATTTTCTGATTGCAAAAAGCAAAATCAGCACCCGCCACAATATTTCGCCGATTGAGGTCAAATCCGGCAAAAACTACACACTCTCATCCCTGCGTAAATTTACCAGCAAATATGCGGAGCAAACGTATATTCCGTATCTGCTGCATACCGGCGATTTAAAAATCCAAGAAGGAATCACGTTCCTTCCTCTCTACATGACACCGCTGCTTTAGTTCCGGCTATCTTCCGGAACGGCTTGCTTACGGCAAATCCAGCGTCAGATCTTTGACCGCTATGAGTAAAAAAAGGGTTTCCAAACGAAACCGATTGTGTTATAGTAACAAATGGCAACCGCCTGCGGGCGTACTGGTTCGAAAACCTCCCAGTATAAAAAACTAGGCAAATTTCACACTCAACAGTTGTGGCTGTGTTTGTTTTGTCTGGATTTTTCCGCCGGACAAACAAACATGGCCTTTTATTATAGGAAGAAAGGAACATTATGAAGCGAAAAGTTATCATAGACTGCGATCCCGGAATCGATGACAGCCTTGCACTGATGCTGGCACTGTCGATGGAAGAACTCGACGTAACCGGCATCACGATCGTATGCGGAAATTCCCCGACAGAAATGGGATTTGGGAATGCAAAAAAAGTCTTAAAACACATGGACCGACTTGACGTGCCGATATACCTTGGAGCCGAAAAGCCACTAAAACGTGACTATGTAAACGCTCTTGATACTCATGGCTCCGATGGTCTCGGAGAGAGTTTTCTCCCGACGCCGGACGGCTTCCGGCAGCAAAAAAGTGCGGTAGAGTTCTTGTCCGACACACTTCAAAACGAGACCTGCTCTGTCATTGCACTGGGCCCGCTTACCAATCTGGCGCAACTGATCCAGACTGACCGGTCCGCATTTGACCGGATCGAAGAACTCGTATCCATGGGTGGAAACTTTCGAAGTCACGGCAACTGCTCCCCGGTAGCAGAATACAACTACTGGGCAGATCCGGACGCTGCTGCCCTTGTGTTCCACACACTTGAAGAAAATGCAAAAAAACAATGCGGACTCCAAAAACTCCATATGGCAGGTCTTGATGTGACAAGGCAGATCGTCCTCACCCCGGACCTTCTCGCCTATCTCAAACGGCTGGATCCGCGTCATGGGAAATTCGTAGAGCAGATCACCCGGTTTTACTTTGATTTCCACTGGGAATGGGAGCATCTGATCGGCTGCGTCATCAATGATCCGCTGGCAGTCGCCTACTTTGCAAACCGGAATCTCTGCAGCGGCTTTGACGCCTATGTCGACGTCGAAACGCAGGGAATCTCAATTGGTCAGACCGTAGTAGATTCCATGAACTTTTACCACCGGACGCCGAATGCAACCGTACTCACACAGACTGATCCACTTGCTTTTTTCCAGCTGTTTTTCGGAAGTCTTCTCCATAAAACACAGGAAGAACTGGATCTGCTGGAAACACTCTGCCAAGGCAAACTACAAGAGCACTCCACAGAAAGGAAAGAGGTATAAATTATGAAGTCAAAAAACAGTATCTATAAAATATGTCTGGCCGCGCTGGCGGTCTGCATCAATCTCGTAGGCGGGGAACTTGCGCTGCTGCTTAGACTCCCGATTTATCTGGACAGTATCGGAACGATCCTCGTCGGCGCATTATGCGGTCCGTGGTACGGACTGCTGCCGGGACTCCTGAGCGGAATCCTGCTGGGAATCACTTCGGATATCTACTCCCTGTACTTCGCTCCGGTCGGCATGATCGTCGGAATGATGACCGGATTAGTATGGAAGAAACTGCTCACCAAACGTTCGCCGAAATGGCGGATTTTTCCAGCCGCACTGATCATTACCGTTCCCGGAACCATCGTCAGTTCCCTGATCTGCGCAAAACTGTTCGGCGGAATCACGTCGTCCGGCTCCACCATACTGGTACAGCTCCTTGCAAAAACACCGCTCGGACTGACTGCCAGCGTGTTCATTGTCCAGATCCTCACCGATTATCTGGACCGCCTGATCAGCATCATTCTGGTCATGGCACTTCTGAAAGCTCTGCCAAAGCACCTGCTGGCCACATTTCAGGGAAAAGGAGGACAATAACCATGGGCGTACCAGAAGAGCGCTACAGTAAAATCACAAATAAAAATCAGCGGGAAATCTGCCTCTTGCGCGCCTTTCCCTGCGCCTGGGGGAAGTGCAGCTTCTGCGATTATATCGAAGATAACGGACGCGACCGGGCAGAAATGATCGCCCTGAACTCGGAAGTATTGTCTCACGTCACAGGGGAATTCGGCGTATTAGAAGTCATCAATTCCGGGAGCTGCTTCGAACTGCCCAAGGAAACTCTGGACGAGATCAGCCGCGTCATCCGCGAAAAACAGATCCGGCGGCTCTTTTTCGAATCGCACTGGATCTACCGCCATCGTATCCATACAATGCGGGAACGCATGCCGGTTCCCATCACATTCAAAATCGGAGTGGAAACCTTTGATTATGACTTCCGCCAGCATGTCCTGAACAAACATGCCGACTTCCATACTCCGGAAGAAGTGGCAGAATACTTCGACTCCCCTTGCCTGATGGTCGGAATTCAGGGACAGACAAAAGAAATGATCGCACGGGATATCGAGATTCTCAAAAAATACTTCAGGCTGGGAACCGTGAATGTATATAACAATAATACAACTCCAATCCGGCGGGACGAAGAACTTGTACAGTGGTTTATGAGCGAATACCGCTGGCTGCTGGATGATCCCAATGTAGAAGTACTCTATGAAATCACAGATTTCGGAGTGGGATGAATCGGAGCGGGATAAAAAGGTGACAGTATTCCTTTGAACCCGGTTCCCGGAATACCGTCGCCAACAGCGCTTGATCAGCAGACCATAACCATCATTTTGGATGAATAAAATTTCTTCCATTATATTTCATAAGAACTTCCTTCTTACGATTCAGAGAAACCTCCGTATAAATCTGCGTCGTGACAACACTACTGTGCCCCATCAACTCCTGCACATCCCGAATGCTGGCTCCATTGTTCAATAACTGCGTCGCAAAGCTGTGACGCAGACAATGCGGCGTTGCATTATCTCGAATTCCCGCCAGATCCCGATATCGTTTAAAAACTTTTTCAATACTATAGATACTCATTCGTTTCCCAAGTTTTGAAATAAATATCGCAGAGTTCAATGGTTCCATCCCCTGCCGGACCTGCAACCATACATTCAATTTCTGGCAGACAACATTGGAAGAAATAAAAAGAATCCTCTCCTTTTTTCCTTTTCCATGAACCAAAACCGAACAATCCCCCGGATTGTAATCCTCTACATTCAGCGCTGCCGCCTCCCCGATCCGCAGTCCCATACAAAACAGACATTCTATCAGACACATATTCCGCAACGCCAGTCTGGTCCGGTATTCCGATTCCGCATTCTGATACTCCTCAGATGAAACAGAAATCAACTTCGAAATTTCATCATTTGATAATGTTCTCGGAAGCGTATGCGGAATCTGAAACTTACGCGTCGTAAAACAAAAAAACTCTTCCTGAATCCCATAATTTTCCCTCAAAAACCGGAAAAACTGATAGAGCGTCACATATTTTCTCTGAACAGAACGAGGCGCCAGTTCCTCCTCTTCCTGCAGATACGTAAAATATGCCAGCACAGATCCCACATCCAACTCTTCTACTGCCCGTCTCTTTATCCACGCAAAAAAGCAATTCAAATCACAACGATATGCCTTCAGCGTGTTTTGAGACAAATTCCGTTCCACTTTCACCCGCTTCAAAAATTCCTGCGAATACTCCTCCAGTTGCGCCAACTCACATTTCATCTGTAGTACCTCTCTTTCTTCTATATTATAGTGTTGGTTTTATTGTACTAAACATCAGAGTAAAAAGAAAGAACACACAAAACACGCAAAACGGCAGAACTTTTCTCTTGCTTTTATTCCGAAAACATGTTACAGTAATTTCCGTCAGGCGGAAATGTTCTTGTTTCCAAAAGATTCTGGCCGTATGGCTCTCATTTTCGGCGCTTTTATCGCGAATGTTCCGATAATGAAAAAAGACAAAAATTAAAACACAGGAGGAATTGCTTATGACAAAAGGACTGCAACACTATTTCCCGATGATTCGAACACGCATGGAGGTACTGGATGATATTCAGCGCCGCGAGGACCTTTCCCACACCTTTTACGGATGGACCGAAAAACAGCAGAATGAATTTCTGGATATCTGCACGGGAGTCAAAGGGGTGAAACTACTTTATGACGCTTTCTTTAAGGAAATTGTTAATCCGGAGAACACACCGGAAAGACTGGAAGAATTTCTGTCCCTACTTCTGGGACAACCGGTAAAGATTCAGACAGTCCTACCCAACGATTCCAGCCGAATCGCAGACGAAAGTTCCCTGCTGATCATGGATATTCTGGTACAGTTAGAAGACGGCAGTCTGGCGAACGTTGAAGTACAGAAGATAGGATATGCTTTTCCGGGAGCAAGAAGCGCCTGCTATTCGGCGGATCTTCTGCTGCGGCAGTATAAACGGGCGAAAGGGAAAAGCGAAAAGCGCTCCTGCTACCGGGATATCCGGAAGGTATACACCATCGTGCTGTTTGAAACCAGTACAGGTGAATTCCATGCTTTCCCGGATCATTATGTGCACCGTTTTCAACAACGTAGCGATACAGGGTTATTCATCGAATTATTTCAGGAATATATCTTTATCCCTCTTGACATTTTCGGTAAAAAACAGCACAATAAAGACATCGAAAATGATTTAGATGCATGGCTTACTTTTTTAAGCATAGACGATCCGGAAGTGATCGAACGGCTGATCCGGAATTATCCCCGCTTCATCCCTATGTATGAAGAAGTATACGAAATGTGCAGAAACACAGAGAGGGTGATGGGTTTGTTTTCCAAAGAATTACAGACAATGGACAAAAACACCGTACAGTATATGATCGATGAAATGCAGGACACGATTGACGGACAGAAAAAAGAGTTGGCTCAAAAAGACCAGCAACTATCTCAAAAAGACAAACAGCTTTCTCAGAAAGATTCAGTAATTCAAGCTTGTGAGGCAGAAATTGCAGAACTAAAAAAACTGCTTGCCAATAAGGAAATTCATTAAGGAAAAGCCAGGCTTTATAAGTCTGGTTTTTCCATTTGAACGCATGCGATTTCAAGCAAACATATTTTCTCTGAACGGAACGAGACACCAGCTCCTCCTCTTCCTGCAGATACATAAAATATACCGACATAGATTCCACATCCAACTCTTCTACTGACCTACTCTTTATCTACACGAAAAAGCAATGCAAATCACAGGCACATATTTTCAATGTATTTTGAGACAAATCTCTTGCTTTTATTCCGAAAACATGTTACAGTAATTTTCGTCAGGCGGAAACGTTCTTGTTTCCAAAAGATTCTGGCCGTATGGCTCTCATTTTCGGCGCTTTATCGCGAATGTTCCGATAATGAAAAGAAAAAGGCAAAATTAAGACACAGGAGGAATTGCTTATGACAAAAGTACTGCAACAATATTTTCCGATGATTCGAACACGCATGGAGGTACTGGATGATATTCAGCGCCGGGAGGATCTTTCCCACACCTTTTACGGATGGACTGAAAAACAACAAAACGAATTCCTGGATATCTGCACGGGAGTAAAGGGTGTAAAACTTCTCTACGATGCCTTTTTTAAGGAGATCGTCAATCCGGAAAATACACCAGAAAGATTGGAAGAATTTCTGTCCCTGCTCCTGGGACAGCCAGTAAAGATTCAGACGGTTCTGCCCAACGATTCCAGCCGAATCGCAGATGAAAGTTCCCTACTGATCATGGATATTCTGGTGCAGCTTGAAGACGGCAGTCTGGCAAATGTGGAAGTTCAGAAGATCGGCTATGCCTTTCCGGGAGCCAGAAGCGCCTGCTATTCGGCGGATCTGCTGCTACGGCAATATAAACGGGCGAAAGGGAAAAGCGAAAAACGATCCTGCTACCGGGATATCCGGAAGGTATACACCATCGTACTGTTTGAAACCAGTACTGGAGAATTCCACGCTTTCCCGGATCATTACATACATCGTTTCCAGCAGCGCAGCGATACCGGACTGCGCTTGGAATTATTTCAGGAATATGTCTTTATCCCTCTTGACATTTTTCGCAAAAAACAGCACAATAAAGACATCGAAAACGATTTGGATGCATGGCTTACTTTTTTAAGCATAGACGATCCGGAAGTGATCGAACGGCTGATCCGGAATTATCCCCGCTTCATCCCTATGTATGAAGAAGTATACGAAATGTGCAGAAACACAGAGAGGGTGATGGGTTTGTTTTCCAAAGAATTACAGACAATGGACAAAAACACCGTACAGTATATGATCGATGAGATGCGGGACACGATTGACGGACAGAAAAAAGAGCTGACTCAAAAAGATCAGCAACTTTCTCAAAAAGAAAAACAGCTTTCTCAAAAGGACAAGCAACTTTCTCAGAAAGATTCTGTGATTCAAGCTTGTGAGGCAGAAATTGCAGAACTGAAAAAACTGCTTGCCAATAAGGAAATTCATTAAGGAAAAACCAGACTTTATAAGTCTGGTTTTTCCATTTGAACGCATGCGATTTCAAGCAAGCATATTTATCATATAGGAAGTATCTGGCATTTATTTTCTTAAACTTTATATTCCCCAATTATTGCACCTTCCCACTTTCCATATAAACATTCCAATCGTTATCTACATGAACTCTTGCTATAGATTTTAAATTCTATAGTTTTCTGTTTTTTCTGTCTTTTTCGATATTTCTATTTATTCCCGTGAAATAATCTGTCTTTTTTGTCAGTTTTCACATTCAAATAATGGGCAATTATCTGACGTTCATCCGCTTGCGGATGAACGTCAACGAGAAATCTGTGGAACAGATTTTGAGTCTGTTTCATTAAAGATTTACGGAGTAAATCTTAAGTCTGAAACCACCTGCGAAATGTTCAACGAGGAATTTACGAAGTAAATTTTGAGCTTAACTTCGCACCGCTTTACAAAAGAATCTCCCGAAGAATCGTCGCTCCGCCGCGTTCCAGGGTGATTCCGTCAGAGAGAGGATATTACATATCCGCACCGTCACGCAAGATGAAGAGAACGCGCTCTCGATGCTGCGCAGCGGGTGCGGAATGGCGAAGCCTGCCCTTTTGCGGGAGAAAGACTTTGCAGAAAGGACTGATCAGTATGTGGTACGCAGTATGGGTGCAAACCGGACGGGAAGACCGGATGCTGGAATTATGTAAAACATTTTTTCAGAATTCGGACGTCTGCGAGGAGTATTTCCTGCCGAAATACGAGCGGGCAAAGAAAGTACACGGACAGTGGACAACCACACAGGCACTGCTCTTTCCGGGATATCTGTTTCTGGTCAGTAATAAGCCGGAAGAACTGCAGATTAAGCTAAAAACCCTGCCGGAATTTGCCAAAGTGCTCGGAGATGATGACGGGGCCATTCCTCTTTATGACGAAGAAGTAGAATTTCTGGAAAACTGCATGAACAAAGAAAAAGTTGTCGAAATGTCCACAGGATATATCGAGGGGGATCAACTTGTGATCATGGACGGACCGATGAAAGACTATCAAGGGAAAGTGAAAAAGATTGACCGGCATAAACGAATTGCAGTGCTGGAAGTGGAGTTTTTCAGTGGGGTGACTGAGGTAAAAGTGGGATTAGAAGTGGTGAGGAAAGTGTGAAAGGAAAATCAGCCCGGAAATAATAAAAAGGATAGTCTTTATACATTATCAATTTAAACATTATTATAGAAAGATTTGACTGCAAATGCCGTATGTGTTTATGAAATACAGTTTTTGCGGTTTTTATTATTTTCACAATATTAGATTTTGTTATGTAAGCGAGATTTGTTTGAATATCAATAAGTATGAGGAGCGAAAGACAATGAATTGTGAAAGAAAATATACTGTGTTGATGTCTGTTTATTCTCAGGAAAAGCCTGAATATCTTTCGCTTAGCATTCAGAGTATGCTTGATCAAACTGTTAAACCTGATGAATTTATTATTGTGAAAGATGGACCACTTACAGAAGAACTTGATACAGTTATAGCTGGTTTTGTAAGAAATAATACTGGACTGTTCAACATTATTTCTAACGAAAAGAATTTAGGCCTTGGATTGGCTTTAGCTAAGGGAATAGAAGCATCTAAAAATGAATTAATTGCGCGTATGGATTCAGACGACTACGCTGTTAAAGATAGGTGTGAAAAGCAAATCATTGAATTTGAAAAAGATGCAGATCTTGAAATGGTAGGATCTTATGAAGCGGAATTTATTGATGATATTCATCGGGTTATTTCAATTCATAAAGTTCCACAATCACATGATGAAATAGTTGAATTTATGCGTAGAAGGTGTGCTATATTGCATCCAACCGTTATGTATAAAAAGAGTGCGGTAATAAGAAGCGGGAATTATCATTCTGTCATTTTGTACGAGGACTATGATTTATTTGCAAGAATGATACTTGAACATAAAGTTAAAAGTTATAATATTCAAGAGCCTCTATATTATATTCGCACAAGTGAAGATTTTTTTAAGAGGCGTGGTGGGTTAAAATATGCCAAAACGGTTCTCGGGTTTAAGTGGAATATGTTAAAAAAAGGCTATATGTCTCTCACTGATTTTTGTATTAGTGGTTTTGGACAAGCGCTTGTTTGTGTGTTACCCAATTCGGTAAGAAGAGAATTTTACATGAAGTTTTTAAGAAAATGAATTACGTATCAGCAACAGATAGTACAAGTAAGGAGTAACCACGATATGAAGTTAGAAACAACTACTGCGTTTAAGCAGTTATCAAAATATAATAAAAACTTGATTATTTTGACAGATGAGCAGGTAAAGCAAGTACAAAAAGTGAACTTAGAAACGTTACATGACATTGTTGATGTATGTAATAGTCTAGAGATTAATTATCATCTTACTGGTGGTTCTGCTTTGGGCGTGGTACGTCATAAGGGTTTTATTCCTTGGGATGACGATATTGATATTGACATGGCAAGAAAAGATATAAATCGATTCTTTGATGCATTCAAAAAAAAATATGGAGAGAAATATTGGATTCATTCACCGTATTCTAAAGGTGTTCATTGCATGCAGTGCTATCATATCAGACGAAAAGGGACAACATTCCGGGGATGTAGCGATCCCGTGCCAGATCAAACTGGTATATGCGTAGATATTTTGGCAATGGAGAATACTTTTGACAACTCTATATTAAGAGGCATTCACGGATTTTTTAGTTTAGTCTTTGGGTTTATTGTTTCATGTAGGCGTTTTTACATGACTCGAGATTATTTGCTTGAGATTTCCAAACATGCTGAAGAGATTCAAAAAGTGTTTAAGAAAAAAATTGCAATTGGACGATTGTTTGCATTTTTACCACTTGAAACATGGACAAGAATGTATGATAAATGGAATTCAATATGCCATAATGAACATTCCAGATATGTTGTTGTTGCAACGGGAAAGAATCATTTCTTTAAGGAAACTTACTTGAGGTCTGAATTTGCAGAGACGGCAATGGGACAGTTTGAAGACATTCAAGTAAAAATCCCAAAGAACTGGGATGAGTATCTAAAACATATGTTTGGTAATTACATGGAAATCCCGAAAGAAGGAAATCGAGAGCAGCATGTGCTTGTAGACTTTAGCATTGATAAATAATCTGGATTTGTCAAGATAGATTGTTTTCTTAGAAAACAGTGAATGATAATTGGAGCAATGAGAAAATGAAAGTAGGAATATTAAGTTTAAATATAAATACGGAAGATTTAAATTACGGAGCGATGCTTCACTCATGGGCATTTCTTAAGTATTTACAAAAAAAAAATTCGGGGATTGAAGCAGAAATAATTGATTATACAACTCCACATCTCGAAAAATTTCAAAGAAACCATCCAGTATTGTCATATATTAAAATGCGAAAATGGAAGAGTGCAGTTAAACTTGTTTTTTCTGCACGTGCATATAAGAGAAGATTGACTAAATTCAAATCTTTTGAAAATAAACACATGAAGGTTTCTCCTATGTCCTATACTAAAGAGACTCTTGCAAATCAAACACTAAAATACGATTGTCTAGTATGTGAAAGTGATGTTATATGGAGTCCAAGATTTTACAATGGAGTTTTTGATAATACATTTTTTCTTGCATTAGACAATATGAAAGATAAAAGGAAGATTATTTATGCTGCTAGCACAGCTAATGCGGACTTTAGGAACAATGAATTGGATGTGTTTGAAAAACTGGTGCAATATCCTGATTACATATCTTGCAGAGAGAAGTATGGAACAGATATTATAAAAAAAAGTGGAAGAGATGATGCTGTTACAGTTGTAGATCCAGTCCTATTGCTTGATAAAGCCGATTATAAAGAAATAACAGCAGAGAGACTAATTCATGAGCCGTACCTTCTTATATACATTCCACTTGATTATAACAAAAAATACCAGAATTTAGCAATGAAATACGCAAAAAAACACAATCTTAAGATTGTTGAAATTTCATATTATACGTGGAATTCTTATTCGCACAGAGTGATGGCGGACGCTGGAATAGAGGATTTTTTATCACTCATAAAAAATGCTGAAGTTGTTTTTACAAATTCGTTTCATGCAGTTTGTTTTAGTATTATTTTTCATAAGACATTTTATGCCTTTTCAAGAAAAACAGGTAGGAAAACAAAAGATTTATGTCAGCGTCTTGGACTGATTGATAATTATATGAGTGTCAATGATTTTCATGAACCAGATAAAATCAATTATGAACGTGTAGATGCAATGCTAAAAGAAGAACGGGAAAGATCAGAAAAATGGCTTGAATTGGCATTGAAAGAACACGCGTAAGAAAAGGGGAAAACAACTGCAGATGATTGAATTGAGTATAATTATTCCAACTTTTAACACTCCCGAATGCAGATTAAGAAGATGTCTTGAAAGTATTTACAGCCAACTTTCGGATTCTATGGAAGTTATTATAATTGATGATGGAAGTACTGGATCCTTTGCTAAAAATCTAAAAATACTTAAGGGACAATATAAATTTCTCCTTCTTGAGCAGTCTAACAGAGGGGTTGCCGCAGCAAGAAATAACGGAATTCTAAAAAGCTCTGGTAAATATATTATGTTTGTTGATGCAGACGACAGCATTCACATTGGTTGCATAAAAAGGGGAATTGAATTGATGGAAAAGTACGATGCTGATATAGCGCTAGGCGGAATTAATATTGTTGAAGGCGAAAACATTAAAAAGTGCGCTATTAATCAGAATCATGAACTTGTCTTAGACAGATCTGGTATTGATACACTTCAAAAATACATGATTGCCATTCGATGTGAAAGAGATAATGATGAGTTAAAAAATCTAAGATGTACAGGACCGTGGGCTAAGATAATAAAGCGTACCTTAATTCTGAACAAAAAATTTGATGAAAAACTCCAAATATATGAAGACTTGCTATTTAATTTGTCTGTACTTGATGATTCTCATACAGCTATAATTGATACACACATATGGTACAATTATTATATTCATCAAGATTCTGCAATTCATAAATATAGGAAAAATGGAGTGGAACAACTAAAATTTGCATTAGAGGAATTTCAGAATCTAGTCAATTGTCATCAGGGGTGGAATGCATCGATTTCTATAAAAGTCATTGAATGTTTGAATCGGGTATTTAACAATACAGTTTTTCACGACGAAAACAACGTTGGGAAGAAATTGACTATAACAAAATGTATTTTAAAAGATCCGCTGGTTGAATATTTGTTATATGGTTTTGATGAAGAAGTCTATTCATTTGCAAACTGGAAAGAACATTTTTTGTGGTGGGCATTTTCTAATAAAAAAGCTTTATTAGTGGTGATTTTTTACAAATTGAAGAATTATATGCATAAAATCCGGCATTGATGTTTTTTAGTTGGGGGTAGGTGATAAGAAGGTGAATCTACGTAAAATTTGTACAGGTTTATTTTTGCTGATATTAGTGGGTATGCCTGTTTTTTCAGCAATGATGAGTGCGCAATTGCCATCTATAATTCAAAACATTTTACCAGTTCTGATGTTAATATTAGCAATTTCAACAAATATTGAAAATAACAAAATACGAATTTACATCAGTATTGACACTTTTTATGTGGCGTGGTTCCTTTTTTTACTTATCGTTTTATTGGGAATTAGAAGAAATGGATTGGGAACAGTGAGAATTTTCTCTTGTGTTCTCTTGCCGTTCTTGCTTCGAAGAAATTGTGCATGGGTGAAAAGTGTTCGTACTGTTTGTATATTTATGTTGGGGATAAACGTTTTCTTTACATTTTTTTTCTTCGCTTTTCCACAATTTTATGGCTCTGTAATTAATATTTACGGATATATTCCATCGGGAACATCTGGCGGAACTGCAGGATACAGAGCCGGAATAGCAAATCATTATTCTCAGAATGGTATTTTTATATCAGTTTTGTTCATGATGCTCGTAATCTATGAGATTGCCAGATTTTCATTTAACAAACGGGTGCAGAATCATATTAAGCAGATAGCTTTTATAGCAGTGACTTTTGTAGCATTGCTTCTTACTGGTAAGCGTGGAGTTCTTATATGGAGTCTTTTAGCCATTGTAATAACGTATTTGTTTTCTAGTAAGCAAAAAATCGGCAAGATTGGGAAAATAATTGTATTTATGCTAATTGCTTTTGGAATATTGCAGATTTTTTCGGAAACGATTCCTGCAATTGGCTATGTATTTGAGCGTTTTCAAAATATAGGGGACGATACAGCTTCTCAGGAACGCTTAGCAATGTGGCGATTGGCATTTGAAAAATTTAAGACAAATCCTATATTTGGAACCGGATTTTGGTCATTTAGAGATCATTACGCAAATAATTTGGCTGGATATTGGCATCCAAACATAGAACGATATCAACATTTGGATGCACATAATGTTTATATCCAGGTTTTATGTGAAACAGGAATTATAGGAGAGGTGATTTATCTTGTAGCTCTTGGAATGTTATTGTTCCAAACTGTAAAGATTGTTAAAAAAATGTATTTATTGGATTCAATAGAGCTGAGATTTGGAGTGATGTTTTCACTATGTATACAAATATTCTACTGCGTTTATAGCCTGACAGGTAATTGTTTATATGATATTGTGCTTTACTTTTATGCACTTGCTGCAGCTATGATACTTTCTATTAACAATGAAATGCATAAGAGAAAATTGATTTAAACGAGGAGAATTTAGATGAGCAAGATTGCAATTGTCACATTTCACAAAGCTTGTAATTACGGAGCATTTTTGCAGGCATTTGCTTTGCAGGAAACACTGAATCAATACCCAGACACGGAAGCTTACATCCTGGATTACGGCAGTGAAATGATTGATGAAAGATACACCCCATCGTATTGTTTAAAAAGAAAAGGAAACTTAATAAAGAAAATTTGTAAATATATAATGGATTATCAGGATATAAACAAAAGAAATAATGTTTTTGCCCAATCACGAGAAAAATATTTCCGAATTGAAGCAAAGAATGTTACGCGGGATCAATTGGGGCAGATTGTGGACAACTACCAGGCGGTTATAACTGGCTCAGATCAAGTTTGGAATCGTGAAATTATAAAAGACGACAACACCTTTTTCCTTGATTTTGTAAAACCTCACCAAAAAAAGTATTCTTACGCGGCAAGTATTGGAAAGAGCTTTTTGAATCAAGATCAGTTACAAGACATGACTGAAATGCTACATGATTATAATAGGATTTCAGTGAGAGAACCGGATATTGTGCCTGAGTTTGAACGATGTTCAGAATTCCCTCCGGTTGTTTGCACATTGGATCCAGTGTTCCTTTACAAAGCCAAAGATTGGAGAAAATTTTCCGAATATAAAGCGAGAAAGCCATATATTTTATTTTTTATGATGGGACAAAGTGGCAATGCATTACCTGCGATGAATTTTGCAAGAAAATATGCAAATGAAAAAAAATGGGATGTTGTTTTTCTATCTGACAATGAACGCTGGTATAAATATCGAGATTTGAATCACTTTGGTGTGGCGACACCTGCCGAATTTGTTGGATTGATTGATCATGCCGAGTGTGTAATTACGAATTCTTTTCATGCCACAGCATTCTCCATTATTTTACATACAAATTTTTATGTAGAAACTCAAGTGCTTCGGAACAATCGAATCGTTAATTTGTTAAACAGTGTAGCGCTTGAGGAGAGAGGACTCATTAAAGGAAAGCCGCAGGATGTTAAGAATGCGATTGACTGGAATGATGTTGATAAGAAGATTCAACCATTAATTCAAAAATCCCATGAGTATCTAGATGAAATAGTATCTGATTTAAAAGAGGAGACATTGACAAAATGAATATAGGCGTGATTTTTGCTGGTGGAGTTGGCAGAAGAATGAGGAGCAAGGATAAACCAAAGCAATTTTTGGAAATATATAATAAGCCTATCATTATCTACACACTGGAACACTTTGAACATAATAAAGAGATAGATGCTGTTGTGATTTCCTGTGTTGAAGAGTGGATTCCATACTTACAAGAACAACTTTATAAATATCGTATCGAGAAGGTAAAGAGAGTTGTTCCTGGTGGAAAAACTGGACAATTATCAATTTATAACGGACTTTTAGCTGCGAAAGAGGTGGCAGGCGATGAAAAATCCATTGTACTGATTCACGATGGGGTTCGCCCTTTGATCAACTCGAAGCTTATCTCAGAAAATATTAGATGTGTAGAAGAAAATGGTAGTGCGATAACAGCTGGCATTGTAAAGGAAACTATTGTTGTTGTAGATGACAACAATAAAGTAGAAATCGTACCTGCCAGAGAAAAGTCCAGGGTTGCAAAAGCACCACAGTCATTCTGGCTAGATGAAATATTAGATGCGCATAACCATGCTCTTCAAGATGAAATTAGCACATTTATCGACTCTTGCACAATGATGCAGTATTATGGGAAACAGCTTTATATGGTAGACGGACCATATGAAAATATTAAAATAACCACTCCTGACGATTTTTACATGATGAGAGCAGTTTTGGAAGCGAAAGAAAATGCACAAATATATGGATTAGAGTGATTGAATTTATGCATGAAGAAAATTTATCATGTGGGAAGGTAGAAAAGCGATGAGCAGAGAAAAAGATCTGGCAAAAAACACAGCAATTCTAACATTTGGAAAAATCTGTACGCAGTGCATCAGCTTCTTACTCTTGCCCCTTTATACAGCTTTGCTGGACACATCGGAGTATGGCTCATTTGACTTACTTGTTACTTACGGAACACTTCTTTTACCTTTGGTCAACTGGCAATTTGATCAGGGACTTTTCAGATTTATGTTGGAGTGTAGAGGAAATAAGGAAAAACAATCAGAGCTGTTTTCAACTATTTTAGCTGTAAATACAATTCAGTCTGTACTGTATACGATTGTTCTGGGGACCATTACAATTATAAATAATTTTTCCTTTGGACCATTTTTAATTGCGTACGTTGTTCTACATGTGTATACGGCATTGCTTATGCAATTCGTAAGAGGCATAGGGAAAAGTAAAATATATGCAATGGCCAGCTTTATCTCGGCTTCAGCAACAGTCGTTTTAAATGTAATAATGCTTGTCATTATGAAAGCTGGTCTTTCCGGCCTTTTTCTTGCAACGTTACTTGCGCAGGTTCTGACAATTCTTTATTTGTGCGCTGCAATACATCCTTGGGAATATTTTGACATAAAAAAAATCCATAAATCAACATATGTTAAGGTGCGCAGATATTCATTGCCACTGATACCGAACAATCTTGCCTGGTGGGTGGTGAATGTGTCAGACCGAACGATTGTGTCTTATATTTTAGGGGTAGCTGTTAATGGAATATACACAGTAGCAAACAAATTTTCAAGTGTTTTTATCCAGTTTTATAACATTTTCAATCTTTCTTGGACGGAAACAGTTTCTTTACATTATCAAGATGAGGACAGAGATATTTTCCTTAGTGAAGTCATTACAACAATGTATAAACTATTTTCGTGTGCATGCTTTATTATTTGTGCTTGTATGCCATTCATTTTCCCTATCATGATTAACGATAGATATAGTGAAGCGTATCCGCAGATTATCATCTTAATGTATGCGATGCTGTTACGTGTAGTGGTTGGACTTTACAGCTGTATCTATGTTGCACAAAAAGATTCAAAGAAGGTTGCATATACTTCGGTTGCATCTGCAATTATTAATATCTTAGTTCATTTGGCTTTAATATCGAAACTGGGACTTTATGCGGCATCATTGTCTACACTGATTGCCTTTGGAAGTATGGCTGTCATTCGTTATATAGATATAAATAAAACAATTAAAATGAAAATAGCGACACCGACACTGATATCTTCCATAATAGTAGCATGCGTTCTTGCAATAACATATTATATCAATGTTACAATTTTAAATGTGATAATGTTGATTATCGTATGCGTATATTCGATTTGGATGAATAAGGAATTTGTAGTTTCAGCAGAAAAAATGGGAATTACATTTTTTAAGTCATTATGGAAACATAAATAAAAGTAGGAGGGAGGACTGGATGATGGATTATAAATTTTTTGCAGGAAACAAATTTCTGATTACAGGTGCAACTGGATTGATTGGAAAAACGTTAGTAAAAACATTGTTAAAGACAAATGCACAACTTAATAACAAAATCAAAATTACAGCTGTAGTAAGAAATTTGGATAAAGCAAAGCAGATCTTTGGAGATTACCGGTGTGATGAATTAGAGTTTTTGGTGGCGGATGTTTGTGAACTCAGTCTTGCAAAAAAGGATGTTGATTATATTATTCATGGGGCCAGTCAGACCTCAAGTAAGGAATTTGTAAATCGACCGGTTGAAACCATAATGACAGCTCTGGATGGAACAAAGAACTTACTTGAGTTCGCCAAATTGAATATGGTAAAAGGATTTGTCTATCTATCAAGCATGGAGGTCTATGGAACCCCAGATAATGATGAAAAAATAAATGAAAATCATTCAACCAATATTGACCCTATGTCGGTCAGATCATGTTATCCGGAAGGCAAGAGAATGTGTGAAAGCCTTTGTGCATCCTATGCTGCCGAGTACGGTGTGCCTGCAACAGTACTTAGGTTAACGCAGACATTTGGTCCTGGTGTGGATTATAATGATGGTCGTGTATTTGCTGAATTTGCTCGATGTGTAATTGAACAAAGAAATATTACACTAAATACCAAAGGTCAAACAAAACGGAACTATTTATATGTTGATGATGCAGTTAATGCAATCTTGACGGTTTTGGCGAACGGTAAATCAGGAGAAGCATATAATGCCGCAAATGAAAAGACATATTGTTCTATCTATGAAATGGCAGAACTTGTAGTTAAAAAATGTGCGAAAGACAAAATAGCTGTTGTAGTTAATGAATCAGAGGATATCTCAAAATTTGGATATGCAGAAACGCTTCACATGAATCTAGATACATCAAAGCTGAGGGAACTGGGATGGGAAGCTAATACTGATCTAGTAAGCATGTACAAATATATGATTGCAGATATGAAAAAAAATCTTAATGAAAGTGAGAATCATATATGAAACAGAAATTCTTAGGGATATTTTTAGTCGTTGTTTTTATATTAGAGTCAATGCTACCAGTTTATGCTGTAGACGAAACGTCTTCTGATATTTTAGTACTTGATAAACCAACGATAGAGACTGTAAATGTTTCAGGAAGCGAAGTTGAACTTACTTGGAATGCAGTTGAGAATGCAACAGAATATACGGTAGAGCGTAAACTAGGAAGTACTGGTACTTACAGTCAAATTGCAACTGTTACAGAGAACACTTTCAAGGAAACAGGTCTTGAACTCAATACCGTATATTATTATAGAGTCAGGGCATTTAATGGAAATGTTGCGAGTGAGTATCCACCTGGCAAATATGTTAAAACTGATTATTTAGAGAAAGTAACTGTTTTAGAAGCTGAATCAGTGCCGGCAGGAGTTACGTTACAGTGGAATGCTGTAGAAAATGCAGATGGATACATTATTTATTATAATGCTGACTCATTGAGCAAAATTGCCATGGTTGATGCTGATAACCTGTCATATACCGATAAAGCAGTTGCGGCAAATAGCACATATTCTTATACTGTTAGAGCTTATTGTATTGTGGAGGATGCCTATAAATATGGCGGGTATGCTGATCCAGTTACGGTTTTTGCAACGGGATTACTCGAATTATCTGATCCAGTAATTGAAAGCACAAAGGCGCTTGGATCACAGATCACAATTACATGGTCTGAGATTGAAAGTGCACAAGGATATATTCTGGAACGAAAAAAAGGAAGTTCTGGTACATATGCCGTAGTTTCTGATTGCAAAGGAAATACATACACGGATACCGGGCTTGAACTAGGAACAGTCTATTATTATCGAGTTAAAGCTTACAATGGTGATGTTTTAAGTAATTATACACCTGGAAAATATGTGAAAACGGATTATTTGAATCAGATTGTAAATTTTAAAGTGCAAGATCGTGCGGATGGTAATGCTCTAATATGGGATGCGGTAGATAATGCCCAAAAGTATATCGTTTATTTGGTTGCAGATAATGTTTATACTAAGATTGCAACAGTAAGTGAAACTCAATATGTTGATAAAAATGTGGAAGTAGGCGCGGACTACACGTATGCTATTAGAGCATTTTATGTAGAGGGTACTTCATATAGGTATAGTCCGTACTCGGAAAATATTACCGTTACAGTAGAAGCAAAACTTGTAACGCCAACGATAACAAATATTCAGTCGATGGGAAAAACAGTTGAACTTCAATGGGAAGCTGTAAACGGAGCCGATGGATACGAGATTGAACGGCGTGAAGGAGAAGATGGTAGTTATGAATTCATTGCAGATATAAGCGAAACTTCTTTTTCGGAAACACTGGAACTCAATACGGTTTACTATTACAGAGTGCGTGCATACCAATACGAACAAAGCACAAAGTATCATAGTGCATATACATCAGGAAAGTATGTGAAGACAAGCTATCTTAATACTCCTGAAAATCTTAATGTTAGCATTAGCGGTATAGTGGCAACCTTGTCTTGGGATGGTATAGAAGGAGCTACTGGTTACCAGATTGGTTCATTAGAAAATGGCGAATATGTGAAAATTCGACAAAGTACAGAAAAAACTGTAACAATTTATGATTTGAAACCTGATACAACGTATACATTTGCTGTGCGTGCTTATTTTGAAACGGATGAAGGCGATTATAAGTTAAGTGAATATTCGGACAGCGTAACGGCAACAACTATTTCAACTGAGGGAAATCAATTTAATGTAGTTGACTTTGGAGCAGACGGAACAGATCTAGATGCTGATTCGACTGCGATACAGAATGCTCTTGACATGGCAAAAGTTGTAGAAGGTGAAATTACGGTTATTGTTCCTGCTGGTACATACTATCTGGATTCTTGCCTTATTGTATATTCAGATACAAATTTTCAACTAGATGAGGGAGCAACGATAGTTAGAAATAATCCGACGTTGTTTATGCTGATCAATGGCGATAAAAGTGGTATAAAAGATGGCGGATATTCACAGTTCTCTAACATTAGCATTTCGGGTGGGACTTGGGATGGAAATGTAGGCGACGGTGCAATACTGCGTGGAATCATGTATTTTGCACATGGATCAAACTTAAATTTGAATAATTTTACCATTCAGAATGTATGTGGAACGCATCACACTGAATTGGTAGGTGTAAAGGATGCTACGATTAGTAATGTCACATTTAAAAATTTCGTATTTGCAGATGACGTGGATTATTCTGCTATACTACCGGATGCTTCCAACTTCTCTGATATTGAATACATGGAATATGACGGTAATAGCGCAGAAGCACTTCAATTAGACTATTGTTCAAGTGAGACGTCAAATGGAGCGGAACCTTTTGATTATACTCCGTGCGCGAATATTATGGTAAGTGGTTGTTTATTTGAAAATGTATTGAATGGTGTTGGAAATCATCATGGTGATGCGGTTTCCAATAATATATCAGTAACTGGAAATACTTTTTCAAACATTTACAATAGCTGCATCAATTTGGATGCAACAACGGAATTTGATATTTCCAACAATACAGCAAAAGATGTTCGCAGCTTTGGAAATCTTTATAGTTCAACAGGTACAATCAGCAATAATAACGTAACTGCAAGTACGGATGGAACAAAGTCAGCGGGTAATCTAGTGTTAATTACGCTGTTTTCTGCAGGCAGCGAATTGGCGCCGACATCGAATGTTTCAGTAACCAATAATGTACTTAATAACGCAGGACTTAACGCAGTTCGTATTAAAGCCGGAGCAACAGCACAGGTTATAAATAACAATATTTCTGATGCGGGAGAAAATGGAGTTTATTCGGAAAATAACACTTCCGTACAGATTAAAGAAAACGAAATTCGAGGGTGCGGGCAGTATGCAATTTATGCACATCAATCGGACAATCTTTTGATTGACACTAATACGGTGCTTGAAAATCAGAGTTCTGGGATTTTGGTGTCAGGGGGAAATTCTACAATTAGCAATAATATTGTAAAAGATTCTAAAAATAATGGTATTGCACTAATGTATGTTTCTTCTGCCATGGTTTCTGGAAATATCGTAATGAATCAAGTAAACAATGGAATTTCTGGGAAAAATGGTGTAGCGACAATAATAAATAATGAAGTCTCTGAAAATAGTGGCAATGGGATATACGTTGAAAATATGCAGAGTGGCACGTCCGTTACAGAGAATAATGTAAACAAAAACAAGGCGAGTGGAATTGCATTATCTGGCGGAAGTGTTGCTTTAAGCAAAAATAATGTGTTAAACAATAGCAATACTAAAGAAGCGGAGAATCCAGCAATAGGTATTTGGTTGTTTGCCTCAGCCAATGCTACTATTGATGAATGTAACATCTTAGATAATGAAGGAGATGGAATTAGCGTCCAAGGAAATAGTACGGTCAACATTTCAAATAGTTTGATTCAACGTAACGGCAAGAACGGTATTAATGTTAATGCGTCTAATGCAGAAATTTCCAATAACAAGAGTGTACAAAATGGGGAAAATGATACCACCTGTTATGACATTGTATTTAAGAGCGAAAGCAACGGAAGTGCAACAGATAATATAACAGGAATTCGTTCGATTTATATTTATCCTACAGTAAAAGAAAAGGTTCACTCAGAGAACAATCTTATTACCTTGGAGTATGATTATCAGATTTCAGGCTTGGAAAGTAAGTACTACTATGAAGGAGAGGTAATTGAACCTTCTATAAAAATCAGTGGCCTGACAGAAGGAAAAGACTTTACAGTAACATATGAAAAGCAAAACGGTGTGGGTACGGCCATTGTATATGCCGAAGGTATCGGTGCGTACACGGGTAAGATATCTGCTACTTATGAAATTCTTCAAAGTGATTTGGAACGCATCATACTAACAAGTGAGATAATAAGCGGTAATCATTTGGTCTTGAAATGGAACCAGAGCAGTGACTATACCAATTATTATGTTATGTGTAGAGTACCTGATTCTACAAGCTTCGAAGTAGTAGATACCATAGATGCTACTTCTTATGAATTTGATCTTGATTATAATTCAGAATATAAATTCCGAGTCCAGGGGTATTCTGTTTCAGAAGACGAAACTATGGTTACTGGAGGTTATAGTAATGAGATAACAGCTTGTGCTGAGCTGACAGTTCCAACCATCGAAAATACATCTTCTTGCGGTAGCACTATTACAATTGAGTGGAGTGCCGTAGACGGAGCGGAAGGCTACTATCTGGAGCGCAAGACCGGTTCTTCCGGAACCTACCGTGCGGTAGCAACGGTCAGTGGAACCAGTTATACTGATTCGAGTCTCGAACTGAATACGGTATACTATTACCGGGTACGTGCTTACAGCGGGGAGACAAAGGGCAAATATACGGCAGGCAAGTATACAAAGACCGACTGTTTGGAGCAGGTGAAGAACCTGACCGCAGCAGGTAGCACAGACGGCATTGTGCTGAACTGGGATGCAGTGGAAGGGGCAGATGGATATCTGGTCTATGATGCTGAAAATACCAGTGCAAAGATTGCAATGGTGAAGAGTGGTACGACCTACACAGACAAGAGTGTGGAACAGGGTGCAAGCCGGAGTTATACAGTCAGAGGATACTATGTGATTGATAGCAGTTACAAGTACGGTGCGTATGCGGATGTGGCAAGTGCGACGATGCCAAAAGTAGAACTGGGTATGCCAGCCATCGAAAGTACATCTTCTTGCGGTAGTGTAATTACAATTGAGTGGAGTGCTGTAGATGGAGCGGAAGGCTACTATCTGGAGCGCAAGACCGGTTCTTCCGGAACCTATCGTGCGGTAGCAACAGTCAGTGGAACCAGTTATACTGATGATTCAGGTCTCGAACTGAATACGGTATA
>CATXUX010000008.1 GCA_958402795.1 uncultured Lachnospiraceae bacterium | reverse complement strand
ATGCCAAAACTGCTTTTTCGTTTACCCCATCATCGATTCTAACCTAAAGAATTTTGTGATGAAGGAAAAATGTTAAAGGTTGCAAAAATCTTTTTCAAAACTGCCGTGGCTTATTGATTTAAGCCGGCTATCATGATATTATAGAACAGAAAACTGTATCAGGTTGCAAAAATCTTTC
Source organism: uncultured Lachnospiraceae bacterium (assembly GCA_958402795.1). Taxonomy (GTDB): domain Bacteria; phylum Bacillota; class Clostridia; order Lachnospirales; family Lachnospiraceae; genus Schaedlerella. The sequence continues at coordinate 119,688 of CATXUX010000008.1, read as the reverse complement.
GCAAGGAGGTTTTACGATGGAGATTCGCAGAGATTTCTATTTGGATAAATTGATAAAAAAGAAAAATAACGGACTGATTAAAGTCATTACCGGCATTCGCAGATGCGGTAAGTCCTATTTGCTGAATAACCTTTTTTACCATCACTTGTTGGATAATGGCGTAGATGCTGACCATATCATTCGTTTTGCCTTTGACTCCGCAGATGATCTTTATCTGATTGGCGAGAGCCTTATTCAGATTGAAAAAGAAAAGCGTGGCGTTGACCCTGAAAAGTTTATGGCATATATCCGTTCCAAAGTCGCAGACGAGGGAATGTATTATCTGTTTCTTGATGAAATTCAGATGCTGGACTGCTTTGAGGCCGTTTTGAACGGTTATCTCCGTAAGGATAATATGGATGTATTTGTGACCGGAAGTAATGCGAAACTTCTGTCCAAAGACATTGCCACCGAGTTCGCCGGTCGTGGTGACGAGGTTCATATGTATCCTTTGAGCTTTGCGGAATTTATGTCCGTATATCAGGGCGACAAATACATGGGACTATCCGAGTATATGTTCTACGGCGGTATTCCGCTGGTTGTTCTCCGTGATGGTGCCGACGAGAAAGCTATTGCATTACAGAATCTGTTCAACGAGATTTATATCCGAGATATTACCAAGCGAAACCGTGTGAAGAACATCGGGGAACTGGAAGATCTGCTGAACGTTCTCTCCTCTTCCATTGGTTCGCTGACTAATCCTGAAAAGCTGAGAAATACTTTTAAGACCGTAAAGAAATCAAAGATTACTGCCAACACCATCAAAAAGTATCTGGATTACTTTGAGGATTCTTTCCTGATTGAATCCGCACAGCGATTTGACATCAAAGGAAAGGCATACATTGAAACCCCTAAGAAATATTATTTCTCAGACTTGGGACTTCGCAACGCAAGAATCAACTTCCGTCAGTTTGAACAGACCCATTCCATGGAGAATGTGATTTATAACGAGCTTCGTATGCGTGGTTATAGAGTGGATGTGGGTGTCATTCCTATTGCAGAAAAGGATAAGGACGGAAAAGTGACCCGCAAGCAGTTGGAGGTAGATTTCGTATGTAACCTTGGTTCCTCCAGATATTATATCCAGTCCGCATATTCGCTGCCTGATGAAGCAAAGCGTACTCAGGAAATCAGACCTTTTAGAAAGATTGATGATTCTTTTAAGAAAATCGTCATTACAAAGGATATTGTTCAGCCTCACTACGATGAATATGGTATCCTGACCGTAAACATCTATGACTTTCTGCTCGATCCGGAGTGGATTGAAAAATAACAGAATATGAAAACACAGTATCTCCGTCATTCCCTCTTGAAATGATGGAGATATTTTTATGGTGATGAAGATTTTGGAACAGAAATTTGTATCTGGTCGCAAAAATCCTTTCCAAAACGCTTACATGGCAGTTATGCACTATGGTGTGTGGCTGCTTATTTTTTGGAAAGGAGCAGATGCTTTCATTGTCGGGTATTCAGCAGGAGAAGAAGCCTTAGCAGCAGTAGGAGCAACATCCACGATCACGAATTTATTCATACTTGTTATAACAGGATTTTATATTTATGTTTGTAGTCTACACAGCCTATTTCTTTTCACAAAGAAAGAATAAGATAAAGGAATAATAATATTATCAAATGATTACAAATATAATCACCATGGGGTATAATAAAAATAACAAAAGTAGAAAGTAGAGGAGGAATTTTTATGGCAAACACATTAGTTCAGTTTCGTGCAGAGGAAACGGCACGCATTAAAGCAATAAGCATTTGTGAAAAACTTGGCATTGATCTCCCGACTTATCTTCGGATGTGTATGTCACGCCTGATACAAGAAAATGGCGTTCCTTTTAGCATGAAAGTAGATGAGATTGATGAAAACCGGGGAGTGAAAGCGATGAAAGCGGCAAGTCGTATTGCTGCTGCAAACGGTATTTCTGACATGACATTAGATGAAATCAATACCGAAATTGCAGAGGCGAGAAAGTGAGGCGGCAATATTAAACATTTTCCTGAGAAGTCTTATGTAGTAACGCCAAGGCAGATGTTGGATATTAGCACTGGAAATATGGAAGAATAAAACAACGATTATAGAAAGAGCTGTCCGCAGTGGACAGCTCTTATGTTCTTTTACTGCTTATCGGAAGTTATGTAATTGCCTTCCACATCAGTGATATAATCCATACAATATCTTGCTTTTGTAAATGGGCGCACTTTTTCGTCTGCTACTTTTACATGCTCAGGATGTACGGAATATCCTTTTAGCGCTGTTTCATCAACGAAAGAGGAATCCAGCATTACATCTACATTTGAGCTGCTAAGCGATTCTGTATTTACACGAATCTGTAAGAGTCCAGGTATCTTCCCAGTCAGACTCTCCAGTCCGATTTTGATTTCCGCCTTAATTTTGTCTTTTTCCTCTTTTGAAAATTCATCCTTCAACTGCCATAAAATTACGTGTCTGACCATCTTTTTTCGTCCTTTCTCCTTTTAAATTTCCTGATTAGCCGGGCAGCCTAGTTCTCCTTTTTTGTATGCGGTTCCCCATTCGACCATGGAATCGAGAATCGGTTTGAGGGACTTGCCCAGATCGCTCAATGCATATTCTACCCTTGGCGGAACCTCCGGATAGACTGTTCTCGTGACCAGTCCATCATTTTCCATAGAGCGGAGACTGTCTGTGAGAACCTTCTGGCTGATGCCTTCCAAATCCTTCTTAAGTTCATTGAAACGCCAGGGGCGTTCTAACAAATTCCTTATGATAAGCAGCTTCCATTTGCTTCCGATCAGGGCAACGGTAGTAGCGACCGGACATTCCGGCAGTTCTTCTTTTGTCAGCATAGAATCAACTCCTTGTATCAGATTTGTTTTGAATGTTACATTTGATTATAATGTAGCATTCATAGAACTGTCAATCGGTTACAAAAAAGTGACCCGGGTTACTTTTATATGCCTCTGTAATAAAAAAGTGCGTACTTTTTTTGGAGACCCGGTCTTGCTATGATAAAGGTGCAACGAGGCAAAGCCTAAAAAAAGAACATTGCAGGAGGTAACGAAAATGGCATTATCAAACATTGCAGGGTGGAACGAAGACGAGAACAAGCAGACAGGTGCGGCATGCGGGACGGCATGTGGAGCGGCAGACAAACCGGAAGAGAAGCCGGCGGCTTGCGGGACAGCATGCGGAGCATCTGATAAGTAAGCAGAAATGAATGGAAGGGACGCGAGATCCGATGGTGTAACGGCAAAGTGGAACGGAGACCATCGGTTCTGCGCGGACCCGAGTGAAACGAAAGAAGGAGGATAGGATGAGTCAGTATTTTTCTTTTCAATGGCATATTACAGATGAATGTGACCAGCGCTGCAAGCACTGTTATATTTTCTCAGGAGAAGGCTGCAGGGAACTTCAGAGTATGACCTGGGAACAAATGCAGGAGGTAGTAGCGAATTGTGAAGATTTCTGTAAGGTTTATAACAGAGTACCATACTTCTACATTACAGGAGGTGATCCGATCCTCCATCCCGATTTCTGGAAGCTGATGGTGCTGCTAAAGAGCAAAAATATCCCGTTTACGCTTATGGGAAATCCATTCCATCTGAATGATGAGATCTGCAGAATGTTGAAAGTCTGTGGCTGCGAAAAATATCAGATGTCGCTGGACGGAATGCGAGAAACGCACGACTGGTTCAGAAAACCCGGGAGTTTTGATCTTACTTTGGAAAAAGTGGGTTGCCTGAACCGCGCCGGAATAACAAGTATTATTATGAGCACGGTTTCAAAAACAAATATGGATGAGATACCGGACATCATTGATGAGGTTGTAAAAGCGAAAGTGAAGGTCTTTGCATTTTCCCGCTATGTGCCGACCGGCGGAGAAGTGGATACCAGTATGACGCCGCAGGAATACAGGAATCTTCTGGAAATATGCGACGCAAAGTATAAGGCATATGAAGCGGCGGGATGTGAGACTTATTTTAATAAAAAAGACCACCTGTGGACGCTGTATGAATATGAAACAGGACAGTTTAAGCTGCCAGCAAATGCAAAAGAGGGAATGGTCTATGCTGGCTGTAACTGTGGAAACTGCCATATCACGATTTCTTCAAATGGCGATATAATGGCATGCAGAAGAGTTATGGACAGTAAGGTGGCGAATGTATTTGAAGACAGACTGGCGGATGTGTGGATCTGTCAGATGGAAAAGTATAGAGAGTATGACAAATTCAAAAAGTGCAGTAAATGTGAATTGAAAGCATGGTGCAGAGGCTGCCCCGCTGTTGCGAATGGAACAAATGGAGATTTCTATGGAGCAGATCCGCAGTGCTGGAAAACAAAGAACGAAATAACCGGGGAGGTATTGCCATGTTAATGGATTTAGCAACGTGTCTTAAGAAAATGGAACTGGTCGGCGTGCTTGCGTTCGCGACAGTAGACAGTGATGGCGCGCCCCAGATCAGGAATATCAGCGCCATTCATTATGAGCCGGACGCTTTGTATTTCTTTACCGCAAGAGGAAAGGATTTTTGTAAAGAACTGCTGGAGGATGGAAGGGTTCAGGTATTGTGCTATACCAGATATAAAGAAATGATCCGTTTGTCGGGAAGGGCATATGCTGTTCCTGAAGAGGAACAGGTGAAATGGAGAGATAAGATATTTGAGGAGCAGCCGTATCTTGCAAATGTGTATCCCGGAGACACCAGAAACATAGGAATTATCTTTTGCATTGACAAGGCATCGGTCGAATATTTCAATCTGGGAGTTCATCCGATATTTCGTGAGACATACCGCATGGGAGATGTGAAACCGAAAGAAAAAGGATATTTCATAACGGAAAGCTGTATCGGCTGTGGAACATGCAGGGAAGTGTGCCCGCAGAGATGTATCGAAGAAGGATCCACTTTTGTGATCAATCAAAATCATTGCCTGCACTGCGGAAACTGTTATGAGTACTGTCCGGTAAAAGCAGTTGAAAGAAAATGAGCAGGGAAGTTCATGTAAAAAAGTCTTGACAAAAAAGATCCATTTTGTATAATAAAGGTGCTTGCTCGGAGGGCAGATCATTCGATAGAAATGATAGGCTGGATAAGGCTATGGGTTGAAATACCCATGTGTTTTATCCGGCCTTTTTTTGTTGACAGGCATACGACAAAATGGTCCGGTGGACCATTTTTAGTGTTCCGAGAGGCTATTTTTAATTTAAGGAGGCGTGTGAGATGGATTTTCTTACGAGTGAAATCAAACCAATGTATTTTAAGTATTTGTCTGCTGCGTTTGGAAGTGCATTGATTTCTTCTATTTACGGAGTGGTGGACATGGCGATGGTCGGCCAGTATCAAGGACCGGAAGGAACAGCGGCGCTGGCGGTGGTCAGTCCGGTGTGGAATATTATATATAGCCTGGGACTGCTTATGGGAATCGGTGGTTCTGTATTATTTACTACCTTAAGAGGACAGTCGGAACAGAATCGGAAAAAATCCAATGAATATTTTACTGCCGCTTTGATCGGAGTGACTGTTTTGGCTGTTATTACATGGCTGGCGGTGATATTTTTTGATCGTCAATTACTGACTTTGTTCGGGGCAAAGGAATCATTGCTTCCACTGGCAAGAGAGTATGTATTTCCGGTAAAATTTGTGGTGCCGAGTTTCCTGTTTACCCAATTGATGGCAGCATTTTTGCGTAATGACGGTAATCCGGGGCTTGCTACAAAATCAGTGCTGTTTGGCGGGATTTTCAATATATTCGGAGATTACTTTTTTGTATTCGCGTTAGACATGGGAATTATGGGCGCCGGACTTGCCACAGCGATGGGGTCTGTATTTTCACTTTTGATGATGCTGACACATTTTAAAAGCAGCAAAAATACAATCCGGCTGGTGCGTCCGAAAAAGCTGTTTTCTAAGTTGAAAACAATTTGTGTAACAGGCTTTTCTACTTTTTTTATTGATGTGGCTATGGGAATCCTGACGATACTGTTTAACCGTCAGATATTGAAATACCTTGGAACGGATGCGCTGTCGGTTTATGGAATTATTATTAATATCAGTACTTTCGTCCAGTGTTGTGCTTATAGTATCGGTCAGGCGTCACAGCCGATGATATCAGCCAATTACGGAGCCGGAAAAGGAGAACGGATCGCGCAGATCCTGAAATATGCGTTGGGAACAGCGGTTGTCTTTGGTATTATCTGGACGGCGCTGGCAGTCCTGGCGCCGAACATGTTCGTGCGTATCTTTATGACGCCGACAGAGAAAATACTTGAAATTGCGCCGAAAATTATCCGCACCTATGGAATTTCCTTTCTATTGCTGCCGTTTAATATTTTTTCGACCTATTATTTTCAGGCGCTGATGAAACCGACCACATCATTCATCGTATCCGTGTCAAGAGGAGCAGTGATAAGCGGTATTCTGATCTATATTCTGCCAGCTATAGCAGGCGCGGATGCAATCTGGTTTTCCATGCCGCTTACGGAATTGATCGTTGCTGTTTTTGTGGCAGTTAAGATGAGACAATATACCAGACAATTACAAAAAGAAGGATGAGTTTATTTTTCCTGATTCCAGTGGATTAATGTATTTTACAGTCCGCCTGATGTAAAATTATCAAAAAGTAACCGTTCCGGTCTGGGAATACGGCTACTTTTTTGATAAAAGATATCATATATCAGATTAAGCTGAGAGCCTGATCCAAATCTTCAATCAGATCATCTACATCTTCAATACCAATTGATAAACGAATCTGGCCATCAAAGATGCTTGCTGCGTGACGTTCATCAGGCGTCATATCAAAATGACTCATGGTTGGCGAATGTTGTAACAGAGAATCTACATTTCCGAGACTTGTAGCCAGGCTGAATACATTTACGTGATTCATGATCGTTCTTACAGCATCAATGCCACCCTTAATATCCACACTCATCATTCCGCCATATCCGTTATGCATTTGTTTCTTCGCAATTTCATGTGTCGGATGACTTTCCAGGCCTGGATAATATACATGGTCAACCTTAGGATGTTTTTCAAGATATCGGGCGATTTTCATTGCGTTTGAGCAATGGCGTTCCATACGAATACCTAAGGTTTTCATGCCTTGCATAAGCTGCCAGGCAGCAAATGGATCAAGAACTGCACCGAAACACTGCAAATATGGCATGCGGCAGCGATCAATCCGCTCTTTGTCACCGGCGATTACACCGGCAGTAACAGTCCCATGCCCGCTTAAATATTTGGTTGCGCTATGAACCACAAGGTCGGCGCCGAGATCAAGAGGGGTCTGCAAATAAGGAGAAGCAAATGTACTGTCTACAATGAGGGAAATATTCTCATGAGAGTGTACGATATCGCTGATTGCCTGGATATCACTTATTTTTAAAGTAGGATTTGCCGGTGTTTCAACGTAAACAAGGCGTGTGTTTGGCTGAATGGCTTTTTCAACATTTTCCGGAACAGAAGTATCTACACGTGTATAGGTTACGCCAAAATTGGTAAGGACTTTGGCAAAGAGAGCATAACTGCACCCATAGATAACATCGCCAAAAACGACATGATCTCCGGCATGAAGATGACTGATGACTGCTGTTGAAATGGCGCCGAGTCCGCTGGCAACTGCGAGAGCTGCCTCTGCATGTTCCAGGTGTGCAATTTTCTTTTCCAGTTCATCGCAGTTTGGATTTCCGAATCGTGTATAAACGAAGCCTTCATCAATATGTTGATTTAGATAAACCGCAGTATCGAAATCTTCCAAAACATAGGTGCTTGTCTGATAAATCGGACTGATATGAGCCATTGCCTGTGGTTTATATGAGCCGGTAAGTCTGGCGTGAAGCTGCTCGGCATGTATGACATCTGTATTAAATTTCATAATCAGGAACCTCCGTATTATATTTGATGCGTTCTATATTAACACTTCGGAAAGAAACATAACAACATACAAAATATAAGATATTTCTATATGATTTTTCTTACAATTTGATGTTGACAAGCGGAAAGCTTTTCATATAATGGATAAATAAAAGTTGTGTTATGAACAAAACAGAAAGGCGGAGTCACATGTATTATTCACTTGCGGATTTTTTACATTCATATAATAATCTGGATATCAGGCAGATTACGAATTGTGGAGAACTTAATAAAATAAAAATACAGTCAGTATCCGTGCAGGAGTTTCCGGTAGACGATTTTATCAGGGAAAATGAGCTTGTGCTTTCCACTGCGATAGGATGCGATGAGAAACCGGAACGGTTTGAAAAAATGGTTGATGCAGCCGTTAAGGTACATGCGGCAGCGATCTGCTTTTCATTTAGCAGCAGTAGATTTCGTATTCCACATCAGGCAATTACCCTGGCAGAAAGAAATCAATTACCGATATTTGAACTTCCATGGGAAGTACGTTTTTCAGAAATTCAGGCAATGATTTATAAAGAACTGGAAAAACGGGAGCAGGCGTTCTGGCTTGAGCTGCAGAACCAATTATGCAATCTTTTTTTTGAGTCTGCTTCCCTTGATCTGGCATGTGAGACGATACATTCCGTTTTAAACTGTTTTGCAGGGATTGTCGATCAGAAAGGAACGGTCATCGGTCATAGTGATCTTCCGGAAGAAACAGGGTTATACCAAATAGAGGATGCGCCTTTTCAGGCAGATATAAAAATCAGGGATATGACATATGGAAAGTTGTGTCTATGGGGAAATTATGATGAAGAGAGAGTATATGCAGAAAGTGATGCTGTCAGGAAATCATTATTATTTCCACTTTCTCTTTGGTTTAATCAAAAAAGTTTTGAAGATTCACTAAAGGAAAATTTGAAGAATGAATATGTTTGTAATCTCGCATTCGGACGTTATACTTCGTATGAAGATATGATCAGGCAGGGATTATATTTGAAGTTTGACATGACAATTCCGTATTCTTGTATTGTGCTGCAGGTGCAGAAGAGCGAGGCGGGAGAAAGTTCAGATGAATATTCTATACAAAGTATATGGCTCAGGAGTGAAATAGAAAATCTGCTTTTACGGATGGGGAAAAAAATCGGAATTAAGATGATGGTAGGGTTTTCACAAAAAAAGTGTATTTTATTTTTGGAACGCAGGAAGATACACGATGAGGATTCTATAGGTTTATATTTGAAAAAGACAGATACGGAATTATGTAATACTTATCCGGAAAAGGTATTCTACTGGGGAATCAGTGAAAAAGATACGAATCAACTGACGTTTCATGATTTATATCAGCAAGCGGCTCTTGGAATTCGATATTTGCTTACATCGGAGAAAAAGACAAGATTTTTTACATATCATGAAACAAGGAAAGCACTTATTGTTTCATGTTTGTCTGAAAATGAAAAAATCAGAGAAGCAGCAAAAGAAACCATGGCAGGATTAATTTCGGAAAATAATGATATGGCGATGGACCTGATGGAGACATTGTCCGCTTTTTTCCGTGCAAATTATAATGTCAGTCAGACGGCAAGAGATTTATATATCCACAGACAGTCTTTACTGTACCGCCTTCAAAAAATCGAAAATATAACAGGTATGAAACTGGATCAGCATGATGACTTGTTCGTCTTAGAGTCCTTTTTGCGGATATATAAAGATTATTAAGTAAAATTTTGTCAAAAGGGGAACGAATTTTTTTCTTACAATTTGTAAGTTGATATTATGGTATGGAATTTATACAATTAGGAACGACAAAGAGAATGTCAAAAAGAAACAGAATGAAGAAGTCAGAAGATGCAGAGAGGCATTTGGTATCAGGTTTGGTACGAAATGCCTCTTTTCATTTATACGAGCAGAAAGGGAGGATTTTTATGATGAATGATTTTGATGAAACAATGGCTTTTGGAACTCAGATCCTGGAATCAGGAGCCTACTTTCAGGAACTTTGCGACAGTCCTGAAGCGCTGCCGATTCATCTGACAACAGCACATAATGTGAAGGATTTGAATGACCTGCTGGAACGGTATGAGAAGAAAGGACATTGCTATAATCGAAATTCCAATCCTAACAGAACCGCATTATCCCACCTCATGACAACAATCGAAGGAGGAGAGGCGTCAGAAGGATTTAACTGTGGCATGGCTGCAATATCTACTGCAATTATTGCAAACTGCAAGTCCGGAGATCATATTCTGTCAGATAAAACTTTATATGGAGAAACACTGGAAATTTTCACGGATATTGTGGGGAAGTTCGGAGTAACAACGGACTTTGTTGATTTTACGAATCTTGAAGAAGTGAAGAATCATATTCGACCGAATACTTCAATTCTGTACACAGAAACGGTTTCGAATCCATTGATAACAATGCCGGATTTAACTGCGATTGCGGAAATTGCACATGCAAACGGAGCGATTCTGATCGTGGATAATACATTTATGACAGGCGCGCTTGTACGTCCGCTTTCTTTCGGCGCTGATTTGGTTGTAAACAGCCTTACGAAGTTTGCGAATGGTCATTCGGATGCCCTTTGCGGTGCTGCAACAGGAAGAAAAGATCTGATAGAGAAAATGTATCATATGCAGATCCTTCTTGGAACAGAGGCGCCGGTATTTGATACATGGCTTACCATGCGGGGAATCAGAACATTAGAACTGAGAATAAAAAAACAGTCAGAAAATGCTGCGGCATTAGCAAAGGCATTGGAAGCAAATCCTTATGTGAAGCATGTATTTCATCCAAGCCTGCCGTCCAGTCCATATCATGAACTGGCAAAGAAGGAGACGGACGGGGTTCATATGGGAGGCATGCTGACAATTGAGCTGGAAGAAGATCTGGATAAATTAAATGCATTTATCAGAAATCTCCGGATTGTACATTATGCCATGACATTGGGAGGATACCGGACAACGATGTCATATCCGCCATTTTCTTCTCATGACAATCTTACGAAAGAAGAAAGATATGCGATAGGTATTACAGATGGTATGCTGCGGATTTCAGTCGGAATCGAAGATGAAACCGATATTATTACTGATTTTGAGCAGGCACTTAAAAAAGCGTATGGAAGAGAGGTATAAAGCATATGATTTATGAAATTTTGTGTACGATAGATGATTTTTTATGGGATACTCCGTTTTTGGCAATGTTGATTATATGTGGAATTTATTTAACGATCTGTACAGGTTTTTTCAGTTTCCGCCATTTTGGACATATTATGAAAAAAACATTTGGCAGTTTGAAGTCTGACAGCGAGCATGAATCAGATCAAGGCCGGATCAGTCCGTTTGCTGCTATGTGTGTAGCAATAGGAGGTACGGTTGGAACCGGAAATATAGCCGGTGTTGCAGCAGCGATTGCAACAGGAGGACCAGGCGCTGTATTTTGGATGTGGGTATGGGCTCTTGCCGGTATGACGATCAAAAGCGCAGAGGTTACACTTGCATGTTATTATCGGTCAAAAGATAGTGACGGACAGTATTTTGGCGGTCCCACTTATTATATGGAAAAAGGAATTGTGAAGGAAAAAGGGCAAAAATGGGGTTGGGTTTTAATTATTGGATTTGCGGTCGGAATGTTGATTCAATATATAGCAGGCTCACAGGCTTATACGATTTCAGAAGCTTTGTATAATACTTTTGGATTAAATCAGATTTTATTTGTTTTAGTATATTCTGCATTCCTGATATATATTATATGGAAAGGTGTTCCGAGAATTGCCACAATTGCTTCAAAACTGGTCCCGATAATGTGTGTACTGTACTTACTTGGCGGCATTCTTTTAATATGTGCGAACATTCAAATACTTCCTGCGGTGATTGTTTCTATATTTAAAGGAGCCTTTACGCCACTGGCAGCAACAGCAGGAACCGCAGGGTATGCAGTAAAAACTGCTATTGCAAAGGGATTGTCCAGATCCATGAATTCAAACGAAGCGGGGCAGGGTACTTCGCCGATGATCCATGCATCAGCAAATACAGTACATCCTGTCAGACAGGGACTTTGGGGTGCGTTCGAGGTGTTTGTGGATACGATTCTCGTTTGTACAATTACGGCATTTGCCATTCTCTGTACGGGAGTTATTTCCACAGGAGAAACTTCAACAGGCCTTACCATTGCTGCGTTTGAGAGTGTGTTTGGAGTAGGCGGTGCAATATTTATCGGTATGATCTGTTTCCTGTTTGGACTGACAACAACGGCAGGATGGTTTACGTATTATACATCTATTGTCCACCATATTTTTAGAAATCATGAAGGTATTGCAAATAAGATAGATAAGGTTTTAAAGATTTGTTATCCAATCCCGAATATCATAATTGTAGTTATGATCGTATTAACGGGAAGCGGTCCGGATATGTTCTGGATTATAACAGATATTTCACTTGTTATACCAATTTTCTTTAATATTATTTCACTGGTTATTATGGGTGGAAAGTATAAAGAGCTGCTGAAGGATTATAAAGCCAGATATCTGGGTATTGGAGAAGTAGATCCCGACTTTAAAGTATTTTACGAGGATAAATAGAATCATGAAAATATGTTTTTATGCTTTACGGGAATTTGATGAGTTAAAATATTGTGAACAGTATAAGAAACAGTATGGTATTGACTATATATACACAACGGAGTATCCTTCACCGGAAAATATAGTTTTGGCAGAAGGCTGCGACGCTGTAAGTATGACGCCCTGTGATATGTCAGAGCCAATGGTTAAAGGGTTTCATGAGATAGGAATAAAATATATCACATGCCGGTCTATTGGCTATGACCATGTGAGTCTGGAAACTGCCAGACGTTATAATATGAAGGTATCAAATGTTTCTTATTTGCCGGACGGGGTTGCCAATTATGCCATTATGCTGATGATGATGTGTACAAGAAGGATGGCGCATATCATGAAACGTGCAGAACTCCAGGATTATTCTTTAAAAAATAAACTTGGGAGAGATATCAGCCATTGTGTGATCGGCATCATTGGTACAGGAAAAATAGGAGCAACGGTTATCAGGCATTTAGCGGGGTTCGGTAGCAGGATTCTGGCATATGATCCATATGAAAATGAGGAACTGAAGGAAGTAGCAGAATATACCGATTTAGATACGCTTCTTGAAAAGGCAGATGTGATCAGTTTACATATGAATGCTACAGAAAAGAATTATCATATGATCAACAGGGAAACCATCGGAAAAATGAAATCCGGCGTTATATTGATCAATACGGCAAGAGGAAAACTGATTGATACTGAAGCCTTAATTGAGGGAATAAAGACGGGACGGATAGGCGGCGCCGGGTTGGACGTACTGGAAAACGAAAATGGACTGTACTATTGCAATCGCATGGGGGAAAATATTGTGAACGATACAATGGCAATATTAAAGTCATTTCCCAATGTCATTTTGAGTCCGCATACTGCTTTTTATACAGAAGAAGACGTAAGAGATATGGTGAAAGGCTGCTTTGAAAGTGTTGACGGATTCGCAAAGGGAATCCGGACTGTGCATGAAATCAGGCTTTCATGATTCCCCCAAATTGTTTCGTGCCTTGTAATGTAATCTAAAAAAGTGGTCAGAAATGGCCACTTTACTATTTACTGTTAAGTTTTTTCATAATGTCGGTCAGAAGAAAGGCGATATAAGTGTACCGTAAAGAGGTGCTACAATACCTTTTCTAATACCTTCAGGTCAGATTCCGTGGTTGACCAGCTTGTTGCAAACCGTACAACTGTATGGGAATCATTCAGTTTCTCCCAGAAGCTGAATGCCACGGATTTTTTCAGATATTCCATACGTGCATTCTCTAAAATGATGAATTGCTGATTTGTCGGTGAATCAAGGTAAAAGGAATATCCTTTTTTGGAAAAAAGATCTTTCATTTTTTCTGCCATATCTATTGCGTGGCGGCTTATATTGAAATATAAGTCATCGGTAAAGAGCGTGTCGAACTGAACGCCGAGGAGTCTGCCTTTGGCAAGCAGGGCGCCGCGCTTTTTTACCGAGTTCATAAAGTGTCCGGGTTTATTTCTTTTTGTAAAAACGACAGCTTCTCCGCATAAAGCGCCCACTTTTGTGCCGCCGATATAAAAGACGTCACAGATACGGGCGATGTCCGCAAGCGTCAGATCGGAGGTCCGGCTCATCAGTCCATAACCCAGACGGGCACCGTCTAAATAAAGCGGGATGTTGTATTGACGGCAGATTTCTGCAATCTCTTCCAGTTCATTTTTCGTATAGAGCGTACCATATTCCGTAGGGTATGAGACATATACCATCCCCGGGAAAACCATATGCTCATGATTGTCGTCAGCATAAAATTCCGCGATATAGTCCCGAAGTATGTCCGGGGAAATTTTTCCGTCTTTCTGAGGAATTTCTAAAACCTTGTGACCGGTATATTCGACTGCGCCGGCTTCATGAATGCTGACATGGCCCGTTTTCGCTGCAATAACGCCCTCGTAATCCTTTAGCATCGTGGAAATGACAATCGCGTTTGTCTGTGTTCCGCCCACTAAAAATTCAACATCTGCATGTTCACATCTGCATGCGGACCGGATCTTTTCTTTCGCACTTTCACAATACGGATCCGTTCCATAACCGGACAGACTTTCAAGATTCGTTTCGGCCATCCGCTGAATGATCTTCGGATGTGCTCCGGCTATGTAATCATTTTCAAAAGAAACCATAAGGAACCTCATAATTTATATTCCGGACTAACCGCTTATCGATAGTCCCTTTTTCTATGCACATCTTAACAAAAAGCGCGGAGGATGTCAAATGACATTTCAAACTGTATATAAAATTAGAGATTGAAGTAGAGTCGCCCCCACCCGTAAAACGGGTGGCTCGGGACGCGGGCTCTAAGCCCGCCCTACTTGGCCGCGCCTCAAGGCGCTAGCTTTCTCTTTTATGCTGTGGGAAGTCTGTTACACATCCTTCCCACAGCTCCGTTCAAGCCACATTGCTATTGACTCGTCGCTGCCCCTAAAGGGGCGTTCGTACTACTTAGCCTTAACCCTTAAAAGGGTCTTCATATTCCTTTACACTAAGTTTATCCTGCATAATATCTGCCTTTTCTTGATCTTGTATATACTTTTTTATTGTGGCTTCATTTAATCCCACTGTACTAACATAGTATCCTTCTGACCAAAAATGGCGATTTCCAAACTTATACTTTAAATTTGCGTGCCTATCAAACATCATGAGTGCACTCTTTCCCTTTAAATATCCCATGAATGAAGATACACTAATCTTTGGTGGTATACTCACCAACATATGCACATGATCTGGCATAAGGTGTCCTTCCAAAATCTCCACTCCCTTATAGCTACACAGCTGCTTTAAAATATCTCGCAAATCGGTTTTATATTGATTATAAATCATTTTTCGTCTATACTTTGGGGTGAAGATGATGTGATATTTACACATCCACTTCGTATGTGCGAGCGAATTTGTTTGCTTTGCCATAAAATCACCTTTCCTTTCTCTAATAGTGGCCTGAACACCTCTATTATAGTGGAAAGGTGATTTTTTGTATAACAAACGTCGCGCACCCGCATAGCGGGTGGTTTATATTTCGTACGTTTCCATTTCTCTGTTGAGAAATTCCAACGTACTCAACAGGGTCTATCCGACCCACAAGAAAAACTGCCCCGCCCGTAAAACGGGTGGGGCAACTTATAGATTGTTTATTCGAATCGAACGGCCTCTCCGGTTCTTGCAGACTCCCTTACAGCCTCCATAACGCCAAGTACCCGCCGGACTTGTTCCGGTTTTACGATCACGTCTTCTTCTCCACGGAATGCCTTCAGAAAGTGTACGAAATAATCTCTCTGGGCCGCGTCTGTCTCGGGTAATTTCTCTTCCAGCAGAAGTCCGGGCGCCGCCGGTCCAAAGCTCCTCGTCGGTCCCGCCGCCGTCATAGTGATCTTGCCCGGCACGTTTTCCAGAAGATGTGCTGTTCTAACAATTTTCCCTTCTCCGTCAAAGCCGTCAATGATTGCGCTTCCTTTATTTCCGCCGATAAACCAGGCTCTCTTAGGCGTAAGATAATAGGTTCCCAGTTCAATCTCCGCGGTAATCCCATTTTGAAACTTTATTAAGATGTTAAAATAATCGTCTACTTTTTCGTTGATTACGTTTCGGAGATCCGCGTAAATAGAATCAATCTTTGAGGGCACCATGTCTAAGATCTGGTCGATCAGATGCACGCCCCAGTCGTAGAGCATTCCTCCTCCCATCTCGGGATATACATGCCAGTCGTGCATATTTCCGTTAAATCCGTAAAGCTGAGATTTGATCACGTATATCTCTCCGACCATTTTGCGGTTAAATACCTGTTTCATGATCTGATAATCCTTATCCCATCTTCTCTGCTGATGAACTGTAAACAGCACGCCATTCTTCTCTACGGCTTCCATCATACGGTCAAATTCTTTTACCGTCATCGCCGCCGGTTTCTCACAGATAATACTTTTCTTTGCCGCCGCGCTTTTTTCCACCATTTCAAGGTGGCTGGGATTCGGAGTAGAAATCATTACCGTATTAATATCAGCTTTCTCCAGCATTTCGTCAATACTTCCGTATGTTTCCACACCTTCCGGCGCGTCCTTTATCTGCTCCGGGTTTGTATCTGCCACTGCAATCAGCTCAATATCTTCGTCTGAAAACGTCTCCATCATCTGCGCGTCGCAGTGCCCCATAAATCCAAAACCTACAATGCCTAGTTTTATTTTTTTCATGACTGGTCCTTTCGTTTTCAATATTTTGCCTGTAGTTCTTCTGCTAGATGACAAAATTTTCCATGTACCGTTTGCTTAGCTTTAAGCTGTCAAGCACTTTTTCTTTTGTCCCTTCAAATGCTTTATCCTCCACCTCTATGCAAGTGTAGCCGTCATATCCGATATCTGTCAGCGCGCTGATGTATTTGCCCCAATCGACGTCTCCCAGTCCCGGAAGTTTCGGGGACATGAACGTAAGCGGATATGCCATGATCCCGACCTGATCTAACTTATCCTGATACAGCTTAATATCCTTGCAGTGAACGTGAAAAATCTTATCCCGGAACTCATAAATCGGCTTGATATAATCGATCATCTGCCACACAAAATGGGACGGGTCATAATTGATTCCCAGATGATCGCTGTTAAGCAGCGCAAACACTTCTTTCCAGATTGCCGGCGTCGTCATCAGATTCTGTCCGCCCGGCCACTGTTGGGCGCCAAATAACATCGGGCAATTCTCAATGGCAATCTTCACATCCTCTTTTTCCGCAAGCTCTATGATCGGAGGCCAGATTTCTTTTACCAGCTCCAGATTCTCTTCCACTGTCTTGGACTGGTCTCTCCCAATAAAGGTTGTAACCATCCCAACGCCGAGCTTTGCTGCCGCCCGGATCAGCGTTTTCAGGTGTTCTACAGCCTGTGCCCGTTTCTTAAGATCTGCATCCAGCGTATTCGGATAGTACGCAAGAGCGGAAATTTCTATTGATTTTTCTTTCGCGTAATCCAGAACATGCGCCGCGTATGCGTCGTCCTCCAGTACCCGCTCTGCGTCAATATGGGAAACTCCCGCATATCTTCTTTCTGCCTTTCCCTGTGGCCAGCAGGCTGCCTCCACACACTGAAATCCCAGTTCAGACGCTGTATCCATCATTTCTTCATATGTAAATCCGTCTAAGATCGCGCTTACAAATCCCAGTTTCATTCGTTACGCCTCCTTCTCGATCGCTCGTCTGAGCGCTTCCTGATGTCTTCTTACCTGTTCGATGCTGTTTACTTCCATATCGTATCTCAAATGTTCTCCGCCTTCATATTCTGAGCTTAAGAATCCTTTGTATCCGGCTCTGTCAAAGGCCGAAACCACTTCCGGCAGTGCAACGGCCGTTTCTTTATAATCCTCACTCATATTGTAGAACTTTGCATGTGTGTGATAAATATATTCAATATTATCCACAATATCCTGCGGATCGGACCACGAGAAGGTAAATGAAGAACCCGCATACATCCGGTCAGCCTCTCCTCCGCCTGCCTTCTCGACCGCATCCATCATTTCCTGCAGTCCGTTTGCCATCCGGTATTCCATATTTGCCTTTCCCAGATCCAGAGAATACCGCATCTTCACAAATCCTTTCTCTACTCTCTGCCGGTAGCAGTCGTCCACGATTTTGATGCACTCTTCCTTCGCACCCATTCTCCTCGCTTTATCGCGGACTACATCCGGTATGTTTTTGCAGAAAATTCCCATGTCCGGAATAAATCCAAAATACTTCGTTCCTGTTCTCCGTATCATTTCCATGTATCCTTCCGCCCAGTCGGAATTTAAGGAAAACGGCGCATGCACTTCAAGTCCGATCTTCACGTCCATTTCTTCTGCGTATTCCAGACTTCCTTCAATAACTTCCATGGGCGTAGATACAAGCGTCCTGAGATTTTTAAAGCCAAGCAATGATGCAAGACGGATGTCCCGCTTCATCATTTTGATCTGTTCGCTGATCTTTAACGTGCGGTTATCATAGATCCGGTTTTCAAGAAACGCGTCGTAGCAGGCTGGCTCTAATCCGTATTTAGACAGAGACGCAAACCATTTTTCGCGGAACCCTTCCTCTTCGATCGGATCCGGAAATCTCCGGATCATCTGCTCAGCAAGAAGCTCCACGCCTGTCGCCCCGGTTTTCGCGGTTTCTGCAAGGCACCCTTCCAGATCTAACTGCTGATTGTAATATTCATCCTGATAGCTGTATAAAGATACGCTTCTTTTTATCTCGCTCATTTTATCGTCTCCTTTCTTACATCTCAAAATCCGTCTCGTCGGTATGTTCCAGCGCAAATGGCATATAGGACGGCGCGATCACCTGATGCGTCTTAATATGATGTTTTCCCGGCGCCAGTCCGCCTTCCTTCATCACGCTGACTGCCGCAAACTCGCCAAATTCCCAACGGTAATCAGAATCGATTACCGTTCGCATTTCCTCCATCGTAAATGTCTCATGATTGACAGTGAACCGAAGGCTCTCTTTTGGAAATGCCTCGCCGTCCACTTCTACCTCCAGCTTACGGACGATAGAAAGCGTCATTCCCCTGTAATACTGTGCTTTTATCTCAAACTGAAATCCTGTAACTTTACCGTTTTCCTCTATATTCCTAAATCCGTCCGGATTGTATACCTGTCTGCCTGCCATCATTTTACCTCCCTTATTCAAAGAATACTTCTTTCCCGCTTTCTGCCGATTTATAAATTCCTTCGAGAATCTGTGTCACAACAAACGCCTGCTCCGGTTTTACCAGCGGTTCTGTGTCGTGGATAATTGCATTCAGCCACTGTTCCTGCTCTCTGACAGCCTCTGCGGCTGCGCCTCCGTCAAAGAAGTCCACCGCGATTCCGGGAGAGATGGTCTTTTCCATCAACTGATTGTGCTCCACAGTATTGAAGATCAGCTCATCTTTCAGGTAACTTCCTCCATGATGGATCTCAGCGCCTGCTTTTGTTCCGCAGAGAGTAGTGGACGCTTCCATCGATTTCAGAATATTTAACGCCCATGACGCTTCCAGATAAATGGTCGCCCCATTTTTCATTTTTACAAAGCCAAAGGCAGAGTCTTCAACCTCAAAGGTTTCCGGATCCCATGGTCCAAAGACATTCCCTTCCGGACCGTCTTCCTGGCGTCCCAGCTTGTAAAATACCTGACCGGATACGGATACGGGTTCATAGTTGTCCATCATCCAGAGGGTAATATCCAGCGCATGGGTTCCAATATCGATCAGAGGTCCGCCTCCCTGCAGGGCTTTGTTCGGAAATACTCCCCATGTTGGTACCGCTCTTCTTCTGAGGGCGTGTGCTTTGGCAAAATAGACCTCTCCAAGTTCCCCTTTTTCACACGCTTCGTGCAGTGTCTGCGTATCATCCCGGAATCGGTTCTGATAGCCGATCGTAAATTTCTTTCCGGACTTTTTCCACGCATCGATCATTTTCTGTGCATCTGCAGTACAGTGCGCCATCGGTTTCTCACACATTACATGTTTTCCGGCTTCAAATGCGGCAACTGTGATCGGACAATGTGCGACATTCGGCGTACACACATGCACCACATCGATTTCTATGCTTTTATCTGCAAGCATTTCTTTGTAATCCTCATACACTTTTGCATCCGGTGTGCCATATTCTTTTGCTGCCTTTTCTGCCCGCTCTCTCACGATATCGCAGAACGCTACCATTTCTGCTTTGTCTGCCTGCGTCTTGATGGACGGCATATGCTTTTGATTTGCGATTCCTCCACAGCCTACGATTGCAATTCTTAATTTTCTCATTTTGATTTCCTCCTTCATCTTATTCATTATTCTGTTTCTTTTCTTTTAACTTCTCGCGTATTTCCACCATGTCTTTCTCTTTCAGGGAGTAGAAAAGCATCGGAATAGCGGAAATTGCAAAAAGGACAACCGGCATCCAGTTTACGCCAACGATAATTCCCTGCTGTACATGGGCAGTAATCTGCTCTGCTCCTGAATATCCATACCATCCTATGATCGCCACTCCAAGAGCCGATCCGATCGCCGTACCGATCTTAACACCCAATCCCATCAGAGAGAATACGGTTCCGTCAGGCCTGATTCCTGTCTTTAATTCCATCGCATCCAGCGCGTCTACGATCATGCAGGGGCCGCAGGCTTTTTCAATGGAACCCATTCCATACACGATATGGCATACGATCAGGTACGGGATATTGGTGTACGGTCCGAAAATCATCATCAACAGTCCTATGATCTGAACTGCCAGCGCGAAGAAAATAACATTTCGTTTTCCGAATTTTTCCATCGCCCTTGGTGCAACGGGCATAAGAATGGCTCCCATGATCATCGGCATCATCATGAAAAGTGTTGTAAGACCCGCTGCGTTTGCCACATGCAGATAAAAGTATACCGCTACGCCGATCCTTCCCATTGCTGCTGTCATAGAAAGAATCGTATAAAGAATAATCATCAGCAGATTTTTGTTGACCAGGATCTGATGCACCGATTCTTTGACCGATACCTGATTTTCCTTTTTGACAACAACCACTTCTTTACAGCTCTTTGCACAGATCCAGAACATGGGCAGGGCAATCAGCGCGAACAGGCCTGCCGTAATCTGATAACCGGACTTTGGCCGGATTGCTTCAAAATGATTGACCAGCGGAAGTGTAAATAAATTCAGGATGATCATTCCAAGCATCATTCCCATGGTAGAAGCTGCATTCAGCCGGTTGACCTTCTTCGGATCTCTCGTCATTACCGCCGGAAGTCCCTGATAGGGCACATTCGTCATCGTATAGACCATGCCGAGTCCGATATAAGTAATGTACGCGTAGATCAGTTTGCCGGTATCGTTAAATCCCGGAACCGTAAAGGTTAAAATCGTAAAGAGTACCAGCATCGGCGCACCAATCGCAATGTAAGGGCGGAACCGTCCCCATTTCGTATGTGTTCGTTCCATGATCGTCCCCATGATCGGGTCATTGATCCCGTCCCATATCTTTGCTACCAGAAAAAGAACTGCTACCGCGCCTGCCTCAAGTCCGAATACGTCCGTATAAAAGACTGCCAGATAGGTGCTTACCATTGTCCATGACAGTTGTGAAGCAAAGTTCCCCAGTCCATAGGTGAAATATTGCCTGGGGCCTACCGTATATTGTTTCTCCATTCCATTTCTCCTCTCGTTTTTCCTGCTTGTTTTCGTTTGCTTGAAATCTGGCGCCGTATCGATTTCTTGTAATATATCATAGCAGAGGATTTCCCTTTTTGCCTTTTTGAAATTAGCTTTTTCCTTTTATTTTTATTTTATTTTTGATTTAAAAATGGAATTATCTTTACTTTTTTGGGATTTGCTTAATTTTTTTGTTCATTTTTTAATTTTTATGTTATACTGAGTGTACAATCACTGTCAGAAAACAAACAGAAGGAGGAACACTTATGAATGATCTCTGTGCAGATGCACCAATCCGAAACTGTCATGTACTGGCCATTTCGGACCGCTTTCTTTTCCGCTCTTCCGGGGTCACACTTTTTGCCATCCTTTCCGGCCGCCTGTCTCTTGACGAGAAGCAGACGCTTTCTTCCGGTACTATTTTTTTCTGTTTTCCCGGAGAGACACCGCTGCATCCATCGGAACCGTGTATCCTTCTGAGTCTCGGACTGGACAATGTTTTCTTTCTGGATCAGATTCCGGAACTGATGGAATTTCCATCTTCTCCCTGCGTTCCCGGACATACCGATGAGCTGTTTTCACGCCTCAGATCATACGCTCATTCATTTCTGACAGGCGGATGCTCCTCCTGTCAGACCTACGCGCTTGCTTTCCTGCTGCTGGAAGCACTGCTTTGCGAACGCCCGGCTTTCGGCGTTGTCAGTGCCCTCTCCGGCAAAGAGCCTTTTTTTGTCTCCTCGCGTCCTGCTTCCAGATCCACCTTGCTTCTGCAGGATGTTTTGGACTACACGCAGAAAAATCTGGCAAACGACATCGGACTCTCCGGTGTGTCTGCGCATTTTTCTTGTTCTCCGCAGTATCT
This sequence comes from uncultured Lachnospiraceae bacterium, assembly GCA_958402795.1. Lineage (GTDB taxonomy): Bacteria > Bacillota > Clostridia > Lachnospirales > Lachnospiraceae > Schaedlerella. Next base: position 97,185 of record CATXUX010000008.1, on the reverse strand, counting down.
GTCGGGAATAATAAAAGAGTATTTAGGTACAACCTTCCAGAAATACCTCCGTGCTCTGCGTCTGAAAAAAGCCGCCTCATACGTCCGTTATACCGACCTGTGCGACCACACGATCGTCACGCGGTTACACCTAAAGACAAAAGAAGTAACCCCTCTTCGTTCCGAATGGGATCCTTACGTCCCCCTGCCGGAGAATTCGGGGTTCCATGCTCTCAACCGGGAAGCGGCCCTCGCTTTCCTAAGTGCTCCTTCTGATCCGGGAAGCACAGTTCCGGACACAGAGAGAGTTTCGCTGACATCTGAAACAGACTCCCGGATTCTTTTCCCTGTCTGGAACCAGTTGATTAATCTTGGTTATGCGTCGGCATTTCGCGACGCGCAGATTTCCAGACAGATGATCTGGATACAGAAGCAGATTCATTTCCACTATGGAAGAATTTGCCGTATTTTTGATCTTGTAACTTCTTATCTGGCCGGAAATAAAAGGATCTATGATTTTAATCCGGTATTTCGTATTTTTGACATCTGTATTGCAAATGACATCTACCCATTTATTGAGTTGGGAAACAAGCGGATGCGCATTCAGTTTACGCAGCATGAATCGGTAATAACAGATTTTCCCGACGACGAGGAAGAGCACTTTCAACATGTACTAAACATCCTTCCTTCTTTTATCTGCGCCAGCATCAACCGTTACGGGTACGATTCTGTGAGTAAATGGATGTTTGAGGTTTCTTCTCCGGTTTATGAATCTCTGGGAGAAACGACAGACTTTACCACATACAAATATATCCAGTATTTCTGCCGGATCAAGGAATTGATCAACTCTTATGTGCCGGAATGCCGGGTGGGAGGTCCGGGTTTTAACAACTGGGCGTCTATCGGCGAATTTGAACGGCTGGTGGTCCAATTTTGTTCTGCACCTTGTATGCCGGATTTTTTTACCAGCTATCTCTATTCGGTTGAAAAAGATGATTCCGCCTCCTCTCTGTCACCCGATCCGGACATTCTGGAGAAGCGGATGCGGCTTCTGATGGGAGTTATCGAATCCATCTGTCCCGGACGCGAGCTCTGGATCACAGAATTTAATTCCAATCTGTCCTCCAGAAATTATCTGAATGATTCCTGCTATCAGGCTTTGTTTATTACCCACAGTCTGTTTGCTGCCATCCGGTGTGGCGTGAAAGCGATGGGGTATTACCTGATGTCAGATATTCCTCTGCGCTATGTGGACACGACGGATCTGCTGTTTGGAGGATGGGGGTTATTTAGCGACAGTAACCTCCCCAAGCCGTCTTTTCATGCCTGGAGGTTGTTCTCCATGCTTGGCAGGGAGCAGTCGGCTATGAACGAGAACTGCATCATCACCCGTTCCGCCAATGACGCCTGCCAGTGTCTGCTCTACCACTATGAACACGTTGCGCCGGATTATTGCGGAAAAAATATTACCCGGGAGGACTTCTTTCTTTCCGACCAGTTGTTTAAGCGTCGTCCCTCCGACAGCTTAAGACTTGTTTTTCCGGCGCTTCCCCCCGGCTATTATTTGACCACCCGCTATGTGATATCAGCCAGACAGAGCAATCTTTTATTTCAATGGTATCAATTACACTTTTTGACGCCGGTAAGAGAAAAGGATCTGGAACTGTTAAGACAACAGTCGGAACTCATTCCCGAGACCGCCTGCATAGAAGTTGCGCCGGACGTCCCGCTGATGCTGGACTGTACTTTGTCTCATCAGGAAATACAACTTATCACCATCGAACCGTTTCACACGTCAGCTTCTGACCAGAAAGGAGAACTTTAATGGACGCATTTGCTCACGATCTGCCCGTCACTTTTTTACATCATACCAGCCTGCCGGCAAAGGAGTCGTATACTCACGATCGCAGTTATGACATCCTATACATTCTTTCAGGAAGCTGCCGTATAGATTACAATGGATCCGAAAACCTCTATACCGCGGATAACATCTGCATCCTTCCGCCGGACGTCTCTTACTGTGTCAGCGCAGTCTCCGCCGGGGATTGTCTGCATATCGGCATCCAGTCGGCATTTGTATTCCGAAATATGCCGGACGGAGTCACACTTTGCTGTGACTCTGTAAGAGAGCCAGAAAATGATTATTTTGAATTAAAACGGATCGTATCTTCCATTTCTGCCAGATACTTGGAATCTGCCGCGAAAAACCGTCTGATCCTTCATGGACTTTTCTTCCGGTTTTTGGCAATTCTGGAAGAACGTTATATGCTTCCGCCTGTCTCTTCACAGGTTCCGGTAAAATATCAGGAACGGATCCGGGTCATCTCCGAGTATCTTGACCGTCACTTCCGGGAGTCCGTCACCCTCTCTGACCTTGCCGGAGAGTTATATCTGACTCCCGAATATCTGTCCAGATTTTTTAAGAAATATCTTCACAAAAATTTTAAGGACTGTCTGACCGAAAAAAGGCTTCAGCACGCGCGCAGGGAGTTATGTTTTACCGAAAACAGTATCACAGAGATCGCGCTGCACAACGGATTTTCCAATCCGGCGGCGCTTAGCAGTACATTCCACATGCATTACCATATGTCGCCAACTGATTACCGGGCAAAAATAAAACGCGCAAAATCAGAACAGGAATATTCCCTTGAAAAGACAGCGCGGGCGGAACTTCCTGTTTTTCCTGACGCTTCGGCAGAAAACGCTTTTCTTGCCCGGCACATAGAAGCGTCGGTCCTTGACAGCCATGCGTTCCGAAGCGATTTCTGCGAAATGATAAACGCAGGGTTTATCCACAATCTGCTGTCACAGGATTTCCAGCAGGATCTCGCTGCCGCAAAGGAAGAGCTCGGGATCCGTTTTATCCGGGTGCAGGGCGCAGTCAGCAGTTCCTTCATCCCCAAAGTGCTGCCGAAATATGAGTATTATTTTCATAATCTCGACGCTGTTTTAGCTGTCCTGTACAAGCTGGAGCTGGTTCCTGTGTTCGAACTCTCCAAGCTTCCTTACAGCTACGATTCCTTTCCCGATGCAGGTTTTCCGTTTCTTTCCAGAGGAAACCGATTCTTTGAACTGCTGGAAGCGCTTTTAAAGCACTGTTCCGCCCACTACCCGGAGGAATGGACTTCCAAATGGTGTTTTGAATTATGGATGAACCCCAGAGATACCGCCAAAACATATGTTGCAGACTTCCGGCGTATCCAGTCTTTGATCGGACACTATCTTCCGCAGGCCCTGACCGGCGGTTTTGGCTTTTCCTCCGGCTTTGATCCTGATTATCTGGATAAACTATTTTGTGAGCTAAAGGAATACGGATTTTCTCCGTCCTTTCTCTCCGCGCATCTCAGCTTTCAGGTTCTTACGGATCAAAACCGATTTCATATCAGTTCCGATCCGATGCTTCTGGCCGGGGAAAGCAGACTTGCGCTGGAAATCCTGCGCCGTTATTATCCGGAAACGCCTGTTTATCTGACAGAGTGGACTTCTGTTTTCCTGTCCGATCTTCCGGTTCACTATTCCTGCTACCAGGCGGCCTTTATCTGCCATGGAGCGTTGTCGCTGCGCGACTGCTATGATCTCATGGGATACTGGATTTTAGAGGAATCGTTGTCTGTCCCGTTGATGCAAAACAAAACTCCTTCTTTCTGGGGATACGGACTGCTTGACCGGAGCCATTTGAAGATGCCTGCTTACCATGCGTTTGCTATGCTAAAGCAGTTAGGCACTGAAGAAATATCCAGGGGACAGAATTATATCATTACCAAAAAAGAGGAGAATCACTACCAGATTCTCGCCTTTCATTATACACATTTTATTTCGGGAAATACCTTTCAGAACAGCCGGAACGCATCATTTACTGACGTTTACCAGCTCTTTGAGACCTCCGCGGCGCAAAGAGTCGAATTTTCGTTAAAACAGATTCAGTCCGGGACATGGCAGATTACAAGACAATTTTTAAATAAGGCAAACGGCAGTATTCTTGACATATGGATCGGCGAATTTCTCAACGGAAATATTGACGAGACAGAATTTCTGATGAAAATTCTTTTGCCGACGCCGGACAAAGAACAATATTACAGAAATTCCTGTGTTCCTGAAACACGCACCATTTTCCTCTCAGTTACGGACACATTAAAACTCACTTCTGAGCTGCTTCCTCATAACGTGTGTTTCTGGGACATTATCCGGCTCTACTAGAGAACGAGACAGTATTTTCTATAATAAATAAACGGGCAGTCGGAAAATTTTACTCCATTTTCCGACTGCCAGGCGGACAAAGAGATGATCAGCATTTGTCCGGGTGAATGCAGAGATATTCATAAAGGTAAAGGCACATTCGGATATATAACCGCTGCTGCGGAGTGCTCAGATCCACCATGGACTTGATCTTTTCCAGACGAGGCATGAGCGAACTGCGGTGCAGAAACATATCCTGAGCCGTGCGGGAGGCGTTCATTTCATTGTCAAGATAGTGTTTGAGTGTATCGGCATAATCGGTATTTCCTTTGTGGTGTATCAGTGTCAAAAGACTTTCCGGTATCATCTGCTCCGGTTCAAATTCTCCGCAGCAATTTTTCAGCATATACAGGAATGCATAATCGGAGAAAGGATAGATCAAGGTTTCCGATGACTGCTCTGTTCCGATTTCCAATGCGCTGCGTGCCTGCGCGTAATAAGTGCGTGCGTCGAAAAGGTTCGAGAATGGCTCGCTGATTCCTGCGCGGAAGTTCATGTTCTGCAAAAAGGGCGTCAGGCTGTCGTATAATTCTTTTTTTGAATCAGTCCCGGTGACTGACATGCAGAAGGAAACCAGTGAATTATCAAACCGGATCACGATACTATCATTTAGAATGCCTTCAATAGAAGAACAGAGATATTCTTCCGGCAGTGTTTTCTGTTTGTTTGCACTCCGGATCACAATCGCAGTCCAACGGCAGTTCTGTACATCCGTATGATGAAAGTTCCTCTGCAGAGAATTCATGGCTTTGTCTACGGACTGTCTGCTTACAGGAAGACACTGCAGCAGTTGGGTAAAGATGGTTTTCATTGTCACAAAACGGCTGCTTGGCGCCTTGGACTGAGCGGCGAAAGCGTTGCAGACAAAATCAGCAAAAATCTGAAACAGGACAAAATCACTATCCCGAAATTTGCGGAAGTCCGGGGAGAGGGAACAGACCCCCATATATACATCCTCCAGATACAGGTTGATACAATAGAATTTATCGCCGGCAATCTCAGCCATATATGGCTTCTGGGATGCGGTTGAAGTGATATAGTCATTTTGGAAAAGAATGCTGTGGGATTTTGGAACCATCTCATAGTCATCGCACATATTGACAGCTCTGCGTCCCATACAATCTGCAGCTTCGCAGTAAGCGACGATCTGAAGATTATAGTCTGTTACGATGATTTTATTTTCAAATATGGGAATGCTCAGACGTACCATCTCTTTGATGTCCGCGTTTTCATTCTGAAGAGACTTCATCTGAGTTTCCCATGTGATAAGCCGGTCAAATACTTTCTGGACATGATTGAATACCGTGAGCAGATCAATGCCTTGCTCTGATATGAAGAATACTTCTCCCGGATAATACTCCCGGATATGGTACGGGCGTTGTCCCACACAGATGTAGAGGCATCTGGTCTCAGGAGAGAGGGGCAGATCCCGGGTACGGAGAATGTAGACGCGGTTTTCCTCCAGATGTGTCGTTTCTTCATAGAAAACAGGGAGCGATAATGTCTGCTGCTCCATTCTGCAGCCATAGCGTTGAATGGACAGATTTTCTTTTAATATATCATACAAAATATCGGTGGTAATCAACATAGAATGTATTCCTCCCCAAAACAGAAGTAAAGTATGTTTCAATTGCCTTAAATTATACAATGATTCGCATGACTTTTCAATCACAGCAAGGGGCATAATCCGTCTGTTAGTCGGTATTTTAATGAAAATATCCGACATTTTTGCTGTTGAAAAAAAGTTCCGGCGCGCCATTTCTGCGGAATCGCAAAAGTGCGATAACCGGGAACAAGAAAATCCGGAAATAGATTGTTATTTCCAAGACAATTTGTAGGAACTTACCCAAAAAAGAACCGACAGTTTTCGGATTGTTGTAGGAAGAATCAAAAAGGTACAATAAAAGCAACGTTGAAATAAGTGCGGGAAGCATGAATGAAAAGAGGAGGAAATGAACATGGCAGAAGAAAAGAAAATGCAGGTTGGGAGTTTACATCATCAGATGACGACGGTGAAGGATATGGATGAAGCAATCCACCTTTATCAGGATGTACTGGGACTGACGCTCACCGCCAGACTGATCGTGCCGAATGATGCTTTGTCGGATGATGTCGGATCGGATGCAGTCTGGGGAGACGACATCGATCATGTATGGGAAATTGCTACACTGGATAATGGCAAGGGCGCGCCGATCGAACTGTGCCATCCGATTTATCCGGAAGTGATCGTTGTTACGCCGCAGACAGATTACGGCTATACCGGACACACCGAGCAGGGATTTGCAGTTGAGGACATCGATGCGTGGTATGAATGGATCGTAGAGAACGGATATATGCCGCAGAGCAAACCGTGGGAGACGGCGCCGGGATGTATGACTTTTGTATTTTATGATAAGGAAGGAAACGTAATTCAGCTCTACGAAGATTCCGAACATCCGGCCATTCCGCGCTGGACAACCATTCCCGGAATGCCGCAGGGGGATTTCCGCTCCCCGGAGCAGAAAGTAATGTGTGAAAAAACCTACAAATAGCAGGAGGTGTAAAACATGTTTAAAATCGAACGTTTTGACCATATGCATGTAAATCCGGATCATTTTGAACGATTCAGCGAAAATTTCGAAAAATTTATGGGGCAGCCATTCTTTATGAAGGAAGATATGACGGAGCAGTATGGCACGAATGTGGTCTATGAACCGGCGCCGGTTGGCGTTGAGGTTTTTAAGGTAACCGATCCTTCTCAGAGCTTCTCTGCAAAGATAGCGGAAGAGTCGAGCGGCATATTCTGTGTGTGCTATAAAGTGGCGAATCTGAAAGAAGCGATTTCGGATATGGAAAATATGGGATATAAGATGCTGGAATATATTGACAACAATCCGATTCTTGAAGCGGTATTTGACACCAAAAAGGATTTTGGTTTCTACATTGAACTGACGGAATATCCATTCGAAAGTATGAGAGATCTGGCGGGAATGTAAAAGGAGGAAACAGATATGTGGTATATGAATGAAGAACGTGAGCAATTACAGAAGATGGTAAGAGAGTTCACAGCAACAGAGGTAAAGCCTTTTGTCAAAGAGATGGAGGAGCATGATACATATCCTCATAAACTTCTGAAAAAGGCGGGAGAACTGGGGATCATCGGACTGATGTTCCCGGAAAAAGCCGGCGGTTTTGGTCCCCGCTGGGTTGACATGGGAATCTGTCTGGAGGAGATTGCAAAGGAAAGTAACACATTTGCCATGTGCCTGAGTTCTCTTCACGCAGGAACCAGTATGCTTGTACAGATCGGAAACGAAGAGCAGATCGACAAGATCGTGAAACCGATCGTTGCCGGAGAGTCTGTGATAGCAGGCGCACAATGCGAACCTACCGGAGTTGCCCGTCTGCAGGATTTTCAGACAACGGCGTCCTTCGAAGGCGGCGAATGTGTGATTAACGGCGGCAAGATCTTCTGTACGAATGCCGGTGAATCGGATTATTATTCCGTAACATGCAAGACGAAGAAACCATACGCTTCTCCGCTGGGAGAGTATACGATCGTCCTCGTCCCGAAGGACGCGCCTGGATTCAAGGTCGGTCATATTGAAAATAAGATGGGGTGGCATGGTTCTTCTACCGGTCAGATTTATTTTAACAACTGCCGGGTGCCGATGTCGAATGTACTGGCGTCCTTTGACATGGATGGCTTCGGCGGCGCGTTCAGCATCGGAATCCTGCTCGCGGCGGGTCAGTTAGGCTCCGCGGAAGGCGTATTCCAGAAGACGTTAAGCTACGCAAAAGAGAGAATGCATGGCGACAAGTCTCTGTTCGACTCCTATCAGGCAATGCGCCATACATTTGCAGAACTGTGGATGGAGATCGAAGAATTCCGCGGCCTGGTTTACGGTGTGCTGGAAGATCTCGACAGAGGCGATATGACTGTTATGGGACGTGCGTGGGCGGCAAAGGTCAAAGGCGCGCGCATGTTTGAGCATGTCGCAAGTGAGTGTCTGGTTCTCAACGGCGGTAACGGAACGATCGTGGAAAATGGAATCGAGCGCTATCTGCGTGATGCGAAGATGAATTCAATCGGCTGTTTTGCGCTGCCTCATATTGTAGACATCATATCGGAAATGCTGTGAAAGGGGTAGAAAAAACATGGCGTTAAATATTGCAGTATGCCTGAAGGTTGTGCCGGATCCGGAGCAATATGACAAGATCCAGCTGGATCCGGTCAGAAAAACGCTGGTCCGTGAAGGAATCGATTCGGTGATCAGCAGTACCGATCTTCATGCGGTGGAGCTTGCTCTTCAGTTAAAATCAAAATTCGGCGGCAGGATCACACTGCTCTCAATGGGACCTGGCAGTAATGAAAAGCTGCTGAGAGAAGGACTGTCATATGGATGTGACGAAGCGTATCTTTTAAGCGACCGGAAACTTGGCGGCGCAGATGCACTCGCAACGTCGTATTCTCTGGTAAAAGGACTGGAGAAGGCCGGAGTGTTTGATCTCATCCTTTTGGGAAATGCCAGCGACGACGGAGCGACCGCGCTGGTTCCGTCACAGATGGGAGAAATGCTTGGGATCGCACATATGACGGACGTCATCGGTTTTGAGATGGAAGAGGAAGGACAGGCGCTTGTAAAGAAAGAAATGAGCGACGGTGTATATACATACAAGGTGGCGCTTCCTGCAGTCTTTGGAGTGACGAAACGGTTGAATACGGTCCGCCATCCGAGTGTCATGGGGATTTTTCAGGCAAAGAACAAACCATTGACCGTGCTTACGGCAGCAGATCTGGACGATCTGGATGAATCCCGGATCGGACTGGAAGGTTCCTATACCCAGTCCGGCGATTACCGGAATGTAGATTATCACCGGGAATGCGTGGAACTGGAAGGAAGCGACGCCGAAAAGGCGGCAGAGATACTGAAAACTGTCAGCAAGCTGATCAGGAGATAGGAGGGGAAGAGCGATGTCGAAAGAACTTTGGATTTTTGCAGAACAGAATCAGAATGTCATTGCCTCCTCTTTCTTTGAAATCCTGTCAAAGATGAAATGTGTGTATGCGCAGGCGTCGGAAAAACCTTGCTATACCGCAGTTCTATTCAGTGATGACAGTGCTCTGACCGAACAATTAAAAGAAAGTGGCGTTGATAAGATCATCACAGTGCAGCATGAAAAACTGGAAGAATATAATCCGGTATATTATACAGCAGCGCTGTATGAACTGGCAAAGGAGAAACAGCCGGAGACGATTCTGATCGCCGCGTCCGCGATCGGCGCAGAGATTGCGCCGGGCGTTTCGGCAAAGCTGGATACGGGAATCGTGGCACACAGTGCGGATATCTGTCTGAATGAACAGGAAGAACTTGTTATGATCGTTCCGGCGTTCGGCGGCAAACTGATGGGGGAGATTCTGGTTCCGAAAGCACGGCCGGTTATGGCGTCCATTACACTGGGGGTTTTTGAGAGACAAGAGCTGACGCCTGCAGAACAGGTGGAAGTGTGCAGCTTTCAGCCGACCGGGTTAGATGATCTGCAGTCCGGAATCGAGCTGGTTGAAAAGACTGTCATAGAAACGGCAGAGATCCCGGTCGAAGAGGCAGAGGCGGTTGTCTGCACCGGCCTGGGGATCGGAGATGAGGATAACTTTGAAAAGGCAAAAGAATTTGCGCGCCTATTAAACGCATCTCTCTGCTATACGCGGCCGATCGTTGATATCGGATACATGGACAATGAAAGTGCAATGGTGGGAACCAGCGGAAAGATGATCCGGCCGAAGCTCTATATCGGCTTTGGCGTTTCCGGCGCGGCACATCATGTTTGCGGGATGAAAGACAGTGGGTTGATCATCAACATCAATACCAATGAAAATGCAGATATTTTTAAAATCTCAAACTACAAAGTAGTAGGGGACAGCGGCAGTATGCTTGATGAACTGCTGAAACTGCTAAAGGCATAGAAAAAATACGAAGCACCGGCTTATGGCCGGTGTTTTTTTATTGTATGGGAAACTTAATAATTCTGAAACAAAACGACAACCATACGCAAACAAAAGGAGCGTATGTTATAAACATCAATGCAAAGGAGAAAAAGACAATGGCACTAAAAGAGAACGTAGAAGCATTTGCTGTAAAACAGGCACTTTCATATCTGGATAAAGATCCGGAGAGGAATCTTCCCAAACTTCTGGACTGGTTTGATAAATTTGACCGGAAAGACACATTGAAAACACAGCGGGAAACGGTAAGAAGTGTAGTTCTGGATAAAGACAATAACTGGCATCAGCTTGTGATGAGCCTGTGGAAGGATCTTGATCCGGAGGTAAGAAACCGCATGTTTGAAAATTTTATCATCAACGGTGCGCTGGTGGGTTCCCAGAAGCAGAGAGAGAACCGGAAGAAATACAATTGCAACATTCCATGGGCGATCCTTCTGGATCCGACCAGCGCATGTAATCTGAAATGTACCGGGTGCTGGGCGGCCGAGTACGGAAACCACATGAACCTGACTTACGAGGAGATGGACGACATTGTGACGCAGGGCGTAGAACTTGGTACTTATGTCTATCTGTTTACCGGCGGCGAACCACTTGTCAGAAAGAAAGATATTCTACGCCTCTGTGATGCGCATCCGGATTGTGTGTTCTCCGCATTTACGAACGGAACACTGATCGACGAGGCATTTGCGGACGAGATGCTCAGAGTGAAGAACTTTGTTCCGGCAATCAGTATTGAAGGCTTTGAGGAGGCGACAGACTCCAGAAGAGGAGACGGAACCTATCAGAAGATCATTCATGCCATGGGAATCTTAAAAGAGAAGAAACTACCTTTTGGCATCTCCTGCTGCTATACGTCTGCAAATGCAGAAGTTATCGGAAGTGAGGAATATTTTGACCAGATGATCGACATGGGAGCCAAGTTTGCGTGGTTCTTCACATATATGCCGGTGGGAAAAGGCGCTGTGAAAGAACTGATGGCAACGGCCAGGCAGCGGGAGATGATGTATCATAAGATCCGGGAGTACCGCGAGACAAAACCGATTTTTACCGTAGATTTCTGGAATGACGGTGAATATGTGGGGGGCTGTATTGCCGGAGGCCGCTACTACTGTCATATCAATGCGAACGGAGATATCGAGCCATGTGCGTTTATCCATTATTCCGATTCCAACATTCGGGAGAAGACACTGCTGGAGGCGTACCGTTCTCCGCTGTTTATGGGATATCATGATAATCAGCCATGGAATGAGAATCTGCTTCGTCCTTGTCCGGTGCTGGATAATCCGGGAAGACTCACGGAGATCGTGGAGAAGAGCCATGCGAAGAGCACGGATTACCAGAATCTGGAGAGTGCGGAAGAATTCTCTGACAAATGCGTGGAAACGGCGGAAAAATGGGCGCCGGTAGCAGACCGTCTCTGGGAGGAATCACATGGCGGATATGATGGCGGACAGGGAAAAATTGAAAAAAAGCATTAAGCCGGAAGATTTTGCGTATCGAATGGGAGAAGATTACAGATATCGTACGGTTGTGTTTGCAGTTCTCGGTCTGGTATTGAATGTAATATTTGCCCTTTTTAACGGAGTGGTCGGATTATATAGCCAGTCTGCGTGGTATGGTACATTATCCGCTTATTATATTTTGTTAAGTACCATGCGGTTCCTTGCGGTAAGATATGAGCGAAAGCTGGAGAAAGAAGAGAAAGGAAAAGCGCTGCTGGCAGAGGAAATTGCGATTTACCATACATGCGGGATCCTGTTTCTTGTTATGACGATCGCACTGGCAGGCATGGTCATTCTCATGGTCTGTGAAGAGGAAGGAAAGCATTATCCGGGATTTTTGATTTATGCGGTTGCCACTTATACCTTTTACAAGATTACCATTGCCGTAATAAATCTGGTAAAAGTCAGGAAGCTGCAGTCGCCGCTTTTGATGGCGATCCGGGGGATCGGCTACATTGACGCCTGTGTCTCCATTCTGTCATTACAGACGGCAATGTTTTCCTCCTTTGGAGAAGAGCAGGAGTTGTTTCGAAAGACAATGAACAGTATAACCGGCATCATAGTTACGGTGTTCGTGTTGTGCATTGGAATTTACAGTGTATATTCAGCAAGAAAAATGAAATCGGCTCATTATGATTAATACCGGTCATATTGCTTCCGATAATCTGAGGGAGAGACTCCGACAACCGATTTAAAGGCATCTGTAAAATAGGTGCGGGAGCAAAAGTGAAGTCTTTCCCGAATCTCCTGAAGGCTGAGGGAGGTTGTTTTCAACAAAGTCTGTGCATGGCGGATTCTTTCCTTTTTCAGATATTCATTGAAAGAGACTCCCATTTCTTTTTTAAATTTTTTCGAAAAATAATAATCCGTATAACCAAAATGTTTTGCGATATCCTTTAAGGAAAGTTCTTCCTCTATGTGCATCTGAATATAGTCGCAACAGCTTTGGATGGTTTGCGAGATATTTTGGTTACATTTATATTTGTGGACTCTTTGGATGAAATCTTCGTACATCGTGTGTCCGATTGCCATAGCTTCAGAGATTGTTTTGCAGTTGATGATGCTTTGGATATAGCAGTCGCCCAGGGCATAAGCCGTATCCGGAGAGAGACCGCCTTCGATGGCTGCACGGACGCTTAATGAAATAAATACGATATAAGTAACCTGAATCTGCTGCATAGGATTGTCAGAGTTAATCTGCACGCCATGACTGACTGTGCTGGCCTGGTCGAAAACGTTTTTATAGTTCAGGTTTCCATCCCGGATCATCTGCATCAGAGCCTGTTCTGTCTGCCAGACATGATGACGGTCTTTCTGGGAAGAGGAGGATAAAGAAGGATGCTTTTTAGAATCTTCGAATTCCTGAAACTGTACGTCGCTGATGTGCAGTTTTTCTCCGGTGACGGCATAATGCTGCATAAGCGCGTACTGGAAAAAATTGATGCTGGATACAATGGGCAGTTCCGTAAGATATTCCACCAGTCTTTTTTTCCAGGTTATGGGAATGTCATAATTTTTTATGGAATCAGCAATTCCTTTTTGGGAAACTTCTGTAGTAAAAATAGGTCCAAGCAGATGGATTCTGCTTAAAGAATTTTCCTGGTACTCAAATGCCGCACACCACATTAATCCCAAAGGGGCGCTTAAAAGGAGCGGAGCGGTGTGCGTAAGACCATATTTCCACATGTATTCCTGGCATCCTGTATTTTCAAAAATCGTATTTAATATCAGATCACTGCAGTTTGTATCCAGAAGCTGCAGGTCGGCGTCATATGTCCAATAGTACATCAGAGTATTGCAGGAAAATATGCCGTGTAAAAGATTTAGATTATAGTCGATTTCGGTGGGTGAAAACATGATATACTCCTTAGTCAATTTAGTAAATTTATTTGCTGTTCTGCTTTTTATTATATGTCATAAAATTAGTTGCTTCAACAAAAAATTAAACAAAATTCAAAAAACAGACTAATATACAGACAAACAGACTAATTTTTGAGTTGTATAAGTTTAATCAATAAAATAAGATATACATAGATACAGAATACAGCAGTGAATGTGTACTATGAGAAAAGACCGGAAAAACAGTTTGCTGTATGGAGCAAAATAAAACGAAAGGAGAAGCAAGAATGAAGCACGTAGACGTAAATAAGGAATGGGAATTTCAGATGGGAGAACCATCTAACATACCAATGATGCCGGCAGAGAAAAAAATAATCTCCCTGCCTTATGATTTCATGATCGCGGGAGATGTGGCAGAGGATGCAACAGGAGGCTCTGAAACAGGATTTTATAAGGGCGGCACTGCATCTTATACGAAGTATATTGAGATAACAGAAGAAGAGAAAGAACGGATACATATCCTTTCTTTTGACGGATGCTATGGGATGACAAAAGTAGTAGTAAATGGTCATGTAGCAGCACGTCATCATTATGGATATACTCCATTTACCGTTGAGATTGATTCCTATTTAAAAATCGGGCGAAACCGTATTACTGTGACGGCAGGAAACAGCAATGAACCAAATAGCCGATGGTATTCTGGTGCGGGTCTGTACCGGAAAGTTACGCTTTTGACAGCGGAGAAGGTTCATGTGATTCCTGACGGTTTATATGTCTATACAAAAAATGTGAAAGGAAATCTTGCAGAACTCGTGATTGAAGCTTCTGTTAAGAACGAGACGAAAGAAACCAAAACCGTGGAGATGACACTGCAAATTACAGAGCGTACAGGAGGGAAACTGGCTGCAGAACTTCAGAAACAGGTAACAGTAGAGCCTGGTAAAACGACAGCAGTAACGTCGGAAGTTTCCATCGAATCTCCGAAAATCTGGGATATTGATACTCCGGAGATGTATGACTTGAAGGTATGTACGAATGCGCAGGGAATCTGTGATGAAGAGAACACGTCTTTTGGTATCCGTGTGATTACCATAGATGCGGAAAATGGTTTTAAGCTGAATGGAAAAACTATAAATTTGAAGGGCGGCTGCATCCATCATGATAACGGTATTGTGGGAGCGGCAGCATTTCGCGACAGTGAATATCGTAAAGTGAAGCTTCATAAGGATGCGGGCTTTAATGCGTTGCGTTTTGCACACAATCCGCCATCCAAAGATATGTTAAATGCCTGTGATGAATTAGGGATGCTTGTAATTGACGAGGCATTTGATGTATGGAATATGGAAAAAGATTATTATGATTTCAGCAATTTCTTTAAAGCAGAATGGCAGCAGGAGCTTACCGCTATGATGCGGAGAGACCGTAACCATCCAAGTATTTTTATGTGGTCTGTCGGAAATGAAATTGTTGAGCAGGGAGGATTATCGGACGGTTATACGACATCTGCAGGATTGGCTGCTTTTGCAAGAACAATGGACGCAACCAGGGCAATCGGAGGAGCTTTATGTTCGTTCTTTCATGGATTGGAGGATGAAGACAACGGAAAATATTGGCAGTCGGTTATGGCAAATGCGGCGAAACTTCAGGAAAATGGCATGGTCAATCTGGACTGTGAGTTCGGGCAGAAAATATGGGATTCCTATACGGCTCCCTTTGTGAAAGACTGGGATGTGGCAGGCTATAATTATCTGCAATATCAATACGAACCGTCTCATGAGAAGCATCCGGAACGTGTAATTTGCTGCACGGAGAGTAAACCGCGTGAGCTGGCAGGTTACTGGGCGGATGTGGAGCGGCTGCCATATGTAATCGGAGATTTTGAGTGGACCAGTATGGATTATATTGGCGAAGCCGGAATCGGGAACACCTTTTATGTAGAAGAAGAGCAGGTTCCGATGATGAGACAGGCAATGTTCCGGACAAAATATCCCGCGCGCACAGCAGAAACGGGAGATTTTGATATCTGTGGGTTTGTGAAGCCGCAGCTCGGATATCGCAGTGCAGTCTGGGGGTCTGATGCAACTTATATTGTGACTTACAATCCGGCACATATAGGAAAAGTAGAACTTCTTGGAAGATATGGCTGGGGGGATTGTGACAGAAGCTGGAGCTGGCCGGTGGCGGAGGGAACTCCCATTAAGGCAGAGGTATATTCGCGTGCCGCAGCGGTAGAACTTCTGGTAAACGGGCACAGTCTGGGCAGAAAACCCGCAGGCGCAGACCATGATTTCCGTGCAGTCTGGAACACAGAATATGTACGGGGAGTAATATCGGCAGTCAGTTATGATGCGGAAGGAAATAAAATTTCCGGCGACTCCATTAAGAGCGCAGGAGAACCGGTAAAACTTGTTGTGAAAGAGGATGAGACTCTGGTGGCGCTCCGCAGGAAGGGAATCGTTCCGGTAGATGAGGAATCTGTAAATTATCTGGTCATTGAGGTGACCGATCAGGATGGTAATCTGGTGCCGTATGCACAGAAAGCCATTATTGCAGAGGCTGGGGAAGATGCAGAATTGATTGCACTTGGTTCCGGAAGGGCGACTACAGAGGAAAATTATACCGGCGGTACCATTACTACATACCGCGGACGCGCCCTTGCGGTGGTACGCGGCGACGCGGAAAATTTCCACTGTAAGTTTTTGGAATCCGATGCTGTAATTGGTCAATAATAAAAGATTATAAGGAGAAAATTATGCCATATACGAAAATAGAAAAAGAGGGTTACACGCTCTATCAGAATGAAAACGGAAAAACAATCGGAACAATACGAAACCGGATCATTGAACAGGACGGATATGCTTTCAAAGATGCGGAAGGGGATGGAATCCTTTACCCATATGAAGATTGGAGACTGTCCAGCGAAAAAAGAGCAAAAGACCTGGCAGGGAGATTGAGTGTGAAAGAAATGATTGGTCTGACTTTGCATACTTCATCACAGCCAATCCCCGCTATGCCGGGGCAGATGGAGAATGTAGGTACTTATGGGGGCGTGACATATCCGGAAGCAAAAGACGTTAAGCCTTCTGAATTGACAGACCAGCAGGAAAAAATGGTGGAGAAGGATTTTATTCGTCATTTTTTGGTATCAAATATGAAAGATGTGGAGACTACGGTGGAATGGTCAAACCGGATGCAAAGTCTCGCTGAAGCCTGCCCGCATGGAATACCGGTTAATTTATCCAGCGATCCTCGTCATGGAGCGGATGGAGACCGTGTGGAATTCCGTAATGCATCCGGGGAGGTATCCGCCTGGCCGGAAGGCATGGCTATGGCAGCGGTACATGACATGAAAATAGCTCGCGATTATGCGGAAACGGTTGCCAGAGAATACCGTGCTCTCGGCATTGCAACGGCTTTAGGTCCCCAGATTGATCTTGGGAGCGATCCAAGATGGTTCCGGATTCAGGATACGTTTGGTTCTGATGTGGAGTTGACCACAGAACTTGCCCGGACAGTGTGCGACGGATTGCAGACAACGGAAGGAGAAGCAGATGGATGGGGAAGGGACAGCGTTATTGCTATGGCAAAGCATTGGCCGGGCGGAGGAACCGGAGAAGGAGGCAGGGATGCCCATTATCCATTTGGAAAATATGCAGTTTATCCGGGAAATAATTTTGAAACACATCTGAAACCCTTTGTAGAAGGCGCATTCCGCTTGAAAGGAAAAACCGGAAGTTGTGCGGCAGTCATGCCGTACTATAATGTACCCTGGAATCAGGACAAGAAATATCATGAAAATGTGGGAAATTCTTATAACAAGTATATTATTCAAGATCTGCTTATCGAAAAGTATGGTTATGAAGGTGTTATCTGTACGGATTGGGGAATTACCAAAGATAAGACGCCACATGTGGGGATGTATGTAATGGGAGGAAAATGTCATGGCGTGGAGCATCTGACCCAGGCAGAACGGGTTTTAAAACTGATCGAAAATGGCGTCAATCAGTTTGGAGGACTGGATGACCGCAGCGTGGTGGATGATGCGTATAAGTTAGGATGCGAAAAGCATGGACGGGACTATATGGATGGCAAACTTTATTTGTCTGCATATAAGCTGCTTCTGAATCTGTTCCGACTGGGACTTTTTGACCAGCCATATCTGGATGTGGAAGAAAGTAAGCAGGTGGTTGGATGTGAAAAATATGTCCGGCGTGGTCTTAATGCACAGAAAAAATCCCCGGTATTGTTAAAGAACAAGAACCAGGCATTCCCTTTAGCAAAAAAAGCAAGGGTATATATTCCGATGAGACATATAGATTCTTACTATGGGTTTGTCCGTATGAAAACGAAGCCGGAGGATCGAAATCCAGTGAGGGATGAACTGGTGAATCAGTATTTTATACGGGTCGATAGTCCTGAAAAGGCAGATGCCGCGGTTGTATTTGTGGATTCCCCGCGGGGGCGCAACGGCTATGAATTTGATATGATGGCAGGGGAAAATCAAAAAAATCCCGGTTATTATCCTATTAGCCTGCAATATCGTCCCTATACGGCAAGGCTGGCAAGAGAGCGCAGCATTGCAGGGGGCGATCCGAGAGAAACTGATTTTAACCGCAGCTATAAAGACCGTATAGAAGTGACAGCAAATGAATCGGATTTAGATCTGATTATTTACACGAAGCAGGCAATGCAGGAAAAGCCGGTGATAGTGGTTTTACGTATGGAACGTCCAACGGTTGTCCGTGAGTGGGAGGCTTATGCCGATGCAGTTCTTGTGGACTTTGGAATGCAGAAAAAAGTTATTTTTGAATTGCTGTCGGGAGAGGTAAAACCAAGTGGTAAGCTTCCGGTTCTTATTCCCAAGGATATGGAAACTGTGGAAACACATTGTGAAGATGTCGCGAATGATATAGAAGCGTATATCGACGAAATGGGAAATATTTATTCTATAGGTTTTGGACTTTCATAATTAAGAAATCATGTATTGGCGTGAATACTATGCTGATACATGATTTTTTATTCTTGAACGTTCGACAGAGAAAATGTGTATCTATATACATATATGTCATAAATTTCGACTTAAAGGAAAAAAATTAGTCTAATTCGAAAAATAACGCTAATAAACAGACATAAAACATAATTTGTGAGTTGTATTGATAAAACGAACAAATATAATGGTCTTATTAAGAAATGAGTCGATAAATTTCGTAATAATTATAAGCACGCAAAATCTCCTGATAAAAAAACAGACAAATCTTAACACATGAAAACAATTTTATTTGTGGAATATTCAGGAGGTTATGGCCGGAGGAGGGGATGTACAGATTGTAAATGAAAGAATAAAGAAAATTATGGATAACGACAGGAAAGGATACAAAGCATGAGACGGACAGAGAATATAAACAGTAATTGGTTCTTTGCAAAGACAGACGTTGTTCCGGATGCTGTACCGGATACATGGGAGCAGGTCACGCTTCCGCATACCTGGAATGCAAAAGACGGACAGGACGGAGGTAATGATTATTACCGTGGCGTCTGTATGTATGCACGGGTGATGGAAAAGATGGCGCCGGCAAAGGATGAGAGAATTTTTCTGGAATTCCAGGGGGCGGCCATGACTGCGGATGTATATCTGGGAAGAACGAAACTGGCTCACCATGAAGGAGGATATTCCACTTTTCGCGTAGACGTAACGGAATATATGGCAGAGGACCAACTGCTGTGTGTGGCAGTAGACAATGGGGTCAATGACAGAGTATATCCCCAGAAGGCGGATTTTACCTTTTACGGCGGACTTTACCGGAATGTGAATCTGATCGGAGTACCGGAAAATCATTTTGAATTAATCAAAGATGGTACGCCCGGGATAAAGGTAACGCCGCAGGTAGAAGGCAGCCGGGCAGTGATCCGTGCGGAGGCATGGGTGAACGGCGAGGGAACAGTACGGTTTCGGATTGAAGAGGCAAATGCAGAGACAACGGTAAGAGCAGAGGACGGATATGCCTGCGCAGAGTTACAGCTAGAAGACGTCCGTCTCTGGAACGGTATTAAGGATCCGTACTTATATACAATGAAAGCAGAGTTACTTTTGGAAAACGCAGATTATGAGAAAAATCCTGCGGACTCGGTATCTGCCAGATTTGGATGCCGGACGATTTCGTTCGACAAAGACAAAGGATTTTTCCTGAACGGGAAATCCTACCCGCTGCGGGGCGTTTCCAGACATCAGGACAGAGAAGGAGCCGGAAATGCACTGACGCCGGAAATGCACAGAGAAGATATGGATCTGATCCGGGAGATCGGCGCGAATACGATCCGGCTGGCGCACTATCAGCATGCGCAGGAGTTTTATGATCTGTGCGATGAATACGGCATGGTCGTATGGGCAGAGATTCCGTATATTACACAGCATATGCCGAACGGGCGGGAAAACACGCTCTCACAGATGAAAGAACTGATCACACAGTGCTATAACCATCCGTCTATCGTATGCTGGGGACTTTCCAACGAGATCACAGCAAACGGCAGTGTGACGGAGGATATGCTGGAGAATCACAGGCAACTGAATGATCTGTGTCATCGGATGGATCAGACCCGTCCGACTACGATGGCACATGTATTCATGCTGGAGACAGACAATTCCATCATTGATATTCCGGATATCGGAAGCTACAACCTATATTTCGGCTGGTATATCGGAGATTTGAGCCAGAACGACCGTTTCTTTGATGAGTATCATGAAAAATATCCGGAGAGAATCATCGGGTTTTCCGAATATGGAGCGGATGCGAATCCCAGGTTTCAGACAGCACATCCGGAAATAGGAGACTATTCCGAACAGTACCAGGCATTGTATCATGAGCATATTTTGAGATGCATCGAAGAACGTCCCTATTTATGGGCGACACATGTCTGGAATATGTTCGACTTTGCAGCAGACGGAAGGGATGAGGGAGGAGCCCACGGTGTGAATCAGAAGGGGCTGGTTTCTATGGACCGGAAGCTGAAAAAGGATGCGTTTTATCTTTATAAAGCAGCCTGGAGCAAAGAGGCTTTTGTCCATATCTGCGGAAAGAGATATGCGGACAGGACGGAAGATATGACGGAGGTTAAGGTCTATTCCAATCAGCCTGAGGTAACACTTTTGGTTGACGGAGAAATTGTAAAGCGGCAGGAAGGAAAAAGGGTTTTTGTTTTCCAGGTCCCGCTGACAGGGGAACATCTGATAAGGGCGATGGCGGGCGACTGTATGGATACTGCCGTTATCCGGAAGGTATCCCAGCCCAATCCGGATTATCTGTTCCAAAAAGAGGCGGTCGTGAACTGGTTTGACAGGGAGGAAATAAATCCGGAATGCTTTTCTATTCAGGATACGATGGGGGAAGTAATGGCAAATCCTGCGGGAGCCGCGATTCTGGGGAGGATTATAGCGCAGGCATCGGCATCCAGGGGCGATGTGGCGGCCAGTACGGAGGGAAATGCCAATCTTGAAAAAATGATGGCGGGAATGAAGATACAGAGCCTGTTAAAACAGGCCGGCGACGCTGTAAAACCAGAGCAGATAAAACAGCTCAATGAGGCGCTGCAGCAGATAAAAAAACAATAAGCAGAGATTAGGAGGAAAGAAAATGGGAAAAGCGGCGAAAGCAAAAACAAAAAAGGAAGACAGGCTTGGGTTCGGGCGTCTGATGCTGTGGAAGAGTTCGGACGTGTCGGCAGCCTGGATTAACGTAGTTGTTCTTAATTATCTTACAATTTATGCAAGCGATACTCTGGGGCTGAATGTTGGTGTTGTGGGGACACTTCTGTTGCTCAGTAAGGTTGTGGATGCGTTTACAGATATTGCAGCGGGCTGGCTGGTGGATAATACCCACACAAAATGGGGAAAGGGACGTCCGTATGAGATTGGCATCGTCGGTATGACAATCTGTTCCGTGCTGCTTTTTGCAGGAAATCCGGCATGGAGTGAAGGCGTCAAATTTGCATGGATTTTCTTCATGTATACACTGACGTTTTCTATCTTTTCCACCTTCCGGGGAGCAGCGGCAAACCCATATACAATCCGCCACTTCAGTAATAATCCGGTATTGATTCGTAAGGTGGCGTCTTATGGAAGTATGGTCACAATGGGAGGCTCTCTGGTCATGAATGTAATATTCCCGGTTCTGATGGGAAGAATTGCAACAACGGCTTCCGGTTGGACAGCAGCGGTGGCGTTGGTCATGATTCCGGCAACTCTGATTGGTGTGCTCCGTTTTGTCTTCTGTAAGGAGGATCCGGCTGTGGATGAGCAGTCAAACCAGGAAAAGATTCATTTTCATGAAATCATGACCCTGTTTAAACGCAACAAATATGTGTGGTATTATGCAATTATCATGCTCTGCTACAATATCATTACAAACCTGGCGGTAGGCTCCTATTATTTTAAGTGGATCGTGGGAAAGATCGAACTTGCCGGTCTGTTAAGCGTTGTGGGAATTGTCCTGCTTCCTGTCATGGCTGCTTTTCCGGCAATTATGAAAAAGGTTGGTTCTATGGGTAAGATGATCGCCATGTTCTGTGTGGTAGGAATCATTGGATATCTGATCTGCTTCATCTCCGGGTCATTTTTGCCGGGCGTGCTGGTCGGATACGTAATGGGACAGTTTGCGACACTTCCGCTCTCCTACTACGGTGTGCTTTTTATCATGAATATCTGTACATATAATGAAATGCTCGGTATGCCCAGAATGGATGGTTCTTCCGGTATTCTGTCCAATTTCGCAATGAAGGCAGGCGCGGCTATGGGATCATGGGTTACCGGGATGCTGCTTATGATAGCCGGATATGTTTCCGCAGAGAATGCGACGTCTCAGCCCGCCAGTGCGCTGATGATGATCCGGGCTGACTTTGCTCTGGTTCCGGCAGTAATGCTGGTAATTATCGCTTTGTGCTGTGTTGCATTTTCAAAGCTGGAGGAACAGGCAGCGGCATTTGAGGCGGAGAAAAAAGCAAAACTGGAAGCGGAATCAGGTGCGGCGAATCCAAATGCCTGATGAAAAAGACAGATTGGGAGGAAAAAATGAGCTATTTATGTAATCCGATAAATATCAATTATCGGTATCAGTTTAATGATGATAAAAGAAGTAATGCAGGGATTCAGGTCGCCAGGGAAGCTGCTGACCCATCCATGATATGTTTTAAGGGAAAATATTATATTTTTGCATCTATGACGCTGGGTGTGTGGGTATCGGAAAATCTTGCGGACTGGGAATATTACCGTCTGCCGGATGAACTACCGCTTTATGATTATGCGCCGGATATACGGGCGGTCGGGGATTATGTATACTTGTGTGCCTCAAAGCGCGGAGAAAACTGTAATTTCTATCGGACAAAAGATCCGGTAAACGGACCATATGAAGAAATTCCGGGGAGTTTTGAATTCTGGGATCCGAACTTATTCTGCGATGACGACGGACGTCTTTATTTTTACTGGGGATGTACCAATACAGATCCGATCTGGGGCGTGGAGCTTGATCCTGAAACGATGCTTCCGATAGGTGAAAAAAAGGTCTTATTTATGGAGACGCATTTTCAAAAGGATATGAACGTGTGGGAGAGGATAATGCGGATCTCCCCAAAAGTGAGGAAGAAGTTGAAGCGGCATTTCAGGGATTTCTGAAAATGCGGGGAATGAGTGTGGAAACAATTCCACAGGAAATGATTCCGATGGCAAAGGGAATGTTCAGTGCAAAGCCGTACATAGAAGGAGCATGGATGGACAAGTTTAACGGGAAATATTATTTGCAGTATGCGTGCCCCGGAGCACAATATAATACATATGCAGACGGCGTCTATGTATCAGAACATCCACTGGGCCCGTTTGTTCCAGCTGAAAATAATCCGTATTCCTACAAGCCGGGAGGATTTCTTCCCGGGGCGGGACACGGTTCAACCATGCGGGATATGTCAGGAAAACTGTGGCACGCCGCTACTATGCGGATCAGCGTAAACCATATGTTTGAACGACGTCTGGGAATCTGGCCGGCTGGATTGGATGCAGAAGGAAATCTGTTTTGTAATCAGAGATACGGGGACTGGCCGATGGACATGTCTGATGAAAGCAGGGATCCGTGGGCAGAACCAAAATGGTATCTGTTGAGTTACAAGAAGCCTGCAACTGCGTCAGGAAGCACAGAAGGAAAAGAGGCAGAGCTGGCAGTCAACGAAAATGTACAAAACTGGTGGCAGGCTTCATCTTCAAAAAGCGGGGAATGGCTTCAGATAGATTTGGAGAAACCACAGAATGTTCATGCTGTGCAGATTAATTTTGCAGATGATAAAATCGACATTCCGGTTCCGGGAGAAATCAGAGGAACTGCACAGGCACGGTATATTGAAGAGGCCCAACTGTATACACGGTGGATACTGGAAGGGTCTCTGGATGGAGAACATTATTTTGTAATCAGGGATAAATCAAAGGCAGAAACGGATCTTACTCACGATCTCGTTGTATGCGAGGAAGGAATGCAGATCCGGTTTCTGAAACTGACCATCGTTGAGGTCCCGTATGGACAGAAGCCTTGTATCTCCGGACTCCGGGTATTTGGAATCGGAACAGGAGGTGAAAAGCCGGGAACGCCGGAATTCACTGCAGTACGGAAAAATGACCTTGATATGCTTGTTGAGGCAAAATCGGAGGGAGCTGTCGGCTACAATATTTTATGGGGAACAGAACCGGACAAATTATACCATAGCTATATGACTTTCGAGACAAAACAGAGAGTCGGGGCGCTGGTTGCCGGATGCAGTTATTATGTGCGGGTGGATGCATTTAATGAATGCGGGATTACAGAAGGCAGAACTGTATTTTTGGATAAAAAATAAATGTGATTTTTAAAAGGACAGATTTAAAGGGAGAAAATGAAAAAAAGAAATATATTCTATCCTATATTAGTGATATTTTTATTTCCTATCTTGGTTTCGTTCGGGTTATCCGTAGGCGCCTGCATTTTGGTTGCGGCGCTTGTGGCTCTGCCTATATACTTCTTTTGTTTTGTGCTGCGTCTTCCCGTCTGGCAGATTTCAAAAAGATGGCCGGAGACAGAAGCAATCCGGGAGGCAAAGACGACGGCTCTTGATGCGGCAGAACAGATATCAGGTGAGGGGATCGTTTTACTGAAAAATGAAGGGCATATCCTGCCAATATCGGAAAAAGAAGTGACAAAAATCAATGTGTTCGGGCGCTGCAGCCTGCAGCCATTCTATAATGGCAGCGGGTCGGCAGCCTCCGACCTGTCGAAGTGTATCCCGATTCTCCATTCTCTTAGAGAATTCGGTCATTTTGAGCTGAATGAAGATTTACTAAATCTGTATACGAATTATATACAAGATAAGAAGTTGTCCATTGAAGGGAATAAGAAACAGGATGTGGGTGTTGTTAAGGTAAATAAGGGCGGAGCTGAATTTTTGGGAAAACGTCCGGACCTTAGTTTAGAAGAATTGCCATTATCCGTATTTCAATCTACAGGTCTTTATGAAGATGGGCGAACGGTTGTGGAGCACGCCAGAGATTTTTCGGATTATGCATTGATCGTGTTAGGCAGAGGAGGAAGTGAAGGATTTGAACTGAAAGCCTCGGAGCTTCGGTTAAGCGAAAGAGAGAAAGAGATGGTGCAGGCAGTCTGCGGACATTTCTCCAAGGTGATCTTGATACTTAATACGGCAAATCCATTGGAAATGGGATGGCTTTCTGAATACCCAGCCATAAAGGGTGTCCTGTGGATGGGGATGCCGGGGAGTGTCGGAACGAAATCTCTTGCTGAAATTTTGAGGGGAAAAGTAAATCCATCCGGAAGACTTGCAGATACCTGGCAAAAAGACAGTTTTGCAGCGCCGGCATGTAATAATTTCCAGATATTGAACCCGGATGGAAGCTGGAATGAAAAAAGTTATCATCTTGATAATTATAAAAACGGGAGCGGATATTTTCTTCATTACAGCGAGGGAATTTATGTGGGATACCGGTATTTTGAAACCAGGTATCAGACGGATCCGGAATATCGTTATGAACAGGAAGTGATGTGGCCCTTTGGCTATGGGTTGAGTTACACGGAATTTTCACAGGAAATCATTCAGTTTGAAAGGACCAAAGACTCTGTTTTATGTACGGTTAAAGTAAAAAACACAGGAAACGATGCCGGAAAGGAAGTTGTACAGATCTATGTAAAGCCGCCGTATTACGGAACGATAGAGAAAGCGTCCGTCAATCTTGTGACATTCTGGAAAACAGATTGCCTGGAAGCGGGAGCGGAAGTCGTGCATTCGTTTAACATTGCATTGGAAGATCTGGCGAGCTTTGATGAAAAGGAGCAGGGAGCCTACGTTCTGGAAGCCGGTACGTATGAAATCTGTGTGATGAAAAATGCCCACGAACTGATAGAAAGCTGCTCCTTTGTTCTGGCTGAAAAAATCGTATTCCGGTCGGATGCAGATGGAAAAAGAGCCTCTGATAAGAACCCCGCAGTTGTCCGGTTTCAGGATGCAAAGACGAAAGGAAAGGATCTGACAAGAACCTGGGATAAGGATTCGTCTGCTTTTAAAGGACCGGATGATGGATGTTACCATGCTTCGGATGAGGTTCTTGCCGCTTTGTCTTCCGATTTGGAAATCGATCACAATGAGCAGAATATGCCGGCAATAGGGGTAAAACTGTCAAAGAAAATGATGCTTCAGGATATGATGGGCGTACCCTATGACGATCCGAAATGGGATGATTTTATCAGTCAGTTGACTGTGGGTGAGATGTGCGACCTGTGCGGGAACGGCGCATGGCATACGGAAAAGATTAAAAGACTGGGTGTTCCCAAGCGTCTGATGCCGGACGGTTCTACCTGCATTTGTTCTACATTGTTTTCCGGAATTGTGATGGGGAATGCCGGAGAAGGAATTACGTATCCCAATCCGGTTGTAGTTGCATCTACATGGAATACAGACATGGGAGAATTGATGGGAAAGGCAGCAGGCGGAGAAGCTCGTACACTCGGATATCACGGGTGGTATGCTCCGGCGATGAACTGCCACAGAACCCCGTTTAATGCCAGAAATTTTGAGTATTATTCTGAAGACGGACTTCTTTCGGGCAAAATGGCGGCGGCAACGGTCAGGGGAGCCAGAGAAGAAGGAATTGTTTGTTTCTTGAAGCATTTTGCCCTGAACGAAAGAGAATCATCCGGAAGAAACCAGCTTCTCACCTATTGTAACGAGCAGGCGCTTAGGGAGATTTATCTGAAACCGTTTGAGATTGCTGTAAAAGATGGCGGCGCCAGCGGTGTGATGACTTCCTTTAATTACATAGGAAATACATGGGCAGGAGCGCATAAAGCTATGTTGACAGATGTGCTGCGCGGCGAATGGGGATTTCAAGGTGTGGTATCCACGGACGCATGCGTTTATCCCCATATGGACGTGAGAAAGATGCTGGTTGCCGGTGGCGATCTGTCTCTGGATTCACTGGGAGGATTTGTTGGAGGAAATATTAAGAGAGTAGAACTCTTAAAGGCAGCAAAAGATCCGGGGAAAAAGGCAGAGATTACAAGGAATTTGCAGCGTGCAAGTAAAAATATTTTATTTGCCTTTGCACATACAAATTACATTGAGAAAGAAGAGGATTGAATATGAAAACAATCGTAAAAGCGGGAACAGATCAGAGAATTTCATTAATGGAGAAGGAAAATCGCGAGCTTGCCCGCAAAGCGGCTGCGGAGGGATTCGTACTATTGAAAAATAACGGTGTACTGCCGCTTCGGGAAAAGAGGATTGCCCTGTATGGTTCCGGCGCAAGAATGACGGTAAAAGGCGGGACAGGCTCCGGGGCGGTTCGTGAACGCTACAGCGTCAGCATTGCACAGGGTCTGGAAAACGCGGGATATACCATTACCACAACCGGATGGCTGGACCGGTTTGACCAGTATTATGAGGATACATATGAAGCCTATCGTCAGGAACAGGAAGAAAGGGTAAAAGGATTGCAGTCTTTTTATGAGGTGTTGGGGACCGTACAGCGTTTCCTTCATCCTACGGGAATTCCGGTTACAGATGAAGACATCAAAGAATCGGATACAGATACTGCCATCTATGTGCTTGCCCGTCAGGCGGGAGAGGGAGAGGACCGGAAGGATGTGCCGGGTGATTATCAGTTAAGCGATATTGAGTCGGAGAACCTGAAAAAAGTATGTGAAGGTTATGCTCATGTAATCGTTGTGGTAAATGTAGGCGGAATGCTGGATCTGTCTTTTATGGATCACCTTTCTGTGGACGGACTGATCTATTTTGTACAGGGCGGCGAAGAAGGTGGAAATGCATTTGCGGATGTAGTCAGTGGGAAAGTCAATTTTTCCGGGAAACTCTCTACAAGCTGGCCGTACTGTTTTTCTGACCTTCCCTCCAATACGACCTATTCCTATCTGGGGGAGGATGAATACAACCAGGAATATACGGAAGGGATCTATGTGGGGTATCGGTTTTTTGATTCATTCGGTGTGAAACCGAGATATCATTTTGGATATGGACTTTCTTATACCCGGTTCTCCTTATGTGCGGAAAAGGTTGAGGTAAATGAAAATATGGCAGCAATGGAAATAGCTGTCCGCAATGAAGGGGAGTTTGATGGAAAAGAAGTCGTTCAGCTCTACGCAACGACTCCGTTTGGAAAAGGTGCGGAATATCAGAGGCTCATGGCATTTGGAAAGACCAGCACAATCGCGACAGGGGCAAGTGAAACGATGTCACTGTCATTTCCTATAAAAGACCTTGCGCGATATGAGGAAGAATCCGCTTCTTATGTGTTGATTCCGGGAGATTATGTGCTGCGGCTTGGGACAGCATCCAATCAGACAAAACCGGTCGCAGTGATCCGGCTTAAGGAAAAGGTAACCACAGAAATCTGTACAAACATATGTCCTGTGCAGCACGAAGTGAAAGAAATTGTGCCGCCAAAAAGAGCAGAGGAAAATCTGGAAGGGATTCCGGTATATATGTTAGATTTCGGTAAATTTACGGTGATCCGTCATACTTACCCGGATCTGCCGGTCTATACGGATGAGAAGATCAAAGGCGTCATTGAGTCCATGCCGGTAAGTGACCTGGCGACACTGGTATGCGGAGGCGGAACCTCCGGGGAACGTCTGGTTATGGCAATGGGAGCCAGTGGCAGTACCACAGCAGAGCTGTTTGACAAATATGGCATTCCCAATGTTATCTGTTCAGACGGTCCTGCCGGACTGAATCTGACTTCCCACATTGTAGAAATGCCGGACGGAAGCTGGAAAGCAGCAAGGGTGCCGGAGAACATGGAAGCATATAAACGTTATCTGTTTGGGATGACAGGAAAAGCGATGCTTTCCCAGATGGCGGATCCGGCAGACGGAGTATCGCATTACCAATATTGTACTGCGTGGCCATGCAGTCAGTTGCTGGCGCAGAGCTTTAACCAGAAGCTTTTGGAACAGGTGGGCGATGCGGTTGGAAAGGAAATGGAAGCATATGGAGTGACGGTATGGCTTGCGCCGGGAATGAATATCCACAGAAATCCTCTTTGCGGAAGAACCTTTGAATATTATTCGGAAGACCCGCTTGTTTCCGGCAAGATGGCGGCTGCCATTGTCTGCGGCGTACAGTCCCATCCGGGGAAGGGCATGAGCATCAAGCATTTTGTGGCAAATAACTGTGAACTTCACAGGAATGAATCCTCCTCCAATATGAGTGAAAGAACGCTTCGGGAGTTGTATCTGAAAGGCTTTGAGATCGCGGTAAAGGAATCTTCGCCAATGACCGTGATGGCTTCCTATAATATGGTCAATGGAGTTTATGCTACGAATAACCATGATACTCTGGTAAAGGTTCTGCGGAATGAATGGGGATTTGAAGGCATGGTAATGAGTGACTGGGATTCTATCACATGTGAACGGGGAGATAGTATGAAAGCCAGAACAGCGGATATTTTGAAAGCCCCGGCGGCACAGTGCGATCTGATCATGCCGGGTCGTCCGGATCAGATCGAAGCATTAAAAAGAGGTGTGGAGGAAGGTCTGGTAAAGCTGGACGATCTGAAGCGGTGTGCGGCAAGAGTGCTGGAAATGGTAGCAGGAAATACTGTGTACAAATATAAAATAATGGAATGAGTAGTAAATAATATTTGGGAGACATTATTAGTCTGCAGAGCAGATAAATTGGAAAAGGAGATAAGTATTATGACACTGGAAGAACGAATCAAATTACATCGCAGAATGGCGGATAGTTATTATCAGGCATATAGAAATGATGATGTAAAAGAAGGAAAGACCTATGAAGAGTGGAAATTTGCAGATGATGCAATTTATTGGTCCCCTTACTTTGGAAACAACGAGATTGAACTGAAAAATCATCCGATATCAGTAAAAGATGCGGCTACCATGGAAGCACTGGCATATTCTGTTGAATTTAAGGACTGGAAGCCTTTGGGATTTAAGTGCTGGCCGTCAGACAATGGATTCACTATGCAGACACACTTTGGTGGGCATAGCTCAGAAGGAAAATTCATGGAGTTTTATGCTTATGGTTTTGTAGAAACAAATGAAAATGGAGAAATTATCCGTTGGGAGACGCATGTAAATCCGGATTATAATGATTTTCTGGATGTAGCAATTGGGATACATGGACCATTTCGGGAAGGACCGGAGCCATATATGGAAGCTGTGGCAAAGAAAATGAAAGAGGCAGGAATCAATCTGCCGGTTTAATTTTTTTAGATATGGAATGAGAAAACTGCTGCGGCGTATTTTTCACAATGCAGCAGTTTTTGTTGCCATGCATACGACAAAAACGTCCAGTGGACGTTTTTTAGTGTCTGAGTATATGGAAGGGGATATGGGAATGTCTGATAAGCAACCTAAAAATGATGTGAGTAAGTTGCCGAATTATTTTTCAGTTGCAGCCATTGTACCGGCTGTACTTTCCATTATGTGCTATGAACTGGTGGATTATATGGTAAACGTGGTTTTCAGGAATAATCCGGATTATAATCCGGTAGCCGGTCTGGGAATGCTGATACCTATGGCTCTTATGATGGAGCTGTTTACGTTCTTTTTTACAAAAATCTTATATCGGAGAATCGCGGCAATTATTGGGGCAATCAATCAGGTAGCAAAGGGGAATTATGATGTCCAGTTAAACAGCGGGAAGTTAAGACCTTTTACGGAAGTTGCTGAAAATTTTAATGTCATGGCAAAAGAACTGCGCAGTGTGGAAACGATGCGGAAAGATTTTATTAATGATTTCTCCCATGAATTTAAAACGCCTATATCTTCTATCAATGGTTTTGCAAACCTGTTGCTGGATACCAAAGTATCAGAAGAAGAGAGACGGCAGTATTTGCAGATTATTGCCGCTTTGATGATAAGCGGGAAGGGTTTTCCAGCGGTACGGATGATTACATGACAAAACCGGTAAATTATGAAGAATTATTATGGCGGATAGAGGCACTGCTTCGAAGGGTAAAGATCAGCCGTGAGAAACAGATTGTGCTGGGTGATGTGACGGTCAATGCCGATATTTATACGGTAAGCAGGGGGAAGGAAGTAATCCGCCTTCCTAAAAAGGAATTTGAACTGCTTTACAAACTACTTTCTTATCCGGATATGATTTTTATCAAGGAACAGCTTCTGGAAGATATCTGGGGGTTTGATACAGAAAGCGATGATAGTACGATCAAGACCCACATGAACCGTCTGCGGCATAAATTCGATGGGTGGAGAGAGTTCAAAATCGTTACAATCCGCGGACTGGGGTACATAGCTGAAATTTATTAAAGAGTCGGGAGAAAACACAGGCTCTTTTTTTATGTACCAAACAAGAGACGTTACTTTAGGTTTACATGGATTTCCTATATTGTACTCAGCAGAGTTTTATAAAAATCAGGTAATGGAGATAAAAAATAATATGGATGAAATTTGTACTTCGCGGGAAATGGTCCTTGTTTTGAAGGCAACCAATCAGATGCAGAAATTTTTGAATATATACGAAGCCGGATTAAAGCAGATCGTTACAAAGCTTGAAATCTTATCAAAAGATTTTCAGTTTGAAAAGAAGCATAAGCCTATTGAGACAATTAAATATAGGGTAAAAGATCCGGGCAGTATTATACAGAAGCTGGAGCGAAAGGGAATTGAATTTTCGTATAAGGCTGTTGTGGAAAATATAAAAGATGTGGCGGGAATCCGGGTTACCTGTCCGTTCATTGCAGATGTATATGAGATTGCGGATCTGTTATGTTCGCAGGACGACATAACTCTGATAGAAACCAAGGACTATATAGAACATCCAAAACCGAACGGCTACAGGAGCCTTCATCTGGTAGTCAAGATACCGGTATATTTTCCTGAGTTTCGGCAGGAGGTTGTTGTGGAGCTTCAGATTCGGACTGTTGGAATGGATTCATGGGCAAGTCTGGAGCATCAGCTATGCTATAAGAAAGACTATAACAAAACGGAAGAAGTAGTAGCGGAATTAAAGAGATGTGCAGACGTAATCGCGGACAATGACCGGCGTATGCAGAGAATTGCAAGTAAATTATGCCTTTTTGGTGAAGGTGGAGAGAACAGGTCTGTGGTAAATGAAAAAATCTACTATTTGGAAATGAAAGATCCCGGTTTACAATAGTTTTACTTCCATAATTTAAGATGCTTACAGAAGATGACGTTGGGACACCGGATTATCGGTTAAAACCGCAGGTGTATGAAGTTGGTGAAAACGGAGGAAAAAGGTATGGTAATTGCGTTATCCTATGCAAGCAATGAGGTCCGTAAATTTTATTTTCTGGAAACGCTGAAAGAGTTTTGGAAGCGGATCTGCACAAGGCACAGAATTCGAAAAATGGAGACGATTATGCTTAGCCGGATTAAAAATGAGAGCATTCATCTATGTGTAAAATCACGGAGGAAAGAAATCGTGCTGAAGAGAGCGTTTAATGATAATTTGGTGATCCAGTATTATAAAGGGAGAGGGAAAGAAATCATTATATTTGTACCCCCCAAATGGGAGGGAGATATTAAGGTCCATACTGTATATGGAAATATTAAATGCAGTAAAAATATTCTAACAGATAAAATATTTTTGGAGTCGAAGCACGGTGAGATTCTGTATGAAGATTCACAGGAATCGGTGATCCGTTCGGCTTAATGTAAAAAAGCAGTAAGTTTTTTTATATGTTTACAGGAAGTTTACTTTCGGAAGATATCCTATTAACAAGATAAGCAATAGCTGATCGGCTTCCTGAGAACATGCTTTTACAGATAACAGGATAATCGGGAAGAAAATAAAAATACGAAAGGTGGAAAACAAAATGACATTTAAAGAACAAATTGCAGACAGACTGCAGAATGGATTTGGTAACTGGAATGATGGGTATGATGCGTGGCTGAAATGGTGCGACACTTTATATGAGCCGGATGCTCATTACAATGTATACGGAAAGCGTCTCACATTACAGGAATATAAAGATATGATGAAAATGCTGTTTGGACATTTCACAATGGAACTGGGTGATTTTGACAATATGCTGATTCAGGATGACTGGGCGGCAATCCGATACACCGTTTATATCAATAATCTGGATACCGGAGAAAAGATTGAACAGAAGACAATGGAATTCGTCCATTTCAAAGATAACGGCGGTGAAATCGGCGCCCGTGTAATCGAAGGCTGGGCATTGTCTGATAAACCTCTTGCATAAATTTTGAAGGGTAAATAAGAATTATGGTTGAAAAATGCTGGGAATACTTCGTTGTACTTTCAGCATTTTTCTTTTTATAAATGATGTTCGTTTACGTTTATTTATCGAATAATAGGTAGGATAGATTTATCAAATTTTAAACAAAGGAGAAAGCCGCTGAATGATGTATCTGTTTTTAAAAATTGTAAGATCTCGATTCTTTCTGGCAGCTATTTGTGTTTTACTGGAATTCGTCCAGTTACTTGTTGTTTTCGTGCTTGCGATTCGTTATGTGCTGCCGTTGACGATTATGAGCGTTTTTCTCCACGTTATTGTTTTAGTATATTTAATCAATAAGGATGATGTGCCGGAGGGGAAGATGCCCTGGCTGATTTTAGTATTGGCCGTTCCCGTTGTGGGCGCATTTGTTTTTCTTTTACTGACCAGTCAGGTGCAGGATAGAAAAAAACTGAAACGCTTTTCAGAAAGTCAGCAGAAACTGCAGCCATACCTGCGGCAGAATGAAGCTTTTACGGAACTAAAAATGAAGGATCCGGATGCCCGCCTTCAGGCGAATTATATTTACCGTGAAGCCGGGATGCCGTGCGCCGGATGTTCTTCTGTCAGTTATTATCCTCTGGGAGAGCAGTTTCATGCAGCGCTTCTGGACAGCCTGCAAACCGCTGAACATTTCATTTTCATGGAATACTTTATTATTCAGCCGGGGAAAATGTGGGATTCCATTCATGAAATTCTGCGGAGAAAGGCTGCAGAAGGGGTGGAGGTATATATCCTGTATGACGATGTTGGATGCATGCTGACGCTTCCGGAGAATTATTGCAAAACATTGAATGAGGAAGGAATCCATTGTGTATTGGCAAATCGTTTTACACCGGTTTTATCTCACATACATAATAATCGCGATCATCGGAAGATTACAGTGATCGACGGAAAAATCGGGTTTACCGGAGGCGTGAATATTGCGGATGAGTATATCAATGCATATGAAAAATATGGCCATTGGAAGGATAGCGCCATTAGGATGGAGGGGGAAGCAGTAAAAAATCTGACGGCGTTATTTCTGACAAACTGGAATATGCAGGCAGAATTGTCTTTGGACATTGATACTTATATGGATATGGTTCCGTTGGATGAGGCAGGCAGAGAGGTTGTCGCAGTATACGGAGACGGTCCTTCACCCTGGTATCAGGAAAGCATCGGAAAAAATGTGTATCTGAATATGATTCATGGGGCAAGGGAGTATGTATATATCACGACGCCCTATCTGATCTGCGACAGTGAACTGATGAACACCCTTCAGTTATCGGCAAGAAAGGGCGTTGATATCCGCTTGATTACGCCGCATATTCCGGATAAGAAACCGGTTTACTGGATGACACGGTCCAGCTACAGACCGTTAATTTTCTCAGGTGTAAAAATTTATGAGTATACGCCTGGATTTATTCATGCAAAAAATTTTATCTGTGATGACAAATTTGCAGTATGCGGAACGATTAACCTGGATTACCGTTCATTGGTACATCATTTTGAATGCGGAGCATGGATGTATGATACAGACTGCATAAAAGACATGAAAACAGATTTTTTGCAGACGCAGGCAAAGTCGGAGCAGATAATTTTGGAACGGTCGGATTTAATAGGAGGGAAACGGCTGGCGGCAGAATTGATGAAGGTTTTTGCTCCATTGTTTTGAAATTGCTTATTAAAAAATGAGTTGATGAAGATATGAAGATAAAAATTTCTAAAACATTGTGCAAATGGAAAAAAATATTTTTAAAAGACGAACACATCCGGATGCAGATGTTGCTGTATTTCGGATTAATGGTTAATCTTATTTATGCAGGATTTAAACTGATTACCGGTATCCAGTATCAATCTCTGTGGTTTGTGGCAGGAGCTGTTTTTTACGCAGTGCTTAGTGTGATGCGTTTCGTCCTGATACGGAGTGTGAAAAAAAGTACGCAGAAGGAAGACAGGCAGCGGTATATACACGGGGTGAAAAGCTATCGGCTATGCGGGTATCTTATGTTTTTGCTCAACATTGCCATGTGCGGGATTGTCATGCAGATGATCTGGAAAAATGAAAGTTATAGTTATCCCGGCTATATAATTTATCTTTCTGCTTTGTATGCTTTTATTTGTTTGATTTCTGCAATCAAAAATGTTATCTGTTACAAGGGCATGTGTGTGCCGGAGCTGGCGGCAACAAAGCTGTTGAGTCTGGCAAAGTCCTGTATGTCGCTGCTGGCTATGCAGACCGCCATGTTTACGCAGTTTGGAAATGATGTTATGCTCCGGCAGATCATGAATTCTGTTACCGGCGGATGCGTATGTACAATTGTGTTTTGTATGGCAATTTACATGGTGGTAAGAGCGGAAAAAGAGTTGAAAAATATAAACCGCCGGAAGGTATGATGAATACCTTCCGGCGGCTCAGTTTTTTTAAGTGGTTTAACGGGGCAGGGTAACGGTGAAAACAGTTCCCTCTCCCGGAATACTGCTTACAGAAATTTTGCCGTCATACAACTCAACGATTCTGGCTGCGATCGGAAGACCCAACCCGAGCCCTTTGGAAGATTTCTCTCTCTTTACCTGATAGTATTTCTGGAAAATCTTTTGTATTTCCTCTTCCGTCATACCGATTCCTGTGTCGGAAACCGATATTTCATAAGCGGAGTCTGTTTCTCCGGATGATATCGTGATACGCCCGTGTTCCGGCGTGTATTTCACTGCGTTGCCTATGAGGTTCTGCCATACATGCTGCATCAGTTCCTGATTTCCGCAATAGGTCATGGGCGACAGCTCTACGGCTACGTCGATATATTTTCTCTGGCATTGGGGATAAAGGCAGATCACACAATTGCGGATCTGTTCATCCAGAGAATAAGGCTCTTTATCCGGCGGAAGCTGCTGGGTCTCCAGATTGGAAAGGAGAAGCTGGTTTTTCGTGAGTTCTGTAAGGCGGTCCGCTTCATTCGCTATAATCCGAAGGTATTGTTCCCGCTGTTCTTTGGGCAGATCCCGTTCAAGGAGCAGATGGGCAAATCCGCTGATGGACGTCAGGGGTGTTTTAAATTCATGGGAGAATTCATTGGTAAAGTCTTCTTTTAATGCCTGGACGCTGTTCAGTTCCCGGCCCATTTGATTAAAATCGTGATAAACCTCGCGGAGGGGACCGGCATGATCTTCATCCAGCAGCGTATCATAATGCCCGTCGGCGATCTGGGACAGTCCGTGGGACAATTTAAGGAAATACTGAATCAGATACAGGCTGAAAGAAAACGAAAGGGTAGCGACTAAAATCCCCATTGGCAATAGCATGCCAAGAGAAATAATGGGATCTTCGCCAAGCCGGTGGTCAAAAAACTTTACAGCAATTGTCTGCACCAACAGAAACGTGCAGGTTGCTCCAATGGAAATCGTAATAGACTCAAAAAGAATCCATTTTGTCAGGCTGTGAAGCTGTTTCCTTAATTTCTGGTTTTGTCTGATCAGTTGTTTTAAATTCTTTACCGGATTATTCATGCGATTCACCTATAACAGCCTTATATCCAAGTCCTTTGACCGTAACGATCTGAAATTCCGTAAAATCAGAAACCCGGTTGCGGATTCTGCTGATGTGTGTTTTGACTGTATCCTCGGAACTCTCGGAATCAAATCCCCAGATATCGTCAAGCAGTTGGCTTTTTGTAAAAATCATTCCCGGATAGGAAAGCAGCTTATATAATAGTTCAAATTCTTTTTTGGGCAGTTCTATGGACGTTGTTCCTTTACTTAACGTATAAGTTGCTTCATCCAGTATGGTTTCTCCCATTACGATTTTCCGTTCGTTTGTAATGTCCGCACGACGGAGCAATGCATCAATGCGCCAATGCAGTTCTTCATAATTTACGGGTTTTGTCATATAGTCATCGGTCCCGATAGAAAACCCGATCCTTTTATCGTTGAAAGACTGCTTTGCTGTCAATATCAATGCCGGCAGTTTGAAGCCGTTTTGTCGGATTTCCTTAATTAATTCAAAACCGTCCATACCAGGCATCATGACATCGGTCAGGAGCAGATCTACATGCTTTGATTCCAGAATATCTAAAGCTTCTATGCCGTCAGAGGCGAGAAGTATGGTATAGAAAGGTTTTAGCCTTTCAGAAATAAGCAGGCGGATATTATCATTATCTTCCGCAATTAATATAGTAGCCATAATATAGGTACCTCCTTAAATGATGGTATTCTACGAAGGAAAGGTAAACTGTCTGTAAACATTTTAGAGAATATATGGATAAAACATTTTTTTCGCTGTTTACGATCATGTTACGCAAAAGAATTATAACATACATGCAGAACAAAAAGGAGGAGAAAAATGAGCAGAATAATTAGTATCAGCAGAGAATACGGCAGCGGCGGACATGAAGTCGCAATGCGGGCGGCAAAGACTCTGGGTATCCCTTGTCTGGATAAACAGTTGATGGAGCTTGCAATGAAAACCAGCGGATTATCCAAAAAGATTCTGGAAAAAGCGGAAGAAAAAGTGAAAAATCCGTTTCTGTATACATCGGTATACGAGGGAGACGATCTCAAACTATATGGCATGGCTCCCAATGAAATTGTATATGAGCTGGAGCGCCGCTATATTCTGGAGCAGGCGGATGCCGGGGATTGTATCATTGTCGGGAGATGCGCGGAAGAAATTCTGAAGAACACGGAACATCAGGTGGTGAGCATTTTTATCACGGCGCCGTTTGAATTCCGGGTGGACAGAAAACAAAAAGAGTATTTTGGCATGGAAAGAAAAAAGGTGGAAGCGATAGTACGGAAAGTAGACCGTCAGCGGAAATCTTATTATGAGTACCATACCGGAAAAGACTGGGGACTTCCCAGCAACTATGACGCCTGCCTGAACACGGAGGTGGTGGGAATCGAACGGAGTTCGGATCTGATCGTGGAATCTTTTGAGAAAATGAAGGAGGGCGTGTAGCATGAATCTTTTATCAAAACTTGTTGTAAAAAAGAAAACGCTCATCGTAGCTGTGGTATTGCTTCTGACGGTTGTTTTTACCTATTGTTTTTTTCAGGTCAAGATCAACTATAATATGACCGATTATCTGCCGGAAGATGCAAATTCTACGAAAGCGCTGAATGTCATGGAGACAGAATTTGGCGAGGCGATTCCGAATTGTAATGTGATGATACGGGATTTGTCAATAGAAGAAGCGCTGGACGTGAAGGCACAGTTAGAAGAGATCGACGGCGTTGAAAAGGTAAGCTGGCTGGATGACGTGGTTGATCTGAAGGTTCCGCTGGAAACACAGGATCAGGATATGATCGATGATTATTACCGGAACGGAGACGCCTTGTTTTCTGTGACGATCGCTGACGGAGAAGAACGGGCGGCGACAGACCAGATCACGGAAACATTCGGCGACAGCGCTCTGATGAACGGCAATGCCGTGGAACAGGCAGATTCCCAGAGACTTGCGATCACAGAGACGGTGAAGGCGATCTGTGTGCTGGGACCATTGATCATTCTGATCCTGATGCTTTCCACGACAAGCTGGCTGGAGCCGTTCATTTACCTGACGGCGATCGGCGCGGCGGTGCTGATCAATCTGGGAACCGAGATATTCCGGGGCGAGATTTCCTACGTAACACTGGCGGTGGCGCCGATGCTGCAGATGGCAGTTTCTCTGGATTATGCGGTATTCTTATCGGCAAGCTTCTCGAAGCGGAGAAAAACGTGTAAAAATGATGAGACGGCAATGCAGTATGCAATGAAAGACTCTCTGAAATCCATTGCAGCCAGCGCCCTGACAACCATTTTCGGATTTTTCGCTCTTACACTGATGGATTTCAAGATTGGCCCGGATATGGGAATCAGTCTGGTAAAAGGCGTTATATTGAGCTTTGTCTCGTGTATGACATTTTTACCGGCGGCGATTCTTCTTTTGAATAAATGGATCGATAAAACCAGACACAGAAAGTTTATGCCGAGTTTTGCAGCCGCGGGCAAAGTAGCTGTGAAGATCCGTGTTCCGATCTTCCTGATCGTGGCAGTGCTGGCAGTCTTCTGCTATCTTGGTCAGGGGAAGAACCGGTTTACCTATGGTTCCGGAGACGCTGCGGGAAATACCGAAGCATCCGTTGCGATCAAAGAGGAATTTGGCGAGACAAATACCATGGTGCTTATGGTTCCGAATACGAACCGGAATTATGAAAAGGAATTATGCGATGAGATCAAACAGATGGATCATGTAACGGACGTCATCTCCTATACGACCGAGGTAGGCGCAGAGATTCCGCCGGAATACCTGTCGGATGATATCCGGGAAAACTTCTACGGCGAGCATTATGCGAGGATCATTATTTATTCGGATCTCCCGAATGAATGTGAAGAGGCGTTTACCCTGGTAGAGGATGTACGCAGTTCGGCCGGAGAGCTTTACGGAGACGATGTACTGTCCTGCGGGCAGAGTGCGAATCTCTACGATATGAAGAACACGATCGAAGCAGATAATACCTTGGTAAATATTGTGACAGTGGTCGCGATCTACCTGATTCTGCTGATCATGCTGAAATCATGGATTCTGCCGATCATTCTGATTCTTACGATCAAGATCGCGATCTGGATCAATATGGCGATCCCGTTCTTCGCAGGAAGCAGCCTGATCTACCTCGGATATCTGGTGGTAAGTACGGTGCAGATGGGAGCTACCATTGATTACGCAATTCTTCTGGCGGATCATTATCTGGAGAACCGGAAGAAATGGAGAGCGAAAGAAGCAATGGAAAAGACAATGGGAGAAGTGATCCCGTCGGTTCTGGTATCGGCTTCGATCCTTGCGATTGCAGGCTTCGCGCTGGCGATAGTTTCCTCGAACGACATGGTATCGGCGCTTGGTATTCTGATCGGAAGAGGCGCGCTGCTTCCGCTGCTGGTGGTACATATTTTCCTTCCGGCACTGTTGATCTTACTGGATAAGCTGATCTTCACAGATAAGCGCGTGCCGGTTACGATGTGGGAAATGGAATATTACAAAGGAGAGGAAGAGAATGCATCCGCAGACGCAAAGCAGACACAAAAGGAAGATAAGCAAAAAGGAATAACAGGATTTCTGGGCGTGAAACAGGAAGAAATATACGAAGATTTTGATGATACTGATAATTGGACAGGAGGTAAATAAGTATGAAAAAATATTATAAAAGCGCAACGGCACTGGCACTTGCCGCAGGGGTAGTGTGCAGTATGGGAGCAACCGCGTCGGCGGCTTCGAATGCAGAGTATACCAAGAACGAAAATGTCTATGTAAGACTGCAGCAGGACGGGCAGGTAGACGGCGTTTATGTAGTCAATGCCTTTCAGGTGACAAAAGCCGGAGAAATCTCGGATTACGGAGATTATACCACGGTTTCCAATCTTACGAATCTGGATCCGATCGGAAGTGATAAAGAGGAACAGGTTTTTGAGGCGGAGGAAGGAAAATTCTACTATCAGGGGAATATGGAAAACGCTGAACTGCCCTGGAACTTTGACATTGTTTACACACTGGATGGAGATCAGGTAGAAGGAGAAGAATTGGAAGGAGCAGAGGGAGAACTGGAAATCCAGATTCAGATCCGGAAAAATCCGGCGTTTACAGACGATACCTTCTTCCAGACCAGTCTTCTGCAGGCAACCGTGACGCTGGATTCAGAGCTGTGTGATCATATAGAAGCAGAGAAAGTAACCCTTCCGGCAACGGAGGGCGCAGAGCGGACGGTAGAGGCGGCGCCTGTTGCGGACGCAGGAGGCAGCGAGCAGATTACCTTTACGGTCAATCCGGGAACAGAAGCAGATCTGACGGTAAGAACGGATGTGGAAAAGTTTGAGATGGACGACATATCCATTGCAGGAGTTCCGATGGGAGCAATGACCGCCCCCGAGGGCGGCCAGCCGTCGCTGTCTTTTACTTCTGATGAAAACACACATACGGAACAGATCGTATTTGCAGTATCCGCTCCGGGCGTCAAGATTCCCGATCCCGTGGCAGTGAAGGTCGTAGAAGAGAAAACCAGTTTTCTGGAGAAGATAAAAAGTCTGTTTGAGTGAGGTGAATGACAGATGATACGATTGAAGAATGTAAGGATTCATCAGTATAAGAGTATAGAAACTGCACTGGA
Organism: uncultured Lachnospiraceae bacterium; assembly: GCA_958402795.1. Lineage (GTDB taxonomy): Bacteria > Bacillota > Clostridia > Lachnospirales > Lachnospiraceae > Schaedlerella. Next base: position 55,748 of record CATXUX010000008.1, on the reverse strand, counting down.
CATGGATGTGGAGAACGACATTACCGTACTCATGGGGAAAAATGAAGCGGGAAAAACAAATATTCTGGAAGCATTGGCAAAATCAAACTACTTTAACCGGGAAGATCAAAAATTTCATTACGATCCGCTTTCCGATTATCCGAGACGAAAGAAGAAACTGCTGGATCATCAGGAATCGGTGCCGCTGGCGGTAACAGCGACATATCAGGTTTCAGAGTTCCTGCTGGAGCAGATCCAGGAGGAAATGGTGTTAGAAGCAAAAAGCAGCGAATTTTCCCGGGTCACAGATTACCGGGGCAGGCATCAGATCATAGAAAACGGGTTTGATTATGATCTTTATGAATTCTGGGAGACTTATGTCTCCCGGAAGGAACCGCGACTGGAAAGATACCGTAAAATTCTGGCGTCGATACGGACAGAGGACGCTTTTCGGGAATTCTTTAAGCGGGAGGCACAAGTGTGCAGCACACAAGAAAAAGAGGTCTTGAAAAAAACTGCAAAATTCTTTAAAAATCCACATGGCTGGGCGAACCCGCTGAATGAGTATGTATACCGAACCTATCTCATGCCGAATATTCCCAAATTCATGTACTACGACGAGTGTTATATGCTGCCGTCACGGATTTCCCTGGACCGGCTTTGGAATGAGACCGAATTAACACCGCAGGAGAGAACGGCAAAAGCATTTTTAACGCTGGCGGACATTGATGTGGACAATGTAATTCATAACGAGTGCTTTGAAAGCTATAAGTCCGAACTGGAGGCTGCGCAGTTCCGGCTGAATGACGAGCTGTTAAAATACTGGTCGGTCAATTCAGATCTGCGGATTGAATTCGAACTGGTCCGGGAGCAGACAGAAACGGTACAGCCGGAGAAAAAACGCAGATTCTTCCTGTTTGGCAGAAAAGAAAAAACAGAGCCGCAGTTTACAACATGGCTGGAGATCCGGATTAGAGATGTGAAAACAATGGTGTCTCTGCCGCTGGAAAACAGAAGCAAAGGCTTTAACTGGTTCTTCTCCTTCTGGGTATGGTTCAAGGCGATTCAGGAATACGAAGCAGTGCCTTATATCCTGCTCCTCGATGAACCGGGAATGCATCTTCACGCATCGGCACAGCGCGATCTGGTCGATTTTATGAAAGACCTGTCAGCAAAATACCAGATCATCTATACAACCCACTCTCCGTATATGCTGGAAGAATTAAAAGAGAGGGTATACTGTGTGGAAAATGAGGAGAAAGGAACAATCATACACCGCATAGACACAAAGGAAAAGCAGTATATTCAGAAAGTCCACATAGTGTAGGATATAAATTTATGATCCCAGAGGAGTAACATCTTTTGGGATTTTTTCTTTCGCTTTTGTTCAGGTACAAAAAATAAAGAGCATACATATACACACCTTATAGGTACACGAAATAATCGGCATATATAATTATATAAATGGATTACAACAACATATTTAAATTATATTTGTTTATATTAGAGATGCCGATAAAGCCTGTGGTTGACACGTTTTTTTGTGTGTTTCGTGTACGAAAGAGGGTAAAGTTGTATACTTATCAGGGTAAAGAAGTGTACTTTTCGGGGGAAACTTGTGTAGATATTGGGTTAAAGAAGTGTACTTTTCAGGTTAGGAAAACACCTGAAAGGTACACAAAATATTCTGATGCAGAATATTTTCTGACACAGGAAAGGATCTAACCGTCCGTTGAATGGTTACTGAACTGGTTACTTTTCACGGGTCACCGCCCAACAGCTGCGAAAAGTAACCTGAACTGTCAAAAAATGTCGAAAATGTAAAAGTATTGCTTTACAAGTAACGCTCTCTCCTATATAATCAGCATATGCAGTGTACCGGTTTGGTACACATATTTCAGGAATCTGTTTCCCTTGTTGGTACACGAAATAAGATATATTACCTAAAAAGTACACGAAAAGAATTTTTGGTAATATCAATACACCGAAAAGGTACACGAAATAGATCCGGAATGCGAATAACTTGAAAACAGATGTAAATGTATCTTTTTGATACATTCTTTTTTAGGAGGAAAAGTACCTGAAAGGTACACGAAATGAGAAAATAATGATGTGTGTTTACCTAAAAAGTACACAATAAGGTGGCTAGATAACCCAAAAGGTATACGATAAAGACCTTTAAGTGGAGAGGTGCGGGGAGATTGGCACCCAAAAGGTACACAACATGATCCTAAAACAGGAAAGGGCGAAATTTTGTCCGGAGTAGTATTTTGAAACCGAAAAGGTACACGATTTATTTCTGTGAAGCAATGGGCAGGAAACTGTGCCGTGGGGATCAGACACGAAAGAAAAATGCAGGGAGTATGAATCATGGCGGAAGTAGTGCAAAAGAAAAAAGAGAATGAACCGGTAGAGCGCGAGATGGTATCCCGATCGAATGTTTTGATCGAAAGTAAGTCCAGTACATCATTATTTGAGCGGAAGCTGCTGAATATCGCGATCGCGAAGGCGTATATTGAGGATGGGGAGCTGATTGCCAGAGTATCGACAAAGGATGTGAAAAATTACTTACATATCAGTGGAAATTCGATTTATACACGTCTGAAGGAAGTGTCAAAGGAGACTTTGGGGCATGTAGTGAGCATTGAAGATGATGAAAATGAGAATTTTGTGATGTTTAATGTGGTGAATAAGTGTGAATATAAGGATGGAGTGTTTACCACAAGATTTACAAAGGAAATGAAACCGCACATTTATAACTTGAAAAAGGACTATACTCGTATGAGTCTGGATGTGCTGTGTTCATTCAGATCCCTTTTTACTACACGTATTTATGAGATACTGCGTACGCAATATTATCGGTTCGAACGTGAAAAGTGTGAAAAACTGATCGTACCGCGCCCTCCGAAAAAGCCGTATTCGATCGCGGAGTTAAAGTTTACCCTGAATGTAGTGGATGTGAACACTTCCAAGGCGGTAAAGCGTCTGGTGGAGCAGGGAAAATTTGAAGAAGCGCTGGAAGAGATTAAAGACGCGCCGTTTGGGGATTGGAGAAATTTCAGAAGGAAGGTCCTGGAAGTTGCCAAGAAGGAGATGGAAGAATCCGAATATTCAGAAATCTGTTTTGATTATGAGCCGGTAAAGAGCGGTAAGGGCGGAAAGGTAACCGGGATCCGGTTTATCGTCAAAAAGAACCCGATCTGTACACATCATTCTGACTTGAAGCGAATGATGCTGGTTGACCAGGAAGAAATCGCGCCGGATGTACTGGCGGCAAAAAAGACAGAAGCGGATGAGAGCCTCATTCTGGAGGTGGCGGATATTTTCGGAGATGAACCGGTAACGATACAGGATATCAAAACGTTGCTGGAAGTATCGGACAACCGGCCGGAAGAGATCAAAAAGGCATTTCGGATGGCGCAGGAGCAGAGTTATATTCATAATCTGATCGGCTGGATAAGAAGATGCATAGAAGAGAAATGGTATGAATCAGAGACGCTTCCGAAGTTTCAGGGGAAAACGGTGGAAGAATCCCAGATCACGCTAGATCTGTATCAGGAGTACATTACGGAACGGACACGTTTACAGGAGGAATCCTGAGACGGAATGATTTATCCAACGCTATGCCACGTCTCAGTTATCCCGGCAAAAGATGCCTGCATTATTTTCCATAAGCATAAGGCATCCCATCCGTATCACAAGCATGGGAAATCAGAGAATTTGCGGCAGGGGATCAGGCGCATTAAGGGACATGATGTATTCCAGATGAATGGGAGAAATGGACTTGCACCCAAAGGGCATAAATGTTTTTACGAAGAAAATAGATGTAAATTGATAATTTTATCCAGGTGTGGTAAGTGGAAAACAGGTTTTTGTTCCGTGGTATCCGGAAGAATGGATACCACAGGACGAAAGTATCAGAAAAAGAATATCAACAGCTTTCTCTTTCCACTAAGGATGGCGAAAATACCAGATTTTGCGGACTGGGTTTTTGCTCGGCAGGAGCTTCGATTTCTTCAATGGTGATACGGGCGGCGTTCGCCCCCATTTCACGCGCGGGAACTTCCATAGAGGACATCGTGGTTTCCAGCATCCTGCCGATGACGTGACCGGTAAGACTGATCAGCTTTACCTGTTCCGGGACTTTCAATCCGTTCTCTTTTAAGGCTCTCATGGCTCCGATACCCTGGGCGTCAGCGGCTACCATGATGCCGTCCAGATCGGGATTCTGTTCCAGAAGATCAAGAGTACATTCATATCCGTATTCCATACTATGTATAGAACCTGTGGAAACAGCACAGGTTTCTTTTAGATTCAGTTCTTTCAGAGCACGGGAGAATCCATTATACCGCTCACGATAGGGTGCAAGTTTCAGGGAACCGTTGATAAAACCGATTTCCCGGCAGCCTTTTGATGCAAGGTATTTGGCAGCTTCATAACCGCAGCTGTCATAATCTGCGATCACGCTGCTAAAGGTGTTGTCCTGCTGACGGACAACCTGTGTAACTGCCAGACCTGTAGTATGGATATCTTTTAGCAGACGTCCGTTGCGTTCGGTTCCTGCGATAATAATTCCGTCCACAAAGCCATTGCGCAGCCGGTTTAAGACATCACGTTCAATTTTGGGATCATCTTCTGTGTTGCAGATTAAGGTGGCATATCCCATCTGTCTTGCTTTTTCCTCGACTCCTTCTGTGACCTCGGCAAACATTGTCATATGCAGGCGGGGGACTACGACGCCGATGGTGTGGCGTTTCCCCTGCCTAAGACCTTGTGCCAGAACGTTTGGCTGATAGCTTAATTCCTTTACAGCATCTAAAATTCTGGCTTTTGTATCGGGGTGGACATAGGAGGTGTTATTCAATGCACGGGATACTGTGCTTACATCGACGCAGGCAAGCCGTGCCACATCTTTTAAAGTTGCCATAATCTACTCCTTTAGTAAAGAATTTATGAGAATACAATCGTTTGTATAAAATTATTATAGTAAAATGGAAAAGATAATTCAACAAGAAAAATGAGCATAATGACGAAAAAACGGGAAAAGAAAACGAGTATTTTTCATAATATATGCAAAACGTTGCAGACCATATGCAAAAAATTGCAGTAGTCTCTGGAAATATTGACCATACTTTGGCGGTGTGGTATAAAAGAACCATAAGATATACAAACGTTTGTAGAGCTTCACAAAAGAGGCATAAGCGCAATGCTTCGTTGAAACTTATCATTGAAAACAAAACAAATTTTATAAGAAAAAGGAGAATTTATCATGGCAAAAGTAAAAACCTTCAAGACAATCTTCCCGGCAGTTTCCGTACCGTTAAACGATGATTACACAATCAATGAACCTGAGTTCCGCGCATATCTTCGCTGGATCAAGAGTTTCTATGGCAAGGGAATCGAGGGACTTGTAGTAAACGGACATACAGGAGAAATCACAGGATTAAGACGTGAAGAGCGGAAACGTGCCGTTGAGATTTGCTCCGAGGTATGTGGTGATGTGATGACAATCATTTCCGGCGTAAACTGTGAGAATACGATCGAAAGTATTGAAATGGCAAAGGAAGCAAAGGAAGCCGGAGCTGACGGAATCCTGCTGATGCCTCCGCATATGTGGCTGCGTTTCGGTATGAATGAGAACGCTCCGTTCGAGTATGTCAAGGATGTCGCTGAGGGTGCAGATATTGACATTATCATCCACCTGTATCCAGCAACCAGCAAGGCATTTTATCCGGTTGAGACACTGATCAAGATGTGTAAAGAAATTGATCATGTGAAGTGCATTAAGATGGGCACCCGTGTTACTTCCATCTATGAGCATGATGTTCGTCTGCTTCGTCAGGAGTGCCCGGATATTTCTCTTATCACCTGCCATGACGAGACACTGTGCGTTAGCTGGTTCCCGGGAATGGACGGTGCGCTGATCGGATTTGCAGGCTGTGTTCCGGAGCTGATCTGCCCGGCATGGGATGTATTTAAGAATCCTGACAAGCACACCCTGAAAGAGGCCCAGGACTGGTCCAACCGGATCTACCATATTTCCCAGGCAATTTACGGCGGCGGACAGCCTTCCGGCGAAGCACATGCAAGACTGAAAGAAGCGCTTTATCAGCGTGGAATCTTCTCAAGCGCATTGATGAGAAAACCGGTTCTTCCGCTGAATCAGGAAGAGAAGGACTGGGTGGCACTTGGACTGGAGCGCAGCCAGCTTCCGAAGGTTGATATGAGCCAGTATCAGGAATAATGCCAGAAAGCTCTAACGTGCTTTTTTACACGGAAAGGAGAGAATCATGGCAAAAACTGTAAATGTAAATTCTTCGGCGGGTCAGGAACCATTTGACCCGTCGAAAGTAAAAAAATTGTCATTTTTAGAAATTTTGAAGAGAATCGGTCCCGGCATTATTCTGACCGGAGTAGTGATCGGACCGGGAAATATTACAACTTCCGCTATGCTGGGGGCAGACTACGGATATGCGATGATATGGCTTGTTATACCGATCATGTTTATGGGGGTCACGTTTATGCTGGCTTCCTATCGAATTTCTATGCTGACCGGAATGCCGATCATCCATGCGATTCGGCATTATTATGGAAAGTTTGCGGCAGGGTTTGTAGGAATAGCCTTATTTCTGGCATGCCTGTTCTTTACTTTGGGAAATATATCCGGCACGGGCGCGGGTATGAATCTTATTTTCGGAATTGACTGGAAACTGGGTGCACTGATCATGCTTGCAGTTCTGATGTACTGCTATTTTTCAAAAGGTGTTTACTCAAAAGTTGAAAAAGGCATTATGATCTGTATTCTTGGCATGATCCTTGCCTTTTATGCGACGCTTGCAGCATCGGGCGGGCCTGACTGGGGCGAAATGGGATACAGCCTGGTCCACTGGACATTTCCGGAAGGAAGCCTGACTACGGCTTTGGCCTATATCAGTACGAACGCTTCTGTAACGGCAGGCATTTACGGCACCTATCTCGGAGCTGAGAAGAAGTGGAAAAAAGAAGACCTGTTCAATGGGGCGATGATGGCAGATGCGATTGCCCATGTCATTACAGTCATTCTGATTTCGGGAGCAATTATTCTTGTAGGTGCGATTGTACTGCATCCTCAGGGTATCGCAATTACGGCTCCCGCACAGTTAGGAGAACTGTTAGTTCCATTTTTAGGAAATGCAGCAAAATATGTGATGGGAATTGCACTTGTAGGAGCTGGTTTTTCTTCTCTGCTTGGCAATACACAGCGTGGAATGGTACTTTTAAGCGCTGGATTTGATAAAGAGGTCAGTCTGGAGTCAAAGACGATCCGCTGGGGATGTGTGATCTGCCTGGCAGTCGCATGTGTAATTTGCTTTTCTTATGGAGGATCGCCAACGCAGCTAATCTTTCTGGCAAACGTGGCAACAGCGATTGCAACTCCGGTTGCAGGTCTGTTTATCATGCTGATGCTCTGGAAAACAGAGGTAAATGCAGGAATGAAAGCGCCGAGAGGACTGCAGATCTGCATGACAATAAGCTATTTGTTTACGCTGATTATGACGGTATCCGCACTGGCAAACTATATACCGAAATTAATTTCGTCAATTACCGGTTTGTTTTAAACTGGTATTGTGATATTTGAAAAGAAATCCCTTTGCAGGAATGTAAAGGGATTTCTTTGTTAAAAGAGGGCAGGAAGATGAATAGGATCAAATGTAAAAAAGCATTTCTGCAGGCTGTAAAATAAGAAGAAAAGAAAAATTTATTGGGGGCAGGAGGAATAAAAAAATGTATGCAAAGATTGACCATGTGGCAATCAAAGTAAATAATCTGGAAGAAAGCGTGCAGTTTTTTGAGGAAGTTTTTGGAATGGAAATAGAAAAGACGGCAGGCGAGAAACCTGTACGGAAAGTCTGGTTTAAAGAAGGAATTCAGCTTAATGAAGAAGCGGTAAAGATTACGGCAGGTGGCGTAATGGATCATATTGGGATATATACGGACAATGAAGATATTATTCTGGAAAAAAGCAGAAAATACGGATGCAGGAATCTTCCAAACGGAGAGAATTGGATTCAGACACCGGCAGGACTTATAATTGAATTAAAAGTCTCAGTGGAGACAGCGGAGAAACGGGCGCCGGTAGCAGACAGATTCTGGTAGAAAACACATGGTGGCTGTGTTTCCGGTAAAAGATGCGCAAAGGCGGAAAACAAATAGATATCGCAATGATTCTATGATATACTATGTAGCAAAAGAATCTTGGGAGGCAGATACCATGCCATTATTTGACAACGAAAATAGAATCTTACAGATCGAAACAGAAAAAAAGGAAATTTTCAGGCATATGGAAAATCCGCTGATTAGTCAGCCGTTTACCGAAGATTTTGCCAAGAGGTTTTCATGGAGTACGAATGCGATCGAAGGGAATACACTGTCACTGGAAGAAACAATCGCAGTGATCGATTACGATGAAGTGAGATCGAATCATACCTATTCCGAATATACAGACGCAAAAAATGCCTATTATGCAATTCAGAAAATGCTGCTTCCTTTTGCGAAGGCAGATATTGATGAAGAGTGGATCAAAAAGGCAAATGGTTATATCAGGCATGTGCAGGGAGAGTATAGAGATAAAGCGGTTTATATTGGAAATCTGTCGGAAGCAGTATACTATCCGCCGGATCCGCAGGATGTTCCGGCGCTTATGAAAAACTGGATCAGGGAAGCAAATATAGAAGCGGTGACAGTGAAAGAAATTTTTGAAAAAATTGCAGCCAGTCATGTCCGGTTTGAACGAATTCATCCTTTTTTCGACGGGAACGGAAGAACCGGGAGGCTGATCATGAACCAACAGCTGATCAATAACGGGTTACTGCCTATTTCAATCCAGCCGACCGGAAAGTACAGAGAAGCATTCAGAAGATATGACAAAAGAGAAGACCTTTCAGAAATGATCTACGTTTTGCTGAAAAGTGAACTGGAATCTTTTGACAGAGTCCGCAGTCTGGCTTTGAAACTTTCCGAAGACCGGGAGAAACAGAAAAAGGAAATATTATAAAAATACAAATGCTCGCCGTATGGCAAGCATTTGCTTTTTTAGTGCGCCCGGCTGGCAGATGTACCATTGCAAATGAAAGTGTTGACAGAAACGCAATTGGATGCGCCAGAATAAAAATAGAATATAATTCGATGGAAATTGGAATAAAAACGGTTTTTGAGTTGGAAGAATGGATTTTAAATGGTATGATTATGGCATAAAAATGGAGACAAGAATGGAAATCCAGGGAGGAATCGCTATGAATTTACAGGAGATGCGGGAACAAAAAAAGCAAAAGGGTTACAGCAATGAAGAACTGGCAAAGCTTTCGGGGGTTCCGCTTGGAACGGTACAAAAAGTCATGAGCGGAGCTACGCAAAATCCCAGACGGAAGACATTGGTAGCGCTGGAGCAGGCATTGACGGAAGGGAAGAGTTCGGCAGAGACTGCGGATGCATCCGTCTCTTATGGGAAGATAATTGCAGCGCAGGAGCCTTCTTTTGTGTGTGAGACAGCCGCTGCTTATCAGATGGAGCGAAAAGTATATACAATAGACGATATTTATGCCCTCCCGGATGGTGTGAGGGCGGAGCTGATTGACGGGCAGATTTATTACATGGCCACTCCGACCAGAACACACCAGAAGATTGCAGGGGAAATGCATCTTGCGGTGGCGAATTATATTAAAGCTCATCATGGAAAATGTGAAGTTTACATCCCGCCGTTTGCTGTTTTTCTATATGGGGATGATTCCACATATGTGGAGCCGGATCTTTCCGTTATTTGTGATCTTGATAAGCTGGATGAGCGTGGGTGCAACGGTGCGCCTGACTGGATCGTGGAAGTGGTCTCGCCATCGTCGCAGAGGATAGATTACAGTATAAAGTTGTTCAAATACCGTACGGCCGGGGTTAGGGAGTACTGGACTATCAATCCGGAAAAAAGAGTGGTGATAGTTTATCTTTTCGGAAAAGGGCAGGAAGAGTCAGTGATGTATTCCTTTGAGGAGGAGATTCCCTGTTCCATCTATCCGGATCTGAAAATAAAGCCGGCGTCGTTGCTGTGGACATGACAGATCATATGAACTTTATAATACAGGTCATTGTAATCTCAAAAAAACGTGTTATAATTTAAATATACGAAAATATAGTTTGAAACATGAAGAATATATTTTGACTGAGGTGAGGGAATGTCTTTTCAGGAGGAAAAGCGAGAGAGTATTAAGCGGTATATGCTGGAGAAGATCCGGGATGAGGACGAGAAGTTTATTCAGAAAACGATGGAGAATTTCGGGGTTTCGGTTACGACAGTAAAGCGGTATATCAAGGACTGTATTCAAGACGGGATTCTGGAAGACTCGGATGGACATATCTGTGGATATCGGCTGGTAACGACCTGGAATGAATGGAACTATGAGATAGAACATTCGCTTTCAGAGGATTGTATTTATTATGAGGACGTAAGACCGGTTCTGGAGCATATTTCGGAAGAAGCTGCTTTGATCTGGAGCTATGTGTTTATGGAAATGATGAACAATGCCATCGAGCACTCGGAGGGAAGCCGGATCTGCTGTGGGGTTAAGAAGGATTATTTGTATACAGAGATATCAGTGACAGATGACGGAATCGGGATTTTTCGGAAGGTTCAGGATTTTTTTCGTAAGCAGAGGAATCTGCAGATGTCTTATCAGGATGTAGTTACGGAGCTGTATAAAGGGAAGATGACTACAAGCAGTGAATCTCATTCCGGGGAGGGAATCTTCTTTTCGGCAAAAATGCTTCGGGAGTTTGCAATCTGGTCGGAAAATACCGTCTTTTCAGCAGGATGCTATGATAAAATGCGGTTTGTCCAGTCTCACCTGATTGCATATTGTACGAAGCTTCAGAAGATCGGAACGATGGTTGTTATGAAACTGGAAAATCAGACGAAGCGTAAACCAAAGGAGGTGTTCGACATGTATGCTCCGGTTGAGGAAGGATTTGTAAAAACGGTGATACCGGTGAAGGAAGTATGCCCGTACGGGGAGCCGATCGCACGGTCGCAGGCGAGAAGAGTTGTCTACAGGCTGGAAGAATTCAAAGAAGTGGAATTTGATTTTACCGGGGTAGAGTTTATGGGGCAGGGATTTGCGGATGAGGTGTTCCGGGTATTTCAGAACCGTTATCCGGACATTGTACTGACTCCGGTGAATGCGAATGAATCGGTACTGGGGATGATCCGGCATGTGCGAATGAGAGAAGCGAAAGACTAAAGAAGCGTTTGCATAATCCGGCGGTGGACAGTTTCTGACTGCCGCCGGAAAAAACAATAAGATTTTCTTTCCTATTTTGTCATCCGTGCCGTTATGTTATTTCCCGCAATATCGTGCGATGCAGAAACTCGGAGGAAATGGTCTCCTGCATCGCATAGAATAACCGATATACGGATCGGATCACCTCCCGGTCCGATATGGTCATATCCTGTTCCGGGAGGTTTTCGTTCAGAATTTTTTCTGTCAGAGAATTGTCCATATCCAGGATCGTTGTTATGACTTCATGTATTGTAAACTCCACGGAAACAGCCAGAAAATCCTGCTCTTCGGAAACAGCCAGAACGGTTCCCGCTAAGGGAGTATCTATTTTAGAGACGGAATATTGTCCTGCCATGTAATCCATAATTCCGGAAGGAGTATAAAGTCTGAGCATCCCCTCAACTACAATATACAGATAGGGATTTTTTCCCTTTAGAAAAGTGAAAAAAATATAGTGTATGAAAAAAGAGCATACCAAATATTTTGAACTTCGCTCATTCTTATGTTACAGTATTGATTGAGAATAGCATGGAAGGATGTGTGCGAAGAATGAAGATTTTGGTAGTCGAGGATGATCCCGTGATCCGGCAGGAATTAAAACAACTTTTGGAAAATGCACTGTATCAGGTCACTGCGGCGACGGAGTTTCAAAATATAGAAGAAAACGCGATGAGGCTAAATCCGGATCTTATTTTACTGGATGTGAATCTGCCCGGGGAATCCGGATTTGATATCTGTCGGAAGATAAGAGCGGGATCGGATGTGCCGATTATCTTTGTGACCAGCCGGACGGATTCCATGGATGAACTGAATGGTATGCTGAAAGGCGGAGATGATTATATTACCAAACCGTTTAATCCGCCGGTACTGCTGGCACGGATTGCCGCTGTTCTGAAACGGACCAGAAAAGGCAGTATGGACGAAACCAAGTTGTTCCATAAAGAGGTGGAGCTTGACCTGGCATGCGGATGTGTCAGGTATCAGGGAAAGCAGGCGGACTTGTCGAGAAATGAACTCAAGATCCTGTCTTTTTTGTTCCGGCATAAAACAGAGATTGTTCCAAGGATTGATCTGATTGAATATCTGTGGGATCAGCAGGTCTTTATTGACGATAATGCGCTTAGTGTAAATGTCACCCGGCTGCGCGGGAAACTGGAAGAAATCGGGATACATGATTTTATTGAGACGAAGCGGGGAATGGGGTACCGGATATGAGTGTGGCTGCGTATATCAAAGATAAAGTATTGCTGTTACTTTTGCATGGCGTCTGTATGTGTCTTTTGACGGCTTTTTTGCAGCTGACCGGATATCCGGGGGATTACTGTGTGGTCATACTGTGCTGTTGGTGTCTGATTTTGATGATCTGGCTGCTGGTACAGTTTTTCAGCCGCAGACAGTATTTTCAAAAGCTGGAGGAAATCACAGAAAAACTGGATCAGCGTTATCTGCTTGGGGAATTAATGCCGCAGTCTTTTCGGCTGGAGGACAGGATATACCGCAGGATGATCCGCAAATCGAATAAGTCAGTGATCGAGCGTATCCACAGGATCGAGGAGGAGCAGAAGGAGTACCGGGAGTATATCGAAAGCTGGGTACACGAGATTAAGACGCCGATCACGGGGATCGCGCTGAACTGTGAAAATCACATTCGATTCCAGCAAGGCAAAGCGCGAGCTTGGATATTCGACCAGATCCTACAGAGAAACGATCCATGATGAGATCCGGTGGCTGAAAGAAACCGGAAAAATTGCGTAATTCGAGGGAGGAAAGAACATGTCAGAGAATCAAGTATGTGTCATTACCGGAGGCGGCAGCGGAATGGGACTGGCGGCAGCCGGATATATGCCAAAGGACAGAAAGATTGTATTATCCGGGCGGACAGAGAAGAAACTGTCGGGAGCGGTGAGCAGACTAAAGGAAATGGGGTATGACGCGTATCCGTTCTCCTGCGATGTATCGGACCGGGCAAGCGTGCGGCGACTGGCAGAATATGCCGCGTCGCTTGGCGAGATCAAAAATGTGATCCACGCTGCGGGACTTTCCCCGGCAATGGCAAAACCGGAGCAGCTTCTGCGCGTCAATGCGCTGGGGACGGTTTATGTGAATCAGGAATTTTCCAGGAAAATGAACGCGGGCAGTGTCATCGTTGATGTTGCTTCGAACTCAGCATATGTACTTCCCCGTTTTTTGATCAGTGAGAAAACATATCGGCTTGCAGAAACAAGCGAAGACAAATTCCTTGCAAAATGTCTGAAAAAAAGTAATCTTGCGAAATCGGATTATGAGAAGTCTGGTTTTGCGTATGCACTATCCAAGAACTTTGCAGTCTGGTATGCGAAAAAAAGCGCGTTCGAACTTGGAGAAAAGGGAATCCGCGTGGCTTCTTTAAGTCCGGGCCTGATCGACACGGATATGGGCGAGCTGGAAGCAAAAGAAGGCGGAGATATGCTGCAGTACGGCGCCGTGAAAAGAATGGGCCGGGCGGAGGAACTCGGATACGCAATCGCAACAGTGGCAGATGAAAGAAACGGCTATCTGGCGGGGGTGGATATTCTCTGCGACGGCGGCTGCACGACAGGAAAGAAATTTAAAAGATAAACACAACAGAAACTTTTTATGAGTCGTTCGGGAATCTGTTTTCAGATTCCCGTTTTTTTTTCGTCCTTTTCTCCCATTTTTGGACTACTGTGGTATAATAGGAACGCTTAGTGAGGTACTTTCAAGCTTGGTAATCAAGGTATTTAACGGAAGGAGTAAGTTCATAATGTCTTCAGATCATAAAAGGAAACAACCCTCAAGAACATACCGTGCTCACGGACAAATGTCCGAAGCGTTCCTGACGGCTGCATTCTTATCTGTATCCGGCGGACTTCAGGATGCATATACCTATATGTTTCGCGGAAAAGTGTTCGCCAATGCGCAGACCGGAAATATCGTTCTGCTCAGTCAATGTATTTATGAGAAAAACTGGATGCTGGCCATGCATTATTTTGTCCCGCTGGCTGCGTTTGCAATGGGAGTTGCCGTCGCCGAATGGATACGCGAAGCATATCTGGATGCGAAGAAAGTCCACTGGAGACAGCTTGTCCTGCTGAGTGAAATGCTGCTGCTGTTTATAGTAGGTTTTCTGCCGGAACGTTTCAATGTCCCGGCAAATGCACTGGTATCTTTCTCCTGCGCCATGCAGGTGCAGGCGTTCCGTAAGGTAAACGGCTATGCATTTTCAAGTACCATGTGTATCGGAAATATCCGCAGCGGAATGGAAGCACTTGCAATCTACATACGGACACATGACCGGAAAATGCTGAAAAAATCACTTCGTTATCTGGAAATTATTTTCCTGTTCGGAGTCGGGGCAGGACTTGGCGGACATCTGGTTGCCCGGTTCGGCGCGCATACCATCTGGTTTTCCTGCATGCTTCTGATGGTCGGATTCTGCCTGATGTTTATCAAGGAAGAAATCGAAGAGCATCCGGAAATCCGTCAGGAAGAAGAAGCAATCCGGAAAGATCTGCAGGACATCGGGAAAAAAGCAGCCGATGTAGAACACTTGATTGAGGAAGATATTCGAAACAGCAGATCGATTGAAAAAGATCGCTGACGAGCAGAATACATCTGTAGCAGAAAATGATTAAGCCGCTGTTTGAGCGGCTTTCAGTGATTTTGGGGATAACAAAGCGATGTACAGCCGTGAATTCGCTGTTCCAGAAGCAGAAATTATTCCGGAATCTCAAGTGGGGTATATGCGGAATAAAAAGTTCTTGAGAAAATTACCAAAGAGTGTTATACTTGGCACATATCAAAATCAAAGACAGATTCATTCAGAACATTCTATCTGTCTATCGGCGTATAGTTGATATACCCGATTCCGAATTTCAACGCATTTCAGCAGGAGAATTCAGTTTTGATAAGAGAAGCATAAGTTTTGTATTCTACAAAAAAGAATATATGAGAGATTTTCTGCATACGTTGTTTTTTGGCTTTTGGACTGTTATAATGAGCGTATCAGGTGTTCCGCTCATATATTCTCAAAAGAAAGGAGACATGTATGAGCAGCAAGTCGAACAGAAAAATAACCGAAACAGCGGTAAGTAACACGCGGACGAGTGATAACGCAGCGAAGCTGATCTTTGATGATCCGATTCTCTGTGCAGAGTTTTTAAGAGGGTACGTTGATCTCGATATTTTAAAAGAGGTTCAGCCGGAGGATATCGAAGATATCTCGGAACGTTTTCTTCCTATGTGGCAGGAAGGCAGAGATTCGGACTCCGTGAAAAAAGTGAACCTGAAAGGTATGCCGCTGTTTTTGATTGCGATCGTGGAACATCAGTCGAAAGTTTATTATGACATGGCATTTAAAATGCTGCGGTATATGGTAATGGTCCTGACCGATTATGAAAGCGAGCAGGAAAAACTGCATCCGGGTATTACAAAAACAAAAGATTTTAAGTACCCGCCGATCCTTCCCGTTATTTATTATGAAGGAAGGGACAAGTGGACTGCGGTGACAAACTTTCAGGACAGGGTATATTTAAGTGACATTCTGGGGAAATATATCCCGGACTTTGAATATCTGGTCGTTCCTTTGAAGAGCTATACAAATGAAGAACTGATTGAGAAGAACGATGAACTGTCACTTATCATGCTGGTAAACAAACTGCAGAGTTCTGATGATTTTAAAAAACTGAGAAACATTCCGGAATCATATTTTGACAAACTGAACCAGACAACTCCGGAATACTTATTAAAAATCATCAGTAAGATCATTGCGGTACTTCTTTATAAACTTAATATACCAAGAAATGTAGTTGAGGACTTTACCGATCAGATTGAACGGAGGGATTTTGCAATGTTGTTTGATAGTTTTGAAGCATATGATGTACAGGAAACACGGCGGATAAGCAGAGAAGAAGGACTAAAAAGAGGTCTCAAAGAAGGGCGTGATAAAGGGCGCGAAGAACATTTAGTCGAACTTGTATGTAAAAAAATGAAGAAGAACTTTTCTGTATCTGAGATTGCGGAAATGTTTGAGGAAAGTGCGGATACGATACAGAAGATTTATGATGTTGCCCTGGAATATGCCCCGGAATTTGATCTTGATGCGATCATGGCAAAACTGCATCAAAAGCAAAACCCAGAGAAATCATGTTGATATTTACGTGAACGATCATCAGACAGCGCTGGAGCTTGGCGTCGGATTGGCGGAAGTGTTTCTTGTAAAGTAAAGAAGGTCTGATAAGCACCGGGCGGCATAGTCTTTTGACTATGCCGCCCGGACTGCTTTTTTCTTATCTTCTTTTGGCATCTTCCGAAATTCATCTGCCAGCATGATCATGGCAAGGATGAATGACAGGAGATCCGTCACCGGCTGTGCATAGGCTACGCCCTCAACGCCGAAAAACCGAGGAAACAGCAAAAGAAGCGGAATGAGGAAAAGAATCTGCTTTGAAAAAGACAAAACAGCACCTTTTGCCGCTTTCCCGATGGACGGAAAGAAAGTGGAGGAGCATATCTGTACCCCGTTCAGGAATACGAAAAACAGATATGTCCGCATAAACCGGAGCGCAAATTCAAAGTACAGAGGATCGTCCTCACCGCTGCCGAACAGGGAGAGGATCGGCTTTGGAAATACTTCAAACACAATCCAGGCGAGTACGGAGATGATGACAGCCGCCGTCATGAACAGCTTTACTGTTTTCCTTACTCTGCCATATTTTTCAGCTCCGTAATTGTAGCTGCAGATCGGCTGCGCACCATTGATCAGTCCGATGATCAGCGAGACAAAGATGACGTTGATCTTCATGACGATACCTGCGACTGCGATCGGTGTTTCTGCCCCATAGATAGATTTTTCGCCGTAGATCCTGAGGACGTTATTCAGTGTGATCTGAACAATCACGTTGGAAAACTGGAAAATAAAAGAATTAAATCCCAGTTTGCATATCTGTGCGATCTCCGCCGGTCCGGGGATAAAATCTCTTGCCGAAAAATGTACGGACTTAAATCTGGGAAAATATACGGCAAGGATGACTGCGGACAAGATCTGGCTGATTACAGTCGCGCCGGCCGCTCCGGCAATTCCCCAGTGAAACACAAAAATAAAAAGCGGATCAAGGATGATATTCAGCACTGCGCCGATTACAATTGCCGCCATAGAATAATTGGAGCTTCGGTCTGCCCGGACCAGTGGATTTGTTCCGGTTGAGAATAACAAAAACGGAATGCCAAGGGAAGTGATCCCCGCATATTCCATCGCATAGGGCAGTATGCTTTCCGTTGCGCCAAACATCTGAAGGAGCGGCTTTAAGAAAAGGCGGATGAGAATGCAGATGACTACGCCGCTTAAAAGAAGGATTCCCGCAGCGGTTCCTGCGATTCTTTTCGCTTTTTCTTCGTGTTGTCTTCCGAGCTCCAGGTTAAACCCGGATGCTGCGCCGAGTCCTACCATCAATCCGATCGCCATGCAGACCGTTGTGATCGGAAAAGCAACGGAGGTTGCGGCGTTTCCGAGCCTCCCGACACCCTGGCCGATAAAGATCTGGTCTACAATGTTATACAGTGCGTTTACTACATTTGCAATGATCGCCGGAACAGCGAGTGAGAATAACAGCGGTCCCAGCGGTTTGGTTCCCAGAGGATTTTCTTCCGGGATTTTATTTTCTGTCATTTTATCTTCGGTCATTCTGTTCTACTCCTTTCAAACGCATTCCGAAGGGAATGTTTTTTCGCGAAGAACATCTTATCATGAAACCAGAAGGTTTTCAATGAAAATGAAAGTTTTTCGCTGTTCTGTTTTCTTATGCGCATGATACAAATTTTCTTGTTTTATTATAAAAACTATGATAATATTATATTAAAATTACTAATTGTACAATTACTAAGTGTAGACTTAGTAATTAAAGAATAAGATGCGAAACGTATTCGGAAAAAGGGTATGTGAAGCGCATATGGGGAAAACTTAGAATAAAAGAGACGGATCAGAAAGGATAAGGGTACGGCGATGTTTGCAGGAAGGCAGAAGGAATTAGTAAAGTTGGAAAGCATGTATAAAGAAGAATCGTTTCAGTTCGCGGTCATTTACGGAAGACGGAGAGTCGGAAAGACTACGCTTATCTCTGAGTTTTTAAAGGATAAACGGGCAATCGCCTACATTTCTGTTGAAGGGACGATGAAAGAGAATCTTACGGGCCTTTCAGCAGCAGTTGTGCATGGACTTACCGGCGACACCGGATTTTCTGGAATGGTATATCAGGATTTTGAGGCGCTTTTGACGGAGATTGACGGACACTGCAAGGAACAAAGGCTGGTTCTTGCGATTGATGAATATCCATATCTGGCGGCATCTTATCCGGCGATATCATCGTTGCTGCAGAGACACATTGATATGTGTTGGAAGAATAGCAGATTGTTCCTTATTTTATGTGGTTCGTCCCTGAGTTTTATGGAGAATCAGGTGTTAGGGTATAAAAGTCCGCTGTACGGCAGGCGTACGGCGCAGTTTAAGATCAGACCGTTTACATTTTTTGAATCCAGAGAGCTGCTGGGAACGTTTTCTCCGGAAGAGCAGGCGGTTCTGTACGGTGTGACAGGCGGCGTTCCGGAGTATTTGAACCGTGTTCAGCCGACCCTATCGTTAGATGATAATCTGCTTACTATGTTTTTTGATAATAATGGAATGCTGTTTGAAGAGCCGGTTAATCTGCTTAAGCAGGAGATGCGAGAACCGGCTTCCTATCATTCCATCGTTTCAGCAATCGCCTCCGGTGCCAGTAAACTGAACGAGATCGCGACAAAGACGGGATTGGAGAGCAGTGCCTGCAGTAATTTTCTGACCTCCCTGATCCAAATAGGGATTGTGGAAAAAGAAAAGCCGGTTACGGAGAAGGAAAACAGCCGGAAGACGTTGTATCGTCTGTCGGACAGTATGTTTTTATTCTGGTATCGGTTTGTGCGGCCCAATATTACTGCGATCTCTATGGGGATAGGAAAGGCCGTGTATGAAAAAAACGTAAAACCGCAGATCAATGATTTTATGGGAAGCGTTTTTGAAGAAATATGCAGACAATATCTGTGCCGTACCGACGTTTATCCAACGCTTCCGTTCTTATTTGGCAGAATCGGGAAATGGTGGGAAACAAATCGAAAAGAACGGCGGGAAGAGGAGATAGACATTGTTGCAGTCGATGATAAAAGAATGATTCTGGGAGAGTGTAAATGGAGAAATGAAAAAACAGACGGGAAGGTGCTGTATACATTAGTGGAGCGGGGGGAGCTGCTGTCCGGTCCGGAAAAATATTATTATGTGTTTTCAAAAAGCGGATTCGAGGAAAACACAGAGGAACCGGCGGCACGGTACGGCGTGCGCAGGATTACATTTCAAGAAATGCTCTGAAAAAAATGTGTCCGGGATTGATTATATGATTATAATGGTACAAAAGATTGCCCGGAGACGTCCGGAAATATGGTTTTCGGACGTCTCCGGGTTGTGCGGATCATCGACAGATGACTTGGTAGTGGATTTACACACGAGTTATTTATAATAGTCTTTCGGACAGATCACAGTGAAAACGCCAGTTCGTAAGCTCCCCAGATCACGGATTTGAGATTCCCGACCTTTGCTGCATCGCCAAGAACGTGGACATGTTCGGAAGTTTCGGAGACGAGCGCGGCATTGGGAACATATCCGACAGACAGGACCACGGATTCACAAGGAATCTGTTTCTCGCCGCCGGCTGTCTTGATGATTACGCTGTCCTGATTAATCTGCTTCAGGCTGCTTTCCAGATAAACCGGAATCTTATAAAAGCGGATCAGATCCCGCAGACATTCGGAATTTGCGGCGCAGACACCGGCTGCTTTCACAAGATCATCGGTCATTTCTACGATAAACGGCTTCTTTCCTTTCAGAGCCAGATCGTAGGCAATCTCACATCCGGTCAGTCCCCCGCCGATCACTGCAACTTCGTTTCCGACCGTTTTCGTGCCAAGCAGATACTCTGTTGCGTCAATTCCCAGCTCAAATCCCGGAAGATTCAGCTTTCTTGGCTTGGAACCAGTAGCAATCACAATCTCATCTGCATGGAGATCATTCAGGCTTTTAATCTCTGTGTTCATATGTACGTTGACAGGCAGTTTCAGGATCTGCGCGCGGTACCATTCAATCAGTTCTTTGTCTTTTTCTTTGAAATCCGGTGCGGCTGCCGCGATAAATACTCCGCCCAGACGATCGGTTTTTTCATACAGATCTACGGTATGCCCCATCATTGCACAGAGCCGTGCAGTCTCCATTCCGCCGATTCCGCCGCCGACGATGGCAATTTTTTTCTTTGTGTCTGCTTTCTTGATCGTGTATTTCTTTTCTTCAAAAGAAACCGGATTCAAAGCACAGTGTCCCTGCGTCGCAGCGTCGGCCATTTCCATGACGGCGCCGGAATTTTTGTAATAGGCAACCGGAAGACAGGCATTATGACAGGAAATACACGGACGGATCTCGTCTTCCCGCCCTTCCTTCAATTTGGTCAGGTATTCGCCGTCGCAGATGAACTGCCTGCCGATCGCCACCGCGTCGATCTTACCTGCGGCGATGGAAGCGGCGGCTGTATCAGCCTGCATACGACCTGCGCAGATGACCGGGATATCGACAAATTGTTTAATATGCTCCGCTTCAGAAAGATTGCAGTTCAGCGGCATATACACCGGCGGATGTGCCCAGTACCAGGAATCATAAGTTCCGTTATCCGCATCCAGCGCATCATATCCGGCATCCTGAAGATATTTTGCTGCCCGTTCGCTCTCTTTCATGTCACGTCCGAGTTCGGTAAATTCTTCTCCCGGAACTGCGCCGGTCTTAAATCCAATGACTTTACTCGTAACGGAATAGCGGAGCATGACAGGGTAATCTTCGCCGCATTCTTTTTTGATTGCTTTGACAACTTCTGCGGCGAAGCGGTAGCGGTTTTCAAAAGAACCACCATATTCGTCCGTTCGGTGATTGGTGTATTTTGTAGTAAACTGATCCATCAGGTATCCTTCATGGACAGCATGAACCTCCACGCCGTCTACACCGATCTCTTTGCACAGTTTTGCTGACTTCGCATAGCCTTCGATGTATTTGTGGATTTCTTTGACAGTTAATTGTCTGGAAGAATATTGCGGCGCCCATGCCATCGGCAGTCCGTCGTCCGGAGCAACCATCATGTCATTCAGTCTCAAAACCGGGTTGGTGATTGTTTTCAGCGCTTTATTCCCGGCAATCTTCAACATTTGTGCCGGCAGGGTATAATTCCTTCCGGCAAATCCCGCGCCAAGCTGGAAAAAGATCTTCGAGCCGTTGTTGTGGA
This sequence comes from uncultured Lachnospiraceae bacterium, assembly GCA_958402795.1. GTDB lineage: Bacteria > Bacillota > Clostridia > Lachnospirales > Lachnospiraceae > Schaedlerella. Next base: position 34,126 of record CATXUX010000008.1, on the reverse strand, counting down.
TCTCCTTGACGATCGGGCGTGCCTGTTCAAAAACCTTCGGACTTTTGTGCAGCCATTTTCCCATCATCATAGAGTAAACAGGAATCATTCCCGGAATAAAAAGTCCGACGTCATTTTTGGCACGTTCGATGTAATAGTCGTGGCTTTTTTCATTGAGTTTGGGTCCCATCATATTGTCAATGATATTGGTCCCTTCCATTGCAGGAATGATTACCCGGTTTTTTATCTCACAGTGCCCGATGTGAAACGGGGTAAACAGTGGTTCGTATTTCTGATTCATAATCTTCCTCCCTTGAAAAAAAGTGTCTTCGCTATTTTGGCTATTATAGCATCTTTGTGAAAAAAATTCTCAACAAAAAAAGACAATGTGTTGGATATTTTTAACTCTGTACAGTATAAATAAAACTTTCTAATATTTCAATCAATTCTTCATCAGACTGTTTACATCCGTTTGTAAGCCATACTTCAACCATTCCATAAAATCCGGAGAAAAGATAGCTATATTCAAGGTGTTCGCTGTCAGACGGAATGTAAATCTGATTGTGAAATACTTCATTAAAGACATCTACCATTTTATGTATCATGGTATTGTGAATACCCATTCTATGTATCGCGCGGAAGATCGATTTATACTTCCGTGCGGTCTGAAAGTATATTCGCAGATATGTTTTATGGCTTCTGTCAGGTTCACGGTACAGGGAGCGGCGCATCTCTTCAATAATAGCGTCCGCAATCTCGTCAAAGCATTCTGTTACATTTCCGTAGTATACATAAAAAGTGCTCCGGTTTACATGCGCCTGACTGCAAAGTCGGCTTACTGTGATATCGCATAGGTCAGTATCCTCCAGCAGCAGGATCAATGCATTTTTCAGTTTGGATTTTGTCTGTATAATTCGCTTGTCCATAGTTGTATATTCCTTTCGTGGGCATGTATAAGGGGTAGAACTATCATACCATAAAAGAAATCTGCCTGAAATCTTTTGACCTGAAATCAGTTGTAAAATTAGCAGAAGACTGAAAACACTTTGATTGCGATTTCCAGATACCAAGAGACAGAATTATATGTTACAATAATTAATGGTATTCAGAACCATTCTTGATACTATTGATAGAATCAAAACGTTCGTTGTATATCAACAAAAAGGGTATAAGGCAAGATCGTTTCATGGATGGCAGGAGGAGATGCTATGTATAAAAGAACAGAAAGACAGATCAAAAATGAAGCAATATTTAAGGATACTGAACGGCTGTGCAAAAGCAATCCGCTACTGCAGGATTGCATTCAGAAGTCCGGAACGAAGCGGAAATTATATTTGGAAAAGGATCTGATAAATAGTGACATAAGTGCCCGCTGTGCGGAGGAAACAAAGGTAATTGTATCGGGGAAACGGAGCCTGGAAGCCGCAATGCCCTATGCGAGGGCGGGGGAAAAGGTGTGTGTATTGAATTTCGCTTCGGCAACAAATCCGGGAGGCGGCGTGGTGCATGGGTCTTCTGCACAGGAGGAGTCTGTTTGCAGGTGCAGTACGCTATATTTTAATTTGAACTGTCCGGAATTATGGGAACAGTTTTATACTCCGCATCGGGAAAAAGGAGATCCGCTGTATAATGACGACTGCATTTATATTCCTGATGTGGTGGTATTTAAATCGGACAGTTCTTTCCCGGAGCAATTGCCGGAAAAGGACTGGTATCAGGTAAACATTCTTACCTGCGCAGCTCCGAATCTGAGAAAAAACCCGAGTAATAACATGAATCCAAAGTCGGGCAGGAAAGCAGCAGATATTACAGAGGAAGAGTTGGCCGTACTTCTTCGGAGACGGATCCGAAGAATATTTGAAATTGCCGCGGCAGAAGGAAATAACGTTTTGATATTGGGAGCATTCGGGTGCGGCGCGTTTCGGAATCCGCCGGAGGTTGTGGCTGAAGTATTCCGTGAAGTGCAGGAGGAATATAAAAAAGTATTTGAAGTGATTGAATACGCGGTATACCATACGGACAGAGAAATCCGGAATTATAAAGTTTTCAAGGAAAAACTGGATTGTTTATAGAATTATAGTGCATGGTCTGGTACAATGGGGGCATCAAATATCAAAGGAGTGAGGAGATATGCAATTTAATCCAAACAGCCAGTTCATGTACACGGTTGCGGTTCTGGTTATACTTTTTGTGCTGGCGCAGTCTGTTTTTTTCCTGATACGGGCATACCGGCATGGCAGGGAGATCGGGATGTCGCAGAAAACGCTTAGGAAAACAGTTCTGTCGTCCGCGGTCTTTACGATCGCCCCGGCGGTCTCTGTTCTTCTGGGAGTCGTAACACTGTCCAAGTTTCTGGGGATTCCGCTTCCGTGGATCCGAATGAGTGTGATCGGCGCGATCACTTACGAACTTCCCGCCGCTACTTCTACGGCAAATGCACTGGGTATTTCGCTGTCGGATACGATTACGGATCCTGCTGTTTTTTCGGCTATCGCATGGGTGATGACGCTTGGAATTCTGCCAAGTATTATATTGCCGCCGATTCTGATGAAAAAAATTCAGAGTGGTGTGCTCAAGATCAAGTCAAAGGACAGCCGGTGGGGCGATATCTTCATGTCAGCGCTCTTTCTCGGTATGATTTCTGCTTTTCTCGGAATGGTATTTGCAGATGTCCGGGAAGGACTGACCGGGTTTATTCCGCTGTTTGTACTTCTGGCGTCTGCTGCGATCATGGCTGTCTGCGGACTGCTGATCAAAAAATGCAATATGAAGTGGCTGGAAACATATGCTTTGTCCATCAGTATGATCGGAGGTATGGCATTTTCTATTTTGATTACATCGGTCATCGGCTGACGGAAAGGAGTATGATATGAATCAATACATAGAGCAAACAGATAAAATCGGAAAAATCTGGATATGGACGGCAGTAGTCGTTGTGCTGTCTGTTCCCTGTGCTATCTGCATCTATTATGACGCATGGCCGGAAATGACATCTGTTCTGAAAGGTCTTCTGGGGGTGGCGCCGATCTACTGGACTGTAGGAGTGATTGAAGTGATCACGTATACGCCAATGCTGGGAACCGGAGGAACTTACCTGGCATTTGTCACCGGCAATCTGACCAGTATCAAAGCGCCAAGTGCATTAAATGCAATGGAAAATGCAGATGTCAAGCCTGGAACAGAGGAAGGTGAAGTGATTTCTACGATTGCGATTGCCACAAGTTCCATTGTGACCACGCTGGTCATCGCAATCGGTGTGATTGCGCTGTCCGCACTGACGCCGATCCTGAATTCTCCGGTACTTGCACCGGCGTTTGACAATATTCTTCCGGCTCTGTTCGGCGGACTCGCGGTCGTATACGTGAGCAAGAACTGGAAAATAGCAGTTACACCGATCGTATTTATGGTTGGATTGTTCCTGCTTGTGCCGTCGCTGGCAAATTCTGTGGGAGTCCTCGTTCCGGTGGGCGTCCTGATCACACTTGCCTCGGCAAGAATTCTATATAAGAAAGGGTGGATATAAATGGCAGGCTGGGTAATACTGGGGGCAGTTCTTTTGTTTCTGGCAGTGATCCTGATCCGGACCGCTGCATTTCAACCAAAGGACATACCCGCAGCAGAGATAGAAGATATTTCGGTGGACCGAGAGAAAATCACGGACGATATGGCTTCGATGATCCGGTGCAAAACGGTTTCGAACCGGGATGAATTACTGGTAGATTGGGCAGAATTTGAAAAATTTCAGAATTTATTAAAGGAGCGTTTCCCGCTCGTCCACGAAAAATGTACACTGGAAAAGGTGGGAAAGACCGGACTCTTATATTTTCTGAAAGGAAAATCCTCTGAAAAGCCGTCTGTCTGCATGGCGCATTATGATGTAGTTCCGGCAGATGAGGAAAGCTGGAGTAAACCGGCGTTTGACGGGATCATTGAGGACGGCGTGATCTGGGGACGTGGAACACTGGATACAAAGGGAACCCTGCTTGGCGTCATGGAAGCGGCGGAGATGCTGCTGGCAGACGGCTATGTCCCGGAAAATGACCTTTACTTTTCCTTTTCCGGTGAAGAAGAAATCGATGGAGAGACTTGCGCGGACATTGTGTCATTTCTCGAACAAAAAGGTGTCCGCCCGGCCGTTGTTCTGGACGAGGGAGGCGCGGTCGTAGACCACGTATTTCCCGGAGTCCCGGGAGAATGTGCACTGATCGGAATCGGGGAAAAAGGCAGCGTGAATATGAATTTCACAATCGAGAGTGAAGGCGGTCATGCATCTACTCCTCCGGTGCATACGATCCTGGGACAGTTAAGCGAGGCAGTGACACGAATCGAACGGAAACCATTCCGGCGCCAGCTTACAAAACCTGTACTGGAAATGTTTGATACGCTCGGACGGCGTTCAACGTTCGCATTTCGCATGATCTTTGCGAATTTGTGGTGTTTTGCTCCATTACTGGACATGATCTGTAAAAAATCCGGCGGGGAGTTAAATGCCATGCTGCGCACCACAGTTGCAGTGACCCGGATGGAAGGCAGTAAAGCCTATAATGTGCTTCCTCCGAAGGCGTCTTTCGGGATCAATATGCGTCTGCTTGGGGAGGATACCATTGACTCCGCAACAGAGTATTTAAAACAAGTTATAGGAAACGAGAAAATTACACCTCAACTGGTGAACGGAATGAATCCATCCATATATTCCGATACGTCCTGTGAGGAATGGGAAAAACTGAGCCGGGCGATTCGCGCTACCTGGCCGGAAGCGGTAGTCTCCCCCTACCTGATGATGGCGTGCAGTGATTCCAGACATTACTGCCGGATCACAGACCGGGTATACCGATTCTCTGCCATGCGCCTGTCAAAGGAAGAGCGCGGAATGATCCATGGAAATAATGAACGCGTTCCGATCGATACACTGGTCACAACGGTGCAGTTTTATGTGCGCTTTTTAAAAATGCTGTAAGAAGATCAGTGACAGATTGGAAGAATAGTATGGGATGGAGCAGAACATGATTAACCGAGAAGATATGCTGGAACTGACCCGGAGAATGACTCCGGCGCGGTCGTCCGTCGCCCGGATTGCCGGCGCGTATTTTGATGAGGAAGGTTATGTAGACGGAACCTTCAATACGCACTTTTTGAAACTGTCTCCTGCAGAGCGGAGCAAAAATCTAAATCTTGCAAAAACCGTTTTGATCTCAAAAACGAATGAAGAGCTAAAGGAGTATAAAATTCCAAAGGATTCCAGAAAGCCGGGAAGCATCTGGCAGCTGCTGGACGGAATCAAGGAAGCGGGACTGAAAAATGACGCGTTTCTGGATATTCTGTATGAACTGATCGGGGAACGCCTGCCCAAAGGGGAGCAGGCGGCCTGCTATCTGTATTTCGGACAGTACGATATTCCTGTAAAGGGGCATGATAAAGAGTGGCTGGAGGGGTCGGAGGAAGTATATACATACTTACTATGCACGGTCAGTCCGTTGAAAGAGGAATATGAACCGGGGAAGCCAGAGTTTGGATTTTTGTATCCGGCGTTTCGGGACAGGTCCGGGAACGAATCGTATATTAATATATATGAGAGACAACCGGGGAAATACAAGGAACTGATCAACTGGCTGCACAACAAAAGAGCGTAATCCAATCAACGGATTACGCTCTTTTGTGAATGTGGCAAATACATTTTTTGCTTCTTTATGTACCTATGATGAGAATTGCGGTATCTGGATGTATCAGTTATCTGCCAGATCAATATTTTCTCCGGTCAGTCCGACGAATGCCCCTTCGATTTTTGCATCTTCATGTGCAAGCAGCCATTTGTTCTTTGCAAAGAGCAGCTTGTCGTCATAAGTTTTGCTGTGGCAGGACATCAAGTCAGTATTCGTTCCCTGTGGGAGCACGACGACACATTTGAAACCGTCCGCATCCGTACCGGCATTGCACGGCGCATAGTGCAGTGTTGTCGCGAAAAGCTCAACGCCGGTCCCCGCCGGAACAAAAAACGCCTCTACTTTACTCGTGTCATAATGGAAAAAATCTTCAATATCCTGCTGTTTTCCGAGGAGCAGGATCATGTCTGTGATAGCGACGTCAATCTCCGATGTCCGGTGGTATTCCAGCGCGTTCAGTTTGGTATTCTTACCGATGCAGTATCCGATCTGGATCGGCATCTCGCCGAACATACGCATCTTCAGATTGATTGCTTCCCGTCCCATTTCCAGTTCCTCAACAGACGGTACGTATGTAACGCCATCCGGGATGTCATACTTTTCCATCTTTTCCATCATGGAAGTAAAGTCATAATAATCATCGAGTACCCGCCCATACTGTAAGAATTCTTTGTCCGTTATTTTTTTGATATCCATTCCTAATACACTCCTTTTTCCTGCGTTTGAGACTATTATACTACTCTTTTCCAAAAATCTACATAGGAAAATGCATATATATTTTAGAAATTCTTATTAGAATTCATTTGTTGTCATTTATAACCCTGCATGTTAGAATTGAGATAAGAAAGGAAGGGATGTCAAATGGCAAAAATTTTTAATATAAATGGAACCTGCCGTCCAGACAGGAATTATATGGTCAATCTGGAACCCAAGTTAAAAGCAATTAAACGTATGATTGACGCAGGTGAATATTTTACGATTAACCGGGCAAGACAATACGGCAAGACCACGACATTGCACGCACTTGTCGATTATTTAAAAGATGAATATGAAGTGATAAGCCTGGATTTCCAGCGTATGAGTTCTTTGTCATTTGAACAAGAGTCTTCTTTTGTTACAGCCTTTGCTGATGAGCTTCTTTTTTGCGTAAAAGATATGCCGGACGATATTCGAATGAAGCTTCAGACTTTTGCAGACAGTACAGCGAAAATTCATACGCTTCAGGCGTTATTCAGAGTTATTTATTTATGGTGTGGCGAATCTGAGAAAAAAATAGTTTTAATGATTGATGAAGTGGACAGTGCTACAAACAATCAGGTGTTTCTTGACTTCCTGGCACAACTGCGGGCTGCCTATCTGGATCGAGACAGAATACCAACTTTTCATTCGGTAATTCTCGCCGGAGTGTATGATATCAGGAACATGAAGCAAAAAATCCGGTCAGATGAAAAACACAAAATGAATAGTCCGTGGAACATTGCTGCTAAATTCCGTGTAAATATGGAGTTCTCCGCAAATGAAATTGCGGGAATGCTTGAGGAGTATGAAAAAGATTATTGTACAGGAATGAATATAAAGGATATTTCTGAAATGATTTTTGAGTATACTTCCGGATATCCGTATCTCGTTTCTGATTTGTGTAAGATTATAGATGAAGAAATTAACGGAAGCGAAGAATTCCCTGATATTCACCTCGCCTGGACCAAAGACGGGGTTCAACAAGCAGTAAAGAATTTATTATCCGAAAAAAATCCATTATTTGAATCGCTCACGGAAAAGTTAAATGATTATCCTGAGATGAAAGGAATGATTTATCTGATGCTATTTCAAGGTCAGACAATCGCATACAATCCAGATGATCCCATAACCGATAATCTTCTGATGTTTGGATTTATAAAAACGGAACATGGAACTGTACAGATTGCTAACCGAATATTTGAGACACGGATCTACAACTATTTTCTTACGCTTCCGGAAGTGCAGAATGGTGATATGTATAAGATTGCCCTCCGAAACAAAAATCAGTTTATCCGAAACGGGGAATTGGACATGGAGCTTCTGCTGGAAAAGTTTGTGACGCACTTTGACGACATTTACGGTGATTGTGACGAGAAATTCCTGGAAGAAGAAGGCAGGCGTTATTTTATGCTATATCTAAAACCGATCATCAATGGAACAGGAAACTATTATGTAGAATCAAGAACCAGAAACCAGGAGAGAACGGACTTGATCATTGATTACCGAGGACAGCAATATATCATAGAAATGAAAGTATGGCGTGGAAACGCCTATAATGAGCGTGGAGAAGAGCAGCTTTCGGATTATCTGGATCATTATCATCTAAAAAAAGGATATATGATCAGCTTCAATTTTAATAAGAATAAGACCATTGGTCTGAAAGAAATCAAATTGGGTGATAAAATACTAATTGAAGCGGTGGTGTAAAATCGAAGGATCGTGGGAGGCCTGCAGGCATCAGGACTCCCGCGATACGAAAGATGGTAATATCCTTGTTGAATATTAGTATTTTGATGAAAACGCTGGTTGTTTCTACCTCGTTATTCCTGCGTGAAGCGTGCCAGAAACTGCCGGGTGCGTTCTTCTTTTGGATGGTCGATGACTTCCTGCGGCGTTCCCTGTTCCAGAATACGGCCGTCGTCCATGAAAATGATATGGTCTGCCACGTCTCTGGCAAATGCCATTTCGTGTGTCACGATCACCATAGTTGTATTTTGATCCGCCAGCTCCTTGATAACGCGGAGAACTTCCCCGGTCAGCTCCGGATCCAGAGCCGAGGTCGGTTCGTCAAAGCAGAGAATATCCGGCTGCAGGGCAAGCGCACGGGCAATGGCGACCCGCTGGCACTGACCGCCGGAGAGCTGATGTGGATAATTGTTCATCCGGTCGGACAGGCCCATCTGCCGGAGGAGTTCCTTTGCCTGTTCTTCAATCTCGGTATGGATCTGCTTTTTACGTGCTTTATAGTCCGGCTGCTCTTTCGCGAGAAGCTCTTTTGCCAGCATGACATTTCCGAGCGCAGTATATTGCGGAAAGAGATTGAAGGACTGGAAAACCAGACCAAAGTGAAGGCGTTTTTTCCGAATCTCGGATTCCTGCAGGGTGGAGCGGTCTGCGGCGTCAAACAGTGTCTCTCCATTTACACGAATGATACCGCCGTCCGGACGTTCCAGAAAATTCAGGCAGCGCAGAAGGGTTGTTTTCCCGCTCCCTGAAGAACCGATAATGGAGACGGTCTGCCCTTTTTCTAGAGAAAAACTGATATCCTTGAGCACTTCGGTATTTTCAAAAGATTTTTTTATAGATTCTACTTCTAAAATCGGCATTGTCATCCTTCCCCCTATCTGAAATAATCCAATTTTTTCTCAAGTTGTCCGAGAAGGACGGTCAGGATCCCGTTCCAGACAAGATAGTACACAGCGGTAAAAAATAATGGCCAGATGGCGCCGGAGATTCCCTGCGAGCCTTTCATAAATGCCTGACCCGCCCAGATGATTTCCTGCAGTGCGATGATCCGTGCAAGGGATGTGTCTTTTACCAGTGTGATGATCTCGTTTGACATAGGCGGTACGATCCGTTTGATCATCTGGAGCAGCGTGACTTTAAAGAAAATCTGGCGTTTTGTCATGCCGAGTACCAGTCCCGCCTCTTCCTGCCCGGCAGGGACGCCCTGAATACCGCCGCGGTAGATTTCGGAAAAATAACAGGCATAATTGAAGATAAATGCCGTGGCTGCCGCAAGGAAACGTCCGTCTTCTCCGCCGCCCCAAATGGGGTTATGGAGTACCAGACCGGGAAAATAGTAAATAATCAGAAGCTGGATCATCAGAGGGGTGCCTCTGACGATCCAGACAATGATCTTTGTAACATAGCTGAGCGGCTTAAAATGGGACATGGAACCGAAAGCGATGACAAGTCCCAGCGGGAACGCACCGATCAGCGTTACAAAAAACAGTTTTAAAGTTTGTATAAATCCGGCGTTTAAGGAGCGTATTACGACCGGCATCTGTTCGAGAATCAGTTCCATGGCTTTTAGTCCTGTTCAATAATGGCTGCCTGAACGCCGTAAGTCTCAGCGCACGTAAGCATGCTGCCGTCTGCGTAACTGGAAACGAAGAATTCATTCAGGGCATCTGCAAGATCGGAGCCTTTGCGGAAGCCGACGCCATATTCTTCGGAGTTGAGACCGACAGTATAAGTCAGGTCTGCATATCCGGTTCCTTCCCCTACCATCGCTGCGGCCATCAGGGAATCGATCACTGCGGCGTCAGATGTCCCTGCTGCAACCTCCATCAGGGCGTCAGACTGTGCTTTTACAGCGGTATAATTTAACCCGAGAGCGCTTACCTCTGCTTCTCCCGCACTGCCCGCTTCTACGGCAAAGGTCAGGTCAGAGAGACTGTCGACGTCCTGATACTGGTCGGCTTTGTCAGCGGGAACGATTACGATCTGCGCATTGTTGCAGTAGGCGTTGGAGCATTCCATTGCACTTGTGACTTCATCGGTCAGCGTCATCCCATTCCATACACAGTCGATGGTCTTGCCGTCCAGCTCCAGAACCTTGTTGTCCCAGTCGATCTCGACAAACTCAACATCAACGCCGAGGCTTTCGGCAAACGCGGTCGCCATATCTGCGTCGAAGCCGATCCAGTTTCCGCTCTCATCTTTATAATCCATCGGCTCAAATTCTGTGATACCTACGACCAGAGTCCCTTTTTCCTTTACATACTCCAGATCACTGTCTGTTCCTTCTGCGGTATCGGCAGTATCAGCGGTATCGGTCGTGTCCGCAGTATCGTCAGCCGCGGTGTCAGAATCGGATGAATTCCCGCAGGCCGCGAGAGAACCGACCAGAAGCAGAGACATCAGTAATGCAGTAAATTTTTTCATAATCATATACCCTCCCATTATGTATAAAATATCTGTAGATCGTATGAAAAAACGACACATCAACATATTATCAATTTACCACGTTAAAGTCAACAGAAAAATAGTTTTGGAGAAGCATTTTGAGAGAAGCATTCTTTCCATTTAAAAAGGAAGATTTTCGAAAAAAAAGGTTCAAAAATCCGTCATATCGTGTATACTTATAAACATGAAACGGAGGGGGCGTTCAGAAAAAGAAGAAAGGTGGTTATTATATGCTTCAGATAAAGGATATCTGCAAGGAATATAAGACCGGAAATCTGGTTCAGAAAGCACTGGATCAGGTAAGTCTGAATCTGAGGGATAATGAATTTGTGGCGATCTTGGGGCCCAGTGGCTCCGGAAAGACAACCCTGCTCAACATCATCGGCGGATTGGACCGGTATGACAGCGGAGACCTTATTATCAATGGGATTTCTACAAAGAAATATACAGACAGGGACTGGGATTCCTATCGGAATCATACGATCGGGTTCGTATTCCAGAGTTATAATCTGATCCCCCACCAGAACGTGCTTTCCAATGTGGAGCTGGCACTTACCATTTCCGGAATTTCAGGAAAGGAGCGGAAGCAGCGGGCGGTGGAAGCGCTGGAAAAGGTCGGACTGGGAGAGCAGATCTATAAGAAGCCGAACCAGATGTCCGGAGGTCAGATGCAGCGGGTGGCGATTGCACGTGCGCTGGTGAATAATCCGGATATCCTGCTTGCAGATGAGCCGACCGGAGCGCTGGACAGTGATACGAGTGTACAGGTGATGGAACTGCTAAAGGAGGTCGCAAAGGACCGTCTTGTCGTGATGGTCACACATAATCCGGAGCTGGCCGAGAAGTATGCAACCCGGATCGTAAATCTCCGGGACGGTCATATTCTGTCGGATACGGATCCGCTGGAGATCAAAGAGGAAGAAACAGAAGTTGCGGAACATAAAAATATGGGAAAGTCTTCCATGAACTTTCTCACGGCGCTGTCGCTTAGTTTTAACAATTTGAAGACAAAAAAAGCGAGAACAATCCTGACGGCGTTTGCGGGTTCGATCGGTATCATCGGGATCGCGGCAATCCTGTCGCTGTCCAACGGCGTGAACGACTATATTCAGTCCATCGAGGAAGAAACCCTCTCCGAATATCCGCTGCAGATCCAGAGTACAGGATTTGACCTGACATCCATGGCGGTTCAGAACCAGACCGGCACGGACAGCGGGGAAGATACAGACGGGGATACGGACGGCGGACAAAGCGGAGATGAGGACGGCAGCGGGGATTCCGGCGAGATCCGTGTTATGCAGCTTGTGACAAATATGTTTTCTACGATGGACAGTAATGATCTTGCGTCGTTGAAAACTTATCTGGACAGTGGGAAGAGTGGCGTAGAGCAATACGCCAATGCCGTGGAATACAGCTACGATGTTACGCCGCAGATTTTCCGCGATGACGGGGACTCGGTGCATCAGGTCAATCCGGATAACTCATTTAGCGCTCTCGGGATCGGATCCGGCGTCAGCTCCAGCAGTATGGTGTCATCGATGATGAGTACAAATGTATTCTATGAGATGCCGGAAAATGAAAATCTGTATAAGAAACAGTACGATGTAAGGGCAGGACGCTGGCCGGAAAGCTATGACGAGTGCGTCCTTGTGCTGAGTGCATCCGGCGGGATCAGTGATTTCCTGTTATATACGCTGGGACTTCGGGACTCGATGGAACTGGAGGAGATGATCCAGCAGTTTATCAAAGAAGAAGAAATTGATGATCCGGGCGATATGGGAACTTATACATATGACGATATCCTCGGAACAGAGTTTAAGCTGGTGGACAGTGCGGATTACTACCAGTATGACAGCCAGTATAATACCTGGGTGGATAAATCCGAAGATGAAGCGTATATGAAGCAGCTGGTGGAGAATGGCGAGGCGCTGACGATCGTTGGAATCGTGCAATTGTCGGAGGAGGCGAACGGAGCGGCGCTTTCCACAGGGATCAATTATCCTTATTCTCTCACAGAGCATGTCGCAGCGCAGGCGGCAGAAAGTGAGATCGTGAAAAAGCAGCTTGCAGACGCAGAAACCGATGTATTTACCGGAGAAGCGTTCAACAGCAAAAACAGCCAGAACAATTTTGATCCCAGTACGATGTTTGAGGTTGACGAGGCCGCGCTGGAACGCGCATTTCAGATCGACACGGATGCATTTGCGGATCTGGGAGATACGGGTTCTTTTGATCTCTCCGGTGCATTTTCCGGCACGGCGCAGACCATCGACCTTTCGGACGCAATCAATCTGTCGTCTGTTCAGATCAGCCTTCCGGATATGCCGCAGGTGAGTATGAGCGACCTGATGGGAAGCATCAAAGTGAACGCGTCGTCAGAAGATCTGAAAAAGCTGGTATCCGGACTTCTGGAAGGATATCAGGCATATGCGGCGGCAAATCCGCAGGCGGATTACTCAAAGCTGGGGGAGACGTTTACTGCGTATCTGAAAACGGATGCGGCAAAGCAGATCCTCTGTGATCATATCCGTCAGATCATTCAGGCAAACGGAGATCTTACCGTTTCGACCGATCAGCTCTCAGAGCTGGTTCAGACGGTGATGTATGGGTATCAGGATTATGCGGAAGAGATGGGGTATACCGACGCGGACCAGTTTGGCGCGTATCTGGCGGAATACCTTCAGACGCCGCAGGCAGGCGCCATTCTGGATACCTGGGCGGCAGAGAATCTGAAGCTGGATCAAAGTATCGAGATCACAGAAGCACAGCTTACGGCGCTTGCCTCGGATATCGTGGCAGGTTACCAGAGTTATGCGGCAGAGAACGGTCTGCCGGATCCAACGAAGATGGGCGATTATTTTATGGAGTATCTTGCAACCGCAGACGCACAGCAGAAGCTGGCGGACGGACTTGGCACGATGATTGATACGGGCAGTCTGACGGAGCAGGTTTCTTCCTCTGTGCAGGCATATATGCAGGAAGTGATGGGTTCTTACGGAACTGCGATCGGCAGTACACTGGAGACGCAGATCGGCAATGCAGTCGGCCAGATGATGGATCAGCTTGCATCCGGGATCCAGACGGCGATGCAGCAGTCGATGAGTACACTTGGCACAAAACTGGAAAACGCGATCAAGATTGACGGGGATGCATTTGCGGACGCATTCAAGATGAATCTTGATGGCGAGGAACTGCGGGAGCTGATGATGTCGATGAATTCCGGCGCGTCAGCAAGTTATGAAGGGAACCTGCAGAAGCTGGGATATGCGGATTTTGACGAGCCGACGGAAATCGCAATCTATCCGAAGGACTTTGAAAGTAAGGAGCAGATTGTATCCATTCTGGATGACTATAACAGCAGGATGGAGAAAGAGGGAAAAGAGGATCGGGTGATCACGTATACCGATATGGTTGGAACACTGATGTCTTCGGTGACGGACATTGTAGACGTTGTCAGCTATGTGCTGATCGCGTTTGTGGCGATCTCGCTGGTCGTTTCCTCGATCATGATCGGAGTCATCACTTACATCAGCGTACTGGAACGGAGAAAGGAAATCGGCATTCTCCGCGCTATGGGGGCGTCGAAGAGGAACATTTCTCAGGTGTTCAACGCAGAAACGTTCATCATCGGACTGTGCGCGGGCCTGATGGGGATCGGACTGACCTTGTTGTTGCTCATCCCCGGAAATGCGCTGATCCATCATCTGGCAGAGACAGATGCGATCAACGCGTCGCTCCCGGCGACCGCCGCAGTGATTCTGATCCTGCTGAGTGTGGGACTTACCGTGCTGAGCGGTCTGCTTCCGTCCGGAAAGGCGGCGAAGAGCGATCCTGTGACAGCGCTCAGATCTGAGTAAAGAAAAAAGAGGAAAAAAACAACGGAGGCAAAAGAGGCAGAAACGCCGCGTTTGCCTCCGCTTTTTGACGTTATATTTTTACAATTTCCGCGTCAAGCGTCTCTGCATCGGACGGGGTGTGGGAGACCAGCAGAAGCGGACGATCCTTTTTCCATTTCCGGATCGCTTCCAGAGCCATTTGATGTGTTGCAGCATCCAGTCCCTGAAACGGTTCGTCCAGAAGAAGCACATCCGATTCGAACAGAAGCGCTCTTGCCAGGGCAGTCCGGCGGCGCATCCCTCCGGAAAGTTCCCGGGGAAACATATTCAGTATCTTCTGATCCAGATTCAACTGTGCAAGGATCCGGGCGGCAGTCTCCATGGAAAGTCCCGGCCGGATAAGCTCCAGGTTCTTATAGATGGAAAGCTGCGGGAAAAGCCGGTCTTCCTGAAACAGAACAGAAATACGTGTTTCCGAAGTAATGCCGTCAATGTGCCCATTCTGCGGGATCTGCAGGCCGGCAAGGAGACGCAGAAGAGTTGTCTTTCCACGGCCGGAGCTGCCGGTCAGGACGACCGGATGCTCACTGGAAAAAGCCAGACTGACATGCGAGAGTACCGTCTGTGTTCCATAGGAGAAAGAAATGTCATTCACCGTAATTTTCATCTGCGGAGTCCTCCCTTACGATTTCCTGTGTTTTTTCATGATATTCTGCACGTTCCTGAACAGATTCCTGCGTGCCGCTGTGGTAATTTCCGTTCCATCGTGTTGCGGCGGTTTCCAGCAGTTTTGTAAAAATCTTTTCGATCAGAACGGACAGCAGGACGATGACGGCGGTCCATGCAAAGAGGTCTGTTGTTTCCAGATAAATCTTCGCATGATAGAGCTGTGTGCCGATGGCGTCCTTCGGGATTGCAAGAACCTCTCCGGCGATCCCGGATTTCCAGGCAAACCCGATGGCGACCCGGCAGGCGGAAAGAAAATATGGCGTCACGGCGGGCAGATATACGGTGCGGAGGGTCTTCACCCGGCCCAGACGATATACTTTCGCAACCTCCAAAAGAAGCGGATCATAATGCTTCACTCCCTGGTGTACATTTTCCTGGATGATGGGCAGAACCATGAGGAAGGAGATAAATGTGCTCAGGTTTGTCCCGCTGATCCAGACCAGCGCCAGAATGACAAAAGAAGCAACGGGGGTTGCTTTTATGATACTTAGGGGCAGCTTTAGCAGTTGATGCACCGGCTCCCATCTGGCTGTGATGATGCCGAGTATGGAACCGAAAAGGAGTCCCAAAAGGAATCCGGACATGATCCGGCAAAGCGAGGTGAGGATGATCCGCCAGAAATCCCTTGTCACGGCGAGTTCCGTAATCCGCCGGAATACGGAAACGGGGGAGGCGAACAGAAGATCCCTCCCCACACATTTGTAAATGAGCTGCCAGACGGCGAGCCAGAATAAAATCACGCCCAGCCGCCCGGCGGTATGTTTCCATTGTTTTTTAGTCTGCTTCATAATCGTAGTAGAATGCATCATCCGGCAGGGCACCGCCCACGGAGGACGGATCTGCGTTATACAGTACCTCAAGGAAACCACCGGCGATCGTCTTCATCTCATCTCCGGTCTTGAACACGATATTGCACTCGGGAATCGCTTTTACGGCAACCGCCTTTTTCAGGATGTCAAAATCTTCCGCATACTGTGCCGCCGTTTCCAGCGTATCGGATCCGTTTGTAAATTCGACGGACGCCGCATATGCTTCCATGAACCGGGCAAGCGCCTCCGGCTGCTCCTCGGCAAACTTCTTCTGAACTACGATAGATCCCATCGTCAGGGTGCTTCCGTTTCCGACTTTATCCCATTCTTCCGTGAGGTCAAGGGCAACCCGTACATTTTCATTCTGCGACAGAAGACTTGTCACGAAAGGCTGCGGAAGAATCGCAATACTTCCTTCGCCGTTCGCCATCAGAGACGCCACCTCGGATGCCTCGGATTTATATTCGACAGTCAGGTCGGTATCCGGATCCAGTCCATTTTCACGGAGAAGATAGTTTAAGGCGTATTCCGGCGTAGAACCCTTTCCGAGATTGTAAACGGTTTTTCCCGCAAGGTCGGAAATGCTGTGTACGCTGTCTCCGATCTCGACGCAGTACAGCACGCCGAGCGTATTCAGGGCCGCAAGCTGTACATCTCCTTCGGTCTTATTATACAAAGTAGCCGCAACGTTCGTCGGAACTGCCGCAATGTCGAACTCGCCCTGAATGATATTGCCGAGAATCTCATCTGCCGAACCTGCGATTGTAAATTCATAGTTGTCAGGCGTATCGCCTTCTTCTGCATCATGCATCATCTTGAGCATTCCCAGAGCAGTCGGCCCGTTCAGGGCGGCAATCTGTACGTCAACCTTTTCCGCAGAGTCCGTATCTTCAGAAGAAGTAGTGTCGGAACCAGACTCTTCAGATGTAGTCTGCTGTGAAGAATCTTCTGTTTCACTGCTTTCCTGTGTGCTGCTGCATGCCGCCATCGTAACAACCATGGCAGCGGCTAAAAGCCATGCTGTGAATTTCTTTTTCATAATATCCTCCATTCTGCTTTAAATCGTATGAGACACAACGGTCATGTCTGAATCTGATCCGGCAGAATCTGAATCTCGGCGCCGCTTTTCTGAATCCGCTGTTCTTCTTCCAGCCGTGCCAGACTGCGGTACAGTGTCGCTCTTCCGATATTGAGCTCCTTTGCAAGCCGGGCAAATCCTTCCCGTACGCAGACCGTTCCATTCGGATCTGCATGCGACCGGATCCACTGCCAGACGGCGTCCTCCGCCGAGGGCGTTGTAAAGCTGTCGATCTTGCGATTCAGAAACTGGATTCTTCCGGACAGGAACGTAATGTAGTCCATCGCCATTTCCGGATATTTCCGAAACAAGAGCGTTAACTCTTCGTCCGTGAGAAACACAACCCTGCAGGCTTTGTGAGCCTGTACGATCGTAACGTATTCCTCCGCCGGAGCAAATAAAGCGGCCGCTCCGAAACAGCTCCCCGGTTCCAGCAGATTGAGCAGAGCACCGTTCTCTTTCAGAACAGCCGCTTCTCCCTCCACAACGATCCCGAGCGAATGCCGGAAACTGCGCTGCGTGTAGATCGCTTCCCCTTTTCGGAACAGGACCACGGTCAGACCTTCAAAAAGGCTCTGCCGCTGTTCTTCCGTCAACGACCGGAATAAAAAACAGTTATTTAATACGCCTCGCTGGATTTCTGTCAGATTCATGACGCCCCCATATGTCTCATTTGATACACTTTTCAAAATGTATTATAAGTATTTGTCTATCTATTGTCAATAAAATAATCCATATTATTGACCGAATTGTTTTGCCGTGCTATGATGACATCAGCAGAAAATAAAGGAGAGAAATGATTTATGGAGATTTCAAAAGACATCAGGTATGTAGGTGTAAATGACCATGAGATTGATCTGTTTGAAGGACAGTATGCGGTTCCGAACGGCATGTCCTATAATTCTTATGTGGTTCTGGATGAGAAGACTGCAGTATTTGATACGGTAGACGCGCGGTTTACGCACGAGTGGCTGGACAATATTCAGGCGGTTTTAGGTTCGCGTAAGCCGGATTATTTGATCGTTCAGCATATGGAACCGGATCATTCTGCCAATATTGCAAATTTTATGAACGTGTATAAGGACACTACGATCGTTTCATCTGCGAAGGCATTTGCCATGATGAAGCAGTTTTTCGGAACAGATTTTGCAGACCGGCAGATTGTTGTGAAGGAAGGAGATACGCTCTCTCTCGGGACGCATGAGCTTACGTTCATCGGCGCGCCGATGGTACACTGGCCGGAAGTGATCGTGACCTATGACAGTCATGACAAGGTTCTGTTTACGGCAGACGGCTTCGGCAAGTTCGGAGCGCTGGATGTCCAGGAAGACTGGGCAGATGAGGCGCGGCGTTATTATATCGGAATCGTCGGAAAATATGGCGCGCAGGTGCAGAATCTCCTGAAAAAAGCAGCCGGACTGGATATTCAGATCATCTGCCCGCTGCATGGCCCGGTATTAAAGGACAACCTTGGATACTACCTTGGACTTTACAACACCTGGTCTTCCTATTCGGTAGAGGAAGAGGGAATCATGATCGCGTACACATCCGTGTATGGGAACACAAAAAAGGCGGTAGAAGGACTTGCGGCGAAGCTGAAGGCAAAGGGGTGCCCGAAGGTTGTTGTTACGGACCTTGCGCGCTGTGATATGTCGGAAGCGGTGGCAAATGCATTCCGTTATGGAAAGCTGATCCTTGCAACCACCACATACAATGCCGATATCTTCCCGTTTATGCGTGAGTTTATTGATCATCTGACGGAGAGAAACTATCAGAACCGTATTGTGGGGATCGTGGAAAATGGTTCGTGGGCGCCGATGGCTGCAAAGACGATCCGGAAAATGCTGGAGAACAGTAAGAAGCTGACATTTACGGATACAACGGTTCAGATCAAGTCGGCACTGAACGATGAGAGCAATGCACAACTGGAAGCGCTGGCGGAAGAGCTTTGCCGCGATTATCTTGCGCAGAGAGATGAGACCGCGAATAAGAATGACCTGACCGCGTTATTTAAAATCGGATACGGCCTGTACGTTGTAACATCCAATGACGGAAAGAAAGATAATGGCCTGATCGTCAATACGGTGACGCAGGTGACCAATACGCCGAACCGGATCGCCGTTACGATCAACAAAGAGAATTATTCCCATCATGTGATCAAACAGACCGGGATTATGAACATTAACTGTCTGTCTGTAGACGCACCGTTTTCTGTATTCGAGAACTTTGGATTCCAGAGCGGAAGAACCGCAGACAAGTTTAAGAACATCAAGCCGCTGTATTCGGATAATGGACTGGCTTTCCTGCCAAGATACATTAACTCGTTCATGTCACTGAAAGTGGAGCAGTACGTAGACCTCGATACGCATGGTATGTTTATCTGTACTGTTACAGAGGCACGTGTGATCTCAAATGCAGAGACAATGACGTATACGTATTATCAGAATTATGTGAAGCCGAAGCCGGAGACGGAAGGGAAGAAAGGCTTTGTCTGCAAGATTTGCGGCTACATTTATGAAGGCGATGAGCTGCCGGACGACTTCATCTGCCCGCTGTGCAAGCACGGCGCCGCTGATTTTGAACCGATCGCATAAACTTAGGCTGACGGAAGCAGCAGGAATCGGATTTGCATACCGTCCGGCTTGTTATTGGAAAAGAAACTGTTTGCAGAGCAGTCCGCATGACGGACTGCTCTGCAGGCTTTGAAGAGATGAAAGAGTCAGATACAGATGGAAAATTTAGTATTTAGTTTAAATGCAACAGTCCCGGTATTTCTTATGATGATACTGGGACTGTTGTTCAGAAAAATCGGCTGGATCGACGAGGCATTTGCAGAAAAGATGAACCAGTTTGTATTTACGGTTCCGCTGCCTGTGCTGGTATTCAGCGATCTGGCGACGGTAGATTTTGCCCAGGTATGGAACATGAAGTTCGTACTGTTCTGCTTTGGCGCGACGATCATCAGTATTGGGATATCTGCCGCCATATCATTTTTGTGGAAAGACCGGTCGATCCGGGGAGAATTTATTCAGGCGTCCTACCGGAGCAGCGCGGCGCTTCTCGGAATCGCGTTTATTCAGAATATCTACGGGACGTCGGGAATGGCGCCGCTGATGATTATCGGAAGTGTTCCTCTTTATAATATCATGGCGGTACTTGTTCTTTCTTTTACGCGGCCGGGACAGAGCAGTCTGGATAAGGCGCTGGTAAAAAAGACACTGAAAGGAATTGTCACAAACCCGATCATCATCGGGATTGCGGCAGGACTTTTATGGTCGGCGCTCAAGATTCCGATGCCCCCGATTCTGGAGAAGACCGTATCCAGCATCGGAGGAGTCGCGACTCCGATGGGACTGATGGCAATGGGCGCTACATTTGATATCCGGAAAGCATTTGCGAAGGTGAAGCCTGCCGTCACAGCGACACTGATTAAATTAGTAGGCTTCTGCGCAATCTTTCTGCCGGCTGCCGTATGGCTTGGATTCCGGAACGAAGAACTTGTCGCGATTCTGGTGATGCTTGGATCGGCGACTACGGTGAGCAGTTTTGTGATGGCGCGGAATATGGGACATGAAGGCGTTCTGTCATCCAGCGTTGTGATGCTGACGACGATGTTCAGCGCGTTCACGCTGACCGGGTGGCTGTATATCCTCAGGTCGCTGGGACTGATCTGAAAGGAATCGAAAGGAATCATCCAAGTAGGAATTCTGTGTTGTAATGTGTATCTACTTGTGATAGGATAAGGCCAGAAACAACCGTGTTGCAAGGTGGCAACCTCCCTACACTTGAATAAGAGGAGAGGTGGTGCAGATGGATACATATGAAACATTAAGCCTGTTATTTTTAGGCGGTTCTTTCCTGATTGCGCTGCTTGCCTATATAGATAGGAACAACAAGCGAAAATAAATAAGCCTACCTTGTCACTTGCCAGTACAGGTAGACTTATTTAGCTATCTGGAGGTCAACCACTTTGTGGGCGGTTGTTTCTCTTCTGCCATTATATTACTATATGTCCCCCAAAAATGCAAGGGGTTTATTCCCGTGGAACTAGGTTCCATGGATTTTTTTTAATTCACAGTCTCACTCGTCGCCTCTTTGAGGCTACAGTCCCGCTCCTTACGGAGCTAAGACTGCTTATGAGGGTGGGGTGATTTAGTAACAGTTCGAGGACAAAATCCTGCCATTCGAGGACATTTATAGTTATTTTTTTGATTCTGTGTTATCATCAGTATAACGAAGGAACAAATTGATATATTCCAGAAGGTGCCGCCTGCCTTTCTCCGGCATATGGTGCAGTTTCCGGATGATTTCAAGCTCTGTCTGATCAGGGGCATCTTCGGCGGTATTTGACAGGTCGCTTACAAGATAGGAAAAATCAATGTTAAGTACCTGCGAGATCTGATACAGCTTTTCGATGCTGGTCATTTCTCTTCCGGTTTCCAGACGGCTGACCGTGCTGGTGGAAACACCGATATATTCTGCCAGTTTTTCCTGAGAAATGTGGCAGGATTCACGAGCTGCTTTTACTCTGAATCCGATTGCTTTTTTGATATCCGTCATTATAGAAGCTCCTTTACTGGTTGGACATGTGTGAATGATTGGCACAGCTTAATAAAAAGTCCTTTGATAGTAGTTTAGCAAGATTGCGATCAAAGTGGAAATAAGTAAAACGCGTATAATAATTGATGATATATGCGTAAAATGCTTAGAAAAAAGAGGAGGAAGAGGAAGAATGCCGGATCGGGAGCCGAACAACAATACAAACTGGAAAGAGGAAGCCATGCTGGAAGGGATTAAGCTGGCGGTCTCGAATCTGCAGCTTGTAGGGAGTTCTCCGAAAGAGGTTCTGGCAGAGAGCATCGGATATCTGATGGAGCTGTATGAGCAGGAGGAAATGCGGGAAGGAGTAGAAGAGAAAAAGGATGAGAGACAAAAAGGACTCCTGAAAAAGGCGCGGCTTACGATCGAAGCGTATATTGAACTGGGGTTTCCTTATACAAATTATGCGGAACTGTTTGAGCGTGTATTTCAGAAATCGGGAATGACAGAAGATGAGATTCTTTCCTTTCAGCAGCGTTCGGCGAAAAGGCTGAGCCTGAGCAAATCCAGTATTGATAAGGTACTGGGGAAATGGAATCCCAAATGTCATTCTGCCAATAAGAAGGAGGTGATCGAGGATATCATGGAAAAAATCAAGAAACGGGAGGTGGGAGAGTACTACTATTATTCCAAAAAGAGCGGTTCCAGTCAGAAGAACATATACCAGCTTGTAGTCGGGGAGGACGGGAATTACCTTTGCCACCTGAATATGCAGAAATATTATGAGCTAAAAGGAGAGACTGAAAGATGAAAACGTACACGGCTGCAATTGTAGACGATACTCCGGAGTACCGGCAATATGTGAAAGCGTCGCTTGCGAAGGCAGGACAAGAATACGACAGAACCATCCGCACGAAGGAATTTTCCAAAGGGGAGACGTTGCTGTACGAACTGAAAGAGAATCATTTTTATGATATTTATGTGATCGACATTGAAATGCCGGAGATGAACGGGATAGAACTCGGAAAGACGATCAAAAAAATGAAACCGGACGCCCGTGTGATTTTTGTTACATCTTACGCAAGGTATGCGATTGAGAGCTACGAGATTGACGCCTATCAGTACATCCTGAAAGACAAGCTGGAGGAGCGGCTTCCGAGGACGCTGAAAAAGCTGTTCGACGAGGAGGAGACGGACGATTCGTATTACACGATCGCAACAGAAAGCAGATTTGAGAAGTTCCGGTTCAAGGATATCATCTGGATCTACAGAGATGAAAAGAATGCGGTATTCGTGACGGAAGAAAAGAAGTACAAACAGAGGAGTACCCTGAACGAGGTATTTTCGCGGCTGCCGCAGGATGAGTTCCTGTTTGTCGAACGCGGTACGATTGTGAATCTGCGCCACGTCTGCGGGATTGACAAAAACGAGATCTTGCTGACCAATGGAGATCGTGTAGTGGCAGGCAGAAAACATGCCAAGAATGTAAAAGAGAGAGCGGCGCTGTACTGGGGGCGGCAGATATGACAGACACACTTTTGCTGGTTGGGATTGAATCGCTGCAGATGTTCCTCTGCATTTTCCTACCGATAAACCTGACCGGCGGCATGGAAGAAAAGACGGTGGGGTGGAAGAAGATTTTGTCTTTTGTAATCTGCATTTGGATGATCCAATCAAATGTGAAAAATAGACGGATTCTATACTATAACGGTGCAATCTGGATTATGATGGATGTCTGCGTTCTTCTGGTGCTTTTGCTTATCAAGAAAAAGAAGGCGATTGTGTGTACGGGAATGGCAATCCTGATCAACCATGTGCTGATATATATCGATTATGTAGTAGGTTTTTTGTTTGTGATTTATGGGTCGGAAAACTATACAGAGCTGGCGGTTGCGCATGGTGAATATTCGGAAATAAAAGTCATTCATCTGCTTGTCCGGGTGGTCCTTGCAGCCGGCGTGATGATCGGGACATTGAGAAAGAAGGTCAGGCTGGAAGACTTAAGATACAGCCGAATGATCTTTTTTTTCCTTGATATTTTCAGTTATGTACTTCTTGTTTTCTTTCAAGCGCAGTTTCTGAACGGGACAGTCAACGTGCGGTTGAATTATGCACTGATCGTGTTTGCGATGGCGTTGGTATTCTGTATGATACTTATTGTATATATGCGGCATACGAATCAAAAGGAACAAAAAAGGCAGATGGAAATGCGGAATGAGCTGTTGGAGAACAATTACCGGCAACTCTATGAGGAGCAAAAGTGGTTAGAATGCACGGCACATGACTTTAAAAACCATGTAAATGTACTGGAAAAGTATCTGGAAGAAGGATTTTATTCGGAAGCGATAGATTATATCCGTATATTAAAAACACCGCTGGAGACTATTTACCAGAGAAACTGGTCGGGCAGCTGGATGCTGGACACAATCCTGAACAACAAATTTGCCGAAGCAAACCAGAAAGGAATCCGGCTGTATCCGGAGATTGAGGTGACCGGACATATCCCACTGTCAGAGTATGATCTGTGCGTGGTGCTGTCGAACCTTTTGGACAATGCGATTGAGGCATGCGAGAAGGTGAAAGAAGGAAAAAAAGAACTGCAAGTTTCGGTAAAAACGGTGAATCAGTTCTTTCTGGTTAAGATTGTAAACAGCATCGGGAAGGAACCAAAGCAGGAAAACGGTGTCTACGTGACGACGAAAAAAGATCCCCAAAAACATGGAATCGGTCTGGAAAGCGTCCGTGCGTCGCTGGAGAAATATCAGGGGACATTGGCGCTGGAGCATACGGAAAGAGAGTTTACGGCAGTTGTCTCTGTGTGGTGCAGAGCACACGGAGACGGGCGGGAGCGGCAAGGGAACAGATGACTTTCATCAAAAGAGGAGGATGACAGATGAAGAATACAATGGAAAGGGAATGGATTGGCGATCTGCAGAAAGAATTTCAGGAGATTGCAGAAACTTATGAATCGGAAAAAAGTGTTGGGGGAATTTTTACCTTTTCGCAAGACTGTATGGGGGTTTATACGATTATCTGCTGTTAATCGTGTATTCGTTTTTACGTGTGGATAACAGAAAGATTTTACCGGTATCATGTCTTGCAGGTAATGAAATTCATAGTCGGGGATGTGATACCGGAGAAAAAGAGGAGCGCCGATGAATCAAAGAGAATCATATCTGCGGGAACGACAGTATTGTATAGATATGCGGGAGAAAGAGCCATTCCAGTCATCAGAAAAGGTTCAGTACTGGGAAGGGATTATGGGAGCGGAGAAAGTATCTGCGCTTGCAGAGCAGGATGAGAACATCCGTCTGCACCTGCAGGGTGCGGATTATACCGTTACAGAGTGCGGACGGCAAAATCTGTATGCCCGATCTGCTCAGGTGGCAGACGGCAAGGTGGAATGGCCGGATGGGAAGGAACCGGTGTTTGCTCCGTTTTACTGTGATTTTCTGCAGAACGGATTGTCGGAGCTGCGAAACAGAAGGAAAAAAGCGAGTATCCGGATCTCCGCGCAGGTAGAATCGGATTTTATCCGGTATTGCCTGATGCGGCTGCAGACGGTATCGATTCGTGTATTGATTCTCGAGATGAATCGGTTGAAAGCAGCAGGAATGCTTGCCGGAGAAGATGAAAAAGAGGAGTATCAGGATTTCCTGAAACGGTATCTGTGCGACCGGAATTATATCGAGAAGATTTATGAACAGTATCCGGTTCTGCTGCGTGTGCTGAGTGAGCAGACCGGACAGTGTGCGGAGTTTTTTTGTGAAATAATTGATCGTCTGGAAGCGGATAAAACAGAAATCGAGCGGGAAATCCTGAACGGAATGAACGTGCAGGAGTTGAGTAGTATTCGTTGCATGGGAGGAGACGTACACCAGAACGGGCGGAGCGTCTCCTTCGTCCTACTTAACGGGACATATGAAGTGGTGTATAAGCCGCGTTCTCTGGAAAATGAAAGGATTTATCAGGATATTTTGCGCGCGGTTTCAGAGAAACTGGGGGTGGAGCAGTATTTTATGAAACTGATCAGCCGTGAGGATTATGGCTGGGAGGAGAAGCTGCAGTCCGGGGAATGTACCGGCTGCAAAGAAGTAGAAGATTATTATGAAAGAGCAGGGGTACAGATCTTTCTTGCATATTGTTTCGGAACGGGAGATCTGCACTGTGAAAATATGATTGCAAGAGGAGCATTTCCTATATTGATTGATATGGAAGTGCTGTTTCGTATACCGAAAGCGGGGGAAGACAGAGAAAAAGGGGACGCTCTGTCCGGATCTGTGCTTTCGTCGGGGATTCTGCCATCTTATACAATGGATGCGGACGGGATGGGAAGCGACGTCGGTGCGCTGAACGGTCAGGGGCGCAGAAGAAGCAGAATACAAGTACCGGAAATCCACAATGCATATACATCCGGAATGAAAGTGGCGTACCGGAGCGGAGTAACCGGGCAGACACAGAATCGTGTCATGCTGAACGGAAAGACCGTGCAGGCGAAGGATTATACGGCGTATATTACAGCGGGATTTCGAAAGGCATACCGCTGTGTGCGGGAACATGTGGAGATTCAGGCAATGATCCTGCGCCTGGCAGGACAAAGCCGGTGCCGCCTGCTCATTTCGGATACGATGAAATATGCGTCTTTTCTGAGCAGTTCGTATTATCCCGACCTGCTGCAAGACGGCGGGGACAGAGAATTGTATCTTTGTGCGATCGGAACCGTCGGACGCAAGAAAGAGCAGGAAGTGACGCTTTGTGAAACGGAAGCCATGCTGCGGGGCGATATTCCTTATTTTTACAACGAGGGAAAAGATCTGATGTACGACGGCAGAATCTGTGTCAGGGATTATTTCCAGTGTACCCCGAGACAGGCAGTTTATGAACGGATCATGCGGCTGAGTGAGGAGGATAAACGGTTTCAGACACAGTTGATCGAACTGTCGCTTGCAATCGGACAGAAACTGGAAGAAGAGATACCCATTCGGACACACGGCGATTTTGACGCTTCCCATGAGGAGATAGTTCCTGACCGGCAAGGCATACTCAATCTGACAAGAAATCCGGAAGATGCGAGGAAAGCCGGAGAACAATATCATTTGCCGGAAACGGAGCTGCTCGGAATCTGTGAGAAGATCGCGGAACTGATTGCGGAAAATTCTTACGAGGACGAAGAAGGAAAACGACAGTTGCTGAGTATTGATCTGTCGGAACAATCCAGAACAAAAATCCGAAAAAGTGATATTTATTTTTATGAAGGCCAGGCGGGCGTCCTCGTATTTTTATATACATTGAAGCGGTACAAAGAAAAACGAGGAATGAAGAGGAGCGGGCAGCATGAGAAAGTATGCTGGGAACGACTGACTGACCATTTGCTGGCTCAACTGAAAGAATATATCCATTCGGGCGTCCCGCAGGAAAAAACGGGGATGTTTGAGGGGGAATTTTCTATTGTATTTACCTGTCTTTTGTTATACGAAATTGATCAGGAACAGGGCGGCAGATTTTTACAGCTTGCGGAGATGTATGCAGAAAGATTACTGCCAAATTTGCGGACAGATTCATATTATGACTTGATCAACGGGAATGCAGGAGCCATTGTAGTGCTGCTGAAACTGTATGATCGGACAGGAAATAAAACATATCTTGAGGCAGCGGAATATGCGGGAGATTGTCTCTGCCGTGACGCCAAAAGGCAGAAGCGAGGAGTTGGCTGGACGACGTCAGGGGAACTTCCTTTGTGCGGAATGGCACATGGAAACAGCGGGATACTGGTTGCATTGAGCCGATTGTACCAGAAGACCGGACGGCAGGAGTTTCTGGATAAATGCATGGAAGCACTGGACTATGAAGACTCTCTATATCAGGAAGAGAACAAAGACTGGAAAGATCTGAGGAAAAGAGTTCTCCGGACGAATCATGCGGACAGCAGAGAAATCGCATGGTGCCACGGAACCGGAGGGATTCTGCTGTCACGGCTGCTGGCGCTCGAAGCCATTTCCGGTCAGTCGGATGATAAAGCGGAAACACTGAAACAGCGGATGGAGCAAGACATAGAACGGGCGCTGCCAAAGCTGGAAACCTGTTATTTCCGGAGCGGGATGTGTATCTGCCATGGAACCATTGGAAACTGCCAGATCATAAAACATCTGAAAAAATATGTCGGCACAGATATGGCTGCGCAGGCGGAAGCTGCGCTTCGGGGAAGATTATGGGAATGGAGAGAGGAGGGCGCTGATATAGACCTGCTTCCGCAGGAATATTATAATCCGGGGTTTATGACCGGACTGGCAGGAGTCGGATATTATCTGCTGCGGGAACTGGACGAGACATTGCCGGATATCATCGCATAAGGATTGGGGAACAAGAAATACGACGCAATCCGTGACCTGATTTTAATACTTCAACTAATTTTACAGAAAGAACCGTTTGAGGACAAAATTCAGCCGTTTAGACCAAAACACAAAATGGAGAGACAGTTTGTGGTATATTTTAGTTAACTTAAATAACGAATAAGTAATGTGAACCTCTTTGCGCCGGAGAGTGTAACAGCTCTCCGGTAAAGAAAATTTGTTTATTTGGAAAGATTAACAATGGTAAAGCCGTTTGCCTTTTGTGTCAGATGATAACAAAGAGACAATCATCATTCAGGACGAGAATAACAGCATTCACGCCAATGGTATTGACTTGGATTTGTGCAAAACATATAATGAAAACAAGAGAAAACAAAATTTTTTGACAAAAATATGAAAAGATAAATTAAGACACAGTAATTTGAAGTATGGATGAGGAGATGAGAAGTGCAGCGTAAATTTTAAATGAGGTTTGCTCATGGTATGGTAACTTTCTTATGATGAATATAGACAATACGAGGAAGGGGGAGGAACAATGAAGACAAGTAAGACGATTATTATTAGTTTTTTGATCAATGCGGCGATTGTTCTGCTGTTGGGACTGTGGTTAAATTCTATAGGTGCTTATAAGGGGAATGACCCGGTGTTTTCCGTTGGCGGTACATACATTGAGGCTGTGTCATGTGTGCTTGTATATGTTTGTTTTGCAGTGGCAAAAGATCAGAAAGATATGACGAAGAATGATTTCCAGACTGCTTGCATTGTTGCGCTTCTTCCGGTACTAATGGCTGTTATCTCAGAAAGCGTATGGGGATATGGGATTTTGTCGGGAATCGAGCTTGGCATTTTGGTGTGGATTGCCGATATGGGAGCAGTATTGGTATATCATGTCAGGCATTGCAAAGACCAGTTTACATCAGGGCAAACCGTAGCCAGAATTTTCGGCTTGCTTGCCATTGCGGCTATAGGTACTGCAATGAACTATTTCCAGAGAGAATCCTGGGTAACAAGTGGGATATCAATGTTGTTGATTCCGTGTTATTATCTGTTCATTATGAAAAAGAAGAATTTGAAATTTGCGGATCAGAAGGAAGAAGCTGAGGAATGAAGCCATAAGTAATTTGAACCTTTTTGTGCCGGAGAGTGTAACAGTGGCAAAAACAAGAAGGGGGGTGCCTTTATGAAAAGAGCAGTGATTACTTTGACAGTATTTGTGACGGTTGCCTGTTTATTTGGCTGTTCGCGAAAGGAAGTATATTCAGCGGAAGAAATGACAATATACCGCATGGAAACTGAGACGGAAGGAAAACAATTTTATGTTGAGATGACCGTTCCACCGGTTCAGATGTCAGAAGAAACAAAGGAATTTCTTTTATCAGTTAATCCGGTTACAGACTATACGATTCAATTGTCAGATGGGACACATTACGGTTATCATGGAATGGAGGGAGACGATCCGTTTTTATATCCGCATTATTTCGGCTCTTTGGATGAAATGGCGGATTCGCTCTGTCTGGATATACTTACAAGTGACATGGCAGAATATCCGGAAAGTGATAAAAACTTTTTGGCAGGGTATGATACCCATTCGGGAACAATCCGTGTTATGGGTGTTATTCCGGATATCGGAAAAAATTATTATATACTCCACCGGGAAATTTGCCTGTGCTTCGAACCATATGTGATCCGATACAGTTTTTATCAAATTACAGATGAGGCGGAGCATGAAATCTATGAAATTGTCGGAGGAGAGCAGGCGCATCTGTTTTATGATTTATCGAAGAAAAAGGGAACGGTGCTTATTCGGCTGGATGGAGCGTATTATATGTGGGAGCTAGCAGGAATTAAGACAGTTGATGATTTATATGAATTTGCAGATTCTCTTTACTGGATGAAAGGTTCGTGAGAGCTATGAAACATTTTAAAAGAGGTATATTAGTGGGGACGCTAATAGTTATAAGTTCGATTGAAGGAATAATCAACCATAATGTAGGATATGAAAGCAGGAAGGCAGTATACATATTTTACATAGTAGGATTACTGATTGGAAGTATACAAGTTTTCTTTTCATTTTACTATCAAAAAGCGTATAAAGAGAAGATCTTAATATTGTGCTTTGGGATTGAGAGCATACAGTATATCAGGACGATATGCAACCTATTGTTTCAAAATATTGTCCTGGAAGTAAAGGTTTTCAGTATGATAATTGCAGCCGGTATGTTGACTTTAACGGTTACTTCTATCATTAGCCTGTATAAAAAAGCAAAATGATAACAAAGGGGACAATTATCGTTCAAGACGAGAATAACAGCATTCACGTCAATTGCATTGACTTTGATTTGTGCAAAACATATAATAAAAACAAGAAAAAACAAAAGTTTTTGACAAAAATATGAACGGTTTATAAAATGATATTAAAATGCGGAGAATAAAAGAGGAGGGATCGATATGAGGAAAAAGGTTCTTATCCTCGGCGGAGGCCTGGTTTTGGTGGTGATCGGACTTATGCTTGCATGGGTTTTTACCAGTCCGTCGTCACCGGCGATTCCGGATTCGGATGAAATTTCTATGGTTCAGATGAATGGATTAAAAGCGGAAGCCGGGCAGTGGGGCGAGGAATTTGTGAATGATCTGGTGACTCAGGTGAAGAATGCGAAACCGGTTCGTCGGCTGGACGCTTTTGGAATTAAAAATGATGAGGATTATTTTGTGGTCGCCCTCACGGATCAAAATGATAAGCGTACCTGTCTGCATTTCTTTTTGTATGATGATACTTTGTATATGTCTGTGGATCATAAAAATGTATATACAGACGTAGCGTTCATGTATGATATGGTAGACGGCTGGACGCCGGATGGATATGGCTGGCAGGGATTTCCGTGGGTAACTGCGGCGGCTGATATGGCCGATATGGTAGCAGATGGAGAAACTACGGCAGACGGCATTACATATGCGGTGGAGACAGACTATGATGTAAGGAGTTGGCTGCACAATTATACGACGGCTTATATTTCCACGGGAATGTCGGAAGAGGAAGCATTGGAGGCAGCCGCGGCTTACATATTAACGCAGTACAAGCTGTACCAGTATGCGCTGGAACATGATTATGACATTCCGGATGATGTGTATCGTCAGAAAATACAAGAAGAAACCAAGACGGTTCATGAGCGGGAAGATTATGAAAAGATCAATGAGCTGTACCGGGAAGCAGGAACCACGTTTGACGATTATGTGGAGGGGCATTCGGCCTATGCATGGAGGATTACAGATACAGGAGACTATATGAAATATCAGATCCGCAGACAATTTCTGGAGGGGGAGGATACGGTAGACGGCACATCTTATTCCAGCGCAGATGAGTATTGTAACGCATATATTTTGAACATACAGAATCAAATCGATGAGACGGATACCACAAAATTTGAGAAGGAACTGGAAGAGAGCAAAGAGATTTTAAAAGAGACCGTTTTTTGAGGGAATATCAGTGATACCGGTGGATTGGAGGGTGGCGAAATGGAAGAAATGAGGGAAAATTCGGAACGGAAAGAACTTGACGCAGTGATTGACCTGACAGCAATAAAATTACTTATATTAAGTTGTTTCGGACTTAGTCTCATGCCTGCCGCGGCAGTTCTTATGCAGTGCATAGATATATACTCGGAATTTACACCGGGAAGCGGAACGTACGCAGAATACTGGAGATATATGTCCGAAAGTCCTTTGATTTTTATTGTGGTTACGATGCTTGTGTTTCTTGCGGCGAGCGTAATCAGGCTTATTTATTCCTATAAAAAAGGAATGATACAAAAAGTACCTGCTGCAGAGATTGACCGGATCGCAGTAAAATTGCTGATAGGAAGCTGCATCGGTATGAGCCTGATGCCTGCCGCAGCGGTTCTTATGCGGCTCATAGATAAGTATTCAGGGTTTAGTCAAGGGAGCGGATATCATACAGAATACTGGAGATATATGTCCGAAAGTCCTTTGATCTTCATCGTGATTACAATGCTTCTGTTTTTTGTGGCAAGTGTGATCAGGTTGATAGTTGCATATAGAAGAAAGCACTGATAAGCAGACCGGAGATAGGAGAAGAGAGCAGACAACACGGATCCGGATAGAAGTTGTGGAGGCAGAGAGGAGTATTACGATGAATATATTTCGCAGATTAAAAGTAATTACGGTAAATGATCCCACGAAAAAAGAGCAGATTCAGGCGTTGTTTGCGTGTTATAACATAGAATATATCATTAAGGAAAAAGAAATTCCGGCAAAAAAAACGGCGGATGCGATGGGGACGGGGAATTCCGGAACAGGCAGAATCAAGAACGAGTATTCATTCTATGTGGACAAGGATAATTCAGCAATCGCTCGGGAGCTGCTGCACGGATTCTGAAAGAAAAGCAAGGGGGTTGACTTTGAAATAGGAAGCGTAATGGCTTTAGGCACTGGAAGTTCACGGAGGAGGTGCGCTATGAAAGGGAAAAGGTATTATGTATTTGGAATTATGGCAATGCTTTTTGCTCTGCTGCTGGCCGGCTGCGGAAATTCCGGAAATACAGAGAATGCAAAGAATGAAAAAGAGGCTGCAGCAGAGGCATTTTTGACACATTTTTATACAACGGATGATGGAGGCCGTTATACAACGATGCAGAGCAGCAGCGCTGAGACGGAAGAGGAAGTGGAAGAATCCGTTGACGCATATTACAGCAAACTCGCAGAACTGGCGACAGATGATCTGCTTGAGAAATTACAGGCAAACCGGATGCCATATGTTTACGATGAGATGGACGAAGAGGCAGGAATTACGGTCGATTCTCCTCAGATTAAATTAAACGCACAGGAAGAAGAAAATAGTTATGATTTTATGGTAACACGGACGGAAGAAGACGTTCGAACAGGGACGATTCGACTGACAGAAACCGAAGACGGATATCTGGCAGAATATTTTATAGAAAGATAAGATGAACAGAAGCGGGCAGAAAACCAGAGAGGGTTTTCTGCCTTTGTAAATTGTAAATTGACAGGATTTTGTGCAAGTTTCCGGTATTGCTATCTTCCCGGAGATTTGCTATAGTTTAATCATTCGGTAACGGAAAATTCGAGTTTATCTGAAAAACACGTTCCGTTACGATCTGTTTGGTCTATGGCAGTTTCGCTGTATTGTCCAAATAAAAAATATATAGGCACTGAGGATTATGAGAATTGACGATACCGATCGTGTAATAATCAGAGCCATTCACAGTATTTTTATGATGAGGAGGAATTGAATGGAGAAACACATATTTGTACAATCGCAGCAGTCCCAAATTGACTGGGATCATGTCCATGGACCGGTTGCAATCCGGCTTACCAACGATTATTTATTTCGGGCACTGCTGCAGCGCAACAATCAGGTGCTCAAAGCACTGACGTGTTCGCTGCTTCATCTGGAGATGTCGGAAGTTAGTTCCGTGGTAATCACAAATCCGATCGAGTTGGGGAAGACGATCGAAGATAAAGAATTTCCGGAGTTTTATGCAACATATTGGATGACGAACGAGAAAACGCACCGAATATATAGTGACAAAATCCGCCTGTCTGTGTTAGACTTGACTCAGATAGAACTGGCAACAGAAGAAGACAAACGGTATAAGATCGACTACTGGGCAAGGTTGTTCAGGTCAACGACATGGGAGGAAATCAAAATGCTTGCAAAATCGGATGAATATTTACAGGAGGCGGCAGCCTGCGTCTATGAACTGACACAAGATGAAGAAATCCGGCAACGGTGTGAAGCAAGAGAAGATTATTATCGACGCACAGCAGGAAAGGAACGGAAACTAAAAGAGGCGCAGGAGGAAGTAAAACGCGAGAAAAAACGGGCAGATCAGGCAACAAAAAGAGCAGAGAAGGAAGCGGAAGAGAAACGAGAAGCAATCGAGAAAGGACGACAGTTGTCGGAGGAGGTTCAAAGATTGCAGAGAATGTTATTGGAAAATGGAATCACGCTAGAGAACAATGAAAAAGGGAATCCTTAAAGGGGCATGACTTCCCCTTCTCTGCGGAACTGTTTTGGTGTCATACCATATTTTTCTTTGAATTTTTTATGGAAGAAGCTTTATGCAAGTTTCCGGTATTGCTATCACCTTGGAAATTTGTTATAGTTTATTCACTCGGTAACGGAAAATTCTTTAGGTTAGAATCGATGATGGGGTAAACGAAAAAGCAGTTTTGGCAT
>CATXUX010000007.1 GCA_958402795.1 uncultured Lachnospiraceae bacterium | reverse complement strand
CAAGACCAAGCTGCGACTTCAGTCCCGCGCGGATCCGCTGTTCCAATTCACTCAGCTCTGCATAGCTGTCCAGCAGACGGTCGTCGATCAGCTCAACGGAAATCGTCATCACATCAAGATGATTCTTCCGCTCCACAAGAATCTCATAGTGCGGTCCGATCTCATCAAAGCGGAACAATACTTCCTCGATCTGGGTCGGGAATACGTTCACGCCGCGGATCACAAGCATATCGTCCGCGCGTCCGGAAAGATTCTCCATGCGGCAGGTCGTCCTTCCGCATTTACACGGTTCATAGAACAGCCTTGTGAGATCCCCGGTCCGGTAACGGACAAGCGGGAGTGCTTCCTTTCCGAGGCAGGTGACGACCAGTTCGCCAAGTTCCCCGGGCGGGAGTACCTCTTCCGTCTTCGGATCAATGATCTCCGGGATAAACCAGTCTTCATTGATGTGCATCCCGCACAGCTCCGTACACTCGCCGGACACGCCCGGTCCGCACAACTCACTCATTCCGTAGTTCTGTGTACAGACAAACTGACTGCCCCATACCTTATGCATTTCGTCACGCATTGGTTCGGTCATGCCCTCGCCGCCGAACAGACCGATATGTAATTTCAGATCCTTCGCCGGATTGATCCCGCGCTCCCGGATCTGTTCCCCCAGATGCAGCGCATAAGACGGAGTCGCCACCAGGAGCGTCACGCCCATATCCTGCAGGAACATGATCTGCTTGTTTGTATTTCCCGAAGACATCGGGATGACGGACGCGCCGATCTTCTCCAGACCGCCGTGCAGTCCGAGTGCTCCGGTGAACGTCCCGTACCCAAATGAAATCTGCGCCACATCATCCGCAGTCGCCCCGCCCATGCAGGCGATCCGCGCGACGTTATTCAGCCAGACATCCAGGTCCTTCCTCGTATAGCCGACTACTGTCGGTTTTCCCGTCGTCCCGGAACTTGCATGGTAACGGACCAGTTCTTTTTTGTCCACCGCGAACAGACCGTCCGGATAGTTCTCTTTAAAATCAGACTTATATGTAAACGGCATCCGCTTTAAGTCCTCCAGCGTCCGGATATCTTCCGGCCGAACCCCGGCGTCGTCCATCTTCTTCCGGTAAGGGGCAACCCGCTCATATATATACGATACGGTCTGCTTCAGCTTTTCAAGCTGGATCTTCTCGATTTCCGCTCTGGGGAGCGTCTCTTCCTTTGCCCAGATCATTTCTGTCTTCCTCCTTCTTACCCATCTTCCGGCTTATCCATCAGATATTTTTATGAAAATTTCCTTATATGAGCATTCATATTGTCCCATTATAGCACAATATGCACAAGAAGCAAAGATAAAGATCACATATAATCTTCTTTCTTTTCTCGTTAGAAAGAAAAAAATAGTCCTGTTTTGTAAAAATTTACAACGCAGAACTATTGTTTTAATCTGTTTATTCCTCTTCTTCTGTCTGGCAGGACTGGAGATTCCACACCATTCTCTGCAGAACGTCTCCGAACTGTTCCATCTCCTGTTCTGAGATGCCCCGGCACATACGCCTTACCTGCTTTTCCAGCTTCTTCTGTACTTCGTCTTGTATGGCATAGGCTTTCTCGGTCAGAATAATTTCCTTTTTTCTCTCGTCTTCCGGTGTCGGCCTCATCTCCAGATATCCTTTATTTCTGAGATTTTTGAGTGTTTCAGACACGGAAGATTTTGACAGACCGACTCCTGCACAGATATCAGACGGGCAGATTCGTTTTCCCTCTTCATGGAACAGCAGATGGAGCAGTGCTCCCTGAGAAAGAGTAATGTCACTTTCCATCTCGTACTGTATCAGGATTGTATTCAGTTGTTTTAACAGGCATCCGAGCTTGTATACTGTCAATCTGTCCACCACCTTTCCGAGGGATATCCCGCCTGATCTATCTGCGGCAGGATCATTCTAATTCATATGCTCCTGCTTTTTCTTCAGATTCCGGATCTCCCGGCGTATTCTCCGGCATACTTCCTGATTGTCCTTTTCTCTCCATGTCAGCTTGTTCAGCCGGTCTTCCAGTAAATTGATTTTTTCCTGTATGTTCATATTTTTCTCCTTTCCTGTACTTCTGGTCTTTCAAGTTCATTCAGGAACAAACTATTTTATCACAAACCATTTTCACACATCCGTTCTTGATTGTGAAATTGAATTATGTTATCTTTAATAGAGAATTTCTATTACCAGGAGTGAATGACATGAATACACAGCAGTTAAAATGTTTTCTTGCCGTTGCGGAAAACTTAAATTATGCAAAAGCCGCGCAGGATCTCTACCTTACCCAGCCGACAGTCACGCATCAGATCAACTCGCTTGAGAATGAGCTGGGCGTCCGGCTGTTTTACCGGACAAAACATACCGTCTCCCTGACGCAGGAGGGAATCCTGTTCTATGAGAATGCCCGCGCGATTCTTGTCCGGGAACAGATTGCCGTATCAAAGCTGAAATTTCAGGGGACAGTGACCGAACCGTTTGTCTCTTTTGGTTTTGCCTCTACAACGGAAATGAACAATTTTATCCCGGTACTCTCCCGGCTCGCCAAAACAGCATCTTTTCATCCGTATCTGCGGGTCGCGCCAAGGAAATCACTCTGGAGTATTTTTCAGAGTACGGATCTGGACTGTATTTTTTCTTATCAGGGATCCTTTGATGAACTGCCGAAGATCGGCATGGAAGAGATTCTGACTGTCAGAATTGTATGCCTTGTGCCTGCCGATGATCCTGCCGCAAAGAAAGAGCGGATTTCCATCGATGAACTGACAAAAAGTCGTTTTATTTTCTGTAATCCTGCGGCACTGCCCGCCAAAGCAGCCTCGCTTGAAAACGAATTGCTGACCTGTTTTCCTCCGGATCAGATCTGCAACTGCGAATCCGTGGAAGCTGCTGTGGCGCTCGCATGCAGCGGATATGGGATCGCCGTTCTTCCGGAAAATCTGTGCGGAACTTCCGATATGGCGGTGAAAGTCCCGTTCCATACAGATATCACGATGACTTACTGCATGTTCTGGAAAAAAGAAATGTCGGAATCCAAAAAGGAGATTCTAAAAAAAGTAAAGGAACTTATGAGATAAGCCGGTCTCCTCCGGCCACCGCGCACAGATGTTCCATTTCTCTTCTCCCCTGTTCCGGCTCTACTCCCATATAAGACAGCAGTTCTACCGCCTGATGCAGCGACGCTCCCTGAAGCATCTCATAGAACGGATGGTCGTCCCGGATTCCATAGGCTGTCATAAAGTCTTTTGCGGCCTTCTCATACCGGTCGTCCCTCAGGAACTCGCCGAACATATCATCCTTCGTCAAAGGCGGTCTCACATCATCTTCCGAATCAAACCAGAGTTCTTCTTTCAGCCGGATATCCGCTGAAGACGAGCCGACCAGAATCTCAAATCTGCCGGTTTCCACGGCAAAACGTTTCACATGCGGGACATAATAAGCAAAAGCGTCCTCATCCAATACCACTTCTATACGCTTTGTTTCTCCCGGTTCCAGCCACACCTTCACAAATCCTTTCAGTTCTTTTTTCGGACGGAACAGATGTGATTCCGGATCCGATACATAGACCTGCACAACTTCCTGTCCGGCGCACGATCCTATGTTCGTCACATCTGCAGAAACTTGCAGATATTCTCTGTTTTTCATCGTTACCGGAAAACGTTTCTCCGTATCTGACACACAAAGCTGTAAATTTGAATAGGAAAATTCGGTATAGGAAAGTCCAAATCCAAACGGATACTGCGGTGCGATTTCCTGCGTGTCATAATAGCGGTATCCGGTGAGCAGGCCTTCATAATAATATACATGATCTTTGTACCCCGGAAAATACTGATAAGCCGGTGTATTTGCCAGTGAAACGGGAAATGTTTCCGACAGCTTTCCACTCGGGCAGGAAATTCCAAATAAAAGATTCGTGACTGCGCTCCCAAATCCTTCCCCTGGGATCCACGCATGGAGGATTGCTTTCACATCTGCATCAATCTGACGATATTCCACTGCAGAACCGCACTGTGTAATCACGATCAGATTATCGTTTACTTCCGCCAGTTTGTGTATCAGTATCTGCTGTGCCTCCGGAAGTGCGATCGATGTCTGGTCTAATGACTCCGTGCTGCCAAACCCTGCAAAAACAAGTACGATTTCCGCTTTTCTTGCGATCTGCACTGCTTCCTGAATCTGTTCTTCGCTCGTCTTTGCTGCGTGATATCCTTTCGCGAACTTCACGTCCGCCATTTTTCTAAGGCAGTCCAATGGATAATCCAGCTGCCGCGGCGTCAGGCTGGAACTTCCTCCGCCTGTAAACAGGGGTTGCTCTGCCAGCTCCCCGATCACGGCAATTTTACAGCCTTTCCTGACCGGCAGAATGTGATCTTCATTTTTCAGCAGTACGGCGCCTTCTTCAAGCAGCCGCACCGCATTTTCATGATGCCGGTTCCAGTCGGTTTCCGTCGTTTTTTTCCTGTCTGTCAGTTGAGCATTCTCTGCCTGACTGCCCGTTGTCCGGCTGTCCGCTCCACGGCCACCTGTTACTCTGTCAACCAGGCGCAGTACATTTCTCACCCGCTGATTGATTTCTTCCTCTGTGAGCAGTCCGTTTTCCATCGCTTTTCGCATCTCTTCCGTCTGAGCGCCCGGTCCGGGCATCTGCAGATCCAGTCCGTTCTTGTGCGACATGATTTTGTCTTTTACCGCAGACCAGTCCGAGATCACGGCTCCGTCAAACCCGAGCTCATCACGCAGGATATCCAGAAGCAGCCGCCGGTTCTGGCAAAGGTATTCTCCGGAAGCCTTGTTATAGGAAGCCATGACCGCCCACGGGTGGGCCTCTCTGATCGCGATTTCAAAGGGTTTCAGGTAAATTTCCCAAAGCGGACGTTCCTCTACATGGACGTCTACAGAAGTTCTTCTTGTCTCCTGGTCGTTCAGCACGTAGTGCTTCAGGCACGCACCGACGCCTTCCGCCTGCACGCCTCTGATAAAAGCGGACGCCATCTTTCCCGACAGATACGGATCTTCCGAGTAATATTCAAAATTGCGACCTCCCAAAGGAGAACGTTTGCCGTTCACGCCCGGTCCGAGTATGACGTCTGCGCCGCACTTTCGACATTCTTTTCCGATTTTATGACCAGTCTCTTCTAAGAGTTCCAGATTCCATGTGGCTGCCATGGCGGCCTCGCAGGGCAGTGCTGTCGTTTCATACATCTCTCCCTGCATAGTATATGGCACGTCACTTTCTGCATCTGTCCCTTTTACAACACGGATCCCGTGAGGCCCGTCGGCAAGCAGGATCTTTGGAATCCCCAGTCTTGGAACTGCATTGGTGAACCCCATATCCGCCCCTTCCAGCAGACTGATCTTTTCATCCATTGTCAGCTCTTGTAAGCATCGTTCAATATCCATAAATTCATTTTCTCCTCATCAAAATGCGAGAATTTTCGCCGGATTTTGAATGGTCAGCATTTCGATTTCTTTTTCATATCCGAGCTGGCGCAGGGTGGGAAGTGCATTCCGGATAAAGCCGGTATAACCGGTATACCCGTATGCAACTCCGCGCGACTTGTCATAGGCATCATGTCCCATTACAATCTGTCCGCCGTATCCACGCTTTAGCAGCTCAACCAGTGCTTTCAGGCGGTCCGTATTTGTCGGGAACCCGCCCACCTGCATATCCCAGGAATCAAAGCCGACATTCACGCCCATATCCAGAAGCCGCAGCATCAGTTCGATATCCACGGTTTTCACCACATCAATATCGTTTATGTATTCCAGATCTGTATGTGGTCTTAAAATCAGTGAATCCATATGCAGCATCAGAAGTTTCTCCGGCTTCACGCCAAGGTCAAGAACCATTTCCGCCACCGGTACGCACTCATTCATCCCCATCGGATAGCCGTTGTGAATGTGGATCGAGCACCCCGTCTCTGCAGCCACGCGGGCGCATGCACGCACAGCCTTAATCTCCGATGAATCTACGCCCATGCAGTCGCCGACTGTATTGATCGCACATTTCATAAATCCCGGTCTGATATCCGTGCCGTCCATCCCTTCTTCCAACTGCTTCTTGAACAACGCCGCCAGATCATCTTCCGACATTGCTTTATATTCTTCCGGCTGCGTATTTGCCGTATACAGTCCCGTACAGGTCACAACGTGAACTCCGGATTTTTCGGACAATTTCCGCAGGCCTTTCATGTTTTTCTTTGCTTTTGCCGCCATGGGAGAAGCGTCCACGATGGCTTTTCCGCCCATTGCGG
This sequence comes from uncultured Lachnospiraceae bacterium, assembly GCA_958402795.1. Classification (GTDB taxonomy): domain Bacteria; phylum Bacillota; class Clostridia; order Lachnospirales; family Lachnospiraceae; genus Schaedlerella. The sequence continues at coordinate 119,236 of CATXUX010000007.1, read as the reverse complement.
CGAACGCCTTCAGTTCTCCGACCATATAATCCATGTCATAAAGTGACGCGCAGTCTTTTGAAAAGCTCCCCATCCCGCTGCGCAGCGACGGAAGATTCTGCATATTCAGTTCCAGCATAGAAGCCGGAATACGGTCAATCTGCGCACGCGCCGCAGGCTCGATCGATAATTTCATCATTTCCGTAAAATCACAGAGCAGGTGTTCATGCATTGAGGTGAATCCCAGTTCCTCTGGTTTGATTGCTCCGCATACTGTTTGAATCATACTCATATTTTTATTCCTCCGTTTTTCCGTAAACCCGATCTGTTTTCTCTTTTTTCAGCAAAAACAGTTCTTCCATACACTGTCCGATCTTTTCCTGTATTTCTTTGTTTGGCATCAATTTCTGCATCTGCCCGATCCCGGCGCCGAGCATCGGTGCGATCATCGGATTTTCCAGCAGGTCTCCCAGATATTTTTTCAGGATTGCCGCTCCTTCCGGATCGGCCTGGATCTCTTTCACTGTACTCTTGTTGTTAAAACGCTGTGACGGATCGACTTCATCCCGTTTTGCATAGGCAGGCGTCTCAGCCAGATCCACACATTTACTTGGATCATCAAGGTTGTACAATGTCACTTTTCCGGTCAGTACCGGTGCTTTCTGGTCAAAATCATACTGGATGCCTTCAAGCTGCTCCGGGATCTCGCCCTCTTCCACCCACTTCATCAGCGCCGTCATTCCCGCCGACGTGGTCAGGTTCAGACCCGGACTTGCCAGATCGGTGTGCCCGCCTCCCGGAGTCATAAAAAGGCGGAGAAATTCCTGAACCTTCTTTTCATCTCCCATATAGGAAACAACCCGCTTATAGTAATCAATGGTTCCGTCACTCGGAATCGTATCGTCATTCACGGCGTGTGTCAGAAGAATCTTCGCACCGCATTCCTCTGCATGGGATAAATCCGGATTGTTGCACTCCAGACAGCCGACTACCCGCATACTTTCCTGATACACTTCTTCCAGTTCCTGACAGTCAGTCTTTGTCCAGTCGTAATTCATATCTCTTGTTACCCAGGAATCCACGATATCCTCAAACATACTGTTCATCACCGGACGGTAACTTCCGTCTTCCATTCGCTGAATGTGGCAGCCGCCTCCCTGCTCTCCGATGGCTCCGGAACTCCAGAAATGAGTACCCGGACGGAATCCATACCAGCGGAAATGACCGTCCTTTGTCTTCGGTCCTTCAAAGATTCGCTTCATCACACGGGCATCTTCCTCTGTGATCATTCCGTCCGCAGACTCCATTCCGACACACTCTGCCGGGTCAAATACCGGCATTTCAGACGTCTCGATAAAGTCATATCTTCCTCCGTTCAGGCGGACTGCTTCCCTGCGGAACACTTCCATTTTTCCAGGAGCTATCACATGGTTTTCCTGATTCATAACTGCCAGTCCCCACGTATCACTTGTGATCATCTCGTTCCAGTTGATTGCCGGATCTACTGACCAGAAGCCGTCAAAGTCCTCCGGATAAATCTGTGCTTCTGTCAATGTCTGCCGTCCGCCGCCGGATGCGCCCTGCATATAAGAATATTCCGGTTTTTCTCCGTAAACCGCTTCAATCACTTTCTTCGCTATGACTGCCATGCTATGTGTGGAACGGTACGCCAGATTTAAGATCAGTTCATAATCAATTTTTTTCGTCTCCTCATCAAATCCGAAACTGAATACGTCTCCCGGCACACCGCCGTCCGTATTCGCCGTCGCGAATCCGTTCGCCACTGCGTTGAACGGCATCACGATACGATTCTCTCTTCCGAGGATCTCGTACAAATGATGGGTGCGGATTCCGCCGCCCGTGCAAGCCAGAAATCTTCCGTTCCAGTCCATCGGGCAGAATACCTGGATTGTTGCCGGATGCGCGCCGTAACCTTCCTCCGACAATACCACGCGGAGAACTTCCTTCCAGTCCCCGTGCGCCGGTTCCCATTCTGCCGATACGACGGTAACATTTTCGTGTTCTTTCAACGCTGTCCGAATATTCTCGATGGTTGCCCTCTCCCGCAGCGCATCCGGATCCGGGTTCGCCTCTGTCTGAATCCACTGATTGATACTTGTCTGCTGATACTGAAATGATTGTGCCATAATACTTTTCCTTTCCTATGTCTGTTGAGTTCTATTCCTATCAATTTCTATTTCAACTGATTTTTATTTCTGTATATTTGATTTTCTATTGTTCTTAGTTTCTGGTTCAGTTCTTCCACTACGCTCTCGGGCATCTTCCCCGCTGTCAGAAGTTCTCGCAGCGTCATATTTTCCAGAAGTGCGGACGAATCCAGCGCCGCTCCCTGTGTCTCAACCTTCTCATTACCGTAGCGCTCGATCATCTTCTTCTGGATTTCCGCCATCATAGTGTCAAGCAGCGCCTTCGCCTCTGGATTTGACATAAGAAGTTCCAGCGTACAGTCCACAGAAAGATACGGCTTGTGGTCTCCGTTCATCATGCGTTTGCACTTCGGTTCCGTCATCTTACCTGCTCCGAAATCGCCCCATATGTCTTTCAGCCATGCGATACTGTCCTCTGTCCACCGCAGCGCACGGCTGCACAGGTCCGTTCCCGGCATTAAGATGGAAGAATCTGCCGTACTGAACCCATGGGGTCCATAGGCATAGATGTGGCTCTCAAACATGACGCCGTTCTCCGTCAGTGCCTGAATGAACCGGACAGAATTACTGACTGGAACTACATTGTCTGTCCTGCTTGCAAATACGAAGCACGGACACGTATTCTCGTCCACACAATGAACGACATCAGGCGCGCTTTTCAGACATGCGCGGGCAGTTTTCTCTTCTGTCACCGCATATCCCAGGATAGCGGCAGCTGGTTTATTTTTTGCCATCGTCGCTGCACATGCCGCGAGATGCCCTCCCGCGGAAAACCCGATTACCGCAACTCTGTCTTCATACAGATCCCATTCCTCAGCCTTTGTCCGGATCAGTTCCATTGCCTGTTCGTAATCCTGCAGCGGATTAGGCCATGCCGCATCTTCTCCCACAGAGTATTTCAGTACAAACGTCTGAAATCCTGCCTTTAAATATGTAAAAGCAACCGGATCTGCTTCTCTGTCTGAACACATACGATATCCGCCGCCCGGCAGGATCAATACGGCCGGACGTTTTGGGATATTGGAAAATTCTCCGTTTGTCTCCTGCAAATACGCCGTTAAGGTTACATTTCTTTCCTTGTTTAAAATCATTGTCTGCATTCTCAAACTTTGTTCGCCTCACTTTCTATTGTTTCCTCTTGAATTATTATAAGCAATCCTTTGTTCCTTTTTTGTTCCTATTTTTGTCATCTTTAGCACAGTTTTTTATTTCTCCCCCTGATTTCAGGATTCGGTATTGCCGCAGCGCAAGAATCACAGCAATGATTGCCGACGCAATATCCGAGATCACATGTGCCAGTACGTTTCCCTTTACTCCAAATGCTGCATTCAGGAGAAACAGCAGCGGGAGAAAGATGATTCCCTGCCGAAGCATGGAGACCAGTGTTGCCAGCGGTGCGTTTCCCGCCGCCTGAAGGAAGTTGGATCCGATATAATACAGCCCCAGAAACGGTCCGGACAGCACAAGCAGAGAAATAATCTCCTGTCCCAGCGCAAGTGCCTCTGCGTCTTTCAAAAACAGTGCGATCACCGTCCTGCTGTTCGCAAGGCACAAAACGGTTACAAACAAACCGATCCCGATCGTCAGCGCCGAGAGTTTCAAAAGCGTTTCCCTGATTCTGGGAATATTCTTTTCTCCATAACAATAAGCAAGCAAAGGCTGTACTCCCATACAGATTCCCATCTGGATCATGGAGATCACCATCGTGGATTTTCCTGCCGCCGCCATTGCCGCCACAGCATTTGTTCCATACTGCACAAGCAGCTGGTTTGCAACTGCGGACGCGAATCCGACAAGAACACTGTTCATCGCATTCGGGATTCCGATTGCCAGCACTTTGCGGATCGCCCACGGATCCTGCCGGGCATAGACCGGACTGAGGGTAAAGTTCGTCTTTTTCTTTTTTACATAGTAGACGTAATACACGGCTCCGACTGCATTCCCGAGTACGGTTGCAACCGCGGCGCCTCCTACGCCGAGCCGCAGTCCAAGGATAAAGACCGGATCCAGAATGATATTGGTCACTGTACCGAGCAGATTTCCGATCATTCCCTCTTTGATCGCCCCTTCCGCACGAATGATACTGCCAAATCCGGTCGTAAAAATCATCACCGGAGCGCCGATCGCCAGAACCGTCAGATATGTTTTCGCATAATCCCAGATTTCTTCATTCGCACCGAGGAAATGCAATAACGGTGTAGAAAAAAGCAAAACCAGGACGGCAAAGATCACTCCGAAAACAAGACTTCCCCAGCAGCAAAGACTGGAGTACAGTTTTACTTTACCGTCGTCCTTCTCTCCCAGTGTTCTGGCGATCAGTACGCACCCTCCGCCGCCGAGCATCGTACCGATAGCCATCATGACTGTAAACACCGGACCGACAATGGATACTGCCGCTACCTGTGCCGTATCTCCCGTCTGTCCCACGAATAACATATCCGCCATATTGTAAAAAATCATCACTACGATAGATACCATACTCGGCACTGCCATCTGAAAAATTGCCTTCCACACACTGGTATCCCGAAATAATTGTTCCTGCTTCGTTTGCATGTTTTGTCCTCCTGTTTTCATTTCTTTTTCTTCATCAGCACAATTTAATGTATACACGTGTTGATTATGTTTCATAAGTATATTATAATAAGCAGTGTGCAGACACACAATCAGCAATATCATGCACAGCGAAACATAAGCGACATCATTTCCATATGTGTTGCTTAATTCAGAGAAAGTTAATATTTAAAAAGGAGACAACGATTATGAAAACAGACGCCCGGGTTCGCTACACGCGTATGGTGATCCAGAAAAACTTTTTTCAGCTTCTCAAAGAAAAACCGGTCAACAAAATCACGGTAAAAGAGATCTGTGAACGCAGCGAGATCAACCGCGCTACATTTTATAAACATTATCAGGATCCGTTTGACTTGCTGGAGAAAATAGAGGAAGAGATCCTCTCCCGTCTTCAGGACACGCTGCGGCAAAAAAAGTACAAAAATATAAAGGCCTTATACACTGATATACTGGTTTTGATCAAAGCAAATCATGAACAATACGAATGCATCGGCTCTCCACATGGAGACAGTAATTTTTCCCATCGTATTTTTATGACCTGTTATCAACAGACCTTTCCACTCATAGCCGGTCAGTTTTCTCATTTGAACCAGGCACAGCAGAATATGCTTTACTATTTTATCTCGCAGGGGTGCAGTGGTATGGTGCAGTATTGGATGGAACACGAAATGCAGCAACCACCGGAAGAGATTGCTGCATTTATCGAAGAAACTATTTATGCGGTAACCAGATACTATAGGAGATAATCTTATACCGTGATCAAAAACGGCCGCATCGGGATGTCTGCCTCGTTGTACAGATTCACCTGGTAGAAACCCGTCTGTGCAAATTCAACACGGATTTTTTCTGCTCCACACAACTCCTCTGCATGGATCAAAAGCCGGTCATCTTTGATTTCACATACTGCTTTCTCCAGTTTTTTACCATCTGCGATTACGTTCAGACCATTCACGCCGTCCAAGACCGGAGGAAGCAGTTTTTCGTCAATTTCATCACATGAAAAACCGTTATAAGAAGAAAAATCCTCATTCCTTTTATACAGTCCCCGACCATTTTGAAATGAAATCTGCAGGATGTCTCCTTCCCTTGTCACCCCGCCCGGTTCCGGAGCATCTGCCATTACTTCGCTTTTGCCGTAAACATATTTTTCTGCCAGTAATGCCAGACGTTCCCCTACTGTTTTTTTATTTTTGGGATGAATGTCATATACATTTCCAATATCAGAAATGCATGCCATATACACGTCCGGTATCTTTTTCGATACGGTGTCTTGTTGTGCACGCAAAGCCGGATAGTTTTCGCCGCCGTTCATCATCCATATTCCAAACGGAGCCAATTGCACAAACAAGAACGGTAGTTTCACAGCCGCAGTATTTTTTTGTTTCCACTCGTCGCGCCAGCACCGGATCAGCGTACCAAACAGTCTTCCGTATATCCCGGATTTATTTTCATCTGTTTCTCCCTGATACCATATGACGCCGCGTACCGAGTATCCTGCAATCTCTCGAACCATATTTTCATACAACGCACCGGGTTCATTCGGCTCTCCCGGTCCGACCGCATACATTTCTTCTATTGACAGATCGGATACATCCGACACATTCTTCTGTTCCGGGGCATCCTCGGTTTCTTTTTCTGTTTTTTGCCCATTCTTAGCCATTTCCCGCATCATCTGCCCCAGTTGTGCCGGTTTAAACGTATTCTTGAGCAAAACGCTGGTCGTCTCTCTGCTCTTTGGACTTGACATGGTCGGACGGATCATATTTTTTATCTGATAATATCTGTCAAGATCCATCTGCGCAACCATTTCGTCAAATTCATTTACATAGACGCGCAATACCTCGTCTGCCTCCAGATACGCTTTTTTCGTCCATGCCGAAGCGCTTGTTCCGCCCCAGGTGCAGTTCAGGATTCCTACCGGTATTCCGGATTTCCGCAGTTCTTTCGCAAAATATACAGCTGCTGCCGAAAATTCCGGCGCGTGCTCCGGTACATAAGGAAACCACTGATCCCATGGATTCCATGCTTTATATCCAGCCTCTCTTTCTCCTTCAAATGAATACTGTCCCACGGTATACATCCGGAGATGTTCATCGTTTGCGCTCGCGATCTCCTCTTCTCCGCCTTCTGTATATTTGAGCATAAATTCCATGTTGCTCTGTCCTCCGGCAACCCAGACCTCGCCGATATCAACATGTTCCAGACAAATATCTCCGATTTCAAGCAGCACATCTTCCGCCGCCTCCTGTGCCGGTATCTGAAATGAAAATACTCCCTCCGGGATATCCACCATACAGATTGACGAATGGTTGATTCTCACCTCAATTTTTTCTGCTTTTCCACTTGTTCCCCAGATCAATATAGGCATATTCCGCTGCAATACCATATGATTCGAAAATACCCTTGCCAGCTTCATACTTTTCCTCCTCGCTTTCACAAAAACTGTTCATCAGACACACTTATTTTGCTTCCGCCGCGGCGGCCTTTTTGTCCGCGATTGCTTTCTGCACTTCCACCATCTTTTCTCTTGTCAGTTCGCTGTTCTTCATGCTGACGAGCGTACAGATCCAGCCGATGATCGGGAAGCCGCATAATAGCAGCACGGTCATCAGACGTACGCCCGTTGTCAGGGGATCTCCCTGCTGCGGCGTCGTTGTCGTGTATCCGATAAAACCGATCATAAAGGTCGCGATCGCTGTTCCAAAGGAGGAAACCAATTTATCCACAAAGCTGTAGGTTGCAGAAACTGACGCCGGCATATATTTTCCCGAACGGTACAGTTCATAATCTACGATATCAAACCGCAGTGCATTGGTTGCCGTCGATACAACCATCTTTGCCGCATTATTTCCAAACTGCAATACTAAGAAAATAATCGTAGGAATGACTGCCACTGTAATCTTTGTCGTATCTGTAAACAATAAAAATGCGGCAAATAACAGGTTCAGAACCATACAGATCCAGGTCCATGTGATCATTGTTTTCTTATTGCCCTGCCTGCCCGCAACTCTTGCTCCGATGATGGCAAAAATGATCGACGGCAGCATTGCCACTGTAGAAATCGTCGTAGAAAGTGAAAGGTTTCCGATCATAATCCCATACAGCATCGTTGAAATCACGGACGCGGAACCGATCGTCTGCGCCAGCTTGTCCGAACATGCGGCGATCATATATCTCTGCAGCTCTTTGTTATCTCTGAGCAGCGCCCACATATCTTTTAAAGATGGTTTCTCTTCCTCTTTCTTGTCTACAGAAACACCTTTAAAGTTCTCCTCATTATCATAAGGCGTGATTCCGATGCACGCGATCAGGAAGAACACAAGCGACAGAATCACGACGCAGATGTTCATCGCAGCCAGAGAAGGCGTTGAAATCTCATTGTTATATCTCGGCAGGACTCCAACCATAAAGATCACCATGATCACCGTCGGCGCCAGATAAGAATAGACTGTCGACCACACACTCAGAGTCGGGCGCTGCTTCGGATCATTGGTCATGACCGGTCCCATCATAGAGGAGGAAATGCCCACCAGCGTATAGCCGATAATGTAGACCATATAGCAGACGATAAAAAATATCAGTCCTGCCGTTCCGTCAAGTCTCCCTGCTCCCCAGTTGCACATCGCTGTTGTCGCCAGCGCCATAACCGCCCAGCCTGCCATCATAAAAATCCGGATCTTACCAAACCGGCTGTTGAACCGCTCGATGATATAAGCGCACAGAGGATCTGTAATCCCGTCGAAGATCCGGGATACTGTGACGATAATCCCTGTCACGCCGACCAGAATCCCATAATTGCTGTTTCCTATGTATGTCGCATATGTCATCAGCATATAAAAACACATCTGTGCCGCTCCATACAGCATGGCCGCCGCCATTTGCCAGGTCTTCGCGCGTCTGTACTGCACTCCGTCCTGCTCCGAAACTGTTACTTTTTGTTTTGTACCCATAACCAAACTCCTTCACCTAAATGTTTTTGAAAGCGCTCTGTGCTTTCTGCATAATTACATTGTAGGCGATATCTTCGTAGGACTTTCGCACAATTTTTGCCATTATCCGCACGCTGTCCGAATATGGAGCCAAATTACAGAAGACATACGTCCGGCGCCATTCACCCGATATCTTCGTTTTCTCCTCTCATGGATTCCCGGTATTCTTTCGGCGTCATTCCTTCTATTTTTTTGAATATTCTCGAATAATAATTCCGGTTTATGTATCCGACCTTTTCTGCCACTTCGCCGACCGGAAGTTTTGTTGTGACCAGCAGGATCAGCGAAGCATTTACTCTTCTCTGATTGATATAGTCTGTCAGGGTACAGCCTGTTTCTTTTTTAAATTTCGCCGACAGCGAACTGGCATTTACATTCAATTGTTCTGCCAGTGTGTTCAGCGTAAGTTCTTCAGTCAGATTAAATTCAATATAGTTGATACAGTCGGCAACCACATCTGAATATTCTTTCAATGCATAATTCTTCACCAGCAGACAATATTTATGTACAAAATCCCTGTTTATATTGGTGATCTCCAGCAGGTTGTGTGCTTTCTCGATCCGTTTTGCAAAGGACGTGGAAAGCTCGTCTATATAATAAGGATGTACGCCTGCCTGTTCCACTGCTTTGCGGAACAATACATTCAAAATGATCAGACTGTTCTTCGCTTCTCTCAGCCGGTCGCTGCTGCGTGTTTCGATCTGATATTTTAACATATCACGCATCGCCAGTTCTACTTTCGCGGCGTCGCCCTGCGAAACTGCTTCCAGCACTTTATTCTCACACGCATATCTCTTCTCCACAATTTCCATAGACAGCTTATTTTCCGGCTGGATCCGTATCTGGAAATCCCGGCTGTCTGTGTGGAGATTGATCCCGGTTTTTTCAATTTCCCAGTCAATCTCTGTAAACAGCATCCGGACCATCGCATGTGTAACCTGTTCCAGTCCGGTTGTTGCCGCAATTCCATAATAATAATCGTTAAGTACCCGTACCTGATATAACTCCAGTCCCATCCGACCGGCAATCTGTACCGCATCCGGCCTTTCTTTTTCTTCGATATACGGACCGATCACAACATAGCTTCCCGTTTCCTGATTACGGGCAGGTGCGCGCAGTATAATATAATGTACCCCGAAAGCATCCCGGATCAGGTAAATCTTTTCCTGTCGGCAATTCTCTTTGATCTGCCGGGCAATATAACCGTAGTCATAATCATGATAGAGCTGTCCGCGTAATCCTTCGTCAAAATCTGTAATTTCGCTGCAGTCCTCCTCAAAAGTAAAAAACTTTACACTGTGTGCATTGATCACATTTTTCAAAAGATCCAACTTGTTTATCTCCATCTTTTTTCCTCCGTAAATCGAGTGAATATACCATTTACCGTCTCTTTCACAAATCTGTCAGAATCGTCCAAATGTCGTCCGTCAGGAAATCAGTCCCGCCGGGATCAGGCTTTCCAGTCCTCCGTAACAGGATTTCCGGACAATCTCAGCCAGTTCTTCAATGGAAAGCGGGATTCCTTCCCGAATCCAGCGAATGTAGGAGTTGAGGATTCCGGAAACATAAAATTCCGCATATATTTTCAGTTCGTCATCGGAATAGTTCAAATATTTCCTGCACCCCCGTACGATGATCGATACGAGCGGCGCTTTCAATTCATCAAAAAAATAGTTATATTCCCGGTTCTCAGAAACAAACTGAAGGAGTACGATATTCTCTTCGATCATCTGATTCAGGATCTCAAACAGACGCTCTACATGGAACGCCTGCTCCGGAAAGTGTTCCAGTCCGAGGTGACCCAGCAGTTCTTCTACTTTATCTCTGCAAAACTCGCGGATAATATCCTCCGTGGAATCATAATGCAGATAAAATGTTTTCCGGTCAATATTGGCTCTTCTCGCCACCTCAGATATCGTGATCTTTCCGTTTTTCTTCTCCATCATCAGTTCCAGATACGCTCTCTGAATGGAACCTTTTGTCTTTTCCACCCGTCTGTCCATAGAAATGTTCCTCATCTCTTCTTATTTTGTGGATTATTCCATAAATCCGTTCTCTTTGGCAATTGTTTTTGCCTATGATTATAGTATAATGCCCATGTGTGGAGAAATCAACATGTATGATGCCGCGAAGCCATTCGTAAGGCATCTTTTGATTCAAATCATTTATAATGTTTAAGGAGGATATATTTTGGATTACGAAATCTTTGCCGACGTATCGATTGACATTGATCAGACATTTGCGGGACAAAACCAGCTTCGATATGTTCCCATGGAATATATGCTCGGAACGGATACGTTTCACTGTGATGCACCGGAAAGCGATTCTATGATGCATGATTTTTACGAAAAGCTGAGGAACAAGATTGCGACACGGACAAGCCAGATCACACCTTATCATTACGAAACCATTTTCAAACCCTATGTAGAAAAGAATCAGCCGATCCTCTATCTGTCGCTCTCCAGCGGGTTAAGCAATACCTACGAGTCCGCACTGATGGCCGTAGAGAATCTGAAAGATACTTATGATCACGTTGAAATCGAAGTCGTTGACAGTCTCGGCGCGACCGGCGGTATGGGACTTCTCGCGGAATCCGCATGTAAAAACCGCTCTGCCGGTATGTCTCTGGGTGAAAATGCCGCATGGCTCCGGGAACACGCGAAGAATATTCACTACTGGTTTAAGGTGGAAGACCTGATGTATCTGAAACGCGGCGGGCGTGTATCTGCCGCCACCGCGGTCGTAGGCACGGCACTCAACATCAAACCGGTCCTGAATATCAATCCGGAAGGGAAGCTGGACACAATCGCCAAAAAACGTGGGAACAAGCAGGCGATCCGCTACATCATTGAGCAGTTCGAGCAGACCTTTGACAAAAGCCTCGGCGATACCGTATATATCTGCTGCGCAGACTGCATGGAAGACGCTCGGCAGCTCAGAGAAATGGTTCTTGAAAAACAGCCGGATTTAAATGTAAAGATCACCATGCTCAGTCCGATCATCGGCGCACATACCGGTCCCGATATGCTGTCTCTCATTCATTACGGAACGAAGCGGTAAAAATCAGTACACAACCGGAAAAAAGAAAGGGATTCTGTCTCTGCGAACAGTTTCCCTTTCTTTTCATTTTTAAGAGCAGGCTATCCATATCGGAAACCTCCTCTTTTCATTTCCACAACTCTATCTTACACTCATGTTGTCTACTCTTTTTGTTATAGTTTACGCCAACCAACAATACATTTCCTTGATAATCTTTCAACGCACTCACATACTCGTTCTTCTTTATCTGTTCAATTGCTCCGCCTATTGACTTATCCCACTTCAACTCAACAATCATTGCCGGCTTATCTGAATATTTTTTTCTGGGTAAAAAAACCAAATCTGCAAATCCCTTTCCTGTCGGCATTTCTCGAACAATCGTATAATATTGTCTTGCACTGTAATAAGCCAGATCAATTGTGTAACTTAGTGCATTTTCATCATTATACTGTAAATGAGATGTTTCCAGATGTGCCTTTTCAATTCCCTCTGCAACTGCATCTTCATTTTGATCCCATGTTTTCCTCAAAAGCGCTGCCGATGACTGTACAGTCCGAATCACTTCCTCCCAGCCTGCTGCTTTTACCGCAGTGATATATTCGTCCGCGACTTCTGAATTTGGAATAAACGCCTCTTTTGTTTCAAATTCATATCCCAGATATCCCAAATGAATCAATAACGTCAGCACATCCTCATAACTGTGAAAGGTGGTCATATCATTTGTAAAATTCCGAACATCAACCTGTTTTCTGGCGCCTGCCATCATCTCGATCACCGTATCCTTTAGTCCATCATAATTCATTTCAATATATATTTTAAGCGCCTCAAACGTCTCTGTCTGATTCCAGTAATTATCAAATCTTCGGTTCAAAATGGCACTTACTACAGAACGCGGACTATAAATATCCAGATTATCCCCCAGCCGATATCCATCATACCATCGTTTCATTTCATCATAGTCCATGTCATACTGCACACATAATTGTTCTACCTCGTCTGATGTGAACCCCACATATTCAGCCAATGGACCCGGATTCGTCATAGAAAATTCTTCAAACATATTCAGTGCAGAATGTGTTCCATACTTTTTGATTGGCAGAATTCCAGTCATATAAACCAAATGAATATACCCTTTATCCTTTAGAAAATCCCGTAAAAAATCCAGATATATTTTTTGTGACTCAATCTCACTTGTACATTCCCGCAAAACACAATCCCATTCATCTATGATAATAATAAACGGTCTGCCAGTTTCTGTATATACATCCTGCATGCTCTGAATTACATCTTCAACATCAAAATAATCTACATCCGGATACGCTTTCTTCAGGTCACGCACTACCATTTTTTTCAGTCGTTCCAGCATTTCTTCAATATTCTGTGTCCTGCTCAAAAATTCCTGCATATTCAGCATGATCACATCATATTGGTTTAGGTATTGTTCAAAGCTGGGATTCATGAAAATCTTTAATCCATGGAACATTTCTCTCGAATCACATCCGCGGCTATAATATGCCGTCAACATATTTGCCGCCATAGATTTTCCAAACCGCCGGGGTCTGCTGACACACACATAGCGCTGTTCTGTTGCTACAACACGGTTTGTATAAGCAATTAATTCTGTTTTATCTACATAAATTGATGAATTCAATGCAATTGCAAATTTATCATTCGTCGGATTTAAATAAACACCCATTTGACTATCCCCTTGCTTTCCAAAGCTTTTCTTTCATTATACATACCCCTTTGTCCGGTTACAAGAAAATTCTTTAAAGGCACCAGAAATAAGGAGCAATATGATTCATTCAAACCATATTGCTCCTTAAAAATCCAGTGTTTCAAGATTAGCACAACGGATATTTCTCTGTCAGTTCCGCTACCTTTGCTTTTGCTGCTTCTACGTTTTCCTCGCTCTCGATCACCATCGCGATGATCTCTGCGATCTTATCCATGTCTTCTTCCACCATGCCGCGTGTTGTCACTGCCGGTGTCCCGAGCCGTAATCCGCTTGTCACAAACGGAGACCTCGGATCATTTGGAATGGTATTCTTATTCGCGGTCACATGTGCGTCGTCAAGGCGTTTCTCCAGTTCCTTTCCGCTGATATCTGTTCCGGAAAGATCAACCAGCATCAGATGATTGTCCGTGCCGCCGGATACGATCTTCACGCCCCGTTTCTGCAGACCGTCACTCAGCGCTTTCGCATTCTTTACGACCTGTTCCATATAGGTCTTATACTCCGGCTGCAATGCTTCCTGGAAACATACCGCTTTCCCTGCGATCACATGCATCAGCGGTCCTCCCTGTGTTCCCGGGAATACTGCCTTGTTGAAATTGAACTTCTTATTCATCTCCTCACTGGACATGATCATGCCGCCGCGTGGTCCACGAAGTGTCTTATGCGTTGTCGTGGTCGTCACATGTGCGTAAGGGATCGGACTTGGATGAAGGCCCGTCGCAACAAGTCCGGCAATATGCGCGATATCAACCATCAGATATGCGCCGACCTCATCCGCAATCTCACGGAACCGTTTGAAATCAATCGTTCTGGCATACGCGCTCGCCCCTGCTACGATCAGCTTCGGGCGGTGTTCTTTCGCGATCCGTAGCACCTCGTCATAATCGATGAATCCGTCCTCATTCACGCCGTAATGCGCCACATCATAATACGTACCCGACATATTCGCCGGAGATCCATGTGTCAGATGTCCGCCGTGATCCAGATTCATCCCCATGATCTTATCTCCCGGCTTCAGCATCGCAAACATCACTGCCATATTCGCCTGTGCCCCAGAGTGCGGCTGTACATTCACATATTCACAGCCAAAGAGCTTCTTCGCACGTTCCCGCGCCAGATCCTCTACTACGTCCACACACTGGCAACCGCCATAATAGCGCTTTCCCGGGTATCCTTCTGCATATTTATTCGTCAGCGGACTTCCCATTGCCGCCATCACAGCCTTGCTTACCCAGTTCTCTGACGCGATCAGTTCAATATGTGAATTCTGCCGCTGCATCTCACTTTGGATTGCCTCAGCAATCTCCGGATCGGTTTTCACGATTTCTTCAAACTCGTACATCATTCAGTTCCTCCTTCATGCATGTTTCAATAAGTGTACCACACCCTTTTGCATAAAACAAGAGATTTTCGAACGGCTCATAATGTGCTATACTGATGTCGGTTTCCTATCCGGACCGACAAACAAACAAAGGAGAAAAGATGCATGAACTTTTTAGAGGAAAGAATTATAAAAGACGGAGTTGTAAAAGAAGGCAATGTGCTGAAAGTAGACAGC
This sequence comes from uncultured Lachnospiraceae bacterium, assembly GCA_958402795.1. Classification (GTDB taxonomy): domain Bacteria; phylum Bacillota; class Clostridia; order Lachnospirales; family Lachnospiraceae; genus Schaedlerella. The sequence continues at coordinate 104,194 of CATXUX010000007.1, read as the reverse complement.
TTTCTGAATCACCAGATGGATATCGCGCTGTTTGACCAGATGGGTGCTGAATGGAAACGGAGATTTGCAGACAAACCTGTCAATAAGATTCTGACGATCGAAGCGTCCGGAATTGGAATCGCCAGCATCACGGCCATGCATTTTCAGGTACCTGTCGTATTTGCAAAAAAGACACACAGTATCAATCTGGACGGTGAAATGTACATAGCAGAAGTAGAATCTTTCACACATCAATGTAAAAATAACGTCATCGTATCCAAAAAATTTCTCGGTCCCGAAGACCATGTTCTGATCATTGACGATTTTCTGGCAAACGGCTACGCGCTTCAGGGACTGATCCAGATCGTACAGGCTTCCGGCGGAACCGTGGAGGGAATCGGAATCGCGATTGAGAAAGGATTTCAGCAGGGCGGACGGATCATACGAAATCTGGGATATCGGCTGGAGTCCCTTGCCATCATAGAGCGTATGGACGCCTCCACCGGAACGATCCTATTCCGGGAGCAGTAAACTCCCGGAATAGAACTTCCGTTTCCCGCCAACGCTGCAATCCCTATGAAAACTTATGACAGCAGTTCTCTGACGCAGGCTTTGATTTCTTCATCTTTACAGTTGTTGTAAAACAGTTCTTCAAATCTGGAACCGGATAAAGCGCCGACCACCAGTTTGCGGTCCAGTTCCCGGAGAATCTCGGTCAGGCTGCGGTATGTAACCGTTTTTACCTCGTCCAGAATCCGTTTATTCCGCTGTTCGGGTACTGCCCGTTCTCTGGGATATCCCTGCCCGCTCTCCTCGCAGAAAAGTTTTTCAAAAATATATTCCAGATTCAGATCTCCGCCCCAGCCGTATCCTTTGGCAAAGGGAAGTGCGATCGCGTTTCCATCGTTGATCTGTGCAAACGTATACGCGTCCAGCGGATCCTCTACGTGCCCGCAGATCACTCCCGGGAAAGAATTACAGGCAAGCATCGCTCCCTCTCCCGTGCCGCAGCCTGTGATCACATAATCTGCCGCGCCGGAATTTAATAACACTGCGGCAAGGATTCCGATCTGTACATAAGTCAGTTGATTTTCGTCTTCTGCCGTATACATTCCGTAATTATCTACCTGATGCCCCATTGGCAGGACCACTTTGCGCAGCGTCTGTTCTACGACACTGTTTTTTGCTGCCTGACTGTTTTCATTAATCAATGCAATTCTCATATCTTCTTTCCTCCGTCTCTTATCACTACATTCAAATCATCATTCCATTCAGAATCTTTTTCTGCTTCTGCTGCAGGCATCAAAGCATACAGTCTTTCTCACGGCTGCCTTCCGATATAGGCAAGGATTCCCCCGTCAACATAAAGGATGTGGCCGTTTACAAAATCCGATGCGCCGGATGCCAGAAAGACTGCCGGTCCCATCAGATCTTCCGGCGTTCCCCAGCGTTCCTGCGGCGTCTTCGCAACGATGAACTGGTCAAACGGATGTCTGCTTCCATCCGGCTGTACTTCCCGAAGCGGTGCGGTCTGGGGCGTTGCAATATATCCCGGTCCGATACCGTTGCACTGGATATTGTACCGTCCGTATTCCGAAGCAATATTTTTTGTCAGCATTTTCAGTCCGCCCTTTGCCGCCGCATAAGCGGAGACCGTCTCTCTTCCCAGCTCACTCATCATCGAACACACGTTGATGATCTTGCCTCCGCCTTTTTCGATCATTCCAGGCAGGACTGCCTTCGATACAAGGAAGGGAGCCGTCAGGTCAATATCGATCACTTCGCGGAATTCTTCTGCCTTCATCTCTGTCATCGGAATCCGTTTGATGATTCCGGCGTTGTTGACCAGGATATCGATGGTTCCCAGTTCGTCCCTGATCTGCTCCACCAGCGTGTGTACCTGTTGCTCGTCTGTTACGTCACAAAGATACCCTCTGGCATCGATTTCTTTGCTCCTGTAATGTTCCATCGCAGTATCCAGATGCTCCCGGCTGCGGCAGTTAAATGCAATCTTTGCCCCTGCCTGCGCAAGAGCTTCTGCGATGGCAAATCCGATTCCATATGCCCCGCCGGTTACAAGCGCCACTTTCCCTTCCAGTGAAAATAATTGATTCAGTTCCATACACCATCAGTTCCTTTCTTTTTTCTCTTCCCTTTCCTCCGGGTGTGCAAGCCACCTGATTTCCACATCGCACTGCACGCCTTTCGGAACATGCGGTTCTTTGCGGTATCCGTTTTCTGCATTCTCATCCGGCCGGATCCCGCAGATCTCCTCGATTATGATACTGACAGGAGCGGTTCCCCACGGATGACAAAAACTGGTATTCCACTTCTGGTCTTTTCCCCATGCTTCCAGACAGGTTGTCGCCCCATCCCGGATCATCTGGATCCAGCCGCGCTCGCTCTCATTTGTAAGCAGCCGGTACATTTCTTCATAATAGCCATTCCTTGCCAGTCCTTTCAGCAGAAAATAGCTGGTCATCACGCCGCAGCACAGTCCCTTTTTCATGATCAGATCCCGGATCTGGTCTTTTGACTCCTCCGGTGCAATCCCGAAATACAGTGGATAGAGGTTGGAGTGCAGCGCCGTATGGCTGCTTGTGTCACTGTCGGCAAACAGCTTTTTTTCAGGACGGTAGAACCGCTCCACATAGGCTTTCTGCAGGGGTTTACACGCGATAAAATGCGGGTATCCGAGAAGTTCTTCTATCTCACACAACGTCTTCGCCGCCCCCACATACAGCGCATTGATCACGTTGTGACTCCCCGGAGCAACAACCGGTCTGCTCAGTGTAAAATCATACGCATCCCGCAGATTTTCCGGCCAGTCCACCAGATTCCATTTTTCCGAGACCTGCGAAAGCAGTCCGTCGGGATCCTGATACTTCTGGAAATAGATCAGGATGCCTTTCGCCGTGGGATAATACCGTTCCAGAAACTGTCTGTCCCGGGTGAACTGATAATCCAGCAGAAGCAGTTCTCCCCACAGCAGGGAGAAATCTGCGATCTCCTGCATCAGCGTTCCGGGTGCGACGGCCATCAGACCGGGGCAGATGCATGCCGTCTGCGCAAACTGATCAATGCACTTTCGCAGAAGTTCTGTCGTTCCGCTCAGCCATACCTGCGCTCTCGCCGCAATCACTGCGTCACCCAGATATTGTCCTTTTTCCCTGCTTGGGCAGTCCAGATACCCCTCCTGTACGCCATAGTGGATCGTATCTTTACAAAGGGTAAAAATCTGCTCCAGCGCACGGTCGTTCGTCCGCAGGACACACTGCGTTTCATCAAACGGATAATGACGGAGGAGACATTTGATTTCCAGAAGTTCTACCCCCGCATCCGCACAGATACAGCAATAACGGAACGCCTTGTAATCATACTGTTCCAGCCGGCATTCTCCGTCATCCAGTGTCCACGTTTCCGCATAGCGGCAGCCGCAGCGCATATCATACCGGACCGAACCATCTTCCTGCAGTTCCTCCCCGCAGAAAATACGCACCTGCTGTCCGCTGCACCCTCTTGCCCTGAGAATCAGGCTTCCCGCAATTTCCTGCCCCATATCTGCAAACCAGCTGTTATCGCTTCTTTTTTCCACGATCCGGGGCGTCCGCTCGTAAACTGCAGGCATTTTCGACGGCTGCGGTACGACCCGGTAGTCCGCCCACAAGGCAGGCGCCATCTTCTTCCATTGTTTCTCTCCGGAAACGGAGGTCATCTTCTCCCAGTGCCCTGGCCCGGAATCAGATGTCTCACACGGTAACCGGTTCCAGTTTTCATCCCACAGCCTGCTGTCAAAATTCTCCAAAAACTGGGTGTCATATCCTGTTGTTTCACCGGAATACGCATGGGATACCTGATATTCCCACTTTGGCTCACACACTTGTATTCCCTGCTTTTGTACTGTCACAATCCTTGCCGCAACAGCAAATCGTCCGTCCCCGCTGTTCCATACCCGGTTGACCACTCCCTGATAATATGCATGTACTGCCAGCAGATTTTTGCCTGGTCTGGTCTGTTCCGTGATGTCGATTTCGTTATAGTAATACTTTTCCGGGTATGCGGGAGCCGGTCCCTGTCCGGCGAAATGTCCGTTGACATATGCTTTGTAGTAGTCGTCAGCCGTAATCTGCAGGATGACCCGTGACTTTTCATCCCGGCAGAGTCCCGCGTCGAACTCTGCCCGGCACAGCACATGCAGATTTTGAAATCCCGGATAAGGCTTTCCGGCTGCCTTTTGTTCTTTCTGGTAAAGATTCACCGGAACGATCTCTGCCAGTTCCGGTATGGTATACCATTGGGGGATAAATTTCTGTTCCATCATTCCTCTTATGCAGCATGCCGGACCGTTACCACATAAAGCTCTCCAGTCCACACACTTTCCACACTGCTTCTATGAAAAAATAATCTGCGTACATCATCGGGAAATCATGCTCCGGATCATGGAACGCCGCTGTACATTTTCCGAGCAGATAATCCTTCTCCTCATCCCAGCATACATCCGCATCCAGCGCCGCGAGAAGCCGGAATGCCGCATCACGGTACATGCGCTTTTCCTGCTCCGGCACACAGCCTGCGATTTCCAAGAGTCCGCACGCCGCAACCGCCGCCGCGGTCGCATCCTCCCACACACAGTCTGACGGCTGACGGAAATCCACAGGGATCCGCCCGCTTTCCGGTATATTCGCCATGAAATAATGTGCAACACGCTTCGCCGTATCCAGATATTCCGTCTTGCCCGTATGCCGGAAGCTCAGTGTAAACCCGTACAGCGCCCACGCCTGTCCTCTTGTCCATGAGGAGCCGGGTCCGTATCCTTGTCCTCCCGGCGTATCCAGCACCGCTCCGGTATCCGCATCAAATACTACAATATGATTGACGGAGCCGTCCGGGCGGACAAAGGTCTGCATAGCCGTGTCTGCATGTGCCTGTGCGATCTGCGAAAATCGCGGATCCTGGAGTTCTTCGGATGCCCAGTAGAGAAGCGGCAGATTCATCATACAGTCTATGATCGCCCATCCTGCTCTGTTTACTCCTGCCTCGTCGTTCCATGCACGGATAAATCTTCCGGTCAGGTTGAACCGCCCTGCCAGACTGTTTGCTGCGATCAGCGCCCGGTCTCTGGAGCGTTCTTTCCCGGTCAGGCGGTAATCTGCCACCGCCGTGAGAAGCCATTTGAAACCGCTGTCGTGATCCATGCCCCGGTATGCGTGAAGATTTGCCTCCAGCTTTTCTTCCGTGTTCTCCGCGATCTCCCGGTACAGTTCCTCTCCGGTCGCATGATACATTTGCCACATCATACCACCCCAGAACCCGTTTGTCCACCAGTAAATATCCTTTTCCCCCATATCCTCTGCATACATTCCCTCCTGCGTCAGATACGGGATCTTATCTCTGTTCCGCTGGGCAACCCGCCGCATTTTCCGTCTGATTTTTTCAGAAACCTGTTCTGCCCATTCCTGCTGATTCATTTCTTCACACCTCCAGATAGCTGACACTGGTACGGATCGTCTGCACTCCTTTATGGATTGCATAGACCGCCATGGGGATCTGTGTCTTGGCGTGGATCAGATTCGTGTTCGGATCCGGTATGAGAATCTCTCCCTGCCCGTTCCCTTCCATGGATCTCACAGTACAGTACCCTTCTTCATTCCGGATTGAGGCGCTGCAGCCGTCCGCCGCTTTCGTATAGGACTTCCGGTCGTCCGTGTCCATTGCAAATCCACAGTCATAAGCCGTACAGTCGATTTCACTTTCAATCCGGTGTGTCCGGATATGCCCTTCTTTTGTCGGCTCAATCCACGTCTCTACCCGGATTCCGGCAATGGGCGACCAGCAAATGCGGATTCCACGCTCATCGATGGTGTACGACTCTTCAATCGTATTTTTCACAAAATAATACCCATATGCTTCAAACGCCAGCATACTGTCCGGTGCGTTCTCCTGCAGTGTAACCTGGGAACGGGCGATGCTGAACCCATATTTACTGGAATAAGCGAATTTGCCGTATTTTTCCACCGTATGGCTGTGTCCGTCCGCTTTCGTCCGCCCCGGAACGAGCGCGACCACATTCCCCGGATCTCTCTGGATCAGCATATTTGCATGAGGCAGATACCGCAGGCTGTCTAGTTTCGGAAGAGGCTCGGCTTCTACTTTCCAGTATGGATGGTCTTCGGGCAGCGCCAAAAACAAAAATGCCTTCAACGCCCAGTAAGGAGATCCCGGTGCGTTGTAGCTCTCGGACATCTGCAGGTTGGGATACGTATAGCCGATCGTCAGCACGCCTGCATTGTCATAGATCGGCTGATTCAGCCAGTACACCAGATGACGGGAAATAATTCCTTTTAATACGCCCAGCGGGAATACCTCTGTGCCGCTTAACGCACAGACGGAAAAAAATGCGATCTGCGCGAACCGGTAGGTCATGGATCTGCCGAACGGAAACGATGCGCCGTTCTCCGAGAACCAGTAGATATAATCCTTTCCGAACTCCATCGCACGCTCCCGGTATCTTTTGCACCGCTTCGGATCTTCCTGTTCCATAAACATGGCATACACCAATCCGTAGGTCACCATCACAAAAGGATTGTAGTAATCCTTGTCCCCACCGTTTCCGTCGTTGTACCAGCCGCCTCCGCCATAATAGGCGTCGATCAGGTCCAGACCGTCTTGTAATCCGTCCTTATCATACGGGCGTCCCACCTTGTACAGCGCAACGTTGGTCATGATCTTGAAAAACTGCCAGTTACAGGCACAGCATTCATGCCGGTTGATCTCCCAGAGCCAGTCTGTCAGATGATCCTTTCCCTTTTCGGAGAGCGGCTCCCATATTTTTTCCGGACAGAATAGCATTCCGAACGCGATCGCCGCCATCTCACAATATTTCTGGTCGTAATCCCGGCAGGTGTGCCAGTATTCTTCATTTTCCGGATCCGTTCCCGCCTCCAGTCCTCTGCGGTAGATTTCCTCGAACTCCGGACTGCTTCCGCCGCCTGCCCAGAAGGGAACCAGGCCCCAGAGAGGCCTTGCAAAAGCCTCCATGGGGATCGTGTCATTTTCATAGTGCGTACTGGTCTCGCCTACATACAGTCTTGCCTTTTGCCTGCTGTACATCGGTTTCAGGGGATCCAGCAGTGCGAAAAGCGCGTTTTCACAAGCCTTGCGGGTTGCAAAATCTTCCATCGTAAATTGTTTCCTGTTATGCATCTTCATTCTCCTGCGTTTTATATGCAAAATCCGGGATCTTCGACCAGCGGTCCTTAAAGTAATGCGCCGCCAGCTTTGGCCTTCTGTCTCTGGTCAGGACGCCTTTCTTGTTGCCGTCCACCCGCATGACGCCCTGGATCGTTGCAAAATCTGCAAAGTTCCACAACTGCTCTCCGATCACAAACGGGCAGGCGTCCAGTACGGAATTGATGGTTTTATAATACTCCATCTGATACTCTTCCGTGAACATATTCGGAACAGCAGAATGCAGTCCTGCCACCGTGTCTGCCCCGTACTCGGTGATCATGACCGGCTTCCCGAGTTTTGCCCAGTATTCCATCTCATAATCGAATGCTTTCTTGCTGATCTTCAGATCCCCGCCGTATACATACCAGCCGTAATACCGGTTGAAGCAGACAACGTCCATCGCTGGAGCGACAATGTCCCTCACATAATCATTTTCACAGATCACAAGCGTTACCGGACGGTTCTGCGGATCACATGCATGCGCAAGATCATATAATGGTTTAAAGTAATCATACGCTGCCTGCGGCTGTTTTTCCGTATCCGGCTCATTGGCGATGCTCCACATCACAACGCACGGATGATTTTTGTCCCGGTCGATCACATCCCGGATCACATCCCGGTGGTGTTCTTTTGTACGGAACTTCTTGTATCCTTCCTTGTCGTCCCAGCCAAAGTTCAGACCTACCGCCGGAACCTCGTCGATCACTACGATGCCTTCCTCATCGCAGAGATTCATCATCTCCTCGGAGTAAGGATAATGAGACGTCCGGAACGAATTCGCGTGCATCCACTTCATCAGGGAAATGTCTTTGACATTCAGCGCCTCGTCCAGACCTTTTCCGCGGACTGCCGTGTCCTCATGTTTTCCGTATCCCTTAAAATAAAATGGTTTCCCGTTGATCAGGAACCGGGTTCCCTCTACTTTCACCGTGCGGACGCCGAACTTCTGGGTATAGTGGTCTTCCCCGAAGGTGATCTCCGCCCGATACAGATAGGCATTCAGCGGTTCCCACAGATGTGCGTCCAAAATACGGATCTCCCCCCGGGCGCCATCTGCCTGCGCAACCTGTACGCCTTCCTCGTCAAAAATCTGAATCTGTACGCTTCCTTCTCCCACACACTCAACTTCATAGCGGACCATTCCGTCCTTCCCGTCCAGATCCGGAACAAAGGTAACGTCTTGGATATAGTCCTTCGGCGTCGTGTAGATTTTCACCGGACGATGGATTCCGGAATAATTAAAGAAATCGAAATTCGGTCTGTTCATCGGCGGCACTTTCATATGACGGACGCTCTCAATGTTGGGAAGTTCTCTTCCGAAAAACGCCGTCCCGCCCTCATTTCCGACCGGAAGCGTGGAGTAATCCACCCGGTTGTCCACTGCCACACAGAGCATGTTTTTCCCCGGCTGTACTTTGTCGTGAATCTCCACCTCAAACGGAAGGAATCCGCCCTTATGGGTACAGATCTCCTCCCCGTTCAGGTATACCTTTGCCGCATGGGTCACAGAACCAAACCGAAGAACGATTCTTTCCTGAAGGATCGTCCTTGGGATTTCAAATTCTTTCTGATAAAACGCCCAGCCATAATGGTCTCTGTACTCCGTTTTTTCTTTTTGATCATTGTAGGAAGCAGGAACCGCCAGAAGTTCCGGATCCGGAAGCGGCTTTTTCATCCACTCCTGCGCAAATCCGGTTCCGTCATCCAGTTGAAACTGCCAGATTCCTGACAAATCAAGCAGTGTTCTCGCTTCGTTTAAAATTGGATATAACATCTTCTAAGCACCTCTTTCTCATTCTAATTCCAGACCGTATCCCCGCCACACCAGATTCAGGATCTTCGCGTGTGCATAGGCACAGCCGCCCGGCGCGATGACCAGAAGCGGCATCATCCAGAAGATGCCCGCCGCCAGAAACAATGCCACCAGCGCCAGCATGAACAAGGTCCAGCCAAAGTTTTTGATCCCGATCACGAATGCCATTGCAGCCAGATGCTTTAAGTCTGTGTCGCACCTTGCCATCAGTGGAAAGATATGGATCAGAATTACCAAAAATACCATTGTCAATACAGCAAATACCCAGAACAGCAGGATCCCGAGACTGCCCTTCATCTGGTTTATCAGATAAAAATCTCCGGCAAGGACAGCCCCGGCCAGTCCCAGGATCAGGCCGGCGGCGATTCCTTGTTTCAGGTTCGCCCGGAATGCATGGAAAAAGTCAGATACAACATACCCTTCCTGATCCTTTGCCAGCTTCAGCGTCACATAATACAGCGCCGCCGTAGAAGCTCCCATCGTCACGACAGGAAGAGAGCAAAGCAGCCAGAGACCGCCAAGTACCACCATATCGACCAGCTTTCCCATAAAAAGCCAGACCGGATTCTCCACGATTTTGCCAAACATTCTCATATCCTCCTTTTTCTTTCCCGGCAGTTATCCTCCCAAATCTGTCTTATCCTTTAATACCGGTCGCTGCAACACCTTCTACAAAGTATTTCTGCAGCGCCAGGAATACAATGATGACCGGGATCAGTGTAATGATCGAACCCGCCATGATCAGTCCGTACTCTGCCGTATACTGCCCGATGAACATCTTCAGTCCGAGCTGGACGGTCTTTTTTTCCTCGGATTTTAAGTAGATCAATGGTCCGAGATAATCGTTCCACGTATTCACAAATGTGAAGATCGTCAGCGTTGACAATGCCGGTTTTGACAGCGGAAGCATGATCTTCGCATAGATCTTATACTCGCTCATGCCGTCTACGCGCGCCGCCTCACACAAAGAATCCGGGATTCCTTCGTAAAACTGCTTCATCATAAATACGCCGAATGCCGAGAACGCCTGCAGGCAGATCATCGCCAGCAGCTTATCGTTCAGTCCCATTCCGCGCATCATAATAAACTGCGGAACCATGTATACCTGCCACGGCATGGCGATCGTTGCAATATAGGCAAGGAACAGCGTATTTTTATGTTTAAAATTCAGTTTTGCAAACGCATACGCCGCGAAACTGCTGGTCAGCAACTGGAGCAGTGTCACTACAATTGTCAGAAATACCGTATTGCCGATAAACTTCGCCAGCGGAATCCTTGTCCAGATTTCCGAATAGTTGCTCCACTGCGGATTATCCGGAATGAACTGAAACGGTGTTACTTTGAATACCTCCGTATTCGTTTTGATAGACGCCGAGAGCATCCATAAAAACGGAATGATCATCACGGCGGTAATGAGAATCAGCGCCGTATAGATCAGAATCTTTCCAATCCGTCTGGAACGCTTGATTGATGATTTTCTTTTCATGATTATCTCCTCCCGATCTTACGCATTCTCATACTTTGCCTGTCCGCGGAACTGGATCAGTGTGACCACCAGTACCATCAGGAACAATACCATGGCGATCGCGCTGGAATACCCGAGATCCCATTCGATAAACGCTTTCTGGTAAATGTAGTATACCAACACCGTGGAAGAGGTTCCGAGACGTCCGTCGCCGCCTCCTGCCAGCATGATCGCGATATCGTATACCTTGAAGCAGTTGATCGTCAGCATGACCGTGACAAAAAATGTCGTAGGACGAAGCTGCGGCCAGGTCACATACCGGAATTTCTGCCATGCCCCCGCCCCGTCAAGAGCCGCCGCCTCGTACAGTTCCGCCGAGATTCCCTGCAGGCCGGCAAGGTAGATGACCATGTAATATCCCATATATTTCCATACACTGAACAAAATCAGTGTCACCAGGATCAGGTCTCCGCCAAACCAGTTCGGCAGATTTTCCACTTTGAATACATAATGAAGGATCGCATTGACCGGTCCCTTGCTCGGATGGAAGATCATGGACCATACCGCTGTGATTGCCACGAGAGACGCTACATAGGGGAAGAACGCGATGGTCCGGAAGATTGCCTTCCCTTTGATCTTCTGGTTCAGGATGATCGCCAGTCCCAGGGACGCGATCATCGTAAGCGGAACTGTCCCTATACAATAAATCACCGTGTTTTTCAGTGACGCCCAGAACAAAGTATCGTCTTTCAACCGCGCAAAGTTGGACAACCCTGCGAATTCAATCGCATTATTTCCATCCCAGTGCAGAAACGCCAGTGCAAATGCGAATATGATCGGTACCAGCGTAAATACCGCAAAACCGATGAAGTTCGGCGCGATAAAGGAATACGCTACCAGCGTCCGTTTCCGCTCCCGGACTTTTCTCTTTTTGATTGCTTCCTCTGACTGATTCATACTTTCCAATTCCTTTCTGTTTTTTCCCTGTCCCTTTACACAAAACGAGCCGCCATACCCCAGGCAGCCCGTTTCGTGTAACGATTATTCTCCTAACAAAGCGCTTACCTCTTCGTTCATTTTTGCGACGCCATCCTCAATCGATGTATCTCCATTCATAATGTCCTTATGATAGGTATCCAGAATGGTGTTGATTTCGGAGATGTTCTCATCATACGGCGCTTCCAGATAGATCGTTGCTGTTGTCAGTGCTTCTTTGCTTGCTTCATCCTCCGGGAATCCGTCAAGTGATGTAATGATATCTACAACCTCGTCTGTCATGATCGCCGGGAAGTTTCCGGTAGACGCCATCACCGCAGCGCCCTCTTCTCCGCTTGCAAATTTAATAAATTCCCATGCAAGGTCTTTATTCTCAGAAGATGTCGGGATGGAAAGACCGGTGATCGTTCCCAGTGTGGTTCCTGCTTCTACGCCTTCCGGATGCGGATATTTTACCATGCCCCAGTTACCGCAAAGCTCGCTGTCATACTCTCCGCTTTCCAGGCTGCTCATCAGAGTCGCCATATACCAGGAACCCATGTTCATCGTCGCTGTATTTCCCTCGGCAAAAGCTGCAGAGTAATGGAGCTGGGAAGCATTTGTATCTACATAACTTCTGCAGATGCCGTCTTCTTCCTGCTTCTTCACCATCTCATAGTACGGAATGGTGAAATCATAATTTCCGTCCAGAACCGAATGTTCGCCGTCCAGGATGCCGAAGAGCTGTACTGCGCTTCTCCATGTGTGATAGTGTGAACCGTAGATCTGCTCGTCGCCGAATCCTTCCTTTGCAACGGAACGTGCAAGTGCGTCATATTCTTCCAGCGTCATGTCGTTGGTCGGATAGTCCACTCCCGCTTCGTCGAAGATATCCTTGTTATAAAAGAGTACCCAAAAATCGCTCCGGAACGGAAGCTCATACAGTTCTCCGTCCACCGTCACCTGATCGGTCGTACCATTAAACTTCGTCAGGTCGATGGACGCTTCCTCGATCCTGTCATTCAACGGCTCCAGCACGCCCTTGGAAACCAGTGTCGCATATCCGGGAACATCCTTGATGGTTACGATATCAAAATCGGAACCGGAACCGGAAAGTTCTGTGCCGAGTACCGTCTGGTAATCCTGACTTCCCAGATCGACCAGTTCAATCTCCACTCCCTCGTTTTTCTCCTCGAATGCGGTTGCCATCGCTTCCCAGTAAGGCGTGGTCTTCTCGTCCCAGATTGCCCATTTCAGAACCGTTGCATCTCCGCTTCCTTCCTCACTGCCTGTCTCTTCTGTTTCTGTCTCCTTGCTGTCGGCGCTGTCGCTACTGTCGCTGCCGCCGCATCCGGCCAGACATCCCATCACCATCACTGTCGCAAGCAGAACACTTACTACTTTTTTCTTCATTTTTAAACTTCCTCCCTTCAGGTGTTTGTGTTGTTTATGGTTCATATTATATCTGCATATCCTGCCTTTTCCAATGAATGAAACAATGATTTACTGTCAATTTCATGGTTTGTTCATCCGGCAGTTTTTCACAAATCCTGCAATTTTCAATGAAAAAATGGAAATATCCTCAATTTTAGAAAATCGCATTTTTCCGGTTTTATTTTTATGGTATACTTATGATACCAGAGTCAAAAGGTCTAAACCCACATGAGCTTGCTCATAGGTGGGTGAAAGACCTTGGGACTCGCCCCAATATGAGGATAAAAGTGGGGCGTAAGCCACACGATATCCGAATGATTGGTAGGATTGTGGAAGTGCGTAGCACGAAGCAATCCGTAGGTATCATAAAATGGTATTATGAAAGGAAATATCATTATGAAAGCTGCTTTCTTTCATTCATTAAAAGGAAAGTTTTTGCTGATCACGTTAATCGTGTCACTGTTCATCGCCGGTATCACATCCGCCCTGAGCTACATGATCTCGTCGCAGAGCCTGCTGAACAACCAGCTCCATGCCGCGGACAGCAACCTGCAGTTTCTCGTCAATGAGATCAATGATTCCCTGACCGACGTAGAGGAACTTGTACAGTGGTGCTGCACGAACGACTATATTCTGAATTATATCAAGACGCCTTATACAAAGGATAATTATTCGACTCTGGTCAATGCTGCGAACGACCGTCTCAATGAAACGTATATCAGCAAATCCGCGTCCTCATATATCTCGCGGGTTGTGATCGCCAACGCAGACAGTTCCAAATACCTCCAGTGTATTTCCTCTGTCTTATATTCCGCAGACAAAAACATGGTCATGACACTGCAGTCGCTTCCTTATTATGAGGAATTGATCGGCAAATCCGATTATGACTTTTCCATCGGCGTACAACAGGATCCGTTCCGGCTCAATGAAGATCTGATGCTTCCCGTGATCCGTCCGGTCTATAGTCCTTATAATAATGATATCATCTGTTTTTGTTATGTACAAATTTCTTTCAGTCTGTTTACCGATCCGCTGCAGGATTTCAGCGCCAGAGAACACCTGCCGGTTTATCTGTGCATCGGCGATGAGACATACAAAATTACCGGGGATGCTGTAGAACCACTTTCTTCGCGTGCAGAATCAGTTCCTTATGAAACAGACAGCGTGAACTCCCGGTATACCACCGTATACCAGCCGGTCGATACTTCCGTACATTCTTTCTATGTATCTTCCGATTTGTGTACAGACGGATGCAGCATCAGCCTTCCGGTTTCCACCGATGTGATGGATGCCTTTTTCCGGGAATATTTCAATATTCTGCTTGTCATCCTGCTGCTTGTCATCATAACCGGCATATGTTTGTTTTTCTTCCTGTCCCGTACCGTCAGACAGCCGGTGGACCTTTTGAAAGGGCAGCTTACCAGAATCTCACAGGGAGATTTTGAACCGAATCCTGCCATCGAATGGAACAATGAGTTCGGAGATATCGGACACCATATCAACCGCATGGCATCGGATATCAGTCAGCTCATGGAACAGCGGATTGCCCTTGAGACGCAGAAGAAAGACTATGAATACCAGATGCTGCAAAGCCAGATCAACCCGCATTTTCTGTATAACACCCTCAATTCCATCAAGTGGATGGCAATTGCGCAGAAAGCAGATGGGATTGCCGAGATGACGACGGCTCTGGCACACTTGCTGAAAAGTATTTCCAAGGGAAAAAGCTCCATTGTTTCCCTGCAGGATGAGATTACTCTGCTGGACGATTATTTTACGATCCAGAAATACCGCTATGGCGGAACGATCACCATGGAATACCGCATTGAGGATGAATCTCTCCTGCGCAACCAGATTCTTCGCTTTACCCTGCAGCCGGTCGTGGAGAATGCGATCTTCCATGGGATTGAACCGAAAGGCCAGCACGGGCGGATTGAGATCCATATCTTCCGGACGCCGGATTCTCAGATGGAGATTGATGTTCTTGATGATGGAGTCGGAATGACTCAGGAAATGATCCGGGATACACTTGCCGGAAATACCGGGCAGCGTTCCAGCTTTTTCAGGCAGATCGGTATTCAGAGTGTGAACATGCGGATCCGGCATAATTTTGGCGATCACTATGGTCTGTCCATTGAAAGCAGCCTTGGAGAATATACACTGGTAAAAATAATCCTTCCGGTAAAACCGATGGAGGAACCGGAAAATCAGGAGAATGAGAGGGAGAAGAACAAATGATGAAAGTATTGATTGCCGATGACGAACCACTGGTTCAGATTGGCGTGAAATCGATGATCGACTGGGAATCGATGGGTCTGGAGATCTGCGGAACCGCGTCCAACGGAGACGTGGCATGGAACATGATCTTGGAATACCATCCAGAAATCGTGATTGCAGACATCCAGATGCCCTGCTGTTCCGGTCTGGAACTCGGGAAACGGTGCATGGAAGAACTGGGACGGATTCCGGTATTTCTGATTTTGACCAGTTATGAAGAATTCAGTTACGCACGGGAGGCCATCAGTTTCCATGCCGTTGACTATCTGGTCAAGATCGACCTGACACCGGAGACACTATCCGCTGCCGTACAAAGGGCCGCCGATCAGGTAAAGCTCATCCAGAAACAGCAGCGCAGTGAACCTTCCGAAGAAGAAGGCGAAAGCAGGATTCTGTTCCAGGAACAGTTTTTTATCCGGCTTCTCAACAACCTGTTTGAAACTCCGGAACAATATGCCCGCCAGATGCAGGAATTTCAGATTTCCCTGGACGCGCCGGGATATGCCGCGGCGCATATGGAATTTTTATCCGGCGCATTACAGACCACGTCCGACGATATCCTCCATTCTTACCGGCAGACACTGCACATGTTTGAGGAGCTGCTGCGAAAATATCTGCCCTGCTATACGATTCCGCTGGACACGCACTATTTTGCCGTGGTCTTCCTGATTGAAGAAGAGCATATGGAAAACTGGCTTTCCTACATTTCCGACTCTCTGGAAGGCACCTGCCGGATGCTCCGCAACTATTATAATGTAACACTGTATGCCAGCATCGGAAGAATGGTCACAAATCCGCTGGAGCTTTCCACTTCCTACTATGACGCCAAACAGCTGAACGGACGTCTCTCAGAAGAATGTCCCATCCTGTTCTGGGATGAAGTTCCGGATATCAGTTCTCTGCGGAATGTGTTCAATCTCTCCCTGTTCCGCAATGATATCGTACGTGCCTTCGAGGAGCTGGACCCGACAGCATTAAAAAATATCATGGACGAGATCTGCCAGCTTCTCTCCCGGGAGAATATCCATTATTCCCAGGCGCTCGACGCCGCCAGCAGTATCCTGCATCTGTCGATCAATCTGCTGTCCAACGGTACCGAGATCGTCAATGAGATATTTGCCGCTGATCCCGACTCCTACCGCTCTCTTTACCGGAAGAAAAACGTCGCCTCCATCATCAAATGGCTCCGCCGTCTGGAAGCCGGACTTTGCGACGCATTCTCAGACGATAAACGCTGCAGACGGCATTATCTGGTAGACAATTGCTGTAAATATATCAACGAGCATATCAGTCAGAAGATTTCTCTTCAGGATATTGCCGACACCTTCGGAGTCAGTCCGAACTATATGGGACAGTTATTTAAAAAGCATATGGATATCGGGATCAGTGAATATATTACGAACCAGAAGGTAAATGAGGCGAAAGGACTGCTGAAAAATACCAGCCTGAAGATCTACGAGATCTCGGATCAGCTTGGATTCGAAGATGCATTTTACTTCAGCAAAGTGTTTAAAAAGAACACCGGTATGTCCCCGAAGGATTACCGGAATACATAAAAAAGCCGATACGAATCCATTTTCAGGGCAGGATATGACTTCATGTACTTCATATCCTGCCCCGCTTCGAATCGTCCGGTTCTTCCCGCTCTTATGTAAAATCAAACAACGATAACTGATTGCTCTGCGGCAGGTCGCCGAACAGTCCCAGGCCTGCCATCTTATCGATTACCGTTTTGCTGACCTTGGTCCTCTGCTGGAAATCATCCAGTGAAAGATACGGTCCGTCCTTTGCCGCCAGCTCCACGGCTTCCGCCGCTTTGTCGCCCATGCCGTCGATACTGGCAAAGGACGGCATCAGCTTTCCGTCAATGATCTGAAACTGCTTTGCCTTTGCCCGGTACAGATCGATCGGCACAAAGTCATATCCCCGCGCATACATCTCCTGCACAAGACGCATATCCTTCATCGTATCCTGCTCCTTGTTGGACAGACTGTCGGAGCGTCTCTTATAATCATTGATATAGTAGTTCAGCTTATCCTTTCCCTGACACATCAGCTCGTAAGAAAATGCGTCTGCACGGATACTGAAATATGCCCCATAGTATGCCAGCGGATAATTGATCTTACAGTACGCGATCCGGTACGCCATCATGACATATGCCGCCGCATGTGCCTTCGGGAACATGTAGCTGATCTTCTTGCAGGAGTCCAGATACCAGTCCGGCACATTCTGCGCTTTCATCGCCTCTTCCCATTCCGGCTTCAGTCCTCTTCCTTTCCGGACGCTTTCCATGATCGTAAAAGAAAGTGCACTGTCCACGCCCTGACCGATCAGATACAGCATGATGTCATCACGGGTGCAGATTGCCGTTGAGATCGTCGCTTTTCCGGAAGCGATCAGCTCCTGTGCGTTCCCAAGCCACACATTGGTCCCGTGCGACAGACCGGAAATCCGGACCAGGTCAGAGAAGGACTGCGGTTTCGCCTCCTGTACCATCTGGATTACGAAATCCGTCCCGAACTCCGGGATTCCAAGGGTCCCCAGCGCACAGCCGCCGATGTCCTCCGGCTTGATACCGAGGGCGCTTGTATTGTGGAACAGTGACAGAACCTCCTTGTCATCCAGCGGAATGTCCGTCGCATGAAACGGGTTTTCTTCGTTATATTCATTTTCCAGTGCATCCGAAGTAATGTATTCCTCCAGCATCTTGATCATCGTCGGATCATCATGTCCCAGAATATCCAGTTTCAGCAGGTTGTGATCGATCGAATGATAATCAAAATGTGTCGTCGTGATGTCCACCGTCATGTCGTTCGCCGGATGCTGCACCGGTGTAAATTCATTGATATCATGCCCGTGAGGAAGTACGACGATTCCCCCCGGATGCTGCCCGGTACTTCGGCGGATCCCGGTACACCCCTGACTGACGCGCTCGATCTCGCAGCGTCTTTTTCGCTGTCCGCGTTCCTCATAGTAATTCTTCACATAGCCGTATGCCGTCTTGTCCGCCAGCGTACCGATCGTCCCTGCCTTGAATGTATGTCCCTCCCCGAAGATTACTTCGGTATATTTGTGCGCCTTGGACTGATACTCGCCGGAGAAGTTCAGGTCGATATCCGGCTCCTTGTCTCCCTTAAATCCAAGGAACGTTTCAAACGGGATGTCAAATCCTGCCTTGACCAGCTTTTTCCCGCAGTTCGGACAGAGCTTATCCGGCATGTCAAATCCGCATCCCCCGGCATATGCCTTCACTTCGTCGGAATCGAACTCATTGTAATGGCAGTTCGTGCAGTAGTAATGCGGGGAAAGCGGATTTACTTCTGTAATCCCGGCCATGGTCGCCACGAAAGAGGAACCTACCGATCCACGCGATCCCACCAGATACCCATCTGCATTGGATTTCCACACCAGTTTCTGGGCAATGATATACATCACGGAATATCCGTTGGATATAATGGAGTTCAATTCCTTTTCCAGACGCTGCGATACCGGTTCGGGCAGATCGTCCCCGTAGATCTCATGTGCCCGGTTATAACAGATATCCCGCAGCTTCTGCTCCGAATTTTCAATAACGGGAGGACACTTATTGGGATTAACCGGAGAGATCTTCTCGATCATATCCGCGATCTTGCGCGGATTCTCAATGACGATCTCATGAGACTTCGCCGAGCCGAGATATTCAAACTCAGCGAGCATCTCTTCTGTCGTCCGCAGATACAGCGGCGCCTGATTATCCGCATCGCTGAATCCCTTTCCTGCCATGATGATCCGGCGGTATACCTCGTCCTCCGGGTCCAGAAAATGTACGTCGCAGGTCGCGACAACCGGCTTGTTGAACTTCTCTCCCAGCGCGACGATCTCCCGGTTGATATCCATCAGATCTTCCAGCGTATTGATATCCGGGTATTTTTCACTCTCCAGCATAAACTGATTGTTCCCAAGCGGCTGGATCTCATAGTAATCATAAAAATCCGCCAGCTTCGCAATGACCTGCGGTGATTTTTTTTCCACGATCGCACGGTAGAGCTCGCCTGCCTCACAGGCGCTCCCGATCACAAGTCCCTCCCGGTGCTCGTTCAGCAGACTCTTCGGAATCCGCGGACGGCGTGCAAAGTAAGTCAGATGGGAAGCAGAGATCAGTTGGTACATGTTATAACGTCCGATATCATTTTTCGCCAGAATGATGATATGATAGGTCGGCATCTTGCGGATGGCGTTCGGGTTGGTATCGCCGAACTGGTTCATCCCTTTCAGTGTCGTGATCCCACGTTCTTTGAGCATCTGCACGAACTTTACAAAAATCTCTGCCGTTGCGCCTGCATCGTCCACTGCGCGGTGATGGTTTTCCAGAGAAATATCCAGCGCCTTTGCAACAACATTCAGCTTATATTTGGACAATGTCGGCAGAAGGACCCGCGCGAGCGCAACCGTATCCACGTATACAAAATCCGGTTCTATGTCCTGATAGCGGCAGTTCTGCTCGATAAAGCCGACATCAAATCCGGCATTGTGCGCCACAAGCACGGCATCGCCGACAAACTCCAGAAACTGCGGCAGGATCACCTCGATATTCGGGTATTCCATCACCATCTCATCGGTAATACTGGTCAGCTTCGTAATATCAAACGGAATCGGGCGTTCCGGATTGACAAAGGTGCTGAACGAGTCCACGATCTCCCCGTGTACGACTTTGACCGCACCGATCTCAATGATCTTATCTTTGATCGCGCTGAATCCCGTTGTCTCCAGATCGAATACGACATAGGTATCATCCAGGCTCTCATCGCCCGCCCCGACCGCGATCTCGGTCAGATCGTCCACCACATACCCCTCCACGCCATATAAGACCTTGAAGGGATCGTCCTTGTCCAGCTTTTCGATATAATGGTTCGCGTCCGGAAATGCCTGCGCCACTCCGTGGTCGGTGATGGCGACCGCAGGATGTCCCCAGTCATGTGCCCGCCGGACGATGTCCTGGGTTTCCGATACGCCGTCCATATCGCTCATCTTCGTATGGCAGTGCAGCTCCACACGTTTTACGGGACTTAAGTCCACACGCTTCGTCGTGAAATCACCGATCTTCTTAATCCCGGTCACAGATCCGATCGTCAGTTCCCCGTCGTATTTGTCAATCGTCGTCACGCCTTTGACCTTCACGTAAGCGCCTTTCTTCAGATCGCCCAGCAGTTCCGGAAGCTGCTCGTTCCTCGTGAACATTTTTACCATAATAGTATCCGTAAAATCACTGACGGCAAACATCAGAATGGATTTTTCATTCCGGATCTCTCTCGCCTCAAACTTGATGATCTGTCCGTGAACCGTGATCTCTCCCATCTCGCTCACGACCAGATCCAGGCGGATCGGTTCATCGTCAAAATTCCTTCCGTAGATCAGGTTCGGATCGTCGCCCTGCTTTAGGGGGCGCACATAATCCCGGCGGGATCCGCCTTTGAAGTCCTTCTTTGAATTTCCTGACGTCTCCCGTCCGGTTGTGCTCTTTCTGCCATTGTCGGTTTTTCGTCCGCCCGGTTTGCCGCCTGAAGGCTTTGCATTTCCCGAGTCTTTGGTCCGTGCAGACGTTCTGCTTTTCTCCTCGTGTGCATGCATCTGGTCCTGATCCGATTCGTGGTACTTCTTGTTCCGGGCAAAGATCGCATTGATCTCCTGCTGGATACGCTGTTCCTCATACTCCTGGTTTTTATTTTCTTCTTTCTTACAATATCCGCTCCGGATCTCTGTCCTGATATGAAACCGGTCGTTAAAGACCTCATCCAGAAGATGTACGATCTGATCCCTTCGTCCCTCAGATACGATCGTATCCACCAGATCAATGCACAAAATGTGTTCCTCTTCAAAACGGAGTTCTGCCTGTTCAAACATACTGGCTGCCAGTACGCTCTGCTCCTTTAATTCCAGCACGATACTGTCATGATACTCCGCCATCAGCACCGCCGGCGTATACTGCTCTGACAATGCATAGTCTTCCATGAGCCGGATCTGTACCGGCGTTTTTCCGAAAAGCTGTTCCTTGATTTTTTGTTCCATCTGGCGGATCTGCCGTTTCTGGATCAGGTGGCGGCTGAATATGTAAATGTGCAGAAAATCACGCGAAGTATTCGTCGAAATCTTCTGCACCTCCACATCTGCAAACAAAAATTGCGTTTCCTTCTCCACCCTGAGTGTGGGGAAAACGTCAAAAAATGTCTTTGTGTCTTTTACTTGTTCCAATTTATCAACTCCTGACGAAGCGTTTCCAGCAGTTCCTCTTCCTTGACTTTCCGGATGATCTCGCCTTTTTTGATCAGAAGACCTTCTCCGGCGCCTCCGGCGATCCCGATGTCTGCCTCCTTCGCCTCACCCGGTCCGTTTACCACACATCCCATAACGGCAACCTTGATGTCGAGCGGAAATTCAGCGACCATCGTCTCTACCTGATTCGCCAGTCCGATGAGGTCGATCTTTGTTCTGCCGCAGGTCGGGCAGGAAACCACTTCCACACCGCCGTGCCGCAGGCCCAGTGTCTTCAAAATGAGTTTTGCAGTCTTGATCTCCTCTACCGGATCTCCTGTCAGCGAGACACGGATCGTATTGCCGATCCCTTCATTGAGAATGATTCCCAGTCCGACAGAGGACTTCACATTTCCCGAATAGAGCGTCCCTGCCTCGGTGATCCCGACATGCAGCGGATATGGACATTTTGGCGCGATCAGCTCGTGCGCTTTCACGCACATCATCACATCCGACGATTTGATGCTTACGACCAGATTGTCATAATCCATCTCCTCGATCATGTGGACCTTGTCCAGCGCACTCTCCACAAGTCCCTCTGCAGTCACACCGCCGTACTTTGTGATCAGCGGCTTTTCCAGCGACCCGCTGTTCACGCCGACACGGATCGGAACACCGTATTCCTTTGCCTTATCCACCACTGCCCTGACACGTTCTTCGGAGCCGATGTTTCCCGGGTTGATCCGGATCTTGTCTGCCCCGTTCTCGATCGCCGCGATCGCCATGCGGTAATCAAAATGAATATCTGCCACCAGCGGGATATGGATCTGCTTTTTAATCTCCCGCAGCGCTTCCGCCGCCTCCTGCGTCGGCACTGTACAGCGCACGATCTCACATCCCGCCGCCTCCAGCCTGTGGATCTGGTCTACCGTAGCCTCTACATCCTCTGTGCGTGTATTTGTCATAGACTGGATGGCAACCGGATACGCTCCTCCGATCGTGACGTCTCCGATTCTGACTTCTTTTGTTTCATTCCTTAGCATCGGTTTCTTCTCCTTACTCCTGGTGTAATGATACAAGTACACTAACGCTTATCAAATACCATCTGCTCCCCGTATTCCCGGTCGGTCAGTGTCAGCTGGTTCTGCTCCAGGCTGTAATCATAAGTCCCCTCCAGGGAATCCAGAGCCGAAAGCAGGTCTTCTTCTGTCACCGCCCCGTCTGACGCTTCTGCCGCCGATGCAGTCAGACTGTCATCGATATGCAGGGCCAGTGTCTTCGTCCCTGTATCAATATCATACAGCATCTCCACAGATATCTCTTCTCCGGCGAATCGTTCCGGCCAGGTAACTTCCAGTTTCCCGTCATCCCTGACAGTGATGTCCAGATCCATGTCCTGGGAACTCCACTGTCCCTCCAGCGGATTCCCGGTAAACATCCGGAACAGAAAGAATACCACGATCAGGATGAGCAGGACTGTCGTGACTGCCATTACGGCGCGCCAGCGCGTCGTCCTCTTTTCTTCTTCACTCTTTACACCCATATCGCATCCTTACCTCCTGATTTGTTATTGCTGTCTTTTCTATAAAAAAAGCTCCCGCAGCCTGTCCATGCGGCAGGCTGTTTTATCCGAAAATACCGCCGAGCAGGCCGTAGGACAGCACGGACATGATGAATGCTGCCAGAAGTACCCCCAGCACGATTGCAGGGAATGCCTTTCGAAACCGGATTCCCAGAAGCGCCGCGATCAGAGATCCTGTCCATGCGCCGGTACCGGGCAGGGGGATCCCGACGAACGCAACCAGTCCCCAAAATTCATATTTCTCAATATTCTGGCTCTTGCTCATCGCTTTTTTCTCGATTTTTTCCACCATCGGTTTTAACTTTTTCGTCTGTTTCATCCAGTCAAATATCTTTGTGATGAGCAGGAGGATAAACGGGATCGGGATCAGATTGCCGATGATGCAGATCGGGATCGCCGTTTTCATCGGGATGTCCAGAAATGCCGGACCTGCCGCGAGAAGTCCGCCGCGCAGTTCCAGGATCGGGATCATCGAAACAATGAATACGATCAGTTCTTTGCCGACCTTTCCTCCAAGATTCGCAACAAGCCAGTTAATGATTGTCTCCTGCATTTATCTAGTTCCTCCAGTCATATAATCTTTCAAAAACGAAAAGAAGACATCCATCTCTTCCCTCGTTCCTATCGTAATCCGCAGATACTGCCTGATCCGTTCGGCGTCCCAGTGCCGGACATAGATTCCGGCTTCTTTGAGCGATGTAAAAAGTTCGCCTGCGTCCACCTCCGGATGTGTTGCAAAAATGAAATTCGCCTGTGAATCCGGGAACACAAACCCGAGACTGCGCAGTTCTTCTTTCGCCCACTCCCGCGTCCTGACGATCCGGTCCACCGTCGATCGGAAATACGCCTGATCGCCAAGAGCCTCCACGCCGCAGATCAGCGACGGCTGATTCATCGTATAGGAATTAAAGGAATACTTCACATCGTTCAGACACCGGATCAGCGCCGGATTGCTCACGGCATAGCCGATACGCATCCCCGCCATGGAACGCGACTTGGAAAACGTCTGTACCACGATCAGGTTTTCATACTTGTCGATCAGCTCCAGCGCCGATTTTCCTGCGAAATCAATATACGCCTCGTCCACGATCACCACCACATCCCGGTTATGCACAAGGATATCCTCAACGAATTCCAGATCTTCGTAGATGGCGGTCGGCGCGTTCGGATTCGGGAAGATCACACCGCCGTTTTCCTGATAATAATCTTCTCTGCGGATCCGGAAATTCTCATCCAGCTTTGGACACATGTACGGAATCCGGTACAATTCTGCCCAGACCTTGTAAAAGGAATACGTAATATCGGGAAATAAAACCGGTTTCTCTGAGTTAAAAAAAGTCAGGAAACACATGGAAAGCACATCGTCCGATCCGACCCCGACAAAAATCTGGTCTTTCCCGACTCCGTACTGACCGGCAAGCGCTTCCACCAACATCTCCGCCGTCGGATCCGGATACAGCCGGAGACGGTCGGAATTCATTTCCCGCAGCGCCCGTTCTACTCCTGGTGCAGGCGGATACGGGTTCTCGTTTGTATTCAGTTTGATCACCCGCCCCTGCGGCTGTTCTCCCGGCACATACGGCTCCACCTGCCGGATATTGTTCTTGATATTCGGATTCAAATCCATCTTTTTCTCCTGTCTGCTGTTATTTCTGCGGTCAGATCAGACCGTACTCTTTCGCCAGCTCTGCGAACTTCGGCAGAGAATTTACGATCGTCTCATGAGAGACACAGTACGCGATCCTTACGTATCCCGGGCACGCAAAAGAACTTCCCGATACGACCAGAATATGATACTTCTTCGCCGCCGCGCAGAATGCCTTCTCATCCTCCACAGGAGACTTCACAAACAGATAAAACGCGCCCTGCGGCTTGACACACGAAAAGCCAAGTTCTTTCAGGCCGTTGTACAACGTCTCCCGGTTCCGGTCGTAGAAAGAAATATCCGTTTTTTCATCCAGACAGTCCTTCACAACCCGCTGCTGCAGAGTCGGCGCATTGACAAAACCCAGGATCCTGGTCGCCACATTCGCCGCGCCGATGAGCTGTTCACTGTCTGCCGCCTCGTCCGGAATCACCAGATATCCGATCCGTTCCCCCGGAAGCGACAGCGATTTGCTGTAGGAATAACCGACGATCGTATTCGCGTAGTATTTTGTCAGATACGGCACTTCTACACCGTCATATGCCAGCTCCCGGTAAGGCTCATCGGAGATCAGGTAGATCTCCGTACCGTACTCACGCTGCTTCGCTTCCAGGACCGCCGCCATCTTCCGGATCGTCTCTTCCGAGTAAACAACGCCGGTCGGGTTGTTCGGCGTATTCACGATCACGGCCTTTGTCTTCGGTGTGATCTTCTGCTCAAATTCATCCAGCTTCGGCTGAAAATCCACTGTATTCGGGGACACTTCCACAAGTACCCCGTCATAATTATCCACATAACTCCGGTATTCTCCGAAATACGGCGCGAACGTGATCACCTCGTCCCCCGGATTCAAAAGTGCTTTCAAAATGACATTCAGGCCGCCTGCCGCGCCCACAGTCATCGTAATATTTTTCGCTGCAAACTTCGTATCGAACCGCTCATTCAGAGACCGGGCAACCGCCTCACGCACGTCCTCGTACCCCGCGTTGCTGCTTGTATAACCGTGCAGGGCAACCGGATCTTCCTCTTCCAGAAGCGTAATGATCGATTGCTTTACCGCCTCCGGCGCAGGCACGTTGGGATTGCCGAGGCTGAAATCATATACATTCTCCGCGCCATACAGCTTTGCCATACGGTTGCCTTCCTCAAACATCGCCCGGATCGCCGAGCTGTTCGCCACCATATGCTCCATCTTTTTTGAAATCATGATACACTCCTCCTGTTCTTTCTGACTGCAAACCCTTTTTCTACAAGAAATGCAGGACGGTAAGACAGCTTTGCTTTTCGCAGTCCCTCTGAGCCGGTATCATCTTCCCGGTTCACATACTGATATTCCATACACTCATGCAGTACAAACTGCTGGTTGATCATCGGATAGGCGCCGTCCACTTCCGCGAACGCCTTTTCAATATGCACTACAAACGTATCCCCGCACATCGGTTCCCCCACGGTAAACGCTGCAATACTGCCGTCCACCCTGAGTACGCCTCCGACCAGTCCCAGCTCCCTGTAAAGCCGCAGAGCGTTCAGCGTCACACACATCTCCGCGTTCTTCTCCGGATCTTCCTCACAGCCGTTTTCATTTCTCCATTTCAGCGCCATCTGGAAACACTCTTCCACATTGTCGTCGCAAAGCGGCTCATAGCTCCAGTTTTCATAAGTCTGCATGAATTTGTTAATATGGTTCCGCTTGCTGTGCAGCTTCTTGCCTGCCAGTGTCGAGAGCTTCTCTGTCTCATACACATAGTCCGCCTGATCCCGGTCATAGGTAATCGTAAACTCTCCCGGATACCAGCCGTCCAGCTGCGCGAAATTCTCCTCGGTCACTGTGTAGAGCTGAAGGGGATACCCCCGTTCCTCGCTGTACTGCTCCAGAAACTCCAGCGCCCGCTTCACGGCTTCCGGCTCTCCCGCCGGGTATGCGAAGGCAAGTCCGTCCTCATCATCCCGGAAGATCAGCGCATCTTCAATCACTGCATACTTCACATGATAATGCCGGGACCAGAGATATACATTTGCAAATGTCCGCTCACAGCTTCGGCTGGGTGCCTTTGCAAAATATGATTCGATGATCTCCCGATCCTCCAGTTCCGGCCTTTTAAATTCAATCTCTTTCATAAAAACCCACTTTCTGATTCCTTGTGTCTGTCCGGACACTTTTTTAAGTATAACACACCCCTGACTGCTCTTGCAACCTTTTCGGAAAAAGAAAAGAACCGCCGCTTTTTTTATGCGGCGGCCCGTCAGAACCTGTCCTGATCCGACTTTCCTGCTTTATCAGCCTTTTGCTTCTGAAGCCTTTGTATGTTCCTTCTCTGCCTCTTTTTTTTCTGCCAGATACTCCTTGTGAAGGAGGTAATATTTTCTCATGTACATCACAAATGCCAGCAGCATACAGATCCCGCTGATGAGGATCAGCAGATTTGCCACCTGCATCGGGATATGCGGGAATAAAAGTAAAATCAGCATGACGGTATAGAATACCGCCGTACTCAGTTTTCCGTACCATTTTGCCCCGTCATTCTGCTTCACCGTCATCAGCATCTGGAGTCCGAAAACTGCCATACAGGTCTCCTTTACTGCAAATAACAGAAGCACCAGTTTCAGGAGATCATATTTCGCGCACAGACAGATCAGCAGCACTCCCTGTGTCACCTTGTCTGCGATCGGATCCAGGATCTTGCCGACCTCACTGATCATGTGGAACCGTCTCGCGATCTGTCCGTCCAGAAAATCCGATATCGCCGACAAGATCAGGGTGATCAGCAGCCGACTTTCTTTCCCGGGAGAATCCGGCTGAAAGTACAGCCATAAAAAGTAAAACGCCAGTACAAGCCGGAACACACTGAGCAGATTCGGTATGGTAAATACATCTTTTTTTGTAAGTTTCTTCATATTCTGCCTCCTCAGACACTTCTCAAACGTAATGTGATTATTCTTCACCTGATCACTTACAATATACCAGAATACAATACTCCACATTCTGGAAATTTTCAACATACAATCTCAGGAAAAAGTCTCCCTGCACAGTCTTTTTCGTAACATTTTTATTCTTTTTCCATATAATATTTTAAATTCTTTCATCAGGAGCGTCCATGAATTATCCTCAGTATACTTTTTCTGTCATCGGCGGCGACAGGAGGCAGGTCTATCTTGCCGAAGAACTGGCACATCACAGAAATGAAGTCCGCTGCTATGCACTGGAATCCATCCCGCGCGCGCGTATGTGTTCCGACGCCTCCATTGTCCGGCAGTCGGATTCGGCGCAGGAAGCGTGTGTCGGTTCCGACTGCGTGATCGGACCGCTGCCACTTTGTAAAAATGACCGGGAGCTGAACCATACTCTGCCGGGACGCAGGATCCTGACGGAGGAACTATCAGATGCACTTCCTCCGGGAAGTTTCTTTTTCGCCGGATGTATTCCGGAAAAATTCCGGCGCGCAGCAGAAGAAAAGCAGGTCGTCGTCTGCGATTTCATGCAGGATCAGTCCCTCGCCATTCGAAACAGTATCGCCGCCGCAGAAGGCGCCGTCTGTGAAGCAATCATACGAAGTCCCCTGAATCTAAACGGCAGCCGGTGCGCCGTTCTGGGATTCGGAAAATGCGGGCAGACACTCGCGTCTTATCTCTGCGGCATGTTCTGCCATGTCTATGTCTGCACCGACACCCCCGAGGAGCTTGCCCGCGCTGCAGTGACCGCACAAGACACGGGTTCTCTCTATGATTTTGCAAAATGTGTCGGGAAATTTGATTTTATTTTCAATACCATCCCGGCTCCGGTCATCGGCTCCGGTCTTCTGCGGAACATGAAGCCGTCTGTTACCATCATTGACATTGCTTCCGCGCCGGGCGGCGTCGATTATGAGGCGGCAGGACGCATGGGGATCAACGCAGCGCACTGTTTAAGCCTTCCCGGGAAATACGCGCCCGCCTCGTCCGCCAAAATCCTGCGGGACGTCATCGAGCGCACGCTCTCTACCTGCTCATAAAACCGTCACGGTGGGTATTCCACTGCCTGTCGGTCTGTTATCATCTATATGAAAACGAGGAGTGATCCATTTGTCCTTACAAGGTAAAACCATCGGAGTCGCACTGACCGGCTCTTTTTGTACCTATGAAAATGCATTTCGCGAACTAAAGCGCCTGGTTGACGAAGGTGCGCTTGTCCAGACCATTTTCTCTGACGCGGCACAGACTACCAACAGCCGCTTCGGCAGGGCAGAAACATTTCTGGAGCGCGCAGAAACGATCACCGGTGTAAAACCCATCTGTACGATTCCTGATGCAGAGCCGATCGGCCCCGGAAGTCTTCTTGATATCCTCGTGATCCTGCCGTGCACCGGTTCCACCCTCGCCAGACTGGCCGCCGGGATCACCGATACGCCGGTTCTTATGGCAGCGAAAGCACATCTTCGGAATAATAAACCGCTTTTGCTCTCGATTTCCACCAACGACGCGCTCGGGGCAAATATGAAAAACATTGGTCTTCTGCTCAACACAAAACACATATATTTTGTCCCGTTCGGGCAGGATAATCCGGTGAAGAAACCCAATTCCATGATCGCGCATACCAAGCTTCTGATCCCGTCCATCGAGGCGGCACTTGAGGAACGTCAGTATCAGCCGGTCATTCAATAAGATATATCTGGAATTTTAAGAGGAGGCATCTGCTATGTGCGGAATCGCAGGCTTTTTTCATCCCTTCAGGGATTATACCGAAGAAAAAACAAAATGGGAATCTGTTTTAAATGAGATGAACCGGGTTCAGAAGCACCGGGGACCGGATGAGGACGGGATTTATCTGCGGCCGCACTGCGGCTTTGCCCATGTGCGCCTTTCCATCATCGATCTTGCCTCCGGGCACCAGCCGATGATAAGAAAAGTTCCGGGCAGAGAATGTGCCGTCATCTTCAATGGTGAGATCTACAACATGGCAGAGTTGAAAGCAGAACTGTTACTCGAAGGAGCTGCTTTTCAGACGACGAGCGACACCGAGGTGATTCTCGCCGGGTATATGCTGCACGGCGAGGACTATATCAAAAAACTAAACGGGATTTTTGCCATTGCGATCTGGGATTCTGCTTCTGAAGAACTTCTCCTGATCCGCGACCGTCTCGGAGTGAAGCCGCTATTCTATACGGTACAGGACGATACACTTGTATTTTCTTCCGAGATCAAGGGACTGTTTGCATATCCCGGAATCATTCCCGCACTGGATCAGGACAGTCTCTGCGAGATCTTTGCCCTCGGGCCGGCAAAGACTTACGGGAAGGGCGTTTTCAAAGGCGTCAGCGAAGTGCTTCCCGGCGAATGCGTCATTTTTCGGAAAGCAGGACGTATGAAGAGTGCCACTGCCGGTTCATGCCAGACATTCCGCGAGACCTCCTGCGAACATACATTTTACTGGAAACTGGAAAGCCGTCCCCACGAAGATTCGTATGAAGAAACCGTACAGAAAACCACCTGGCTTGTCCGTGACGCCGTCCGCATCCAGATGCTCTCCGATATTCCTATCAGCACCTTTCTCTCCGGCGGCGTGGACAGCAGTCTCGTAACCGCCATCTGCGCGGATGAACTGGCAAAAGAGGGCAAACAGCTAAACACATTTTCTTTTGATTTTACCGGAAATCAAAACTATTTCCGCTCCAACGCATTCCAGCCGAGCCAGGACCGTCCTTTTGTGGAACAGATGGTCGCATGGTCGCATACGAACCATCATTTTCTGGAATGCAGCAATCAGGAACAGATCGACTGTCTCTACAAAGCAGTGGATGCACGCGATCTGCCCTGCATGGCAGACGTAGAATCCTCCATGCTCTACTTTTGTTCGCTCGTCAAGGACTATAATACGGTTACACTGACCGGAGAATGTGCCGATGAGATATTCGGCGGTTATCCGTGGTTCCACAAGAAAGAAGCTTTCGAAACAGACGCTTTTCCCTGGTCGGCGAGCATGGAACCACGGCAGGTTCTTCTCGACGACGGCCTGATCCGGGAACTGCACATGGAGGAATACGCCCATGCAGCCTATGAAAAAACAATTCGGGAGACACCCCTTCTGCCGGAGGATTCTCCACAGGAAAAGCGCCGACGCGAGATCTCCTACCTGAATCTGCGCTGGTTCATGGTAACTCTGCTGGACCGCATGGACCGGACCAGTATGTACAGCGGACTGGAAGCCCGCGTCCCCTTTGCCGATCACAGAATCGTGGAATATGTATTTAATGTTCCCTGGGATATGAAATGTCCGGACGGGACGGTAAAAGGACTGTTGCGCCATGCCGGAGAAGGGTTTCTCCCGAAAGACATTCTCTGGCGCAGGAAAAGTCCCTACCCGAAAACCTACGATCCGACTTATGAGAATCTGCTCGGCGACCGCCTCAAAGAAGTCCTCGCCTCCCCGAACGCTCCCATCCGGAAACTGTTGGACACCAGGAAAGTCCACGCTTTTCTGGAGAGTCCGTCGGACTATGGGAAACCCTGGTACGGGCAGCTCATGGCAGGACCGCAGATGCTTGCGTATATGCTGCAGGTAAATTACTGGATGGAAAAATGGAAGCTGTGAACACGTTCATTCCATTCTTTGTTCAGAAAAAGGGAGTTTACAGATTTTGATCTGCGAACTCCCCTATACCTGATTCTATTCCTGCCCGTAGTAAGCATTCGCCCCGTGTTTCCGGAAGAAGTGCTTATCCCGGATGCAGTCCGGCGCTGGTTTGACGTTCGGGTTAATGAGTTCTGTCTTTGTGGCCATTTTCGCCACCTCTTCCAGAACAACTGCATGATAGACTGCCTGAGCCGCGTCTTTCCCCCATGTAAATGGTCCGTGGTTGGTACACAGGATCCCCGGCGCATACATCGGGTTGATCTTACGGTTCTCCAGTGTCTCGATGATGACAAGTCCCGTATTGGTTTCATACGCTTCATCGATCTCTTTCTCCGTAAGGCTTCTGGCACACGGGATTTCCCCGTAAAAATAATCCGCATGTGTGGTCCCATATAACGGAATGCTTCTTCCCGCCTGCGCCCACGCAGTAGCTTCCGGTGAATGTGTATGTACGATGCCGCCGATCTCTTTATATTTTTTATAAAGCTCCAAATGTGTCGGCGTATCCGATGAAGGCTTGTATTTTCCTTCCACTTTCTCTCCCTGCAGGTTCACCACGACCATATCTTCGGGAGTCAGCTTCTCGTATTCCACGCCGCTTGGTTTGATGACAAAACAGCCGCTCTCCCTGTCAATTCCGCTGACATTCCCCCATGTATAGGTGATCAGTCCTCTCCGCGGAAGCTCCATATTTGCTTCATATACCTGCTTTTTTAATTCCTCTAGCATGACTCTTTCAACTCCTTTACTGCCGCGGCCTCAATCGGAAGTCCACCCAGATAACGCTTCATGAACCGGTCAAAGCCTTCCACATCTTTTTCCTCCGGCTCCACCGTCGTACTCTTTTGTCCTGCAAACACCTGATTGTTCAGGTAATCCGCCAGAGACTCCTGGTCTGATTTATGGATCATGTAGTCCGCCAGCAGTGCGATCCCCCATGCACCGCCTTCTCCTGCCGTCTCCATAACGGATACCGGTGCATTGATTGCCGCCGCCATGATCTTCTGTCCGACGCCTTTCGTCTTAAACAGGCCGCCGTGCCCCAGAATTTGATCTACTTTTACATGTTCTTCTTTCAGAAGGATATCCAGTCCGGCCTTTAATGCGCCGAGAGCGGTAAACAAATGAACTCTCATGAAATTGGCAAGGTTCAGTCTGCTGTCCGGGAACCGGACAAACAACGGTCTTCCTTCATCAAACCCGGTTATACTCTCTCCCGAAAAATAATTATATGCCAGTAGTCCGCCGCAGTCGCTGTCGCCTTCCAGCGCTTTATTATAGAGGACGGAAAAGAGACTGTTCTTGTCCGCTTCTATCCCAAAGCATTCCGCAAACTCTCCAAATAAATTGACCCACGCATTTAAGTCTGACGTACAGTTATTGCAGTGGACCATTGCAACCTCATCTCCCGTAGGAGTCGTCACAATGTCGATTTCTTTGTGAACATTTTTCAGTTCTTCTTCCAGTACGATCATTGCGAAAACAGAGGTTCCTGCCGACACGTTTCCCGTTCTCACAGCCACACTGTTGGTCGCTGTCATGCCTGTTCCCGCATCGCCTTCCGGCGGGCAGAGCATAATTCCTGCTTCCAGATCTCCGTCCACATCCAACAGCTTCGCACCCTCACTTGTCAGCGTTCCGGCTTCTTCTTCTGCCGGAAGTACCTTCGGAAGAAGCTGCCTGATCTTCCACGGGAATCCATAAGGCTCTGTCAGTTTGTCAAACTGATCCAGCATTTCCTGATTGTAATCCCGGATTCTGCTGTCGATCGGAAACATTCCGGAAGCATCCCCGATCCCGATCACCTTTTCCCCTGTCAGCCTCCAGTGGACATATCCCGCCAGCGTCGTGAAAAACCTGACGTCCTTTACATGCTCTTCCTGATTCAGGATGGCCTGGTATAAATGTGCAATGCTCCATCTCTGCGGAATATGATAGGAAAACGCTTCCGTGAGTTTGTCTGCCGCCTCTTCTGTGATCGTGTTGCGCCATGTCCGGAAGGGAACCAGCAGTTCATCGTTCTCATCAAATGCCATATATCCGTGCATCATAGCGCTGAATCCGATGGCGCCTGTCCGTTTCAATGTCACGCCGTATTTCGTACGCACATCCTTTTTCAGTTCCTGATAGCATTCCTGCAGACCGGTCCATACCGCGTCCAGACTGTAAGTCCAGATATTGTTCTC
This sequence comes from uncultured Lachnospiraceae bacterium, assembly GCA_958402795.1. Classification (GTDB taxonomy): domain Bacteria; phylum Bacillota; class Clostridia; order Lachnospirales; family Lachnospiraceae; genus Schaedlerella. The sequence goes on along the minus strand of CATXUX010000007.1, from coordinate 70,773 downwards.
CAGCTTGTTTTCCCACTCATAGCTTCCTGACGCGATCGGCGCACGATCCGGTCCGATGAGCACCGCCTTGATCCTTGTGGATCCAAACTCGATTCCCAATACGGACTTTCCATTTTCGATGGCTGTTCTGTTATCCATTTCACTTCCCCTTTCTCACAGATTCTCTTTTATCTTACCATAACTGCCTGCTGCATTCAAACCGTATTGTTTTTCAGAAACGGTTAAAAAATAGTTCTCCCAGCATCAGGTCTTTCTTAAAGTCACGGATCTTTGTGTCTTTGTCAATATACACGGCCTCTATTCCCATGGCTGCCGCCCAGTCTCCCATCTGCTCTGCTGTGAGATCGTAGGTAAATGCCGTATGGTGTGCGCCGCCTGCCAGGATCCATGCCTCCGCGCCCGTATAAATATCCGGCTGCGGCGTCCAGAAATTCGTTGCCACCGGCAGCTTCGGCATTGGTTTTTCATTCTTTTTGCAGTCCACATCGTTGATGATCAGGCGGAACCGGTTTCCCAGATCAATCAGGGAAACAGCAATTCCCTTTCCTTCTTTCGAAGTAAACACCAGTCTGGCAGGATCTTCTCTGTCGCCCATGCTGAGCGGATTGCACTTGATCTTGATCGGGCCGTCCGCGATCGACGGGCAGATCTCCAGCATATGTGCCTGAAGGATTCCTTCTTTCCCCTTTACCAGGTTATAGGTATAATCCTCCAGCATGGAAGTTCCCTTCGCGTCTTTCATCCCGGCTGTCATGACTTTCATCAGGCGTACCATCGCCGCTACTTTCCAGTCGCCTTCCGCGCCAAATCCGTAGCCTTTCTGCATCAGTCTCTGGATCGCCAGTCCCGGAAGCTGCTTTAACGCTCCGAGATCACCGAAATGCGTTACGATTGCCTGATAATTTTTCTCCTCCAGAAACCGCTCGAATCCGAGTTCTATCTGTGCCTGCACCGCGACATGTTCCCGGAATTCGGCCGGATCTCTGCCCTCCAGCAGGATTTCATACCGATCGTAATATTCCTCCACCAGTGCATTCACATCCGGTTCTGAAACTGCCGCGACTGCCTCTGCGATCTCATTTACCGGGTATGTGTCCACCTCCCAGCCGAATTTGATCTGTGCTTCTACCTTATCTCCTTCTGTGACAGCAACATTTCTCATATTATCCGCCACACGCATTACCCGGATGTGGCTGCTCTCCACGACGCCGACCGCCGTGCGCATCCAGGACGCGATTTTACCGATTACTACCGGATCTGCCCAGTGTCCTACGACAACCTTTCTCTCGATCCGCATCCTGCTGACAATATGTCCGTATTCCCTGCCTCCGTGAGCCGACTGATTTTCATTCATAAAATCCATATCTATGCTGTCATAAGGAATTTCCTCATGGAACTGCGTGTGCAGGTGCATCAGTGGCTTTCTGTATTCCTGTAGTCCCAGGATCCATGATTTTGCCGGTGAAAACGTGTGCATCCAGGTGATCACGCCCGCACACTCATCATCGGTATTTGCCTCATTAAACGTTTTCCGGATCAGTTCATTTGTGATCAGGGTTGGTTTCCACACGATTTCGTAGGGAAGGAGTCCGGAATTGTTTAACCCCTCCACGATTTTTCTCGCATGTTCCGCAACATTTTTCAGGCATTCCTCTCCGTATAGGTCCTGTGAGCCCGTGCAAAACCAGAACTTGTATTTTTTCTGCAATAACATATGTAACATCTCCTTTCGTTGTTCTTATAATTCAACTATATAACTTGTACGTACATCTATTCAAGTTGTTTTTTATGATACCAGGGTAAAAAGGTCTAAACCCACATGAGCTTGCTCATAAGTGGGTGAAAGACCTTGGGACTCGCCCCAATATGAGGATAAAAGTGGGGCGTAAGCCACACGATATCCGAATTTGGGGTAGAATTGTGGAAGTGCGTAGCGCGAAACAATTCGTAGGTATCTATCATAGTTGAGAGTTTTTGACTTCAGCATCTTTTTATAAAAAAGGGACATCTTTTGGTAATATTTACCATAAAAATGTCCCTTGCTTCCCGTTTTATTCTGTTTTTCCATTGCCAACTTGTATTTTTCTGTTCCTGACCGTCGAGTTTCCCGGCACGATTTCCGGTTCGATCAGTATATGCTTCTTTTCCCCGGGTATCTCCTGATTTTTTATCAATTCAACCAGAAGCTCCGCCGCCATCTTTCCCAGCCTTTCCTGCGGATGTGCGATGGTAGTCAGTTTCAGTTCCCCGAAGTTTGCCATATAAGAGTTATCATATCCTGTGATCGATACATCTTCCGGGACCCGGATTCCCATTCGCCTGAGTACGGAAATGACGCGAACCGCCGTCTCATCATTATAGCAGACGACCGCATCTATACGCTTTTTATTTTTTACCATGCGCCGGATGCAGTCATAAGGGTGTACTTCCCGGTCTTCCGTATAAAACCAGATCACATGTTCCGGATTGTACGGAATTCCCGCTTCCTGCTGTGCCTTCACGTATCCCTTGTGCCTGTTCTGCCCCTGAAAATCATCCGCCTTGAATACCCCGACGATCTCTCTGTGTCCCAGTTCGATCAGATGCTTCGTAACCAGGTAACCTCCCTTACAGTCATCCATCAGGACGCTTGGTTTTTCTTCCATCTGCAGATATTGTCCCTGAATAAAAACGTACGGAATCTTAAATTCATCCAGCTTGTCGTACAGATTTACATGACGGCAGTATACATGGCTCTTGCTCGGCTCTACGATCAGTCCGTCAATATCCTTCTGCAGCAGCTCTTCCAGGCATTTTGCTTCCAGACTTCTGGAATTTCTTGTATTTTTCAGGATAATACTGTATCCCTCTTTCGTAAGAGAATCATCGATCCCCTTGATCACACGCGGGAAAATATAATCTGAAAGATAAGTCGTCACTACTGCAATATTCCTCGAGGAATGACTGTGTTTCACCAGTTCCGAACAGAACGTCCCTTTCCCGTGTTCCGCATAGATATATCCGGCATTTTCAAGGATTCCCAGTGCTTTTCTCACGGTCTGCCTGCTGACGCGATACCGGGAGGCCAGTTCGTTTTCCGAAGGCAGCTTATCGCCCGCCTGAAATTTCCCCGTCAAAATCTGCTCTTTCAAATCTTCCATAAGCTGATAGTATTTCAGCTTTTTTCCATCTTCCTGCACCATAGCGTTCCTGTCCTCAGTCAGTTATCCTGCATTTTCGCCAGTTTCGCGCTCTGGTCTGCTGCGATCAGGCTGTCGATGATCTCATCCAGATCACCCCCGAGTATCGTATCCAGCTTGTGCAGGGTGAGTTTGATCCGGTGATCCGTCACACGCCCCTGCGGGAAGTTATAGGTCCGGATCTTCTCAGACCGGTCTCCTGTTCCCACCTGGCTGCGTCTGGCTTCTGCCTCCGCGTCATGCTGCTTTGCAAGCTCCATCTCATACAGTCTTGCGCGCAGAACCTTCAGCGCCTTATCTTTATTCTTTAGCTGTGATTTCTCATCCTGACAGGAAATCACGATCCCGGTCGGGATATGTGTCAGCCGGACTGCGGAATCTGTCGTATTGACGCACTGTCCGCCGTTTCCGGACGCCCGGAACACATCGAACTTGCAGTCATTCATATCCAGTTCCACATCCACCTCTTCTGCTTCCGGCATGATCGCAACCGTGATCGTCGACGTATGGATACGCCCGCCGCTCTCTGTCTCCGGCACTCTCTGCACGCGGTGTACGCCGCTTTCGTATTTCAGCCGGGAGTAGGCTCCCTGTCCGGAGATCATAAATACACATTCCTTGAATCCGCCGATTCCGTTTTCGTTCAGCGAAATCATCTCTACTTTCCAGCGGCGGCTCTCCGCATAATGTACATACATCCGGTAAATCTCCGCCGCAAACAGCGCCGCCTCATCACCGCCTGCACCTGCACGGATCTCCACGATGACGTTTTTATCATCGTTCGGATCTTTCGGAAGAAGCAGGATCTTCAGCTCCTTCTCCAGTTCCTCGATCCTCGTCCGCGAATCCGCCAGCTCTTCCTTTGCCAGCTCACGCATCTCTTCGTCGGACTCTTCTTCCAGAAGAAGAAGACTGTCCTCGACATTCTGTTTACACTGCTTATATTCCTTATACGCTTCCACAATAGGCGTCAGTTCACTCTGTTCCTTCATCAGACTCCGGAACCGCTCCGTATCATTCGCCACGTCCGGCTCCTGAAGTTCCCCCATCACTTCCTCGTACCGGACGATCAAATCTTCCAACTTATCAAACATTTTCCTTTCGTCCTTTCTCAGTTATTTCATTTATCATACACACCATACACGACACGGTCAAGTCCCGCCAGATCCTTTTCAACCGTCACCGCATGAAATCCCGTCCGCATCATCAGTCCGGATACCGCCTCCGCCTGATCGCAGCCGATCTCCACAAGCAGACTTCCGCCTCTTGTCAGGTAAGCCGGACACGCTTTTATGATTCTCCGGTAAAAATCCAGACCGTCCGCCCCGCCGTCCAGCGCGATGCGCGGATCATGAAGCCTGACCTCATCCTGCAGTGTACCGATCTCCCCGGTTCTGATATACGGTGGGTTCGACACGATCATCTCATACCTTCCATCTATATTTGAAAACAGATCACTTTGTATGAAATCTGCGCCAAGATGCAGTTTTTCCGCATTGCGCCTTGCCATCTCAATCGCATCCGCGGAAATGTCCGCGCCGGTTCCCAAAACCTGCCAGCCGGATCTTATCATATAATGGAGGATACTCAGCAGAATACAGCCGGATCCGGTACACAGATCCAAAACATGCGCCCCCTCCTGCCCCTGCAGAAGCGAAAGCGCCTTCTCCACCAAAATCTCCGTATCCTGCCGTGGGATCAGGACCTGTTCATTTACCTGAAATTCCAGTCCCATAAATTCCTGTACACCGGTTAAATGCTGCAGGGGAATCCGCTGCGCACGCTGTCTGATCAGTTCAAAATACCGTGCAGCCTGACTCTCTTCTACCGGTTTTTCCCGGTCTGCCAGAAAATCCACACGGCCAACTCCCGTTACATATTCCAGCAAAAGCCATGCGTCAAGAGAACCCTCCACGATGCCCGCGCCTTCCAGTATCGCCGTTCCCTCCCGGCATGCCATCTCCAGCGTCACGGCCGGGCCTCTTCCTGCCGGGAGGCAAAGTTCTCCTTCTGGTATGCCTTCCAGTCAAACACTGCCTCAACCGCACAGATCGCCACTTCGATCATGCTGTCGTCCGGCTCCTTTGTTGTTAAATTCTGCACCCACATTCCCGGTTTGCTCAGCGCATTTACGAGTGCATTGTCCGTATTCCCTGCCAGACGGATAAACTCATAAGACACTCCCGCGATCAGAGGCACCAGTGCGATGCGCAGTACGATCCGCAGGATCTGTGACTCTGTTGTAATGAAAAAGCAGAAAAAAATACTCACGATCATCACAATGAACAAGAAACTGGTTCCGCAGCGCTTGTGCTGCCGGGAACTCCTGCGCACGTTCTCTACGTTGAGTTCCAGTCCATGTTCAATGCAGTTGATACACTTATGCTCCGCCCCGTGATACATGTATGTTCTGCGGATGTCTTCCATCCGGGAGACAAGTCCCACGTATGCAAGGAAAATCCCGACACGGATCACCCCTTCGATGATGGTCATGATCCAGTGCGAAGCAATATATCTTCTCAGAAAATTACTCAGAATATACGGCAGCACCATAAAGATCGCCACCGCTAGCACGACCGAGACCGCCACGGTAAGGTACATCTCGTTCTGTTCCTTTTTCTCCTGCTTTCTGGCTTCCTCTGCGGTCAGCTCTTCCTGTTCTTCTTCCTCATCTTCATAAAATCCCGCCGACCATGTCAGTGTCTTCATCCCGAGTACCAGAGAATCCACAAAATTAAAAATGCCGCGGATAAACGGAATTTTCATCACGGTTTTCCACGGGATCACGCTTTTGCTCTCCCGGACGTCCAGCTCAATCTCCTGATTCGGTTTGCGCACCGCAACAGCATACTTCGTCCCGTTTTTCATCATAATGCCTTCCAACACTGCCTGTCCGCCTATATTCGATGACTTCATATCTCCTCCGTATACGAGTTATGATACCAGGGTCAAAAGGTCTAAACCCACATGAGCTTGCTCATAGGTGGGCGAAAGACCTTGGGACCCGCCCCAATATGAGGATAAAAGTGGGGCGTATGCCACACGATATCCGAATGTGGGGCAGGATTGTGGAAGTGCGTAGCACGAAACAATCCGTAGGTATCATAGTTTGGGGCTTTTGACCCCAACATCGTATTTATACAACAATAATAGGCTGAGATATAAATATCTCAGCCTGCATGATTGACTCTTCTTATTTAAGACCATACTTCTTATTGAACTTGTCAACACGTCCGCGTGCCTGCGCTGCTTTCTGCTGCCCCGTGTAGAACGGATGGCATTTGGAACAGATCTCTACGTGGATATTCTCACTTGTGGAGCCTGTCACAAAGGTATTGCCGCAGTTGCAGGTTACGGTTGCCTGATGGTATGCAGGATGGATTCCTTCTTTCATGATTTTCACCTCTCTATATCCTAAATTTTATATATTTTCTCTAAACAGCGTTGTTATTGTAACATAACAGTAATCTTATTGCAAGAAGTTTTTAAATAAATTTCTGGTGGTTCACCTTGGCTACCAGTTCCTCGTTGCTGCGCGTTCTTGAGAACATATTCAGCAGATTCTCCACAGCCTCGTCTACTTTCAGACCATTTACCCCTTTGTGGATAATGTCTACTGCATTCTGCTCCTCCTTTGTCAGGAGCAGATCATCCCGCCGTGTCCCGGACTTCGGAATATCGATTGCCGGGAATACGCGCTTCTCCTGCAACTTGCGGTTCAGGACAACTTCCATATTACCTGTTCCCTTAAACTCTTCATATACGACGTCATCCATCTTACTTCCTGTCTCAATCAGCGCTGTTGCAAGGATTGTCAGACTGCCGCCTTCCCGCATATTTCTTGCCGCGCCGAAGAACCGCTTCGGCATATGGAGCGCAGCCGGATCCAGACCGCCGGAGAGCGTACGCCCGGACGGCGGAACGATCAGGTTATATGCACGGGCAAGACGGGTAATGCTGTCCAGCAAGATCATGACGTCCTCACCTTTTTCAACCAGACGCTTTGCACGCTCGATCACCATCTCCGACACACGCTTGTGGTGCTCCGGCAGTTCATCGAATGTAGAATAGATCACTTCCACATTCGGTCCTTCAATCGCCTCGCGGATGTCTGTCACTTCTTCCGGACGTTCATCGATCAGGAGGATCAGCAGATGCATGTCCGGTTCCGTCTTCTGCACGGACAGTGCAATTTCTTTCAAGAGTGTTGTCTTCCCTGCTTTTGGCGGGGAAACGATCATTCCTCTCTGTCCTTTTCCGATCGGAGAGAGCAGATCTACAATACGGGTAGCCGTACTGCTGCCCTCGCACTCCAGCTGGATTCTCTTATTCGGGAAGATCGGCGTCAGCTTTTCAAAATCCGGACGGCGGATGGATTCGGCAGGCCGCTGTCCGTTGATCGTCGAAACGTAAAGCAGCGCGCTGAACTTCTCCTGCTGTGTCTTGACTCTCGTATTTCCGCAAAGGATGTCGCCCGTCTTCAGTCCGAACTTACGGATCTGGGACGGTGACACGTATACATCTTTTTCTCCGGGAAGATAATTGTCTGAACGGATAAATCCGAATCCGTCCGGCATAACCTCCAGGATTCCCTGTACCGTAACCCCGCTGTCAAGCTGGTCGATGTCCGTCTCTACTTTCTTTTCCCGCAGTTCTTCCTTTACTTCCTCTTTTGCCTCCGCTTTCGCGGCCTCCTGCTCTGCTGCCGCCGCGGCACGTTCATCCTTCTCGTCCTGCTCCAGCATCGCGTTGATCAGATCGCTCTTTTTCAGCGTAGATACGCCGCGCATCTTTCTCGCTTTTGCAAGCTCTTTCAGTGTTGCCAGTGGTAATGACTCATACTTCTCTCTTGTCATAGATTCAGTACCCTTTCCTTTCTATATATATTGATTTTCTTTTTTGATCCGCGCGGTTTTCCTGCACGGTTTTTATAATACAAATGCGGATTAATTGTGAAATCTGCTTTTGGTGAATCTTGGGAACTCTGGTCTGAGATGACACAAATGAATTTACAACCAAAAATCTGTTACTACTATACACCATTTTTCCGAAAAAGGGAAGTCTTTTTTTATTTTCTTGCGTGAAAACCAGAAGAGTGTTATCATAAAACCAAAATCTGAATAGAAAACAAAGAGGTACACCATTATGACAAACAGTGAAAAAGCATTACAGATGCATGAACAGTGGAACGGGAAGATCGAAACCACAGCGAAATCGCATGTCTGCTCCAGAGAAGACCTTGCCATCGCCTACACACCCGGCGTTGCGGAACCATGCAAAGTGATCGCCGCAGATCCGGAGGCTGCATACAAGTATACGATAAAAGCAAACACCATCGCTGTCGTATCCGACGGAAGCGCCGTCCTCGGTCTTGGCAATATCGGTGCAAAGGCAGCCATGCCTGTCATGGAAGGGAAAGCCGTCCTGTTCAAGGAATTCGGCGGTGTCAACGCCGTTCCGATCTGCCTGGATACGCAGGATACGGAGGAGATCATTAAAACGGTAGTCCATATCGCTCCGGCTTTCGGAGGCATCAATCTGGAAGACATCTCCGCCCCCCGCTGTTTCGAGATTGAAACCCGGCTGAAAGAACTGCTGGACATCCCGGTATTCCATGACGACCAGCACGGAACCGCCATCGTAGTCCTTGCCGGCATCATCAATGCGCTGAAAGTAACCGGAAAGAAAAAAGAGAACTGCCGGATTGTCGTCAACGGAGCCGGTTCCGCCGGCGTCGCGATCACGAAGCTGCTGCTCACATATGGTTTTCCACATATCACCATGTGCGACATCAACGGGATCATCGGAAAGGATTCCCCGAATCTGAACTGGATGCAGAAGCAGATGGCAGAAGTGACCAATCTGGAAGGAGCACACGGCACGCTTTCCGACGCCCTGAAAGGCGCCGACATCTTTATCGGTGTTTCCGCGCCGGGAATCGTCTCACAGGATATGGTGGCTTCCATGAACAAAGACGCGATTCTTTTCGCAATGGCAAACCCTGTTCCGGAGATCATGCCGGATCTGGCAAAAGCCGCGGGCGCAAAAGTTGTCGGAACCGGACGTTCCGATTTCCCGAATCAGGTCAACAATGTCGTTGCTTTCCCCGGTATTTTTAAAGGTGCTCTGGAAGGACGCGCAACACAGATCACGGAAGAGATGAAGCTCGCCGCCGCACATGCGATCGCCGGACTGGTTTCCGACGAAGACTTAAATGAAAACAATATTCTGCCGGAAGCCTTCGACCCCCGCGTGGCAGACGTCGTAAGTCAGGCTGTGAAAGACCTGATCAAAGTATGAGACAGTGGGACGGACGGCGCTATCATTCTGTCGATTATGACTTGAAGCATACTTATGGAGAAAAGGTATACAAGATCACATTGAACGGAGGCATGACCTGTCCCAATCGGGACGGATCTGTCGGAACCGGCGGCTGTATCTTCTGCAGCGCGGCAGGGAGCGGCGATTTTGCGGGCAGCGCTTCTCTTTCCATCACACAGCAGCTTGCCAGAGGCAAGACCGCTCTTAGGCAAAAGCGGCCGGTTCATGCATTTATCGCCTATTTCCAGGCATTCACAAACACGTATGCCCCCGTACAATACTTAGAGAGCATTTACATGGAGGCCATCCGGGATCCGGAAGTGCGGATCCTCTCAATTGCGACACGCCCTGACTGCCTCGGTGAAGATGTTCTGGATCTTCTGGAACGCATAAACAGCATCAAGCCTGTGTGGATCGAGCTTGGACTTCAGACCATCCATCCGCAGACGACGGCATACATCCGCCGCGGTTATGAACTGGAGACTTATGAACGTGCTGTATACGAACTCCGGAAGCGTAAGATCACCGTGATCACGCACACGATCCTTGCTCTGCCCGGCGAGTCAGAAGAAATGATGCTTGAGACGCTCGATTACCTGAACCATACCGATATTCAGGGGATCAAGCTGCAACTGCTGCATATCCTGAAGGGAACCGACCTGGCGTCGGATTATGCCGCCCGCCCGTTCTGGGTTCCGTCCATGGAGGAATATCTGGCTCTTCTCGGAACATGCATCTCCATGCTTCGCCCGGACCTCACGATCCACCGTCTGACCGGGGACGGGCCGAAAGATCTGCTGATTGCTCCGCTCTGGACCTCGCAGAAACGCACGGTACTGAACCGTCTGCACAAGTATCTGAAAGAGCAGGATATCTGGCAGGGAAAGGAATATTATGAATAAAGGATTCAATGAAACGCTGACATTGTACAAGCTGATGATACTATATATGCTGAACAGAGTGTCCTCCCCGCTTTCTGCCTCGCAGATATCGGACTTCATGCTGATGAAAGGCTATGCCCCTTATTTTCGAATGCAGGAGGCGCTCGCGGATCTTCAGGAAGCAGAACTGATCTCTGCCGAGACGACTTATAAGCGGACAATCTACCGGATCACAGAAAAAGGCAAAGAGACGCTGCACTTTTTTCAGTCCAGGATCGGGCGGGAGATCAAAAGTGATATCGACGACTATCTGCAGGAGAAGCAGTATGAACTCCGGGATGAGATTTCTGTACGTTCCGACTATAAGCTGAACGCAGATCATGAGTATGAAGTAACCTGTCAGATCTTTGAGAACGATGCCTGCACCGTCGATCTGAAGCTGATTGTCCCCACAAAAAAAGAAGCCCTCTCCATCGCGGAGAACTGGGAGAAAAAGCATCAGAGCGTTTACTCTCTCCTTTTATCGGAGCTTTTGTAGCCTGCGCAACTCATCAAAAACCAGAAAAGAAAAACTGTGCGGTTTCACATTCCGCGCAGTTTTTCCAGCCATTCTTTCTGTTTCTTTTCCGCTCCCAGATCCCCCGGTTCATAGAACCGGGCGTTTTTAATTTCATCCGGGAGATATTGCTGATGTGCATAATGATTCGGATAATCATGCGCATACATGTATCCCGTACCATGCCCCAGATCCTTCGCCCCTTTGTAGTGCGCGTCCTGCAGGTGTGCCGGAACCGTTGTCTTCGTATGCTGCACACTTTCATTTGCCGCAGTGATCGCGTTAACTGCGGAATTACTCTTTGGCGCACATGCCACGTAAAGTACCGCCTGGGATAAAATAATCTGGGACTCCGGCATTCCGATCCGCTCGACCGCCTGCGCCGCCGAAACTGCCACTGTCAAAGCCATCGGATCCGCATTTCCCACGTCCTCTGATGCACAGATCATGATCCTTCTCGCAATAAACTTTACGTCTTCGCCTGCATTCAGCATTTTCGCAAGATAGTACACCGCTGCATCCGGATCGGAGCCACGCATACTCTTGATGAACGCCGAGATCGTATCATAGTGGTTATCCCCGGTCTTATCATAACGTACCAGACGTCTCTGGATACACTCCGCCGCGACTTCCGATGTGATATGGATGACTCCGTCCGCACTGCGCTCTGTCGTCAGGACGCCAAGCTCTACCGCATTGAGCGCACGCCTGGCGTCGCCTCCTGCCATGTCCGCGAGAAACTCCAACGCGTCTTCGTCAATCTTGGCCTTATAGCTTCCCATCCCCTTTTCTTTGTCATAAACGGCACGCCGGATCAGTTTCATGACGTCCTCTTTTTCCAGCGGATACAGTTCAAAGATACTGGAACGGGAAAGCAGCGCCCCGTTCACTTCGAAATAAGGATTTTCGGTAGTCGCCCCGATCAGTGTGATCGTTCCGTCCTCCACAAAGGGCAAAAGATAATCCTGCTGCCCTTTGTTGAACCGGTGGATCTCATCGATAAACAAAATGGTCTTTTTCCGGTACATGCCAAGCAGATCCTTCGCCTCTTTTACAACTGCTTCCATCTCCTTTTTCCCGGCGGACGTCGCGTTGATCTGGCGAAACTCTGCGCTGGTCGTACTGGCGATCACCTTTGCCAGCGTCGTCTTCCCGGTTCCCGGAGGTCCGTAAAAAATGATGGATCCGAGCTTGTCCGCCCTGATTGCACGGTACAAAAGCTTATCCTTCCCGATGATGTGCTGCTGCCCCACCACTTCCTCCAGCGACGCCGGACGCATCCGTGACGCCAGCGGCGATTCCTTTTCCTGCTGTGTCTCTCTCATATAATCAAATAAATCCATTGTCTCTCTCCTTCTCATCCGTCCACGCCGGCAAGTCTGCGTATGACGTACCCGGCAATGATCAGTCCCGCCGCCGGAGGGACAAAGGAAATGCTGCCGGGCAGGCAACGCCGCCCTCCGGGATCTTCCCCGGTGTCTCTTCCGGATGTATCTATGGGTTTCTCCCTGGAATACAGCACCGTCAGATGCCGGATTCCTCTTACTTTAAGTTCTCTTCTCATCACCCGGCAGAGCGGACATACACTGGTGTCCGAAAGATCAGCGATCTCAAACAGCTCCGGATGCAGCTTGTTTCCGGTTCCCATACTGCTGATGATCGGAATGTTCTCCCGCTTAGCAAGCTCGGCCAGCGCAATCTTGGCCGACACCGTATCCACCGCGTCAATAATATAATCCGGCCAGTCCTCCCGGTGTTCCTGAGGAAACAACATCTCCAGATTGTCCGGGAGAACAAACATTTCGTGCGTTTCCACCCGGATATCCGGACAGATATCCGCGATTTTTTCTTTCATCACCTTTGTTTTATATTGTCCGATCGTGCTGTGCAGCGCGATCGACTGCCGATTGATGTTCGTCACAGAAACGGTGTCATTATCAATCAAGACCAGTTTTCCCACCCCGCTTCTCGCCAGCGCTTCAATGCAGTGCGAACCCACGCCGCCCACGCCAAACACCATCACGGTTGCTTCTTTTAATCTGCGGACCGCATCCGGCCCGATCAGTAATTCTGTTCTTGCAAATTCATCCGGCATCCTCTTCACTCCAGTATCAATTCATCGACCGTCACAAATTCAAAATCCTCCGCCTCAAGCAGATCCACGATCCGCAGGGCGGCTTTCACAGAACTCATATAACAGTCGTGCAACAAAATAATATCATCTTCTTCTGCTTCCGTCACTACTTTATTTACAATTTCATCGATATTCTCCGTCGTCCAGTCCAGGGGATCGATCGTCCACATCACAGGCAGGACATGAATCCGCTGCTCCAGTTTTTTCTGCCACGCGCCGAACGGCGGACGCATATATTCGACCGGTTCTCCTGTAACTGCCTCGATGACCTCGTTTGTCATCTTGATCTCCTGATACGCCGTCTCATCTCCGACCCTCGTGATCTCTACATGATGATAGGTATGATTTCCGATCAGGTGTCCTTCCTCATACATCCTTCTGACGATCTTGGCATTTTCTCCTCTTTCTATGTTTTCCCCGATCAGAAAAAACGTAGCTTGGACGTCCCGCTCTTTTAATCCGTCCAGCAACACCGGCGTACAGGATGCGCTCGGCCCATCATCAAACGTCAGCGCAATCTTCTTTTTCTCTCCCGCTTCCGGGATCTCCTCCTTCGTTTTCTCCTCTGCCGGAGCATCCGCAGGCTGTACCTCCCCGGCCGTATACTCCTGCCCCGCGCTGCTTTGCCCTGCTGTGTTTTTCGGGACGGCATTTGGCTTCGTGCCGCCTGCTTTCTGAGAGCATACTGCAAGTAGCAAAAATACATATAAGATCCGGAATCCACGCCTCCGCCATTCTCTGTTCACCAAACTTGCGCTTCCTTTTTCTGCATCTTTACAATATATGCCGCAGTAAGCGGAAGATACCTCCCGGATGCTTTTCTGTATGATGTCTGTCCGTTGTCCTGCTATTTCGCCGCCATATGCTTCCGGTATTCAGACGGACTCATCTGCATTCTGTTTTTGAATACTTTCGAAAAATACAGGTTATTTTCAAACCCGACCGAGTAAGCGATCGACGCCACAGGAAGCGTCGTCTCGCGCAGAAGCTGCCTCGCTCTCCTGATGCGGAAATCGATCAGATATTCTTTCGGTGACTGCTGCTGGTAAGTCTGAAAGGAGCGGAACAGATGGCTTCTGCTGATCCCTACATACGATGCAACATCTTCTACTGTAATCGGATAGGAATAGTTGTTCGCGATATAATCCTTCGCCTGCTCCACGTAAAGCATCTGGCTGTTCTTCTGCTTCTCCTCATGCCTGCTGTAGTGCATAAGCGTAGAAAACAAGGTATACAAAGCTCCTGTCATCGCTACGGCGGATTCGGAATCATTGCCTTTCACGCTGTAGATTTCCTCCAGTTGTTCCTGTACGGTCTTCTTCGGCAGGATTCCCTTCTTGATCCACGGTTCCTCTTTTGTAAAGTCCGTCGCCCGCACAAGCATATCCGCGTCTTCCCCGGTAAATCCAACCCACGCATATTCCCATGGATCCCCGGAATTTGCATAATACTTCACCTCCACGTCAGGATAAAGGATAAACGTATCGCCTGCAGAGAGCTGGCAGATCCTCCCGCCCGCCTCATAGCAGCCGCCCCCCGAGATCACATAGTGGATGCAGTAATGATTACGCACGCCGGGCCCCCACTGGTACTCTGGTCCGCACTTCTGATGCCCGGCATTGCATACCACGAGAGAGTTCAGCAGATTTTCCCGCGCTTTAAATGAATATTTATAGGTATCTTCCATCCCGTTCCCCCCTCTTTTTTCATTTTCTTTTATTATAACGTCCTCTGATTTTTTTGCAACATAATTACATGATTCTGCACGTATTTTTTATAGACAGTCCATTTGGCAGCGTCTATAATGAAACCAGATGAATACGGAAAGTGAGGTTTTAATCATGCAGAAAATGCTTTTCACGAAGTTTGCTGAACTTTTTGGGGATTCGGACGGCGTCCGTTTCTACTTCTCCCCGGGCCGCGTGAACCTGATCGGAGAACATACCGATTATAACGGGGGCCATGTATTCCCATGTGCGCTGACGATCGGTACATACGGCGCTGCACGGAAAAGAGAAGACCGCCTGATTCATTTCTATTCTATGAATCTGGATCGTTTTAATGTCGTGGAAGTATCTCTCGACGATCTGAGTTATCAGGAACGCTATAACTGGGCAAACTATCCGCTTGGTGTTGTATGGGCGTTTACGGAAAAAGGATATTCCTTTGACTCCGGCTTTGATATGGTCATCTGGGGCAATATCCCGAACGGTTCCGGTCTCTCTTCGTCCGCGTCTCTGGAAGTGCTCACCGGCGTGATCCTGACGGATCTGTTCGGGATCACAGAACTCTCCATGACCGATCTGGCGCTGCTGGGACAGTATTCCGAGAACAACTTCAACGGCTGCAACTGCGGAATCATGGATCAGTTCGCCGTTGCAATGGGAAAAGCGGACAACGCAATCTTTCTCGACACCGCGACATTGAAGTACGAATACGCACCGGTCCGGCTCAAGGATGCCAAGATCATTATCACCAACAGCAAAGTGAAACACAGCCTGGTAGACTCCGCCTATAATACGCGCCGTCAGGAGTGTGCGGACGCCCTCGCCGCCCTGCAGACAGTCGTAGAGATCCAGTCGCTTGGTGAGCTGGACATGGAGACTTTCGAGAAATATAAACATGTGATCCAGGATCCTGTCAAAGAGCTGCGCGCCAAACATGCGGTCGCGGAAAATCAGCGGACGATCGAAGCGGTTGCCGCGCTTCGCACAGACAATATCGAACGCTTCGGTGAACTGATGAACCAGTCGCACATCTCCCTGCGGGACGATTATGAAGTATCCTGTGAAGAGATTGATATTCTTGTAGATCTTGCCTGGAATACGCCGGGTGTGATCGGCTCACGCATCACGGGCGGCGGCTTCGGCGGCTGTACGGTAAGTATCGTGAAAAATGACGCGATCGACACATTTATCGAAACGATCGGCAAAGCATACAAGGAAAAAGTCGGACATGAGGCAGAATTCTATACCGTAGAGATCGGCGACGGAGCAAGGAGGCTTGCGTGATGAATTTATATGCGAATATCAAAAAACTGGTACAGTACGGCATTGATACAGGTCTTACCCCGGAGTGTGAACGCATTTACACGACAAATCTCCTTCTGGAACTCTTCCACGAAGACAGTTATGAGGATGTGGACTGCAGCGCGGAAGGAACCGAACTTGAGACCATTCTGAAAGAACTGCTCGACGAAGCCTGCCGCCGCGGCATCATTGAGGACAGCGTTACCTGCCGGGATCTGTTTGACACAAAGATGATGAACTGTCTGCTGCCGCGTCCGGCACAGGTGCAGGAAACATTCCGTCAGAAGTATGCAGTTTCCCCGGAGACGGCTACCGCATATTATTACAAATTCAGTCAGGACAGCGACTATATCCGCCGCTACCGGATCAAAAAGGATCAAAAATGGACCGTAGATACCGAATACGGAACGCTGGACGTTACGATCAACCTTTCCAAACCGGAAAAAGATCCGAAAGCCATTGCCGCGGCGCGCAATGCCGCTGTATCCGCGTATCCGAAATGTCAGCTCTGCATGGAGAACGAGGGATATGCCGGACGGCTGAACCACCCTGCGCGGGAGAATCACAGGATCATTCCGATCACGATCAATCAGTCCGCATGGGGATTCCAGTATTCCCCCTATGTGTATTACAATGAGCACTGTATCGTGTTCAACGGAGAACATACGCCGATGAAGATTGAACGGAATACGTTTGTCAAGCTGTTTGACTTTATCAAACAGTTCCCGCACTATTTTCTCGGTTCAAACGCAGATCTTCCGATCGTCGGCGGCTCGATCCTCAGTCACGACCATTTCCAGGGGGGGCACTACACGTTTGCGATGGAAAAAGCACCGGTAACCGAGACGTTCACTGTCGCAGGCTATGAGGATGTAACCGCCGGAATCGTCAAATGGCCGCTCTCCGTGATCCGTCTGCAGTGCGCCAACGAGACACGGATCATTGATCTCGCCGATCATATTCTGCAGGCATGGCGGAGTTACACAGATGAAGAAGCGTTCATTTTTGCCGAGACAGACGGCGTGCCACATAATACGATCACTCCGATTGCACGAAAACGCGGAGACCTCTATGAGCTGGATCTGACGCTGCGCAATAACATCACGACAGAAGAACATCCGCTGGGCGTCTATCACCCGCATGCAAAGCTGCACCACATCAAGAAGGAAAATATCGGTCTGATCGAAGTGATGGGACTCGCGGTACTTCCTGCAAGACTCAAGAATGAGCTGGAACTTCTGCAGACATTTATACTCGAAGGCAGAGATATCCGTGCCGATGAAACACTTGCGAAGCACGCCGACTGGGTGGATGAATTTCTTCCTCTGTACAGCGATATCAATGCGGATAATATCGGACATATCCTTCAGCAGGAGGTCGGAAAAGTCTTCTGCCAGGTGCTTGAGGACGCCGGTGTATACAAATGTACAGAAGAAGGACGCGAAGCGTTCCGCAGATTTATTGCTGTTTTATAGAATTCCTGTAAAAAAGGACAAAAGCCGGATATTTGAAGTTCGGATATGGCAAAAGAGCCGGAATCATCCGGCTCTTTTGTGTTATTTTTTCTTCTGTTTTTTTCTTGCCGGGTGTTTGGTCTCTTTTTTCTGCACGCTGTACCCGAACGTCCCGATTTTCTTTCCCAGTCCCAGATATTCCCCGTGTGAATAAACGAGCAGTCCGCTTTTGTTCAGATCAAACCGGTTCTTTTCATCCATCAATGTCTCGTCGGCATGCACCGCTTTCACTTTTGCAAGGAACATGTGATGGCTTCCCAGTTCTTTGACCTCTGTCACAGCACACTCAATGTTGACCGGAGATTCTGCTACGATCGGAGCAAACTGAAGCTCCGAGGCTTTTTGGGGATGAAGTCCTGTTTTCTCCCATTTGTCCACGTCTCTTCCGGATCTTACACCGCAGTAATCTGTCGCCCGCACCATCTTCTCCGTTGTCAGATTGATGACAAATTCCCCTGTGTCTCGGAGAAAACGATACGAATAACGCTCCGGGCGGACAGAGATCGAAACCATCGCCGGATTCGTGCAGATGGTACCGGTCCATGCCACAGTAAAAAGATTCGTCTTTCCTTCCTCATCTCCGACACTGACGAGCACTGCCGGAAGCGGATAAACCATGTTCCCCGGCTTCCATATTTGTTTTCCCATTGCTGTCTCTCCTTTCCGGTCTCTTCTCTGATCCCCGCCTTATCCGGTTACTGCTGCATTGCTTCAACCAGAGCCGGAACGAGCTGTTTCTTGCGGGACACAACGCCCTTCAGATAAAGATTCTCCGGCTCATGATACAAGTCGAAGGCGCTGATTGCCTTTTCCCTTGCCTCCGGCCCGACACAGAGCAGCTCCGAAGACTCTTCTATAATATTCGTCAGCATAAAGAAGATCATATCAAGCCGGTGATTCTTCCGGATGCGCTCCAGATGCGGCAGAAGCTTTTCCTTGATCTCTGTTAATTCGTCCGCACTCATGGAATTCACCTGCCCTACGCCGAACACCGTATCTCCCACCGTAAACTGTTTGAAATCCAAAAAGCAGATTTCCTCTGCACTTTTGCCCTGCAGGTTGCTCCCTGCTTTGAACATTGCCTGTGCCAGTGTTTCGATATCGATCGCCGCGATCTCCGCCAGTTCTTCTGCCGTCGACTGATCCAGCGGCGTACAGGTTGGCGAGCGGAACATCAGCGTATCGGAAATGATCGCAGAGCAAAGCAGACCCGCTGTGATCGCATCTACTTTGATCCCGTTCTCCTGGTACATCTGGTAAATGATCGTCGCCGTACAGCCTACCGGCTGATTGCGGAAAAATACCGGTCCGATGGTCTGGATACTGCTCAGCCGGTGATGATCAATGATCTCCAGAACGTCTGCCTGCTCGATCCCGTCCACTGCCTGGCTTTCCTCATTATGATCCACCAGTATTACCTGCTTCTTCCGGCAGTTCAAAAGTCTTCTTCGTGTAATAAACCCAAGAAAATTCCCCTTTTTATCCAGGACAGGGAAATCCCGGTATTTGTTGCGTGACATCACTTCCTTGACGTCATCCACATAATCCTTTGGCGAGAACGATATGATTCCGTCCTTTGTCATGAAATAACGGATCGGAACACTTTGGTTGATCAGACGGGCAACGGTAAACGTATCATGTTGTGTCCGTATGATGACAATTTCTTTCTGCTTTGCCTGCCGCAGGATCTCATCCGGAATCTCTGCACCGACGCACACGATCATGCAGCCTACGTCCAGATCGATCGCGAGCTGCTGTGCTTCTGTACGGTCCCCGATGATGACCGTATCGTCCCGCTCGATAAATTCCGACATCCGTTCGCGGCTGGAAGATACGATCGCCACCTTCCCATGCAGCACAAATCCATGTTCATTTCCCGTAATGATCGTTCCGTCGATCGTCTTTGCAATGTTCCGGTACTGCGTTCTGGCCCTGGAAAGAATATCCGGATCATATACGTCCATATACGAACGGGCAATATCCCCGATCGTGATCAGTCCTTCCAGCTTTTCTGCGCGTGTCACCGGTATCGCCTTGATGTTGTTCTCCTGAAGCACATTCCATGCCGTCTTAATGGATTCGGATCCCTTCATTCCTTCCGTTCTGCGCAGTTCCACATCCTTTACCTGCACCCGAAGATCCAGCAGCAGCTTCGGAACCTTGACCCCGAAATGCTCCAGAACATACTGTGTCTCCTCATTGAGCTGTCCCGCCCGCCGCGGCTCGTGTACCCTTCCGGTCAGTTTTGTCTTCAACTGCGCGTACGCGATCGCAGAACAGATTGAATCCGTATCCGGGTTCTTATGCCCGACCACATATACTTTTGTCTGATTTGCCCCCTGTGCCATGTCTTCACCTCTGTATTTTATCGTATTATATCCCTTATTAGTAGATTGCCATTATTTTGCAGATTCGTCAACTATATTTTTTCAATATTCTCTGTATTTTTTTTTCGATCCGTGTTATAATCGTCACAGAGCGTCTGCAGCGCAGAGGGTTTCTTCTGCTTTCCTACTGCTGCCGGACGGCAAGACGTTCCGAATGCAGGGACGAATTTCGAAGAAATAAGACGAGGTACTGTTATGAGTGAAGAAATGAAAAACGAAGCAATCCAGACAGAAGGAGATCCGGCATCCGAACCGGAAGTTCTGACAGAAGAGGCAGGAGAAACAAGCGCACCGGAAACTGCGGAATCCATGGCAGATTATGAGGAGCATTTTGACGATGCGAATCCATGGAACCGTGTGAAAGAATACATGGAGAATAAAACCGTTCTCCCCGTAAAAGTAGAGGGTGTCGTGAACGGCGGCGTCATCGTTATGGTCGAAGGCCTGCGCGGATTCGTTCCCGCATCCAAGCTTTCCCTTTCCTACATTGAAGATCTGGAAACCTATCTTCTGAAAGATATCGAGGTGCAGGTGATCGACGTCAACCAGGCGGAAAATCGTCTTGTTCTTTCTGCGCGCGAGATTTTAAAAGCAAAAGAGCGCAAGGCACGCGAGGAACAGATCGCAGCCATCAAGATCGGAACCGTCATGAGCGGAGTCGTAGAGACACTGCAGAATTATGGTGCATTTATCAAACTGGAGAACGGATTGTCCGGTCTGGTTCATGTATCCCAGATCTCCCAGAAGCGTGTGAAAGTTCCGTCTGACGTATTAAGCGTGGGGGACGAAGTTCAGGTAAAGATCATCGGCGTAAAAGACGGCAAGATCAGCCTGAGCATGAAAGCTCTGGAAGAAGTAAAGAAGGAACCGGAAGAAAAGGTTGTGCTCCCGAAATCTGAGAGTATCGGCACCAGCCTTGGCGATCTGCTGAAAAACCTGAAATAATGCCAAGGGGCAGATATCTGATAGATATCTGCCCCTTTAATCATGTCGCTGATCCATGTCCTGATAGCATTCACAAAACCGTGCCGCAAATGCCGGAGGTTCATCATGCGCATACAGATGTGAAATATCTCCGAACGAGCTCATCCGGAATACCGCCTTTCCGCTTCTGCGCTCTTCTGTCGTGATCGTCGTCACAGATGTCGGCGCCGCACACAGTGTATGCCAGAGTACCACCGGCGAAACATTCATCAGATGGCTCAAAAGTACGCACTGTACGCCAAAATGACAGAAGAAAACAAGAGTGTCATGGTTCGCTTCCTTCACATCATACAGACAGCCATTCCGCACATATCCATGCCGTGCAAGCAATCGGTCAAAATTCTGCGTCACCCGGTCATATTCTTCCTTCGCCCCTGCCGCCTGCATTATATCGTTCTCGTACCAGTGTTCCGCCTGAAAAAAACGTTCCTCCGCCGTCCAGTCCGCCGGCAGCCAGTCCCAGGCGATAGATTCCCTCTCCGGTCTGTCCGGACGTCTGATATGAACCGGAAATTCCTGCAGCCAGTCGCACTCTTCGGCCGTTCGTCCCATCTTTTCCAGTGTCAGCGACGCCGTATCCTTCGCGCGTCCAAGGGGCGATACATAGAATGCTTTTACATTCAGTCTGCTGATCCTCTCGGAAAGATACTCCGCCTCTTTCCAGCCTTTTTCTGTAAGCGAATCAATACTGTAATCCGGATCACCGTGCCTGATCATCAATAACTTCATCCTGTCCTCCGATTCCGCCCCGGCCACATTCCGCGGTCAGCCGGGCGTCTCTTTTTATCGCTGCGATTCACAGCTTCGTATGTCATTTCGTGTTTTCATTTACATGCTTCTTGATCGCGGCAAAACTTTCTGCGCTGATCACGTGCTCGATCTTACATGCATCATCCACAGCCACTTCCGGAGTAACCCCCAGACTCTCCAGCCAGGAAGACAGCAGAAGATGCCGCTCATAGATACGCTCTGCAATCTCCCTGCCCGACTCTGTCAGGTAAATGAACCCTTCCGGCGTCACCGTTATATGATTATTCTCTCGCAATTTTCTCATTGCGACACTGACGCTCGACTTTTTAAAATTCAGTTCATTTGCAACATCTACGGAACGTACAACCGGATGAGACTGGCTCAGCATCAGGATCGTCTCCAGATAGTTTTCAGCCGATTCATTTGTATGTATCATATAGTCACCTCATTTCTTGCGCGGTTTTCTTTTCAGAAAAAACAGAATGTATCCTCGCAGATTTCAAACAGATTTTAATTACAGACATCATTATAGCACGGGCAGTAAATGAAAGCAAATATAAAAACACGTATATGCATCCGCCATTCAAAAAATAATACCGGCCAAATACAATGGAAAATGATTGACAAACGCAGAATGTTAGCTTATACTAACTTTAGTGAAAGCAAGGAGGCGATCATAGATGGGAACTGCAATTGTTCTGATCATGCTGGTCTGCGCGGTGGCGCTGGCTGTCAGAAGCATGATAAAAGATAAAAAAGCCGGAAAGTCGCTCCAGTGCGGAGGAGACTGTAGCAGCTGCGGCGGACACTGCGGCGCGCCGGTGCAGCCAAAAGACGATAGCAATCAGTTATAAAACAGTTTTTTAAGAAAAGAGCTTACTGTTTCGGTAAGCTCTTTTCTTCTTTCAGTCCCCGCTTTTCTGTCTTTCTCTTCTTTTGTCATGCTCTGAACTTCTGATACTGCCTTGCACTGCCAGGGTCCATAATCTCTTCTACAATTCCTTTTTCTGCATAATCTGCACCGAAATAAAATAGGATACAGCCATGCACACAGCAGCAAAAGCGATACTTGATACCATCATGACAGCCGGACTTAGGTTCGCCAGAACAATCTGTAAAGTCCCCGCAGCTTTTGAACTGTCTATTCCAAGGTGCTGCAGAAATTCTTCTGTGAAAACAGCTGCAAGTACACCCCCGAAGATTAAAATAAACATAATAATCTGCCTTTTTTCCGTTCCGAACCGGAACTGAACCGGGGAAAAGATACTCATCATTATAATCGCCGCGATCAGCATCGTAACCGCTGTCATAAAAGTTTCTGTCATACTGATTTTTCCACCGGAAAATGCCGATGACGCAAGACCGAGTCCTGTGATTACCACCCATGAAATCATCAGAACCAGAATCTCCAGTAAGTATTTCTCCTGCACATATCCCTTTCTTGTCACAGGCATAGAAAACAAAAACAGATATCCCTTCTCCTGCTCATCATATGCAATCGTATTGATCGGCACGATCGCACACATCACCATGATATACGCAATTCCGAAACTAACCGCCTCATTCCGTAAAACAAGGATCATAGCCGCCATCAGTCCGGCAATCAGGAAAATCATTTTCTGTGTTTTCAAAAATATGATATCTTTTATCAGCATTCCCTTTACCATTTTTCTGCCTCCCCCTGAATCATCATAAGCATTACCCCGTCAATACTGCCCTTCTCAATCTGGATCTCGGGATAATTCTCCTGATAGAACTGCCTTTGCGACGTCAGACAGCTGTAACCAAAATTTTCTTTTTTGTGCCTCATGATATACGTTTGATCCAGTGAATCATATTGTTCCTTCGTCATTTTCAATATCCCATACTCATCCGTCAGTACGTCTGTGTCCTCGTGCAGGGCGATTCTTCCGTCATCGATCAGATAAAGATCGTCACACAAATTTTCCAGATCTGTCGAAATATGTGAACTGATCAGGATCGAACGGTCTCCCGGTTCCATGTACAGCCGCAGCAGCTCCAGCATCTCGTCCCGCGCAACCGCGTCCATTCCTGCCGTCGGTTCATCAAGGAACAGAAGCCGCGCCTCATGGCAAATTGCAGCGGTGAGCTGGAGTTTCCGCTTCATTCCGGTCGAGAACTGACGGATCTTCTGATCCATCGGAAGCCGAAACCGGCTGCATCTGTGCACAAATTCTTCTTTCCGGAAATTTTCATACAAACTGCCCAGCACCGGAAGATAATCATTGATGGTCAGATAGCCGTTAAATCCGGAATCGGACAGCACCACTCCGATCTGTTGTCTGTCATGCAGATCCAGACTCGCCTGCGGTTTGCCGAAGATCTCAATCTCTCCACCATCCGGTGCGGTCAGTCCGAGTATCATCTTAAACAATGTCGTCTTTCCGGCACCATTTTTCCCGATCAGACCGGTAATGTTCCCTTCGTTTACTTTGAGAGAACAATCCAGACTGAATTGTTTATAATGCTTCTCTACGTTCTTGATTGATAACATCTCACTCATCCTCCACAATCATCTGAAATAATTCCCGCAGATCCTCTCTGCTCATTCCACAGCTTCTCCCCTTCCGGACAGCCGCTTCCAAATCATTCTCCACTTCTTTTCTCATCTCCTCCAGCATCATCTCCTGATTGGCTGAATTGACAAAACTTCCCTTCCCGTGTACCGTAACGACAAATCCCTCTTCTTCCAGTGCATCATACGCCTTCTTTGCCGTCAGTGCACTGATTTTGAGATCCTTCGCAAGCGCACGTACCGAAGGCAGCATTTCCCCTTCCTGCATCTCGCCCTTCATAATTTTCCCCTTGATCTGCTCCGTAATCTGTTCATAGATCGGCTGCATCGAGGTATGGTTGATAATGATCTTCATTTCTTCACCTCTCTTTGCTATAAACAGTATAAAACAGTTGGCAACTGTTGTCAACTGTTTTATACTGTTTATTTTATGGAATCACATTCACAGTTCCGTTGGTTGTGAAAACGTCGTGAAACAACCCTGTTTTTTCAAATTGTTGAGTTCCTCCACAACTTCCTACTGTCACAATAATACTACCGCACATCCATCTTCAAAGTTTACTGTCTTTTCTTTTCCAAGATAATGAACAACAATCTTCTTATATACGAAACGATATCCCTTTTGCAGCAGTTCCATTGACAGTCTGTCTTCGTCCAATTTGAAACGATACAGATTGTATTCGCCCTCCTGATAAGCAAAGTCTTCACCATTATCCTGATAGTGCGTGTATTCTGCTTTTCCCGGATATACGTCAAGAACCAGAGTTTCATCTTTCTCCTCTGATGTAGAAAGCCTCGGTAAATACTTTGGAATAATACTTCCGGCTCTTACATAGACGGGACACTCATCTAACGCAGCATGGCGTATTCTGTATTCTCCGCCCTTCTGTTTTTCTCCTGTCCAGTAATCATACCATTCTCCCTCCGGGAAATATACAAGTTTCTGCGTCATACCCTGTTCCGTTACCGGCGCAACCATTATACTGTCACCAATCATAAATTGACTATTCAGATTCTTTGTTTCCTCATCTTTTTCATAGTTCAAAACCAGAGGACGCATCAGCGGAAGTCCTTCCAATTCCTCCACCCGGCACAAATCATAGTAATACGGCAGCAGTTCATACCGAAGATTCAGGTACTTTCTATAAATACCCACTACTTCTTCATCAAAGGCCCAGGGCTCTTGTTCTCTTGTACCTGCAGATGAATGGTTTCTGCAAAAGGGCGAAAAACATCCTACCTCAATCCAGCGGCATAAAAGTTCTTTTGTTGTATCAGAACTAAATCCGCCGATATCTGTCCCCACATATGGCATACCGCTTAATCCCAAATTGCACAGTTGAGGAATCGCCATCTGCAAGTGGGCCCAAATACTGTGATTATCTCCTGTCCAGCCAATGGTATACTTCTGGGAACCACTATAACATGCCCTGGTAATAACGAAGGGTCTTTTTCCCGTCAGTTTTTTTAATCCATTATAGGTAGCTCTTGCCATATTATGTCCATAAACATTATGCATCTCCGCATGAGTGCTTTTTCTTCCATCATCAAAAAACACAACATCCTCCGGCAATTCTCCCTTGAAACTGGCAGGCTCATTCATGTCATTCCAGATACCGCTTACTCCTGCATCTATCAGAACATCATGGTTTTCTCCCCACCAGTCCCGAACCTTCTTTTGACCAAAATCAGGATAAACGGAATCTCCCGGCCATACTGCATTTTCATAGACTTTTCCTTTTTTATCTATTGCAAAGTAACCTTGCTCTATCCCCGTATCATACACCTCATATCCCTTTTCAATTTTCACACCAGGATCTATGATTGTTACAAGGCGGATACCCATATCCAACAAATCACCAGTCAAACCTTTCATATCTGCGAACCGTGTTTCATCTATGGTAAATACTTTATAATTATCCATATAATCAATATCCAGATGTATCGCATCACATGGCAACTGATTCTCCCTCATCTTTTTAGCGATTCTTCTGATATCTGCTTCGCATTTATAACCCCATCGTGACTGGTGATAGCCTAAAGTCCACATTTGAGGCATAGGTGCTGTTCCTGTCAAATACATATATCCTTTCACAACATCTTTCATTGTTTTTCCACTGATAAAATAGTAGTCTACATTTCCCTGGTCTCCTCCAAACCAGTAATAATTATCAGACTCTTTTCCCATATCAAAGTATGTACGGAAAGTATTATCAAAGAAAATACCGAAAACAGTATCCTTTTTCAATGTAATAAAGAATGGAATAGATTTATATAAGGATCGAAAACAATCCACCTGAGGATCCGGATTATCCGTATTCCAAGTCATATATTCGTACCCTCGCTTATTCAGAAATCCGGTTTTATCCCCAAGTCCATAAAAGCTCTCATCTCCATCCATTTTCTTGATAATCTGAATGGCGTGTTCTCCCGCATATTCTTGTACAGAGTGCCCCTCTTGTTCCATAAACTCCATCATCTGCTGATCAATCACCTGCGTGGATGTTCTGTTTCCTCTATAGTCGATACAGATTGGTTTCCCTTCTCTGTCGTAAATGTCTATTTTAGCTTCATCAAAAACTTTTATCATCAAGTCGGGCAAATCAATCTGTACCCATTCTCCTTCATCTTTTATCTCAAACGGCACGGCACGACTTTTATCCCCTTCTATTGCCTTTGACAGTGGACGTTCCTGAGATAATTGGGAAAACACCCGAATTATTTGTTCTGTCACAACCTGAATCTCCAATTCACCATATTCGAAAGAAAAATAAATCTTATTTCCGTCCGATCTGAACGCTTTTCGTCTTCCATACTGTTTCATGCTGTTCTTCTCCTCGTATTCCAAATTCTTCTTTGTGTCCATCTGCAAATTCCTGGCTGGAAATACAGTATTTCTCATCCTGCAATTCCAAGAGTATTGCACA
This sequence comes from uncultured Lachnospiraceae bacterium, assembly GCA_958402795.1. Taxonomy (GTDB): domain Bacteria; phylum Bacillota; class Clostridia; order Lachnospirales; family Lachnospiraceae; genus Schaedlerella. The sequence continues at coordinate 43,575 of CATXUX010000007.1, read as the reverse complement.
CTTTCCCCAGATTCATTTCCAGCTGGACATACGTTGCATTTATCTTCTTGCTGAATTCAGGCGAGATATTTGAATGTATGTAGAAAGAATCCATCCCTGCTTTCGCAGCGCCTGCAATATCTGATCTTTCATCATTGCCGATCATAATACACTCCTTTGGATTCAAGTGATATTTTTCCAGAAGAACTTTGAAGAAACGCAGATCCGGTTTTTTCACTCCGTAATCAGAAGAGATCAGCATACCGTCAAAATATTTCGCAATATCCAACATACGCAATTCATATTCCGTAAAAATCCGCTGGGCATTGGACAAAAGATAAATCTTTTTTCCCTGCCTTTGGAGTTTCTCCAGCATCTCTTTTACGCCATCGTAAAGGCGAAGATATTCTGTGGTAAGTACACGAAAAAACTGCCCGGCATGAAGAGTAAGCGTATCATCAGGTTGTACCCCTTTTACAGTGAATAATTCCCGGAATACCTTCTCTATCTGTATTTCAGGATAAGCCTCATGACTGTCCCCCACACTTTCCTTGCAATCTACCAATTGCTTATACGTGCTTTTCAGTTCCTGGGGCGAATACAATGCACCATAATAACCATAAAACAGACTCAGTTTCTCCCAAACTTCCTGTTTCTCTTCATCGGTATAAATGTCTACTAATGTTCCATATAAATCAAAAATATAATTTTTATACATTCTTTGCTAACTCCATTTTTTATATTTAAAATACAGATTGTATCAAAAAAAACTTTTGCAATCTGAAAGCTCAGACCTGCACTGCCTGAGTAACAGAGAATCAACAATTGCTTATTATGCACTGGATAGCGTAATGAATGGGGTTTCCATCGGAACACTTCTATATACATGCACAGTTAATTGTACGAAATTCGAACTGTACCTTAATGAACACAGCCAAACCTTGATCATACCCGGTAAATATAATTTTCCTTCCGCGGCGCAGCTTCCTTTACTCCGCCTTCGGCACGATAACCGAGAATGCAGTTTCCGATTCCTTCATAGTGTTCCGGGATTCCCCATTTCCGGAGCAGCTCTTTTCCTTCCGGAAGATTGAACACTTCTTTTGCCCGGAAGATGTAGCAGGAGTCTACGCCGACAGCCTGCGCCGCGTTCATCAGATTTCCCATGACCGGCGCTCCGTCATACAAGTACGTCGGACGCTCTGTATCCGCCAGTACGATCAGCACCGTCGGCGCACCGTAAAACGGATCGGTATCCGCTCCCATCACACCGGCATTGAGTTTTGAAATTTTAGCAATGGTTTCCGGATCCTGCACAGCTACGATCACCGGAGACTGTTTTCCCATTCCGGTCGGTGCATAAGTTCCTGCCTCCAGAATCGCGTTCAGTTCCTCTTCACTGATCTGCTTGGACAGATACTTTCTGCAGCTTCTGCGTTCCTTCAAATCCTGTAATGTTTCTTTCATCTGAAAATCTCCTCCTTATCTTCTGCGGTTTTCTTCCGTATGTTATCTCATCAGTTTCTGTAATACATTCACCTGATCGAGAGGACTTTATAATCCTTATCTTCTACGGTCTTTTTCAATACGTCATCCGCCAATTGTGCATGCAGTGTCACCACCGCGGTCCCGGCTTCATGGCTTACTTCTGCCGATTCGACTTCCGGTAATGCCTCTAAGGCCTTTTTTACGGTTGCCTCACAGTGACCACACATCATTCCCTCAATCTGCATTGTTTTCTTCATTTCTGTCTCCTCCTTCTTTCTTTGTGCCTTCTTCCGGCGCTTTATCGCCTGCTCCTTCATTTTGCTGTCCTTGCTGCTGTCGTACATCTTAAATAAATTCAGCCGCAGGGCATTTGTCACGACGCAGAAGCTGGACAGGCTCATCGCCGCCGCGCCGAACATCGGGTTCAGCTTCCATCCGAGCAGCGGATACCATACGCCCGCCGCAAGCGGGATCCCGATTGCATTGTAGAAAAACGCCCAGAACAAATTCTGATGAATATTGCGAAGCGTCGCCCTGCTCAGGCGGATTGCCGCCGGGACGTCACTTAACCGGCTCTTCATCAGAACCACATCGGCCGCGTCAATCGCAATGTCAGTTCCCGCACCAATGGCAATCCCCATATCCGCCCTTGTAAGGGCCGGCGCATCGTTGATCCCGTCTCCTACCATCGCGACTTTGCCCTTCTTTTTGAATGCACGGACTACATTCTCCTTGCCGTCCGGCAGAACGTCTGCGATCACTTCGTCCACACCTGCCTGACGCCCGACTGCTTTTGCCGTCCGTTCATTGTCTCCGGTGAGCATCACCACATGGATTCCCATGTTCTGAAGTTCTCTCACAGCCTTGGGACTGTCATCCTTGATGACGTCCGCCACGGCAATGATCCCGGTCAGCCGCCCGTCCGCGCTGAAAAACAGCGGCGTCTTTCCCTCTTCTGCGAGAACGTCCGCCTGGTGCAGCATCTCCTGCGGGATCTGTGTCTGCGTACAGATAAACTTCCGGTTTCCGCCGCAGAGCATTCTCCCTTCCAGTCGTGCAGACAATCCGTTTCCGGGTACCGCCTGAAAGTCCTCGACCTCTGCCCCGGCAAGACCTCTCTTTTCGGCTTCCAGAAGAACTGCGTGTGCCAGAGGATGTTCGCTCTTTCTCTCCAGAGCAAATGCGTCCGAAAGCAGTTCTTCCTCCGTGATTCCCTCCGCCGGTATCAGATCCGTTACTCTCGGCTCTCCACTGGTGATCGTTCCGGTCTTATCCAGCACGACAATATCTGTTTTCCCTGTCTCTTCCAGCGAGACCGCCGTCTTGAACATGATTCCGTTCTTTGCGCCCATGCCGTTTCCGACCATGATCGCAACCAGAGTTGCCAGGCCAAGCGCGCACGGACAACTGATCACCAGCACGGAAATACCACGTGCCAGCGCAAATCCGACTGTCTGCCCGCTAAGAAGCCACACAACGATCGTCACCGCCGCAATCGTGATGACCGCCGGAACAAAGACGCCGGATACTCTGTCCGCGACCTTGGCGATCGGCGCTTTGGTCGCAGCCGCGTCACTGACCATCTGGATGATCTGGGAAAGCGTCGTGTCTTCCCCCACGCGGGTTGCCTCACATTTCAGAAAGCCGGACTGGTTCAGCGTCGCCGCGGATACTGTGTCACCCTCTGCTTTATCCACCGGAATGCTCTCTCCTGTCAGTGCCGACTCATTGACCGCGCTGCTGCCTTCCAGTACCACGCCGTCCACAGGAATATTCTCTCCCGGGCGAACAACAAAAATATCTCCCTTTCGCACCTGACCGATCGATACCTCTGTCTCCACTCCGTTTTTCAAAAGGACTGCCGTCTTCGGCGCCAGCTTCATCAGACTTTTCAGCGCGTCTGTCGTCTTTCCCTTCGAATGTGCTTCCAGCATCTTCCCGACCGTGATCAGTGTCAGGATCATCGCCGCAGATTCAAAATACAATTCATGCATCCACGTCATCACACCGTCCATGTCCATCCGCATCTGTGCATCCGACATCAGAAACAGCGCTACGGTACTATAACCGAATGACGCCGCCGAGCCGAGCGCTACCAGCGTGTCCATATTCGGCGCGCGATGGATCAGTCCCTTAAAACCGCTTACAAAGAACTTCTGGTTGATCACCATCACAATTCCCGTCAGAAGCATCTGGAGAATCCCCTGAGCCACATGATTCTCTGCAAAGAACGAGGGAACCGGCCAGTTCCACATCATATGTCCCATGGAAAAATACATCAGCGGAATCAGAAAACACAGCGACGCAATCAGCCGCCGGCGCAGAACGGGCGTCTCACGGTCTTTCAGAAAATCCTCATCCGCAGCGCCTCCCACATCTCCTGCACGGGCCGCCCCGTTCTGCGCAGAACCTTTTGCGCCTTTCAGCGATGCGCCATATCCCGCTGCCTCCACCGCCGCAATGATCTCAGTGGATGAAGCCGTTCCCTCCACGCCCATCGAATTTGTCAAAAGGCTGACCGAGCATTCTCTCACACCCGGAACTTTTGATACTGCTTTCTCCACCCGGGCGCTGCAGGCAGCACAGCTCATCCCGGTTACAATATATTGTTCCATCATACCACCTCCACTTCTTTCACTCATCAGTTCCGATGTATCACTTTTACTTCATCATTTTTTGCAGAACATTGACCAGTTCATCGATTGTCTCATCCTTCCCCGCGCGGATATCGTCTGCCACGCAGGTATGGATATGGTTCGACAGAAGCACCTTGTTGAAGCTGTTCAGCGCCGCATTGATTGCAGACACCTGAATTAAAATATCTGTACAATACGCATTCTGCTCCACCATACGCTTCACTCCGCGCACCTGCCCCTCAATCCGGCTCAGCCGGTTGATCAGATCCCGGTATTCCTTATCGGAACGTTCTTTATTCTTATGGCTGCAGCATACGTCGACCGGTTCTTCCCCATTAATATGGTTACAGCATTCCTTCTTTTCTTCCATCCTATACACTTCCTCTCTGCAGTCTGTGTCTTAACAAATCTGTTTTCATACCTGCATAGGGTATTGTATACCCTATATAGGTATTTTGTCAATAGTGTTGAAAAATATTTTTCTGTTTTTGTTGACGATATGTAATTTCATGGATATACTTTATGATATCGGCAATTTTTTTACAAAGAAAGGGGTTTTTTATATCTTGAATCAATTAAAGGATCAAAGTAATGATTCCCGGCGAAAATCTTTTATCGTAAATGTCTGTTACTGGGCAATTATCGCAGCCATCATATATCTTGGTGTGAAATATGCGCTGCCGGTGCTGTTTCCATTTCTCGCCGGAGGCGCAATCGCATGGTTTTTAAATAAACCAATCAACAATTTGTCTGCGAAGACTCCTATACCAAGAAGCATTATTTCTGTGGCGGTTGTTCTGCTTTTTTACGCCGCGTTTGTGATTCTGATCATTTTTATCATCGCGAAAGCTGCCGCCGGGGCCAACGACGGTGTTTCCTCGCTGTCCGACTATCTCCTTGACTCGGTTCTTCCCACGCTGGAAGATCTCCTGATCCGCGCGAAGCAGTTCCTGGCAGATCTCCATATCAACGTTGGAGGTGATAATTTTGCGTCATTATCCGAAAGTGTGAAAAGCGGTGTTCTCTCTCTTTCCTCTGTCATTTTGGAGGAGGTGGCGAATGTTGCCGCAAAGATTCCGTCCTTCTTTGCCAATATCGTCATAACGATCATCGTAACGGTTTTCTTTTCCGTTGACTTTGATAATATCAAACGATTTGTGCTGCGGCAGCTTCCGGAAAAAGGGCGGTCATTTGTATATGAAACGAAGGCATTTTTCAAGGATATCCTTCTGAAATATGCAGGCGCGTATCTGCTGATCATGTTCATCACGTTTCTGGAGCTTCTGGCAGGTTTCTCCATCCTGCGGATCTCTCACGCGCTGCCCATCGCCGCAGTTACAGCGGTGGTCGATATCCTCCCCGTACTGGGAACCGGAACTGTCCTGATTCCATGGGCAGTCGTCTCTATCATCATGGGCAACTGGTTCCGGGGAATCGGACTACTTGTTCTGTACGGTGTGATCACAGTGATCCGGAACATCATGGAGCCAAGGCTGGTCGGGAAACAGATCGGTCTGCATCCGCTTGTTACTTTCTTCGGTATCATCATCGGCATACGCCTCTTTGGTATCACCGGAATGATCGGCGTCCCGCTCTCCTTTGCATTTATCAGATATCTGAATGAACGAGGAGTGATCCATGTCTTTCAGACAGAAGAAGCAGAATAAAATACAACAAAGAATCCCATCCGCTACTGCACTCACTGCAGTCCCGGATGGGATTCTTGATATAACGGTTTTAATCTTCCTGTACATGTTCGAGTCCCTGACCGATGATCGTCCGTACATGTTCATCTGCCAGTGAATAGAATACCGATTTTCCTTCTCTGCGGCTTTTTACCAGCTTATTCTGTTTCAGAATACGAAGCTGATGAGATATCGCGGACTGTGTCATATTCAGTGCCTCTGCCAGGTCGCATACACACACCTCGGACTCAAACAGCACGAACAGGATGCGGATGCGTGTGGAGTCTCCAAATATCTTAAACAGTTCCGCAAGGTCGTACAGCATTTCTTCCGGCGGCATATGCTCCACTACATTCTGCAGCAGATCTTTATGTGTTTCTACCGAATCACAACATTCAATTCCGTTTTTAATCATTCTTTTCTCTCACTTTCACAGATTTTTTACATGCAGGACACGGATTGCATTCAACACAGCAAGCACCATCACTCCGACGTCCGCGAAAATCGCAAACCACATATTCGCGATTCCCAGTGCGCCGAGTAGCAGGCAGAGCAGTTTCACGCCGATCGCAAAATAGATATTCTCATAAACAATCCGCAGACATTTTCGCGAGATGCGGATCGCCTTTGCAATTTTAACCGGATCATCATCCATCAGTACCACATCGGCAGCCTCGATCGCCGCGTCCGATCCCATCGCGCCCATTGCGATGCCGATATCTGCACGGGACAGAACCGGCGCGTCATTGATCCCGTCGCCTACGAAGACCAGTTTCTCTTTCGCCTGCTTCTGTTCCAGCAATTCCTCTACTTTGGTGACTTTGTCTCCCGGAAGCAGTTCACTGTACACTTCATCAATACCAAGCTCGCCGGCGACCTGCTCTGCCACACGCTTTCTGTCGCCGGTCAGCATGACAGTCTTACGGATCCCGCTCTGTTTCAACTGTGTGATTGCCTCCGCCGCATGCGGTTTCAGCAGATCAGAAATCAGAATATGTCCGGCATACTTCCCGTCTACCGCCATATGCACGACGATACCGATACTGTGGCACTCATCATAAGGAATCCCCAGTCTGTCCATCAGTTTTGTATTTCCCGCGGCGACAGGAATCCCGTCCACCAGCGCCGTCACGCCGTTGCCGCTGATTTCCTCCACATCAGAAACCCGGCTCTGGTCAAGCGGTTTCCCATAGGCGTCACGCAGGCTCTTGCTGATCGGATGCGTCGAGTAACTCTCCGCCAGCGCCGCATATTCCAAAAGTTTCTGCGTATCCATGGAGCAGTGATGAATCCCGCTTACAGCAAATACGCCCTGCGTCATGGTTCCTGTTTTGTCAAACACAACATATTTTGCCTGAGAAAGTGTCTCCATATAGTTGGAACCTTTGACCAGGATCCCTTCTTTGCTCGCCCCGCCGATCCCTGCGAAGAAGCTGAGCGGAATACTGATCACAAGCGCGCACGGACAACTGATGACCAGAAATGTCAGCGCACGGTAGATCCAGTCTCCCCACTCCGGCGCAAGTCCCATCAGGAACATGCGGACAAGCGGCGGAAGAATCGCCAGTGCCAGCGCACTGTAGCATACCGCAGGCGTATAGTAATGTGAAAACTTCGTAATGAATTTCTCCGATCTTGCTTTTCTGGAGCTGGAGTTTTCGACCAGTTCCAGGATCTTGGATACTGTGGATTCTCCAAATTCCTTTGTCGTTCTGATATGCAAAAGGCCGCTCATGTTGATACAGCCGCTGATCACTTCGTCTCCTGCCTTGACATTACGGGGCAGACTCTCTCCGGTCAGTGCGCTCGTATCCAGTGCCGAAGTCCCTTCCGTGACCACTCCGTCGATCGGGACCTTCTCCCCCGGCTTTACCACGATCACTGTGCCAGTCTGGACTTCATCCGGGTCCACCTGTTCCAGAGTCCCGTCTTCTCCTTCGATATTCGCATAATCCGGGCGGATATCCATCAGCTCACTGATATTTTTACGGCTTTTCCCGACCGCATAACTCTGGAATAACTCTCCGATCTGATAAAACAGCATTACTGCCGTTCCCTCTGCATACTCTCCGAGAATCATCGCTCCGATCGTTGCTACCGCCATGAGAAAATTCTCATCGAAAGGCTGTCTGTTGCGGATCCCCTTCCATGCCTTCCGCAGGATATCATATCCGATTATAAAATACGGGATCAGATACAGCGCCAGCTTCCCCCAGCCGCTCACCGGGATAAAATGAAATACGATCATACAGATTGCTGCAATGATGATCCGCACCAGCACCTTTTTCTGTTTTTTGTTCATCGTTTCTGCCCCTTTCTGTCCGGTTTCCTTTTAAAGGAAAATCTCGCAGTCGTCCTCTACTTTCTTACAGTTTTTCAGGACGTCCTGCATCACAGCCTTATGGTCTGCCCCTTCCTCAAATTCAACGGACATCTTCAAAGTCATAAAGTTCACCACAGCGTCTTTCACGCCGGACGTCTTCTTTGCGGCCTCCTCCATCTTATTTGCACAGTTTGCACAGTCCACATCAATCTTGTACGTCTTTTTCATGACTTTACTTCCTTTCCATTCTTTTTCATATGAGCAATTGTTCATATGTTTGATTCTATTATAGCGCAGGCGAACCAGATGTCAAGTATAAATATAAAAAAATTAAAAAAAGACGCCTCCCGGCGCCAAAAGCGATTATATATGCTGCATACGCTCGTTACTGGTCAGATTCTGGCCAGTAACGCTTTACGCGCCTGCGGGGTCTTCAGGCTTTCACCTGTCCGCGCTCACACCGGTTTCCCCATGCGTCGATCAGTTTGCCTTCCCGGTATACACATACGATCTCGCAATGGTTCGGACATTTTCCACAGTTGATCTCTCTTGTGCGGAACTCCACATCCTCCACGGCAAAATCAAAGTTTCTGCGTCCGTTCCCCTTTCTCGCCAGGATCGCGATTCCGATCGCTCCCATCAGATGTCCGTTCTCATCTACGTTTACTTTGGACTTCAGTTCTTTCTCAAACGCATCCACAACACCTTCATTTTTGCTGACGCCTCCCTGAAATACGACCGGTGCAATGATTTTCTTTCCTTTTCCTACATTATTCAGATAATTCTGAACCACCGCGTGGCATAATCCCGCGATGATATCTTCCCTCGCATGTCCCATCTGAATCTTATGTACCAGATCGGACTCTGCAAATACCGTACACCTCGCGGCGATCTGGGACGGATGATGCGACTGCAGCGCGATCTTTCCCATATCTTCCACTTCGATGCCAAGCCGCTTTGACTGGCTTGAGAGAAATGCTCCCGTCCCCGCGGCGCAGAGCGTGTTCATCGCGTAGTCTACCGCGATCCCGTTTTCCACAAGGATGATCTTGGAATCCTGTCCTCCGATCTCCAGGATCGTCCGCACGTCCGGATAAAACGTCGTCGTGCCGACCGCGTGCGCCGTGATCTCGTTTTTTACAATCGTCGCGCCGACAACACTTCCGACCAGCTTCCGGGCACTGCCTGTTGTACCCGTCGCCACGATCTGATAGTGTTCTTTGTCAAACTGCTTCTCCAGCAGTCCGATCAGCTTTTTTGCGGCTCCGATCGGATTGCCTTCCGTCCAGATATATTCGCTTGCCAGTATCTGATTTTCCGAATCGAGAATGACTCCTTTCGTGGAGATAGAGCCTATGTCGATTCCCAGGTATGCTTCCTGCATGGTAACTCCTTCTTTCTTCGAATGTTTTTCATCATTTGCCGACATCATTGCAATCCTAATCCATAACCAGACGGCGCTGGACGGCAACATTCATTTCCAGCATATCGTAAAATGCTTCCAGTCTTGTCATCAGTCCCGTGTCGCTCGTCTGCGAATCGTAAGTCAGATACAGGATCGGGATCTTGTACTGCGCCCCGATGTTCTGCAGCACCGGCATCACATCGATCTCCGGCGTACAGCCTGCCGATTTCACATGAATGATTCCGTCAAATCCTTTCTCTGCATACTCCCGCGCACACCAGATGTTTGCCGTGGATGTCGGACCCATCTCATATTTACATAAGTCACGGATCCGGGCATTCAGATTCTTCTCCCCGCTGTAGCGGATATTCCGGTTGGTAAGGTTCATCCACCGGTGAACCTCTACCCGCATATCCGCCAGTTTTTGTTCCAGCTCCAGATTCGAAAAGGCGTCCATCACCGTAAAATACTCCCCGATGATGCCTACACGAATCGGATTTTTGGGTTTATCCAGCTCAATCTGCGCCAGTTCCTGCTTCGCCTGCCGGTAAGCCGCGTCGATATCAGAACGGGAATGGGCGGTCTCCATTCCCAGCATAAACTTCCGGTAGACATTTTTGCAGCTTCCTTTTACCACTTCAAATCCACAGATTTTATAATAATCCGCCTCGATCTCGTCTACATATTCGACCATTTTCAAGGCGTCCCATACCGAGGCAGTCAGCTTTACCGGCTTATAGTCCGGACTCAGCCGTTTCAGTGCATGCAGATAGTCTTTTTTCTTTCCGGTATGATACTCCGACAGATTGACAAACTCAAACTCGTATCCCAGATCACGGATGATCTGTTCCTGCAACTCTCCATAGTACCCCAGGCGGCACAATCCAAATGTCATAAGCAGCGTATCCGCGCCCGCGTCCAGCGCCTCGATCATACTGCCCAGACTTGTCTTAAACGGAGCACATACCATATCCGGACTATAGCGGCTGCCGATTTCCAGCGTTCGTTTTGTCATCTCCGGCTGCATGATGTATTCCTGTCCCAGTCCGTTTTCCACCACGTACTTTATTGCGCAGTTATAGCCTGCGATCCTTGGGAATGCTATTTTTTTCTTCTGTTCATTCTGTGCCATATGTTCACTTACTTTCCTTGAATGCGATAATGTCCAAAAAACTCTCAAGCCTCGTCTCTACTCCGGCTGTTCCCTCCTGTGCGTCTACCGTGAGGTTCAGGATCGGAACATTCTTTACCTTCCGGATGATCATTTCATTGACCATGGAATCCGGTCCACATGAAAATGCACTGATCAGGATGATCCCGTCTACTTTATCCCGGTACATCTGAATTCCTCCGGCAATTTCTCTGCTCATCTCCCATTTCATCGTGGAAGAAAGGGATACGCTCTTTTTCAATGCATTTTTCCGGTCCACGATATCCGCCCGGATCACTTCCGCTCCTGCCTGTTCCAGATAATCGATGATCACTTTCCCGATATAGGCGTCCTCGATCACATAGCTGTGCGCCGCGACCAGAATCTTGCGTTTATTCTGCCCCAGTTTCGATTCCTGCTGTTTCAGTTTTTTCTTATAACTCTCCGATTCTGCCTTCTTTGCCCTCTTATACGCATTTTTTATTTCTTTTCTCGTAAACCCAAGTTCCAGTCCCATCTGGCGGAAGGCTTCTTCCTCATCCTGCTTTGCTTTCGGATCAATATTATATGAGATAAACTTCTGACCGGTATCCCGAAATACATTGCAGGATAAATCATAAAGAGACTCAAATCTTGTGCACATCTCACGCTCGATCCCCCATCCGCAGATACGGGGCGTCAGAATATAGTCGCATTTTCCTGTCAGATAATCTACATGTCCAAAATAAATCTTCAAAGACAGACAGGCCTCGTCGATCGCCCGCGCGGCTCCTCTGTCCAGAATCTCTTTATTCGTCGGCGGACTGACAATCCTCTCGACGCCCAGTTCGTCAAAAAATGTATTCCACAGCACTGCATACCGATGATAGAGCAGTGCGCGGGGAAGTCCTATTTTCAGCGGCATCCTGCCATCTCCTTCTCTCTTTCGTGGCGGTATGAAAAACGCCGGAGCAAAATCCTTTTGCTCCCTGCAGTGTCCTGCCGCCCTGATAGTTTACTTTACTCCTCAAAAACAAGAAAAGCAAGCTACATCTTCGAAGATTTGTTATGACCGGGTTACTGTGAATAGCAACTGTGGCCGGATACAATCTGCTCCACATGAAACAGCCGCTTCGTTTTCACGAAGCGGCTGTTTCACGCCTTTCTTCACAAGATACTATTCGTATCGCAATGCATCGATCGGATTCATATTCGCTGCCTTCAGAGACGGGATCAGTCCGAAGATTACCCCGATCAGTGTGGAAAACAGTACCGCGATCAGGATCGCCGCCCCGCTGATGGCAACGGGTACGGCGGAAATTGCCGAGATTGCATATGCCATTATGACTCCTGCGACAACTCCCACGATACCGCCAAGCAGAGTCAGCACCGACGCCTCCGTCAAAAACTGCACCAGGATGTCTCTTTTTTTCGCCCCGAGCGCCTTTTTCAGACCAATCTCCCGGGTTCGTTCTGTCACGGATACCAGCATGATATTCATTACGCCGATTCCGCCGACCAGCAGGGAAATGCTCGCGATCCAGATCAGCTGCTGATTTGTGGAGCTGCTGATCTCCTGGATCTGCGTCGCCTGCTCCAGCAAGTCTTCTCCTTTATACTGGATCGTATCGTCAGACACCGTCAGATAGGCATTGAGGATATCTGCCGCTTTTTCGCCTGCCGCAGTCATATCGTCTGTGCTCACCGCGCGTACCATCAGATTCTGCGGTTCATCATAACGGTATATGATCGGCCACACGGAATCCGGCACGCAGACAAAACCGCTCCCGTCTTCCGAAGCATACCGATAATAGTCTTCCATAGAATTGATCACCGGCTGCGCCGCCGCTTTCTTTGCAACAAGACCGATCACTGTAAACGGCTCGCCCTTGATCTCGATCGTCTTTCCGATCGAATCCCCGTCCGGGAAGAGATTTGACGCAGAGGTCTTATCCAGAAGGACCACCTTCCGGCTCTCTGTATAGTCTTTTTCGGAAAATCCCCTTCCTCTGGTCACCTGATAGCCGTCCACATCCAAATAGTTTTGATCTACTCCGAGGATCGTACTGCTGGCCAGGGAAGTCGCCCCGTTAAAGACCGCCTCGTACTCATTCCTCTGATAGTAAAGCGCCGCCGTCTCCACTTCTTCCAGCGCGGTGATCTCTTCCAATGTCTCGTCACTGATCACCGGAACCCCGTCCGGCGGATCCTGATAGCTGAGATCCATCGCCCATTCTCCCTGGTATAGCTGGATATTGACCGCATTGTTTCCCGCTCCGATCAGATTTTCCTTGATCTGCTCATTTGTCCCTTTGATGGTGGATACGATCGCAATGATGGAACCGATTCCGATGATGATTCCCAGCATGGTCAGCGCGGAGCGGAGCTTATGCGACCAGATCCCCTGAAATGCAAGTCTGATATTTTCAAACATAAAGTTCCCCCCTTAGTAAGTATCATATAACGAATCTGTTGATTCTGTCTTCGCGCCTTCTTTTACATCCTTTCCGTATGGAAATGCAATCTCATCTTCCATCGTCAGTCCGGAAAGAATCTCCAGTTCTGAGTAAACGTTCCTGCCGACCTCTACATACTGCTTGACCAGACGGTCATTTTCACCCTTTTTATAGACGTAATACTGATTTCCCTCCTCCCGGACAAACATCTGTGACAGATAAATTTCACCCGAAGGATCTCCTGAAAGATCCATGATGGAGAGATTCACGCCCTGTCCGTTCGACAGGTCTGCATCGCCCTTGATCACCAGCGTAAACGGATAATACGACATATTCTCATTACTGCTGTAGTATGAACCGCTGATCGGTGTGCTGCTGACGCTCGTAACTGTCGCCTCATAGGTCATGCCTGTTTCCCACGAGGTTACCATTCCTGTCATTCCCGGCTTGATCTGATCCAGCGCAGTCTCCGCCACACTTCCTGTCACATAGAAGCCTTCTTCGCCGACCACGCTGATCATCGGCGTGTTCTCCAGCCGTGCAGTTTCCTCGTCCACGACGGATTTAACCGTTCCCTCTACCGTACTGGTGACTATGCCGTTATCGACTTTCTTCTGCAGCTTTTTCAGTTCCAGTTCCGCCGTTCGTTTCTCCAGATCCAGATCTTTGAGTTCCTGCTCTTTTTCCTGAATCTGTTTCTGAAGTTCTTCCTTTGTCATGCCGCCTGAAGGAAGCGGTTCATCAATCCCAGGATCATAGGTCATACCCGAATCAGCCGGTTCTTCCGGTTCCGTTGGTTCCTCTGGTTCTTCCGGCTCTTGGGGCTCCTCGGGTTCCTCCGGCTCTTCCGGTATCACGATCTGTCCTGTGCTTCCGTCCAGGATCCACGTATAAAGCAGAACTGTCGGTTCTTTCGCATCATCTGCCACATCAAACGCACACACAATCTTATCCTGCAGAACTTTCAAAAGAAACGCCGCGTCCACAGAAGTTCCCGGCGCAGAGCATAAAAACCGGTAAGGCTTTTCCGGCGTTCCGTCCGCCTCCTCTAAATTGTATGGTTCTGTTCCCTCTTTGATGGAATCGTATATCGGCTTTCCTTTCAGCTCCTCCGGAAATGGTCTTCCGATCTTTGATGCCGGAACCGAATCCCCGCTGCCCGGGGTATCTGTCCCGCCGCCTTCTCCTCCCGGTTCGGTCTGGTCTCCCTGATTCTCTGTTCCTGAGGGTGTCTGAGTGTCTCCCTCTTCCGGTACAGATCCGCTCTGATCTCCTTCATTTCCTGCATCCGGCTGTGTCTGACCGGTTTCAGTTTCCGTTTCCTCCGTAGTCAGGATTCTCCTGCCCTGCTGTGCCGCCACGACGGATTTCCATTCTCCGCTTTGTCCCTGCTGCCCCACATTCGCCTGCCTCTGACCGGAAGTTCCCGGGGCAGCCGTCTCATCCTGCCTTTCCTGTCCGGCAGACGCCACCACGGCAGTGGAGCGGAGCTGGTTCAGTTCTGCCCGCACATTCTGGATATTCAGGCCGATTCCCTCGATCTGCATCTGTTTCATCTCCAGTTCCAGCGTCGGAAGCGTCATATCATAAGCAATCAGCGGGTCCCCGATCTTTACCGTGTCTCCCGCTTTTACATACACATCCGTAACCACGAGCGATTCATCATAATAAATATCCTGATTCAGATTCGTTGTAACATTTCCGTAATCGGAAACTTCTGAACTGCTGTACCAGCCGCCCGAACTCATATTCGCAACCGGAGCGACTTTCACCGCCTTTTTGCTGCTCTGGAACACCGCCCAGATTCCCACTCCGACGACTGCCGCGGCAAGAATCACCGAAATCGAAATGACCACTGTTTTTTTCCTGACTTTACTCATTCCGGTTCCCCCTCTCCTATATCTGCCTGCGGCATCTGGATCTCTTCTTCCATGTCCGGCTGCGCATTTTGGATCTCCTCTCCCGCCCCTACCGGCGCCGGATCTATTCCTTCGCCGCTTAACACTCCGTCGTAAATCTGCACCATGCGCCCGGCATGGGATGCGATTCCTGCGTCATGCGTGATCATCAGTATCGTCATGCCTTCCTGGTTCAGCGTCTCGAACAGATCCATCACCTGCTGTCCGGAAACGGAATCCAGCGCACCCGTCGGTTCGTCCGCGAGCAGGATATCCGGCTCCGTCACGATTGCCCGTGCGATTGCCGCGCGCTGTTTCTGTCCGCCGGATAATTGTGTGGGAAGAAAATCCATCCGGTCTCCCAGACCGACTTTCTCGAGCGCCTTCCCGGCTCTCTCCAGCCGTTCCTTTCTCGGTACTCCCGCGTACAGAAGCGGCAGCGCCACATTTTCCAGAGCCGACTCTTTCGGAAGCAGATTGAATGTCTGGAACACAAACCCGATCGATGTATTCCGCACTTCAGATAACTGGTTGTCACTATAATTCAGCAGATCATTCCCGTTGAACTGATAGGTTCCGGAGGTTGGAGTGTCCAGACAGCCGATGATATTCATCAGCGTTGTCTTGCCGGAGCCGGACGGTCCCATGATCGCCACATACTCTCCGCGTTCCACTTCAAAGCAGATGTCCTTCAATACCGGAACGACCAGTTTTTCCTGTATATAATCCTTATAAATATGTTCCAGTTTCAGGATCATCATTCTCCCCCCGTTTCTTCCTCTGCCGCCGTTCCATTTCCGGACGATCCACTCATACCTTCTTCCGTTCCGTCTTCCGGGATCACCTCTGCTCCGTCTTCCGGCATCACTTCTGCTCCGTCTTCCGGTGTCACTTCCGTCCCGCCGGTACTCATTCCGCCTGATACGCCGCCGGTATTCTTCACAACAGCCGCTCCCTTTTTACAGTCTTCGCTCGGCCACACAATATAGTCCGTTCCTTTCAGTCCGCTCAGGATCTCCCATGTATCCATTTCTTCATTATATTCTCCAAGCGAAACGTCATGCTTTTCCAGCTTGTCATCCGAACCTGCCAGCCACACGTATGGCGATCCGGAATCGGCATCTACGATATAAGAACTCATCAGCCACATTCCGCTGTCGTCCGATTGTCCCATGTTCGGCTCGATATACACATGCTGCCCCAGCATCAGTCCGTCGCTTGTCTCCAGCGTCACATAAAACGGATATCTGGACGCCTGCTGACTGGTGTCCGTTCCGCTATAATAAACCGCACTCTGGGACGTCTCCGGCTTTTCCGTGTCGATCGAATCCACCACGCCCATCCAGATCTCATCTTCATCCACCCGGGAGTGAACGATCACCTGCATCCCCGGATAGAGATTGCCGATATTCTGCTCGCTGATCTTTCCTTTGATGCGGTATTTTCCCGTGGACAGAATGCTCATGAACGCTTCCTTCTCGCCTGTATACTGGTCGTACCCCGGTTCTTCATTGATCTCCTGAATGATCCCGGCGATCGTCGAGGTCACAACCGAAGACTCCAGGCTTTTTTTCGTGCGGTTTACTTCCAGCTCTTTTACCTTATAATTGTACTCTTCCTGCTTTACATTCGTCTGAAGTTCCTGAATCTGCGTCGTATAAGATAGCTGTTCACTGGCCGGGGCACTCTTTTTCTCTTCATTCAGCGCTGCAATCTGCGTATTCAGGTTATTGATGCTGTTCGTGATCTTCTCTAGTTCCAGATTGCCCTGTTCCAGACTCATCGACAACTCCTCCGTATCATATTCGAACAGCTTCGTTCCTGCTTCCACTTCCTGTCCCTTCTCGACAAAGATCTCTTTGACTTTCTGATCCTCCGACAGCATCAGTTTCATCGTATCCTGTGCCTCCACGGTTCCGGAAAACCGGTTCTGCGTCCCCAGTCCCGTCCCCGTCAGCATGCCGACAGAATCTGCGTAGAGTACGGTATCACCTTCCCCGGAGTCTCCCCCCGACACGGCTCTCCAGACGCCTGCTCCGATCAGCACAACAGCCAGCACCGCTCCACAGCCGATCAGTACCTTCTTTTTTATTCCCAACGGTTTTTTCTCCTGATTATCCACATTGCCCTCCTCCTTTTTTTCTAGGTTGATTTCATTATATCCTCTGGCCGACAAATACACAAGCACTCCCTTTAATTATTAAGAAAAATTAAAAAAACGAAGCAGAAACAGAAAAAATCATTGAATTTCACTCTGCATTACGGTAAACTGTTAAAATAGTCCATTTGAGGAGGTAGAATATGTTAGACGCAATAAGCAATGCAATCTATGCAGTAGATGACGTCATCTGGGGGTGGTGGCTCATCATTCTTCTGTTCGGCACACATATCTTTATGACAATCCGGACGAAATTTATCCAGGGAAAGACCATTACAAAAGGAATTAAACTATCGATCACAAAGGATCCCGACGCGGAAGGCGAGGTATCCAATTTCGGCGCGCTTACGACTGCTCTCGCCGCTACGATCGGAACCGGCAATATCGTCGGTGTCGGCACGGCAGTCGCCCTCGGAGGCCCGGGTGCCGTATTCTGGTGCTGGATCTCCGGAATATTCGGGATCGCGACAAAATACGCAGAGTCTCTGATTGCTGTCAAATACCGTGTCAAGACAAAGGACGGCCGCATCCAGGGCGGTGCAATGTACGCACTTTCCCGCGGGTTGAAGTGGAAAAAGCTCGGGGGTGTCCTCGGCATGCTGTTTGCTGTATTTGCCGCATTTGCCTCCTTTGGAATCGGCTGTGCAACACAGGTAAACGCGATCGCAAATATCGTCGAGACCAACATCGGGATCCCCGCCTGGGTGGTCGGTCTGGCCGTTGCCGCACTGACTGCCGCAGTCATTTTCGGCGGAATCAAATCCATTTCCAATGTCTGTGAAAAGCTCGTGCCGTTTATGGCAGTGTTTTACGTACTCGGCTGTATCATTATCCTGGGGATCAACTACGATTATATCATTCCTGCAGTCGCTACGATCCTGCGCCTTGCGTTCACTCCGGGCGCTGCGGCGGGCGGACTGGTCGGTACCGGCATTATGACCGCCATGCGGTACGGAATCGCCAGAGGACTCTTTTCCAATGAATCCGGTATGGGTTCCGCTCCGATCGCTGCGGCTGCCGCACAGACAAGAAACCCGGTCCGTCAGGCGCTTGTATCCTCGACCGGTACGTTCTGGGATACCGTTGTTGTCTGCCTGATGACCGGACTGGTTCTTGTCACCACGATCATGAAGAACCCTTCCATCAACATTGAGAGCATTTCCGACGGCGGAAAGCTGACCACACTTGCGTTCTCACAGATTCCGTATCTCGGACCGGTGATCCTGACACTCGGAATCATCTGTTTCGCATATTCCACGATTCTCGGCTGGGCATATTACGGGGAACGCGCGGTAGAATATTTTGCAGGGAAAAAGGGTCTGATCCCTTACCGGCTGCTCTATCTTGCGGTAGCGGTCATCGCTCCGGTCGTAGAACTGGACGTTGTGTGGGCGCTCGCCGATATTCTGAACGCACTGATGGCGATCCCGAACCTGCTCGCGGTATTGTTTCTCTCGAAAGAAATTGCCGCCGACACGAAAAAATATATCAATGACCTGGATGCGTGGGACGACACGCCGGTTCCTGTCATCGACCATTAAAACTTAGACCTTTTGACTCTGGTATCATAATGTGTTACACTTGAGAAAACAGCAAAAAAGAGGTGATAGAATCATGAAAGGGAAATTACCTGACGCCCATCTGGGCACGCGGCTGGAAGAATATGCTTATCTGGGACTTACGCCGGGAAAGGTCGCTCCATGGGAGGACGGCGTCCGCACAACCGGAAAGCGTGGAGAATTTGAATGGTGGTATTTTGATTCCAAAATGGATGACGGTTCTTCACTGGTCATCGTATTTTTCACCGCTCCGTTTGTTTCTGTCAAGAAAGGCTATCAGCCAAGCGTCAGTCTCCATCTTGTTCGTCCGGACGGGACAGAGATTGAAGACGAGCTGAAAGTGGACGCGTCTGAGTGCAGCTTTTCCAGAGACCGCTGCTATGCAAGGATCGGGGGCAGCATATTTGAAGGGGATCTGAACCGTTATACGATCCGCTATCGCACAAAGAAAGTACAGGCAAACGTCGTTTTGGAAGGAAATGTAAATCCGTGGAAACCGGCAACCGGACATATCTTCTTCGGCAGGAAGGATTACTTCGCGTGGCTGCCTTCCGTTCCGGAAGGAACCGTAAAAGCTGCGGTGCGCACGCATGAGACCAAAGAACAGTTCACCGGAACCGGCTATCACGACCATAACTGGGGCAACACTGCAATGTTCCAGATGATGCACCACTGGTACTGGGGCCGCGCAAAAGTGGGCGACTATCAGATGATCACCTGCTACATCACTGCAGCCAGAAAGTATGGATATGAACATTTTCCGATCTTTATGCTCGCAAAGGGGCGGGAGCTCATTGGGGACAATACCGATCATCTTACGTTTACGCAGACAGACGCCGTTTTTGACGATGTGACGAAAAAGCACTACCACAAAAAACTGATCTATGACTACGATGACGGGAATGTCCATTACTGCATTACATACCGCGCAGAGGAATGCCTTGACCGGCAGGACATGACCTCCGATGTGCCGGCAGTCAAGACCAATCCGGCAGTCATCACCGCAATGCATCTGATGAAGCTGGCTCCGTCCTATAACCGTTTTGGCGGAACAGTCACACTGGAACGCTTCGAAGGAGAACAGGTTGTCGAGGAGATTGCCGCACCCGCGATCTGGGAGCTGATGTACTTCGGGCAGGACGAAGAAGTATAAACTTTGTACACAAATACAGGAGAGAACTCATGCACATTTGGCGCTGTTCTCTCCTGTATTTTTATTACCATATTCGTTCCTTAATCAAGATAGTTCCCGACCGGTGAAGTGTTATACTGCTTCTTGATCTCGATCATCACAGAACCGTCGCTCTCCACCTTTTCTGACAAGATCTTGTATTTTGTTCCCGTCTTGTTCAGGTGTTCCTTGTATCTCGCTACCTCTTCCTGTACCATCCTGACCGCATAATCATGCCCCAGATCTTCCTTTAACATAAAATGTAATGTTTGTGTGATGCAGGCTGCCTTTACTCGTTTCATTTTCCTTACCTTCCTTTTCCAGTCATGAAGACATCCATTTCCACGCAGTCCGGGCCGTCTGCCCGGATCATCCGGTTGAAAAAAGACCCTGTTCCGCTGTGAATTAATAAGCGAAACAAGATCTTCTCAACACGTTTGCTGTATGGAATTACAAGCTCTTCTTGCTATATTTTAACATTTTCAGGGAAAAAATGTAAGAAAAATTTCACATTTCTTCCCTTATTTGGATTCAGCCGGACTTCTAAGAGGAAGCTTTTCCGCCTTATCATAATCTTTCGTAGAAAAAAAGATTGCGTCCAGAGACATCAGAAACAGTCTCTCAATATATCTGACAACATGGTTATCATCCATAGTCATATCTTTTTTCAGCGCATCGATCATCATGCCGCCAAATGCTTCTGAGTAGAAAACAGCCAGGAAATCCTTGTATTCCGGATCCAGCTTCCTCCCGCTGATTTCTTCGTACCTTGTAAAGATCTCTTTGATCACATCAATAAAATCATTGAATAAGAATTTTTTCAACTGCTCTCTTCCGACCGAGTCGTACACACAATTCAGCATATATTCATTCTTTCGGATATAGTCGATCACAAAAAGAATCGCTTCCTCATAATCCACCAGCAGATCAAACTGCTTCACGACCTCCACGGCTTCTTCTTTTAATATCCACTCCAAAAGAGCGTATGTATCTGCAAAATGGTAGTAAAACGTCGCGCGGTTTACCCCGCAGTCCTTGATGATCTCGCTTACGGTCACCTTGGAAAACGGCTTCTTTCTCATCGCCTTTTTCATCGATTCCGCAAGCATTCTTTTCGTGTTCAGTGACGTCACTTCATGCTTCATATTCGGTTCCTTTCTTATGTTTTAACAGCATCCGCAGGCACAAACTCATGTATTGACATGCAGGTATGTCATTCATGACCTTTTGACCCTGGTATTTTCATTATACACATGTCGGGGAAATTCGCAAATGTTTTCCCGACAATTTTTGAATTTTGTCTGTTTTTTATTCAAATCAATAAATTTATTTATTTTATTTTTTCTCTTTTGTTTTTATACTACTGCTGAACACAAAGAAAAGGAGTGAATCAAAATGATTTTATGTATCGGCAGAGAATTCGGCAGCGGCGGTCATGAGATTGGCAAGCGTATCGCCCAAAACCTGAATCTGTCTTTTTATGATCAGGAGCTCGTAGAAAAGGCGGTAGAGAAGCATGGTCTTCCGGAAGATATCCGCCATACGGATGAAAAGAAGACAAACCCATGGCTGCACAGAGTGTGGTATGAATCAAAGGACAAAAATCTTCGCGGACTGTCCACGAATGAAATCTTGTTCCGCAGTCAGAGCGATGTGATTACAGAGCTGGCAGACAAGGGCGACTGCATCTTTGTCGGCAGATGTGCGGATTACGTGCTGGATCAGTCCGGACAGCGCAATTACAAGATTTTTATCAGCGCTCCGCTGGAAGACCGAATCCAACGGATCATGAAACTTCATGATATGGACCAGAAAAGTGCTCTTACACTGATACAGAAAACCGACGCACAGAGGAAACAGTATTACGAACATTATACCGGACGGCACTGGGGGAAACCGGCCACTTATGATTTCTGCATCAACAGTTCCACGCTCGGCATTGACCAAACCGCAAATACACTTTCCTTTTTGCTGAAAACGTATTATGGACATTTCTCCTGATGAGGGAGATCCATATGCAGAACGGAGGATTTGATCGATATGCAAGAGAATGAAGAAATAACATATGACATTACCATGCAGACATATCTTGGCGCAAAGAAAGGCTTCATACGTGTTCAGAATCACGGCGGGGTATTGAACGGTACTGTGGATATTCTGAAGCATACGGAGCCGTTTACCGGAACGATCGATGAAAATGGAAACTTCAGCATCAGCGGTACCATGGTCACTCTGATGCGTCATACAGACATCACTGCAACCGGAACGATCACACCGGACGGGATTCAGCTGACCGTACAGGATGGGCGCAATACGTTTCCGGTTACCGGAACCCTCTGCCGCTAAGACAACATCAAGGAGGCTTATATGAAAAAGTTTTTTACTGCTATTACAAATCACAGAAAGACCGTGATCACGTTATTTCTGCTGGCTGCCGTGATCTGTCTGGGACTGAAAAGTAAGGTCGCGGTCAATTATGTCATCAACGACTATCTTCCCGAAGACGCTCCCTCTACGGTCGCCATCGACCTGATGGGTGAGGAATTTGACGGAGGAATCCCGAATGCCCGCGCCATGGTGTCTGACGTCACCATCCCGGAAGCACTCGAATATAAAGAAAAAATTGCTGCAGTGGACGGTGTTACCGATGTGACATGGCTGGACGATGTCGTTGACATCACACTTCCGCTGGAAACGATGGATGCGTCAACAGTGGAAAATTACTACAAAGATAATTATGCCGTTTTCTCCATCACGATCGATGAAGATGCCAGAGTGGAAGCCACCGCGGACATCCGGGAGATCATCGGCGAGGATAATGCATTAAGCGGAGACGCGCCGACTACAGCGGACAGTACAACAAACACCGTTTCCGAGATTTATCTCATCACGGTCGTTGCGGTCCTGATGGTTCTTGCCATCCTGATCGTCACCACGACTTCCTGGGCAGAACCGATCATCGTGCTGGTCGGACTCGGGGTTGCCGTTTTCATCAACAACGGTACCAATCTGATCTTCGGCGAGATCTCATTCGTATCAAACTCCGCAGGAAGCGTGCTGCAGCTTGCAGTTTCCCTGGATTATTCTGTCTTTCTGATGCATCGCTTCGACGAATGCAGAAAAGAGTTTGACAATCCGCAGGAGGCAATGGTGGATGCACTGTGCAAATCACTGTCCTCTATTTTATCCAGCGGACTGACTACCGTGATCGGATTCATCGCTCTCGTACTGATGCAGTTCCGTCTTGGACCTGATCTCGGTCTGGTACTTGCAAAAGGTGTGCTCATCAGCCTGATCACAGTGTTTATTTTCATGCCGTGTTTTATCCTGAACACCTACAAATGGCTGGATAAAACGCAGCACAGAAGGCTTCTGCCCAGTTTCCGGGGTCTGGGAAAAGTGGTATATAAGATTTCCATCCCGATGGCTGTGCTGTTTGCCCTGGTCATAGCGCCGTCCTACATGGCGTCCAACGCAAATGACTATTACTACGGAGCTTCCCACATCTATGGCGAAGATACCCGGATTGGAGCGGATACCGCCGCCATCCAGGATGTTTTCGGGGATACAGACACCTATGTCCTGCTTGTTCCTACGGGAGACACCGCCACAGAAACCGCACTTTCCAACGACCTGCATGAGCTTTCTCATGTTACCGGCATCATCTCCTATGTGGATCTTGCAGGGGCAGAAGTTCCGCTGGAGTATCTGGATGAAGACTCCATGTCACAGCTTGCGTCTGACAACTACAGCCGTCTCGTCCTCTCCGTCGACGTTCCTGTCGAGAGTGAGGAGAGCTTCGCACTGGTGGAAGACGTCCGGGCGATCGCGGAAAAGCACTATCCCGGAACTTACTATCTTGCCGGGGCAGGCGTCAGCACATATGACCTGAAAACAACCGTCACCGACGATACGGTCAAAGTAAACCTGGTCTCGATCCTTGCTGTATATGCCGTACTGGCGCTGATGCTGCACACATGGTCGGTTCCTCTGCTGCTTGTTTTGTGTATTGAAACCGCCATCTGGCTGAACCTGTCGATCTCGTATTTCCTGGATATGCATGTATTCTATCTGGCATACCTGATCATCAGCTCCCTGCAGCTTGGTGCAACTGTGGATTACGCGATCCTGATCACAAACACCTATAAAGAGAACCGGGCGACACTCGGCAAAAAAGAATCCGTCATCAAGACGATTGCCGATTCCACCACATCGGTCATCACCTCAGGCGGCGCCCTGACCATCGTCGGCTTTATGCTCGGACTTTTCTCCAGTAACCAGTTGATGTCCCAGCTTGGCACCTACATCGGAAGAGGCGCGCTGCTGTCACTGACCATCGTGCTGTTTATCCTGCCCGGCCTGCTGTCCATCTTCGACCGGATCGTGATCGGGCAAAAGAAAGAAAAGAAAAAACATTCCAAACCAACTCATTCCAAGGAGGTACATGCATCATGAACAGGAATAGAAAGAAAATGAATAAATCCAGCGTACCGCGCACACTGGCTTCCACACTGGCGCTGTCACTGACCGTCTCCTCCCTTCTTCCGGCTGCCGCGCTCGCGGCAGATCCGGCGGGCGGGGAAGCAAATACGCCAAAGGAAGAAGTCATCTACGCGAATTTAAATGCAGACGGCTCTGTTGATGAGATCAACGTTGTCAATATTTTTGATCTGGAACATGACGGAGTGATCACAGATTACGGAACTTATTCCAGTGTGCGGAATATGACTTCCACCGCGCCGGTCGAATACACAGACGATTCTGTACACATTCAGGCAGAATCCGGAAAAACCTATTACGAAGGCAGACTCGTATCCGACGACCTGCCCTGGGATATCTCCATAAACTATACGCTGGACGGGAAAGACGTCAGTCCGTCCGAATTAGCAGGGCAAAGCGGCGCACTGAAGATCACCATCTCCATTCATCAGAATCCGGACTGTGACGAATCCTTCTTCAAAAGCTATGCGCTGCAGGCTTCCGCGACACTGGATACCAATACCTGCAGCAACATTACTGCGGACGGAGCTACCGTCGCAAACGTAGGCAGCGACAAGCAGATCACATTTACTGTCCTGCCCGGATCAGAAGATACCGAGCTGGAGATCAGCGCAGACGTAACCGATTTTGAAATGGCAGGACTTTCCATCAACGGCGTCCCGCTGTCTCTGGACATGGACATTGACACCTCCGAACTGCTGGATCAGGTCACAGAGCTTCAGTCCGCGATCGCGCAGCTTGACGACGGCGCCGGAGAACTACAGTCCGGAACCTCCTCTGCCGCAGATGGCGGGTCGCAGCTTTTAAGCGGAGCTTCTTCTCTCCGGTCCGGAGCGGCACAACTGCAGAGCGGAACCGGCACGCTGTATGTGGGCGGTCTTGCTCTCACAGATGGTTCGAAAGAACTCCAGAACGGAATCAGCCAGTACACCTCCGGCGTTGAAAGTCTCTCCAGCGGTATCTCCCAGTATATCGGAGGAACAAGCCAGCTCGCCGGCGGCGCCGCTGAACTGGAAAGCGGAATGTATGAACTGAAAATGCAGGTCGATAAACTAAAACCATTATCCGATCAGATCGATATCGAAGAACTCACAGGATATCTGGATCAGGCACAGGCTGATTCCACAAAGCTGGCAGAATTTACCGGAAAATTGAGCAGCCTGCTTCAGGCACTTTCCGACTCCCTGCATAGTTACGCCGGTTCCGGCGAGGCTGTCGCTGCCAGTCTGGAAAGCCAGGTGGCAGAGGCAAATGCGGAAATCGCACAAAGCGAACAGACTGTCAGCAACAGTGTCAGCAATGTCAATGAACAGATTGCCTCCGTAAACAACGAGATCGGTACAGCGGCAAATACCGTAAACAGCCAGATCGACGCGGCGATCGCGGCGATTCAGGAGCAGGTAAACAACGGAACGCTTGACCAGGATACGGCAAACGGAAGTATCGCGGCACTGCAGAACTCCAAAGTCGGTACAACAACCGTAAACAGCATTAGCGAACCAGATACCGCTGCGGCCTCCATTGACACCCCGGAGGCAGTCTCCGAACTGCGCGGACTGGACAGTCTTGTAACAAACTTAGACAGCACGATCGCAAAGCTGAACGATCTGACTGACAGATTAAATACGCTGTCCGGCACGCTCGGAACTCTGTCCGGCACCTTACAGACAACCGGGAATCCACTTGAGCAGTTGATTGCGGGCGTTGACCAGGCATATGAAGGAGCCGCGGCGATCAGCGACGGTTTCACAGAGTTAAAGAAAAATGACGCTGCACTGCTTGACGGCGCAAACACGCTCTGTGCCTCCGGCAGCACACTGAAAAACGGTGCGGCATCCCTCACACAGGGGAGCACGGAATTAAACGGCGGCATCAGCAGCCTTTACGCCGGCGCCGGAACTCTGACCAACGGAGCCGGAACTCTGGAAAACGGTGTTTCCAGCCTGAATAGTGGATTAAACACTCTGAACACCGGAGTCGGAACACTCAAAGACGGAACTTCCGAACTGCGCAGTGCAACGGACGGCATGGACACCAAGATCTCCGATCAGATTGACGAGATCATGGATACCATCACCGGAAGCGGTCAGGAGCTTGTATCATTTGTCTCCGAAGAAAATACCAATATAGAAGCGGTACAGTTTGTAATCCAGACTGAGGGAATCCAAAAAGACGATACATCGGACAGTGAATCCAACACAACAGCCGATACCGGTTCCGAGACAGAAGAAAATAAAAGTTTCATTCAGAAGTTCAAGGACTTGTTCTAATACACAGTGATGATACACTTTCTGATATGGTCGCGCACAATGGCGCGGCCATATTCAAATGAGCTCTTGCCTGTAAGATGTTTAACGTTGACCGGAACGAATCCTTGCTTCCAGAAAAGCAATGATCTCATCTACAGTTTTCCCGGCTTCTTCCGGCCTGCGTATCACCACCAAAGTAACGCTTGTTTCTTTGGCTGCCTGGCATTTCTCCGGAAATCCCCCCGTTCTTCCGGATTCCTTCGTCACCAGGTACACCGCGTCCACATGCCGCAGCAGCGCCATGTTCATATCTTCGGAAAACGGTCCCTGCATGGCAATCAGATGCCGACCCTCAAATCCCAGCGATACTGCTTTTTCTACCGCTTCCGCTGTGGAAAGCACGCGTGCAAAGCAGCGTTCCCGGTAATCGGGCAAAACGGTATACTGTTCCAGCTCTTTTCCTCCGGTCGTGATCAGAATGTTGCCGGAAGTATCCCGCAGGACGTCCACAGCCTGTTCGATACTGTCCACTTCTATTACTTTTCCCCCATGATCGTCCGGATTTTCCCGGATTTTCCCGGATTCCCGCAGACACCGGAGATACTCTGTGCCAGTGGTCTCACATGCTTTTTTCACATTCTCTGTGATCACCCTGGCAAAAGGATGTGTCGCATCGATTACCAGATCCATTTTCTCTCTGCGGATCCATGCTGCGATCTCTTCCGCCTCCATACGACCGGACAGTACTTCCATATTCGGGTATTGTCCGGCACAGACTTTTCCATATTCTGTCGCAACACTCAGGAAGATTTTCACTGGTTTATGACTGAGATACGCCGCGATCTGGTTTCCCTCTGATGTTCCTGAAAAAATCAGAATCCGCTGTTCCTCTGCCGGATCGTGATTCTGAAACAGAATCCGAACGTCTCTCGCCAGTACCGCCAGCGTTGCCCCGTCCAGCTTCTGCTTCGGCAATATGAGCCTGCCGTCCGGACAGCAGACACGCGCGGCGCGCTCGCACACATTATCCACACCCGTCACCGACTCCACAAACGCCGAACCTTCACTGACGCATTCTGCCTGTTTCAGCATTTCTGCCGGATATGTCACAAACTCTGCCTGGTACTTTTTTGCAAGCTGCTGCAGCGCATCTTCCTCCTTTTTTAAATCAATGCTTGCAAATGCAGATACCGATTCCAAATCCAGTCTGTACCGGGCAAACGCCTCTTCCATCACTTTGCAAAGTTTGAAAGGCGAAATTCCCTTTCGGCATCCCACTCCCGCGATATACGGTTTTGTCTGTAAAAATAAGATCTGTGTCATCTTCCCGGCGTTCCTTTGCCGGTACAAACGGATGTCCTGCTGTCCGCAGACTGCGATTCCATACTCCGTCTCTGCCAGTTCCTCATACGAACTGCAAAAAGCCAGCTCCGGCGGAATCGCTCCCTCTGTCGGATATTCACAGTAAAATCCAATCGTTTTCCCCTCCAGCACCGCCGCTGAAATACGTTTTGCCAGTTCACGGTCCGTCACCCGGAGTCTGTTTTTCTTCGCAAAAACGTCCACGGCAAATTTGCTCTGCACATCGGTTGCCGTCGTGATCACCGCCTCCATGCCAAAATACGCCGCTATGCTTTTTGCGGTCTCCACGGCTCCGCCGATATGTCCGGACAGAAGCGGGATCACATACTGCCCTTTCTCATCCATTACGAGAACTGCAGAATCCCGGAACTTGTCCTTCACCCACGGCGCGATCATCCGTACCGCGATCCCGGACGCCCCGATGAAGAGCATGTCCCAGTCCCCCCACCGTGTTCCGATCCAGTCTGAGAGCTTTTGGGGCAGCGGCAGCAGGTCATGCCGGTCTGCAAATCGTCCGGTTGTATAACCCTCGCAGGCATACCCCCACTCCGGGAGCAGCCTGCATATTCTCTTGTTCCATTCACTTCCCTGTTCAGTAAAGCTGAACACCATCATTTTCTTATCCATATCTGTATTGTATTTTTTCTTTCCTGCAAAGTCAACTCCCGCTCTCACTTTTTTGCTGATCACAATTGACCAATGGTTACTTTGCCGGGCGGATCATTTCTTCACGGATCACTCCGCACGCGATCTTCATCCCGCTGTCCCCCGATGGCTGTGTATGAAAATCATCCGGATGCAGATGGATCACAACGGTTCTCCCGATGACATCTTCCGGATGAATCCGCCCGGTATATACTGCCATCCACGCCGCCCCGTTTACCGACAAAAGCGGCGGCAGATCCCCCGCATGGTTCGGGTGCTCCGCATTTTCCGGGTTAAAATGTCCTCCTGTATCTTTGAGCGGGTCTGCGGCGTCCCCTGCACATTCTGCGCCTTCATGAATATGAAATCCGAAAAATTTCCCCGTCGCCTGTGCATCTTCATCCGGGAGTCCATAAATTTCCGCCATCACAATGGTTCCGTCATACACTTCAAATAAGTATACCATACCATGAATATCCGGATAGCTGCTGATTCCTTCTATCTCTGCAAACGCTTCCGGCATGCCGTTGAGTTTTTCAACCATAACATCACCCTCCTTCTGCACAATATATGCAGGAACGTGTGATTTTGTGTGTTTATTTTTCAAGCATCAGCCAGTTTGCCCGAAACGTGCGCATCAGATTCCAGTATCCGACGCCATAGAGTCCATATTCCGACGCCAGATCCAGCTTCGCGGCAATGCTTCTCACATCCTCAAACCAGACTTCATGCTGTACATCCTGCTCCCGGTAATGAAAATAAGGACTCTGCGCACGCTCTGAAAACAAGATCTGCGCGCCCGAATCCACAGCGATCCGCACCGCCTCCACATTCCCGATGAGCCTCGCCCTCGACACGCCCTTCTGGTACGGCAGCGTCCAGTCATAACCATAATTGGGAATTCCCATTAAAATCTTTTCCTTCGGGATCTCCGTCAATGCGTACTCCACTACCTGCCGCACTTTGTTTAACGGCGCCACAGCCATCGGCGGACCATACGTGTATCCCCACTCATACGTCATCAAAAAAACGAAATCCGCATTTTCTCCAAGCAGACGATAATCCATTCCCTCATACAGAAGTCCCGGCTGGTCTGCACGCTCTTTCGGCGCCAGAGCAACCGATGTCTGGTATCCGTTTCTGCTCATCACCTCCCGCATCCGCCCGACAAATTCTGCGTAACCGATCCGGTTTTCCGGCAAAATATATTCAAAGTCAATATCTACGCCTGCAAATCCGCGTTCCTGAACGGTTTCCAGTACATTTGTGATCAGTCTGTCCTGAATCTCCGGATTCTCTACCAGAACCTTCACCAACTGGTTGTTAAATGCCCCTTCTGAAAACGGCGTCAGTACAAGCATTGGTTCGATTCCATGTTCCCACGCCCGCTCGATCATCCACAGATCGTCCGTGACCGGCGGGACAAGTTCTCCCTCGAATGTAAAACCATACGAAAACACAAGCAGTTCATTGACTGCCGGAAACGACTGTTCCAGTATATAAGGTTCAACAAAGGGATATGCATATCCTGTCACATGCATATCCCTTCGGTAGCTCCCTTCTTCTCCCGGCTGTAAAATCAAAAGCGATTGCCCCACAGAGAGCCGAAACTCATCTGAAATCTGATTGTCAAACGCGATCTTCCATACCGCGACTCCGGTCCGTCTGGAGATAAGATACAACGTATCCCCAGGTCTTACTACATAGATCAATTCATCACCCCCGCAGGGACAATATATGCCGCCGCAGCATGATTTATGCCTCACGTATCACGGTTCGTCAAATACAATTTCAATCTGACATACCGCATATTCTTTTACCAGTTCCTCAAATCCGTCCTCATATTGCTGCGTAAAAAACGCTTCAAGCTCCTCCTCACTTTCAAATTCCGGGAGATAATATCGGGTGATCTTGGATACATTATGGTCTCCGACCGCGATCATTCCAACCTTGTCAATCATATATTTTCCATCGGCGTCCAGTGTAATAATGTATCCGATATCATCCCGTACTTTTTTATCTTCATGATATTCTTCCTTCAGAATAATTTCAAACGGAGTTTTCACAGCAGAGACAATCTCCGTTCCGAGCGGATCAAACTGGTGTACTTCTTTTGTCACCGTTTTTGAGTCATCCTTCTCAACCTCTACAGAAAACTTCCACGTACCGCCCTCACCCAGCAAAGTGTCCTCTTTCGCTTCCACATTGGCTGCCGCATAGATCTCCTTGATCTCCATGTCCCACTGAAAGGTATCCGGTATTGTAGTCGTTGCAAACGGTTCCAGCTGAAAACTGATCCGGTAAGCTCCGGCAAAGGTATGTTCATCCACATATTCCCCAACAAGCTGGATCAGGTCAGCCTGTATCGGTTCTTCTATAAAGTCAAACTGATACTGCGCGTCCATAAACAGTTCATCCGTACCATCCTCTGTATGACTCCCATAATCCGGAAATGCTTCTTCCGATTCGATCAGGAAAGATGCATACAGCGCCTGCGAATTACAGTATAACTCGGACAGTGTCACAGTTACCCCTTCTGACTCGCTCACATTTCCACTGTCCGGAGTAGATGCAACTTCACTTAGATTTCCCGGAAAGTACTGTTTGTCCTGAATCCGCTCAAACAAATGCCCTACCAGCGGGATCTGCGACGCCAGTACAGGGTTCGAAATACAGAACCCGATTCCCGCCACGATCAATACTGCTGCCGCCGCGCACCCGCCTTTGATCCACCTCATTTTTCTTTTTCTGCACTGTCCGTGTATTTCTTTCATTTTTCCCTGAACCACCTGATCCAGTTTCTCCGTCGGCACTTCGATATCATCAAACAGATTCTGCATACATATAATCCTCCTTCAAATATTTTTTCAATTCCTGCCGTCCACGGCTTAAATACGCTTTCACGGAACCTGCCGGTATATCCGCGGCAAACGCGATCTCCTCAATCGTCATTCCACTGAAATATTTTAAAATAATCACTTTGCGGTACTTCTCCGGCAGCCGTTCCAGTGCATCATTGAGATCACATTTTTCCTCCGGCGAAACGCCCTTATGCCGGTCCGGGACCTGCAGATCATCAATATCACTGTAGTAAATCACTTTCCGCAGTTCATCATTTGCCGTGTTGATTAAAATCTTCGTGATCCACGTTTTAAACAGCTCCGGATTCTTTAAAGACCGGATACTCTGAAAGCCTTTTAATATGGTCGTCCCCACCACATCCAGCGCATCTTCCTGATTCTTCATATAGGCAAACGCAAGCTTATATAAATAGGTTTTGTACATTTCAATCAGCTCCCCATATGCGTCTGCATTTCCCCGCATCGCTTTCTTGACCAGCTTTCGTTCCTCTGCTTTCTCCTCCAAATTTCCCACCACCCTTCATGTTCAGAGAACTAACATTCTCCCCTTTCATTGTATCGTATATAGATTAGACGGAAAAAAACAGGAAAAGGTTACAGATTAATTCTTTTAAAAGTTTAATGTATGCACGAAATCCTCTACCGACTTCAGAGGAATATTTGTATCCGAAGAAATTCGATATGTATAAATTACATCCTGACAGGTCAGAAACACAAACGCTTCTTTATTGTTCCCGATCAAAATATGAGCCGGCAGTTCTCCTTCACTTATCATATGCGTAAAGTCATCACTCTCTGTGCCATACATCCAATCATACAAAGTATCTTGCAACAAAAGATAAATTCGTGGTTCAATACGCATACCTTTATATTCCACAGTCGTTCCGTCAATTTCAATCTGTGAAAAATCATCACTTGCAGACATATAATAGTTTACTTCTCCCGGCAGATCAGCCGCCTCTGTGCTTTTCAAAAGATCTACGTCCAATATTGTCTCCATATCTGACAAGCTGTCAGAAAACATCTGACATTCAATTGGTTCTTCCCACTCACCTCTTGTCATATCATAAACAAACTTCACCGTATAAATTTCTTGTCCATCTGCCAGGACCACAGATTTCCTATCCTCAATCGTACCGATTTTTTCTTTCAGTTCTTCCGTATCAGCATTCGGAATGGAAACTTCATCCAAAGACATCCGAATGTCTAATACACACCTTCTGCCCGTATCATCTTCATCCATACTTGCTGAAAACGAACTACTTGAATAAATCTTGTGTTTACATCCGGTCAGACCGATTATAATAAGCAATAATGTGAGCATTAGCTTACAACTCTTTTTCATCTTTCTTCTCATCTTCTCCATCTCCTTCACTGATTCCGATTCATTAAACAGGAAGCAACTGTAATGAGCAGTCCAATTATCATTCTGACAACACCTTGCTGAAATGCGGAAATATATCTTGGCAAAACATTGTGTACAATTTCCGAATTGTATGTCGCGCTGTTAGCTATCGCATTATAATTGATCACTCCAAATCCGATTCCCAAAATTCCGCATATCATAATCAAGATTCCAATCACTGTCAGGATTCTCCAGAATGTTTTTATACGCCGATTCCGAATTGCCAGATAGTCATTTAATTTTGCCAGTTCTCTGGCGATCGCATCTTCCTTATCTTCCGGCATCACCACCGTGCCCAACAGTTCATTGACGTCTACTTCGAAAATATCAGCCATACGGGACAACGTGTCAGCATCCGGAACCGAAATTCCCTTTTCCCATTTCGATACCGTCTGTCTCACAACATGAAGCCGACAGGCAAGTTCGTCCTGCGTATACCTTTTTTGTTTTCTAAGTGTTTTTATATTCTCTCCCAGCATATAATCCTCTCCTTTGCCTATATTATACAGTGGCAGAGACATTGCCGCAAGCAACGTAAATTAACATCACAATAACATCTCCATATGTAGTATTTTATCAACGGAAAAAAACAATTTAAGGAAATTTTAAATTTTTATTGAACCAATCGCATATTGCATTTCAAATCCGCATATGCTATAATGCCGATAGGCAAAAAGATAATACAACAAGTATAGGGAACAAACGAAAAGCCCCAGTGTTGCAGCACTGAGGCTTTTCTTTTCTATTCCTACTTTCGGCAAGGTGAAAGCTTATGCCACAGCAATCCTGGTGTTATTTGATCAGCATCGCATCCCCGAACGAGAAAAACCGATACCGCTCTTTGACTGCTTCTTCGTATGCCGCGAGTACATGTTCCCGTCCTGCCAGTGCTGATACGAGCATGATCAGGGTAGATTCCGGCAGATGGAAATTCGTGATCAGACAGTCCAGCACCTTAAACCGGTATCCCGGATAGATAAAGATGTCCGTCCACCCGCTGCAGGCTTCCAGATGCCCGTTTTCGTCCGCCGCCGATTCGATCGTGCGGCAACTGGTCGTTCCTACGCAGATCACTCTGCCGCCGTTTTCTTTCGCATGGTTGATCTTCCGGGCAGCCGTTTCGTCAATCTGGTAAAACTCGGAATGCATATGGTGATCCGTCACCTCTTCTACCTTCACAGGGCGGAATGTCCCCAGTCCCACATGAAGCGTCACCCGTGCGATGTCCACTCCCTTCCGGCTGATTTCCTCCAGAAGTTCGTTTGTAAAATGCAATCCCGCTGTCGGTGCAGCGGCAGAACCTTCATGAGTCGCATAAACCGTATTATAGCGGTCACGTTCCTCAAGCTGATGGGTGATATATGGCGGAAGCGGCATCTGGCCGAGCTGGTCCAGTATTTCTTCGAAAATTCCTTCATAGTGGAACTGGATCAGCCGGTTTCCTTCCTCCACCACATCGATCACTTCCCCCGTCAGCAGTCCTCCTCCAAAGCTGACCTGCGTTCCGGTCTTCATCTTTCTTCCGGGTTTTACCAGTGTCTCCCATATATCGTTTTCTTTTCGTTTCAGCAGAAGCACTTCGATCTTCGCCCCGGTTCCCACCCGTTCTCCGATCAGACGGGCCGGGATCACCTTGGTGTCATTGATAACCAGACAGTCTCCGGGATTCAGATATTCTGTTATCTCCTTAAAAATATGATGCTCCGTCTTTCCCGTCTTCTTATCTAACACAAGAAGCCGGGAACCGGAGCGATCTTCCAGAGGATCCTGCGCGATCAGTTCCTCCGGGAGATCATAATAAAAATCACTCGTTTTCAAAATGAATAACGCCCTTTCTCAATTATTCCTTATTTTCCGGCGCAGATGCGGAAAAATCTGTTTTGCTCTGCGGATCTACATAGGAATACCCGCCACTCTTACCACCGCCGGACAATTCCGTCGGCTGTGCCTGAACTTCTGCCTGCGGCTGCTCTGTTTTCTGTGCCGGGACTTCCGCCTGCGGCTGCTCTGCATCTGCTATCGGGAACTCAATCTGCGGCTGTTCTGTCTCTGACTTTGCAGGCTCTTCCTTTGACTGTGCGTTCTCTGCGGCAGTTGTAGAATATGATACCGGAATTTCATAGATCTTCACCGTCTTCGCATAGATGACTCTCGTATCGCAGAGCATATCATGCAGTGCACACTTTTCCCTGCCCGGCACGATCATCAGATATCCGATGTACAGGATCCCGCTCAGGAAACGTCCGATCGTCTCCCGGTATACGACCTTTAAAATCGAAAGCTTTTCACTCTGGTCGGCATTCACAACACGTAGATTCAGCGCACGTTTTCCAAGCGTCATCCCGGTGCTGTAGGTCATCAGAATGAAATACAGTACACGGCACACATAAAGTATGATATCTTTCCATGTGTACTGGAATAAAATATGGTTTTCCAGAAAACTACTTCCTGTCAGCGCAGAAATCACTGCGAGGACAAGCCGTACAGCCAGAAGTCCCGCGCCGATGATCACACTGTCGAGCACATATGCTGCCAGCCGTACCCAGAATCCCGCGTATTCTGCCTCTGCCTGTCTACTGTAACTGTTCTGCATAATACATCGGCACCCCGCTTTCCATCTCGTCTGCGGTTTCCTTTAGGATCTGCGCTTCTGACTTCGGGATCATCTCCCCGATACCGGAAAGCAGCGACGCCAGCGGATTCTCATCCGACTTATCCGGCTCATAGAATACCCATGTCCCAAGCTCGCCGCTCATCTCATCCGTCATATCATCAAACAGACTAATCTCGTCGATCAAACCGTTTTCCTGCGCCTGCTTCGCCGTATAGGTCCTACCGTCCGCCAGTTTTTTTACCTCTTCTTCCGTCATTCCCCGGCCATCTTCCACGATATCAACAAACCGCTCGTAGAACTCATCCACCTGGCTCTGGTAGATTGCAATCTGTTCATCCGTCATCTGAGAGCTGTCTTTATTCTCCCCGCTTGTAATGCTGACATAGCGGATTCCCAGCTTCTCATACAGTCCGGTCATATCATATCCCGACATGATCACACCGATCGAACCCGTCGTTGTGTTCGGATTCGCATAGATCTTATCTGCCGACATGGAGATCAGATATCCGCCGGACGCCGCATAGTGCGCCATATAACACCAGATCGGGCAGCCTGTATATTCTTTATACTCCTGCAGCTTCAGGTAAAGTTCCTCCGACTCGTATACGGTTCCGCCCGGAGAATCTACATACAGCAGAATCCCCTGATTGTCCGGATCATCCATCAGATAGTCAATATAGTCCAGTGTATCCAGATGACGGTAGCCGGAATCTGTATCAAACAGGCCGGTCTCGGTCTGTTCCTGAATCGTTCCCGACACACGGACCACAGCAATATAGTCCTCGTTCGGAACATCAGAATACTTTGTTTCCTGGCTGATTCCTGCCAGCATTTCCTCCATCTGTTCTGCCTTATTGTCTGAATACGTGTTCGTCAGAACGCTCGTCACGCCAATCACGATAAACAGTACGGCAGCGATAATCATCCCTATAATCTGTTTTTTCTTCATCTCTCGTTCCTCTTGCCTTTACGGCATGTTTTTTATTTTCTCAGTTCAATTCCCAGGTCTTCCAGTCCTTTCAGGATTTTCTCCATCGCGGAAGCAACATCCGCCTCCTCCAGTGTCCGGTCTTTCGCACGGAACACGATCGAGTAAGCGACAGACTTGAAACCGCGTCGGATCTGCGCGCCTTCATACAGATCGAACAGCTCGTAGCTCTCCAGATATTTCCCGCCCCGTTTTGCGATCACTTCTTCAATCTGACCGACAAGAATCTGTTTCGGAACTACCATGCTGATATCACGTGTCACCGCCGGATATTTTGCAATTCCTGTGTATTTCCGGTCATAAGTCGCATATTCCAGAATCTCCGGCATATCGATCACGGCCACATAGGCGCGCTCCCCGATCCCGTACGAATCCGCCACATCCGGGTGTACTTCTCCCAGATAACCGACCACTTTGCCGTCATACACAATATTTGCCTGTCTGCCCGGATGCAGGTATGTTCTCCCGGCATTCGGATCGTAACTCTCTCTTCCTTTCATTCCGATCTTCTCAAAGAATTCTTCGATTACGCCCTTCATCGTAAAGAAGTCGCCGTCCCCGTACATTCCGAGTGTAAACTGCATCCGCTCTTCCGGCAGTTCGGTCAGCGGAAGGCTCTTCGGAAGATAAATATTCCCCAGCTCATACAGGCGCACGTTTTTATTTCTCCGGTTGTAGTTCGTCGCCAGAGAAGTCAGCATTCCGTTCAATGGAAGTGTACGCATGATGCTGTAATCCTCGCCCAGCGGATTCATGATCTCAATTGCCTGGCGTACAGGAGAATCCGCAGGAATCCGCAGCTTGTCGTATACTTTCGGACTCTCGAAGGAATAGCACATACCCTGGCTGAATCCGCAGAACTCGGCGATCTCCCGCGCTGTCTGCTCAACCCTGAGTTTAAACGGCAGCTTTCCTGTGGTGGATTCCCCATCAGGCAGCGTCGTCGGAATATGGTCATATCCGTAGAATCTCGCCACCTCTTCTGCGAGATCTGCCAGACGGAAGAGATCCTGCCTGAAGGTCGGCGCGATCACTTCTTTTGTCTCCGGATCATATCCCAGATCCAATTTCTTGAAATAGCCGAGCATCTGTTCTTCCGGAATGTCCGTTCCCAGCATCCGGTTGATCTTCGCCGCGTCGAACGGTACCCGCACAGGTTCTCTCTTTTTGGCATACACATCTACCGCGCCGCCGACTGCCTCGCCTGCTCCCATTTCTTCTGCAAGCTGGCAGGCACGGTTGATTGCTTCCATCGCATTATTCGGATCCAGTCCTTTTTCGAATTTTCCGGACGCGTCTGTACGCAGTCCGATCCGCTTCGCGGACTTGCGGATATTCACCCCGTCAAAGCAGGCCGCTTCAAACAGAACCGTGTGTACATCATCTGTGATCATGGAGTTTTCTCCTCCCATGATCCCCGCGATGCCTACTGCCTTTTCCCCGTCGCAGATCATCAGAACGTCCTGATCCAGCGCGCGCTCCTGTCCGTCCAGCGTAACAAATGTCTCCCCGTCTTTTGCATTCTTCACAACGATCTGATGTCCCGCAAGAGTGTCCAGATCGTACGCATGCATCGGCTGGCCATATTCCTCCATCACATAGTTTGTGATATCAACCAGATTATTGATCGGGCGGATCCCCACGGACGCAAGTCTGCGCTGCATCCATTCCGGCGACGGTCCGATCTTGATATTTTTTACGACACGTGCACAGTAGCGCGGGCAGAGTTCTGTATTTTCCACAGATACTTTCACGTAATCGTTTACATCCTCTGCATTTCCCGTCGCGGTCACAACCGGCGGGCAGAACGCCTTGTCAAATGTAGCGGCAGCCTCTCTCGCGATCCCGACCACGCTGTAGCAGTCTACACGGTTGGAAGTGATCTCATATTCAAATACAACGTCATGCAGTCCGAGCACTTCGACCGCATCCGCGCCGACTTCCACATCGTCATGGAAGATATAGATTCCGTTTTCCGGCGCCTCCGGATACATATTACGGTCGGAGCCAAGTTCTTCGATCGAACACATCATGCCGCGGCTCTCTACCCCGCGGAGTTTTCCTTTTTTGATCTTAATGCCGCCCGGCACTCTCTGTCCCGGCTCATGTCCGCCGGCAACCCGTCCGCCGTCCAGCACGACAGGAATCTTCGCACCCTCAAATACATTCGTCGCCCCGGTCACGATCTGTACCGTCTCATGTCCGACATTCACCTGACAGATCACCAGCTTATCCGCGTTCGGATGCTTTTCGATCTTCTCAATCTGTCCGACCACGATCTTGTCCAGGTCCGCGTCCGTCTTCACATAGCTTTCCACTTTTGTTCCCGACAAGGTCATCGCATCTGTATATTCCTGCGCCGTTACATCCAGCTCCGGCACATATGCTTTGATCCATGATAATGAAGTATTCATCTCATTTTCCCTCCTAGAATTGTTTTAAAAATCTTACGTCATTCTCATACAGCAGCCGCATATCGTCAATCTCATATTTTAAAAGAGCGATACGTTCCAGACCCACGCCGAATGCAAAGCCGTTATATTCCTCCGGATCAATACCGCACATCTCCAGTACATGCGGATGCACCATGCCGCAGCCAAGGATCTCGATCCATCCGGATCCCTTGCAGAAACGGCAGCCTTTTCCACCGCATTTGAAACAGCTCACATCCATCTCCGCACTCGGCTCTGTGAATGGGAAATGATGCGGACGGAACTTGGTCTTCGTCTCTTCTCCGAACAGTTCCTTTGCAAATACTTCCAGTGTTCCCTTTAAATCTGCAAACGAAATATCTTTATCGATCACAAGGCCTTCAATCTGGTGGAAAGAAGGTGAATGCGTCGCGTCCACTTCATCCGAACGGAACACACGCCCCGGAGCGATCATGCGGATCGGCAGCTTTCCCTGCTCCATCACACGCGCCTGTACCGGAGACGTCTGGGTTCTGAGTACGATGTCCTTATTGATATAAAAGGTATCCTGTTCATCCTTTGCCGGATGATCCGCCGGAATGTTCAGCTTTTCAAAATTGTACAGATCGTATTCTACCTCCGGTCCTTCTACGACCTCATATCCCATGCCGATGAAGATCCGTTCTACTTCCTCCAGCGCAATCGTGTTCGGATGGCTGTGTCCCACATTATTTTTCTTCGCCGGGAGTGTCACGTCGATCACTTCTGCTTTCATCTTCTCCTCGCGGATCACACGCTCCATCTTGATTCTGGATTCTTCCATCGCCGACTCGATCACCGCTCTTGTTTCATTGACAAGCTGTCCCACCTGCGGACGCTCCTCGGGGGGCACATCCTTCATGCCCTTCAATACAGCCGTAAGCTGTCCTTTTTTCCCAAGAAATCTGACACGCACATCATTCAGTTCTTCCGGCGCGGCTGATTCTTTGATCGCCTCCATTGCCTCTTTCCTG
Organism: uncultured Lachnospiraceae bacterium; assembly: GCA_958402795.1. Taxonomy (GTDB): domain Bacteria; phylum Bacillota; class Clostridia; order Lachnospirales; family Lachnospiraceae; genus Schaedlerella. Next base: position 3,640 of record CATXUX010000007.1, on the reverse strand, counting down.
ATCTGTTCCAGTCTCTCTTTCATCTTCTCTTCTCCTTTTCGTCTTTACAAAAATGAAAAAACTTCATCCCCAAAAAAGGGACGAAGTCTGTTTCGCGGTACCACCCTGATTCCCGCAGGCTCTTCCGGCTCCCTGCCGGTGTCTGCGGACACTCATTCCTGTGTAACGTACATGCTACGGCACTCCCTACTCTTCTGCAGCACAGATTCCCTTCCCCCGGAACGGATTCTGTCATCTGTGAATTTCAAAAATGCGGCTCGCGTGGGAAATTCGATCACCACCTGAACTTAAAAGAACTTACAGCCGATGGTTCTTTCTCTCTGAAAGAAAGCGGTTCTCTACTTTACACGGTCTTCGCCTTTCTCTATTCTTTTCTTACTCAAAATCTGAAAAGTACGGTTCTATTCTAACATATGGAAAAGAAAAGTCAAGCATTTATCCATTTTCTGTCTATTCTGTCTTGTCTGTCTTTTCCACCTTTTCCGTTTTTTCCGCCGCCTGTGCCCCGGGCGTTGTCCCCGCCGTTCTCCTCCTGTACGGCTCTTTCATATATCCCTCGCGTATAAGGAATGCATTCAGTTCCCCGCCAAGCAGGATCATATACATACACATATACAGCCACAACATGAACAGAATGATCGTCGTCATACTCCCGTACATCGTAGAAAAACCGGTAAACACGTCCAGATATACAGAAAAGATAAAGGAAAGCACCTGCCATCCAAACGCGGAAAAGAACGCGCCCGGAAGCTGCTGCCACAGCGTCGTTTTACCGATGCTTTTCCAGTTTGGCAGGTACTTGTATACCAGTTCCCAGGTCAAGGTAAGTATAGCCAGGTTAAATATCGTCCGTATCTCAATGATAAAATTCATCACACGTTCCAGCAGCGGAAAATGTACCGTCAGCATTGCCGCCAGCTTATTTCCAAACACAGACAGTACCAGCGACAGCACAATGGCGATGATAAAGATCACAATATATAACGAAGCACGCAGCCTCAGCAGCAGATAATTCCGGGTCTCTTTGCATTCAAACGTGCAGTTTAATCCCGACGCCATGGAAAGGGTTCCTTTTCCCGCAGACCACAGCGCTGCGATCAGGGTAATCGGGATGATCGTCCCTGACTGGCTGTATACCTCATTTACGATCGATTCGATCAGACCCTCGACGGAAGTCGGAAATACGGTCGCAGCCGCTTCGATCAGGTTTTCCTTTGTGACCGGCGTGAGCTGAATCGCCGTGATCAGCAGCATAATGATCGGAATCATCGACAGTACAAAAAAGTAGGCCGCCTGTGCCGCATATGCCCCCGTATGGTGCGAATTAAACCTTGTAATTGCATCAGCGGCCTTTTCTTTCAGGCCGCCTTTCTTATTATTCATATAGTTTCCTCAATATCCCGTCTTGTTTTTGCCGCAGCGCCCTTATGCGCCGCTATGCGCAGTTCTTAACCTACCGGTTATTGATCGCCGTTACCAGAGCATCGATCGATGCCCGGATGATATCGGAATCCACGCCTGCCCCCCAGGAAAGTTTCCCGCTCGGAGATTTGATCCCCACATAGGCGATCGCGCGGGAACTGGAACTCTGCTCCAACGCATGCTCCTGATACGTTACGAGGTCAAACCGCAGATCGTATGCTTTCTTCAGCGCATTGCTGACTGCATTGAGGCGGCCGTTTCCGGTTGCTTCCGTCGTGACCGTCTCGCCTTTGTACGTGGATGTCACCTGCGTGGTAATTCCGTTTACCTGCTGGAAGTGTACTTCATTGATGCTGTATGGTTCTGTGATATTCTCAAACTTCTCTTTAAACAGTTCGAAGACTTCTTCCGGCTGCAGTTCGGCATGCTTGTGGTCAGATACATCTTTCGCCGCATAACTCATCGCCTCGCGCATCTTCGGCGGAAGATTCAGTCCGAATCTCGTCTCCAGAATATAGCCGACTCCGCCCTTGCCGGACTGGCTGTTTATGCGGATCACATCTGCATCGTAGCTTCTCCCGACGTCAGTCGGATCGATCGGAAGATACGGCACCGTCCAGTGCTCCGGATCTTTCTCATCAATCCACTTCATCCCCTTCGCGATCGCATCCTGATGAGAGCCGGAAAAGGCCGCAAACACTAACTGACCGCTGTATGGACTTCTCTCGTCTACTTCCATTCCTGTATACTTCTCATATTTCTCCACAATATCCGGCATATCAGAAAAGTCCAGTTCGGGATCGACTCCCTGTGCATACATGTTCATGGCAACCGTCACGATATCCACATTTCCGGTACGCTCGCCGTTTCCGAACAGCGTTCCCTCCACACGGTCCGCACCCGCAAGGATTCCAAGCTCCGTATCCGCCACACCGCATCCGCGGTCATTATGCGCATGCTGGGAAAGAATCACATTCTCCCGGTATTTGAGATGGGTCGACACATATTCGATCTGACTTGCATATACATGCGGAAGAGAAAGCTCCACAGTGACAGGGACGTTGATGATCGCCTTGCGCTCCGGCGTCGGTTTCCACACATCCAGCACGGCATTGCAGACCTCAACCGCATAATCCATCTCCGTTCCCGTAAAACTCTCCGGACTGTACTCAAAATACAGATCCTGCCCGGATTCATCCGCGAGTTTCTTCAGCAGCGCAGCACCGTCCACGGCAATCTGCTTGATCTCTTCCTTTGACTTACGGAACACCTGCTGTCTCTGCGCATAGGAAGTCGAATTGTATACATGTACGATCGCGCGCTTTGCGCCTTTGATCGCTTCAAATGTCTTTTTGATAATGTGTTCTCTTGCCTGTGTCAGCACCTGAATCGTCACATCGTCCGGAATCAGATCCTGCTCGATCAGCGTCCGGCAGAATTCATATTCGGTCTCGGAAGCTGCCGGAAAACCGACCTCGATTTCCTTAAATCCGATCTTTACAAGCAGTTTAAAAAATTCCACCTTCTGCTCCAGGCTCATCGGAATGACCAGCGCCTGGTTTCCGTCCCGCAGATCCACACTGCACCAGATCGGTGCTTTCTCAATGTACTCTTTCTTCGTCCACTCCATACACTCCTGCGGCGGCATATAATACTGTCTCTTATACCTGTTGTGATTCATCATGTTATACTTCCTCCTTTTCCCTGTTTTTACGCATCCTTCCGGCGGATTTTCATAATATGGTATCATCAAAAAAGCCTTCCGCCTGTTGCTAGTTTCCTGCAAGAGACGGAAGACTGTCGTTTTGTCTTACGCGGTACCACTCTTATTTCATGAATCATCATTCATACACTCACCGGATACGGATTCACTGAATCTTATATCCTCCCACAGATAACGGCATGGTTCCGTCTGCGTCTACTCTCCCGCTCCCAAAGGCAGAAATTTCGGGCAGCCGCTCCGAGGGCAGTTCCAACTGCTTTTTTGACTGCCTCGCACCACCCGGCAGTTCTCTGTATCCAAAAACAGATGTAATAATCCTCATCCTCGCGTTTCTCTTTTTCGCATGTCATAAGAATAGCACCTAAACACATGTACTGTCAACCATTTTTTCCAAAAAGACTTTCACGAAAGTAAAATCGAACATTTAAAGTCCTTTTTGAACTCCAGCTTGAGTTTCCGTAAATTGTAATTGAAAAAGGGATATGTCTATCTAAA
>CATXUX010000006.1 GCA_958402795.1 uncultured Lachnospiraceae bacterium | reverse complement strand
AGATTCACCCTGTATTCGCTGATTTGTTCCATGCCTTTGATACCAGACCGCCAGTGCAGACGGAGGAAACGAGGTGAAGCCTATGAGTAAACGAAAAATCCTAAAATTCTTCGGTATCGCTTTATTGATGATTCTCGGCGTGCTGGTGTTTTTATCTATTACAGGAACGGTAGCTCATGCGGCTGGACTGGTAGACAATACAGTAAGTGACGCTAACGCCTACTCTCAATATCCGCTGGAAAACTATCAGCTTGATTTCTATGTGGATTCAAGTTGGGATTGGCTGCCGTGGAACTGGCTGGACGGTATCGGAAAGAGTATTCAGTACGGGTTATATGCTATCACAAACTTTGTCTGGACGGTGAGCCTTTATATCTCCAATGCGACAGGCTATGTGGTGCAGGAAGCCTACAAGCTGGACTTTATCTCTGATACCGCAAGCTCTATCGGAAAGAACATTCAGACGTTGGCTGGTGTGACTTCCAGTGGTTTTTCCAGTGAGGGATTTTATGTAGGATTCCTGCTTATCCTCATTCTGGTAATGGGAATCTATGTGGCATATACAGGACTGTTAAAAAGAGAAACCACAAAAGCCATTCATGCGGTAGTCAATTTCCTTGTGGTATTTATCCTGTCAGCGTCTTTTATTGCCTACGCCCCAAACTATATCAGCAAAATCAATGATTTTTCCGCAGATATAAGCAGCTCGGCGTTATCGCTCGGTACAAAAATCGTGCTGCCCGATTCTAACAGCAAAGGAAAAGACAGCGTGGATTTGATTCGTGACAGTCTGTTTTCCATACAGGTGAAACAACCGTGGCTGCTTTTACAGTACGGGGAATCGGATATAGAAACGCTCGGTTCTGACCGTGTGGAAAGCCTGTTATCGGAAAGTCCATACACGGACGACAGAGAGGACGTTGTGATTGAGGAAATCGAAGATAAGGACAACTCCTATTTAAGCGTGACAAAGACTATGACCCGTTTAGGTATGGTGGTGTTCCTGTTTATCTTCAATATCGGTATCTCGGCGTTTGTCTTTCTGCTTACCGGCATGATGATTTTCTCACAGGTGCTATTCATCATTTACGCTATGTTCCTGCCTATTAGTTTTGTTTTATCCATGATACCGACCTATGAGGGCATGGCAAAAAAGGCACTTACGAAGCTGTTCAATACCATTATGATGAGGGCAGGAATCACGCTGATTATCACCACAGCCTTTAGTATATCGACTATGTTTTATTCCATTTCCTCTGGCTATCCGTTTTTCATGGTGGCATTTCTACAGATAGTCACCTTTGCTGGAATCTATTTCAAACTTGGTGACTTGATGGCAATGTTCAGTCTGCAATCTTCTGATACACAGCAGGTCAGCAGACGAATCATGCGACACCCGTATATGTTCCTCAACCGTAGGGCAAGACGCTTGGAACGTAAAATCGGCAGGACAATGGCGGCTGGTGCTGCTGGCGGTGTAGCTGGTGCTGCGGCTGCTTCTGCTTCTACGAAAAAGGCAGACAGTACCAAACAGACAGGTAATACGCATAGCAGAGCAAATCACAATACTTCTGCTTCTAACAGTGGAGGTAACAGCAAGCCGCCAGCTCTGCTGGATTCCAAATCACAAAAGCCGCTTGCATTGCCGGATAAGAAAAGTCAGACGGATTCCTCACAGACCGTACATAGTTCACAGAGCAATACGCAGGAATCACAGTCTACCTCAAAGCGTGGAATCGTGGATAAAAAATCGGTATCGAAACAGCCGCAGTCAGAGAAACAGAATCCGCAGCGTCCGATTGTGGATAAGGCACAGGACAAGCAGAAATCAACGGATAAGGAGCAACAAGGCAGCGGATCAGCGACAAAGAGAGCTGCCCCGGTGCATGAGCGACCAGCCACAACGCCTGTTCCTGTAAAATCGGATTCACAGGCGGCAGCTTCAAAGCCAGAGCAGAATGTCAAGGAGCGTCCTGTCACGGTGACAAAGGAGCAGCCGCAATCAAGCAAGAGCAAAGAGCCTGTGACAAAATCACAGGAGAATGTGAGAACGCAGGTTGTCAGAGAATCCTGTCCGGCAGATAAACAGACTTCATCAGCAGTAAATAAACATTCACAAGCTGCCACAGATGGGTCACGACAGACCGTGCAGAGAAAGTCGCAGACAAAGACGGTTCAGAAAAAGACCACAAATCAATCAATAGTGAAAAAATCGACCAGTAAGAAAGGTGGCAAGAAATGAAGTTAAGGCATTTCGCTGTGTTCGGTGGGATTTTCACAGTGATTATCTGTCTGCTTCTGTTTCTGTTTATCGTGACCGCAGATGATGAAGAAAGCGGCTCTTCCAGCTTTGATTTTTCTGGACTGAACCTGTCACAAGAAGTCTTGAAACATCAGCCTATGGTAGAAAAATATGCAAAAGAATATGGAATCTCTGACTATGTGAACTATCTGCTTGCGATTATGCAGGTGGAATCCGGAGGCACTGGCACGACAGACGTTATGCAAGCCAGTGAATCATTAGGATTACCGCTTAATTCCCTGTCCGTAGAGGATTCCATCAAACAGGGGTGTAAATACTTCTCGGAGCTTTTGAAATCCGCAGAAGCAAAAGGCTGTGACATCAACACAGTGGTACAGTCCTATAACTATGGCGGAGGTTTCATTGATTACGTTTCCAGTCATGGGAAAAAGTATACTTTTGAGCTGGCAGTCAGCTTCGCAAAGGACAAGTCCGGCGGTGTCAAAGTCACCTATAAGAATGAAATTTCCATAAAAGAAAATGGCGGCTGGCGTTACAAGTATGGGAATATGTTCTATGTAAAGTTAGTCAATCAGTATTTGGCTGTGCCCAGTTTCAGTGACGCAACCGCACAGGTAATCTTTAATGAAGCCTTAAAGTATCAAGGCTGGAAATATGTGTATGGCGGCAGCAATCCCAACACTTCTTTTGACTGTTCGGGATTGGTTCAATGGTGCTATGGAAAGGCTGGTATCAGCTTACCTCGTACCGCACAGGCACAGTATGACACTACGCAGCACATACCTCTGTCACAGGCAAAGGCTGGTGACTTGGTGTTCTTCCACTCGACCTATAATGCTGGAACATATGTTACTCATATAGGAATCTATGCAGGAAACAACAGAATGTATCACGCTGGCGACCCTATCGGATATGCAGATTTAACAAGCTCGTACTGGCAAAAGCATTTGATTGGTGCCGGACGGGTGAAAAACAAATAAGAAAGGAATGGTGCTATGTTATTTAAGAAAAAGGATAAGGAATCAAAACCAAAGAAAGAAAAGAAAGTGCCTGTGATGAAAGTCGGCACGCATAAGAAAACTGTGATTGCCTTATGGCTGGTGCTGATAGCCAGTGTCAGTTTTGGGGTGTATAAGAATTTCACCGCCATTGATATGCACACGGTACATGAGAAAGAAGTCACCCTCCAGCGTATCATTGATACCAACAAGATAGAGAACTTTGTAAAAGCCTTTGCAAAGTCCTACTATTCTTGGAGCAACACGCAGGAATCCATTGAGAAAAGAACCGCTGCTATCAATCAGTATCTTACAAAGAGCTTGCAGGATTTGAATGTTGATACTGTCCGTATGGATATACCTACAAGCTCTACGGTAACGGACGTTAAGATTTGGGAGATTGAAGCGGCTGGAACGGACGACTTTACAGTTGTCTATTCGGTAGATCAAACGGTAACGGAGGGAGAAACTTCTATCGGCTATACTTCCGCTTACATGGTAGTGGTTCATGTAGATGGTGATAGGAATCTGGTTATCACGCAGAATCCGACTATCAGCAGCATACCGACCAAATCCGGCTATGAACCAAAAGTCAAGGAATCGGACGGAACGGTGGACGCTGCCACTACGGAGGAAGTAACAGAGTTCTTGGAAACATTCTTCAAACTATACCCTACTGCAACAGAAAAAGAGCTTGCCTACTATGTATCGGGGAATGTGCTGGAAACTGTGAACTGTGAGTATGTGTTCTCGGAGCTGGTAAATCCTATCTTTACACAAGATGGGGAGCAGGTGAAAGTGTCTGTATCGGTAAAGTATCTCGACCAGAGAACAAAAGCCACACAGATTTCACAGTTTGATTTGACGCTGGAAAAAGATAGTAACTGGAAGATTGTAGGATAATGAAATTGGGGGAATGGTTCTTAATTTCCATTCCCCTCTAACTATTTTTGTACACGTTCAATTTCATTTTGATAAAAAGTAATCTTATCATCTAATTTAGACATATGTTCTTGTAATGAAAGTATCTGATTGTTTAATGCTTTCCGATGATTTATCAGCATTTCCATTCTTTCATATAAAGTCGATTCACCCATAGCACGTAACTCCGCATACTGTTTAATTTCTTTGATTGGCATACCAGTATCTTTTAATCGTTTAATAAAATCAATCCATTTTATATCACTATCTGAATAACAGCGACGGTTTGCAGCATTACGTTTGGGTATTATTAAATTTTCTTGTTCATAATAACGCAATGTATGAATACCTAATCCTGTAAGTTTTGAAAATTCACCTATTGAATAATCCAAAAAAAAATCACCTCTTATCTCTTGACATAGAGTGAACTCTACATTGTATGGTTTTATTGTACCAAACAAAAGGAGGAATGACAAATGGTAAATAAAACGAATAAATATACCGTTATTACAGGAGCAAGTTCTGGTATCGGTTACGAAACAGCGAAAGCCTTTGCTTCACGTGGTAAAAATGTAATTATAATTTCCCGTCGTAAAGAAAAACTCGCTAAATTAAAGAAAGAAATTTTAGAAAAATTTCCGACAGTAAAAGTCATTGTAAAGGCAACTGACTTAACCAAATCTAAAAATGTTTATCAACTTTATAGTGGATTAAAATCATATGAGCTAGACACATGGGTAAATAATGCTGGATTCGGAAATTATGGTAGTGTTGCGGAGCAATCCTTAGAGAAAGTAGAATCTATGATTCATCTGAATATTGAAGCACTTACTCTTTTTTCAACACTTTTCGTTCATGATTATAAAGATATTGAGGGAACACAGCTTATAAATATTTCTTCATGTGGAGGTTATACAATAGTTCCAACTGCTGTTACTTATTGTGCCACAAAATTTTATGTAAGTACCTTTACCGAGGGATTGGCAAGAGAGTTAAAGAGTTCTAATGCGTAAATGCAAGCTAAAGTATTAGCTCCTGCTGCTACCAAAACAAAGTTTGGCAAGGTGGCAAATGATGTTACAGAATATGATTACGATAAACTCTTTGGAACATATCATACAAGTGAACAAATGGCTGATTTTTTAATACAGCTTTACGATAGTGATAAGGTTGTTGGTGCTGTGAATAGAGAAACATTTGAGTTTAAAATGTTTGACCCTTTATTTGATTATGCAGGTAATTCAATTCATAATCAAAAACTATAGTTTTAAAGCAACTATTTTTTTACCAATTATAAGGCTATATCTCATACTTTGTATGATCTATAGCCTTATATGAACATTAGAGATACTATAATTCAAAACGCTCTTTCATTGACGCAATCCATGTTTCGATTGCCTGCGCAAGAATAAATTGCTGTTCCAAAACCGCCATTCCTGTTTCTGGAATTTCGGGAACATTTTTTTTGAGATTCATATTTTCCTCAAGATAAGATTTGAGCGTTTTTACATTATTTTCAATATTAGTAAGACAAGATTTTTGATTTTCTCTGGATAAACTATCAAGATTCACAATGACAGCATTGAAATCCAGAAAAATATTGATGGGTTTACAGGATAGTTCCATCATTAACTTTTCAAATTGGTGGTGTCCAGAATCGGTTAATGTATAGACTGCCTTTTCTGGCATTTTCCCCTCTTTGATTGTTGTACTGGTAATATATCCTTTTTCTTCTAGCTGAATTACTTTTTTATATATTGATGGTGTGCTGATTTTTACCCATTTAGAGATATTGCGGTATTCAACTAATTTTTGAATGTCGTATGCACTTAGCGATTCTTTTTTCAGAATACCTAAAACAATTAAATCAATCGTTGCCATGAAATAGTCCTCCGTTTCTTCTTGACAACTACTATAAATTATAGTAGTATGAATATCGCAGCTGCGATTACTATAAATTATAGTATTATATTTTACACTTTGTGTCAAGAGAAAGGAGAATTTAACGTGAACAGTAAAAACAATAAGATGGAGCTTTTAGGAAATGCTCCGATACCCAAAGCTCTTATGGCAATGGGAATCCCTACCATGCTTGGTATGATGGTAAATGCCATCTACAACTTGGTAGACGCATATTTTGTTGGTGGTTTGGGAACAAGTCAGATGGGAGCAATTTCTGTGGTATATCCTCTCGGTCAAGTAGTTGTAGGTCTAGGGTTATTATTCGGAAATGGTGCTGCTTCTTATCTTTCCAGATTATTAGGAAATGGAGATAAAGAAAAAGCAGATAAGGTCGCAAGTACCGCCTTATATAGCAGTATTACAGTAGGTGCGATTATGATTATCTTTTCCATGATTTTTCTTCAACCTATTTTAAAACTATTAGGAGCGACAGACAGTATCATGCCTTATGCTATTACTTATGCCAGCATTTATATTGTTTCGTGCATATTTAATGTATTCAATGTCACAATGAACAATATTGTAACAAGTGAGGGTGCTGCAAAAACAACCATGCTCGCATTGATGGCAGGTGCAATATTGAATATTGGTTTAGACCCAGTTTTCATTTATGTATTGGATATGGGTGTTGCAGGTGCAGCAATCGCAACCGCCATTTCACAGATTGTTTCAACGCTGGTCTATCTAACATTCGTTCTTAGAAAAAAGAGTGTTTACCATTTTAAGATTAAAAACTGTACTTTTACAAAAGAGATTATGTCAGAGATATTTAAGATTGGTATACCGACATTAGTATTTCAGATATTGACAAGTCTTTCTATCTCACTTGTCAATACACAGGCAAGACCATACGGAGATTCTGTTATTGCTGGTATGGGTGCTGTGACAAGAGTTGTTTCTATGGGAAGTTTGATGGTATTCGGATTCATTAAAGGATTCCAACCGATTGCCGGATATAGTTATGGTGCAAAAAAATTTGACCGATTACATGAAGCAATAAAAACTTCAATTATATGGTCTACTGTATTTTGTGTCATTTACGGATTGGTATTGACAGTTTTTTCAAAGGGAATCATATCCCAATTTACAAAAGGCGATTTAGAAATGATTCGTGTAGGAACACAGTCATTACGAATAAACGGTATTTCATTCATATTGTTTGGATTTTACACTGTGTATTCATCATTATTCCTTGCACTCGGAAAAGGATTGGCAGGATTTATTTTGGGAGCTTGCCGACAAGGTATCTGCTTTGTACCCGTTATTTTGATACTTCCTATGTTTTTGGGGATAAACGGTATTCTCTATGTACAACCGATTGCAGATGTACTTTCTGCGATTATTACAATATTTATGGCATTACATTTACACAAGGAATTATATGTGACAAAACAAAAATTTCTATCTGAAAAAGCAGGTTAAATAAGGAGAAAATTATGATAAGCCAACAATGGGTAATGTGTCCTGTTTGTGGAAATAAAACACGAACAAAAATAAGAAAAGATACAAAATTGATAAACTTTCCATTGTATTGTCCTAAATGCAGGAAAGAAAGTCTAGTCAATGTAAAGAATCAAATAGTAACCATTATAAAAGAGCCAGACGCTAAGACGCAGAGCCGATAACACCGAGAATGAGTGAAAATTTCTTGGGTTATCGGCTTATTTTATTTAAGAGCTAAAAAGTGGAGGACTACGATTCCTCCACTTCCTTTGACTTGATGATTCCGTCAGCAACACTTTCCATGATAACTAAATCCTTATCGGAAAGGTTGTCAAGTTGTTTTTCCAACTGTCGTCTTCTGGTGCTTTTATCCAGATCAGACGCAGGCAGGAAAAATTCATCAACGGAAATATTAAGTAATGATACAAGGTCATAGAACACCTGTAAACTTGGGTGCTGCCCTTTGTTTTCAATATTTGTTAAATAGCGTGGGTCAATCTCAATCATTGCTCCCACTTGCTCACGAGTTAAGTTTTGTTTTTTGCGAGCCGATTTGATTGCAAGACCAAAGGCTCTAAAATCGTACTTATCTTCCTTTTTACGCATATGTAATCACCTCACTATATTTTACTGTTCCTGTTGATTTTCTAACAGGTATAAGAAAACGTATAGTATGGTTTGACAGTTCCTATTATGTGCGTAAATCAGTTAAAAAGTGCTGCATAGCGGTAAATAAAAAAAACCGTTATTACCAGTACCATTTTTGTATGTCAAAAATTATCCCTGTTTATATGGCGGTTTATAAGCCGCCTTTTTCTTTTTCCACTTACAAATATCATATCGGTTTTGGTTTAGCGGCTCTGGGAGGTAGCCGCATTGAAACGTCTTTATAATCGACAATCTTCGTCATATTCGTTATTGTCAAAAAAATCTTAGATTTTTCAATGGTGCAATATACCTTTGAATGTGGTTTTTTACATTACATAATAGGAATAATCGTCAAAGCACAAGAGCAGCATTTCTTTTATGCCCTTGTGCCTTTTTATTGTACAGAAGTTTTTCTGAAAAATTTTTTGATTTGGGTTACAAATCGCACTTCCGTGTTGAGTGTTAGTGCGGAAAGAGGTAAAAAGCCTTTTCGCTTTAGCAACTTCAACTTGAAAGGAGGTGAGATTATGAAACCTTCTTCATTTGAGAACGCTATAAGACTTCAATTTGACTGTCTGGCTCGTAAGGTGATTGGGAGAACTGTCAAGAACTATAACAAAGAACTTGCCAGACGTTCAAAGCATGAAATATCTTTCTGCGAGATACCAGAACTGGAATTAAACCAGTTAGGTGTAACGGACGAATATTTGATTGAATTTACTTCCTTTGATGTGTTCGGTACAGAAGTTCGTGTCTATGATGAGAAATTATGTGAAGCAATCAAAAAATTAAGTGAAAGACGACGCAATGTTGTGTTGATGTTCTACTTTCTGGAATTACCAGACGCAGAAATCGCAGAGATTTTGGATATTTCCAGAAACTCTGTTTATAGAAACAGAATGTGTTCACTAAAGCTCATTAGAGATATGTACGAGGAGGAATTATAACATGATGAAGTCTACAAAAAAGTGTCCTCTATTCTCCACAATCAGTTTAGCTGCTGATGGCGACGAAGTGGCAATAGAGAAAATATTAAATCACTATGACGCTTACATATCAAAAGCAAGTTTACGCTCGTTCTATGATGAACACGGAAATATGTATATTGTGGTCGATATGGAACTGAAAGGCAGAATTAAAGCTGCTCTTATTAAAGCAATTCTAGGTTTTGAAGTCAGAGTGAAATAAGCGAATATATACGGAGTGTGATACCACCTCATTCCAGCTCCGTTTTACAAGTGTTCTTTGAAAATTGAATAAAGTAATCAGATACGTTTGATATGCGGTGAGCCGACGGACTGGAACGCCACGACCCATGAAAAGGAGGGATAAAGAAGCGAGCGACCACGCCAGTGATCCGTAAGCGACTGTTGGAAAAGTTGCTGCCATGACCCGTATATCAGAATAATGATACACTCGCATGGTGCGGTTCACCCATCAGAATGGGAATGGTGAAATTCCAGTGGAGCTTTCCAAAGCCATCTGATTACTTCTTATTTATAGACAAATTCTTTCATAATGTACAAGCATTTTTGCATACTTTGTAAATATATTGTAGTGAGGTGGTTCAATGGCAAATGACGCAAAAGTAGTTTGCAAGAATGTTTTTAAAAATTGTGATAAAGCGGCGTTTACAAAAGCATTTACTCTAAAATGGATAGAGTTGATAAATCAATATGAAAAAAATAAAGGAAAGGCAACTCCTGCCAGATGATAGACAAACTATCCTACAAGATGTTATAATAACATTATGTAGAGATAGTTTGTTTCGTCTTCTCTAAAAGGAGAACGAAGCATGATAGAATCAAAATCAAGAGTTGCTATTTATTGCCGCTTATCAGAGGAAGATAGAAACAAACAATCAGAAACAGACGACAGTAACAGTATTCAGAATCAAAAGTCAATGTTGCTTCAATACTCATTAGAGCATGGTTGGGAAGTCTACAACATATACAGTGACGATGATTATACTGGTTCTGACAGACGACGACCAGAATTTAACAGGTTGTTGGAGGACGCAAAGAATCATAAATTTGATATTGTCCTTTGTAAGACACAATCCAGATTTACCAGAGAACTAGAGTTAGTGGAAAAATATATCCACGGTCTTTTTCCTCTTTGGGGTATTCGCTTCATCAGTATTGTTGATAATGCAGATACGGCTAATAAGGGAAATAAGAAATCAAGACAGATTAACGGTCTGGTGAATGAGTGGTACTTGGAGGATATGTCAGAGAATATTAAAAGCGTTCTCACTGACAGAAGAAAGAACGGACACCATATCGGTGCTTTTGCCCTGTATGGTTACAAAAAAGACCCTGACATAAAAGGGCATTTGATTATTGATGAAGAAGCTGCGGAAGTTGTCAGAGAAGTTTTTACACTGTTTTCACAGGGATATGGAAAGACTGCTATTGCCCGTATGTTGAATGACAGAGGAATCCCAAATCCTACGGAATACAAGCGACTTCATGGCTTGCGTTACAAGCAGCCCAAAACGAAAAACAGTACCCTATGGAAATATTTTGCCATATCAGATATGTTGGTAAATGAAATCTATATCGGTAATATGGTTCAAGGGAAATATGGCAGCGTTTCTTATAAGACAAAGCAAAACAAACCCAGACCAAAAGACCAATGGTACAGAGTTGAGGGAACACATGAACCGATTATTGACCGTGAGTTATGGGATAGAGTTCAAGCGTTGGTAGCTCAAAAGGCAAAACCTTTCACAGTTGGCACAATCGGCTTATTTGCCAGAAAAGCTCGTTGCATGAATTGTGGTTATACAATGCGTTCATCAAAGAATCGTGGTAAACATTATTTGCAATGTTCTAACCGCCATGTAGCAAAGGACGCTTGTATAGGTTCTTTCATTTCAGTAGACAAATTAGAAAAAGCTGTGATTGATGAACTTAATAAGTTATCCGCAGAATATCTTGACAAAGATGAGCTTGAACAGAATGTGCAATTTAACAATGATTTGCGAGGTCAAAAAGAAGCTCTGGAAACGGAAATTGCTGCTTATCAAAAGAAGATTGCAGAATACACAAAAGGAATCCGTGAATTATATTTAGATAAGATAAAAGGTATTCTTTCTGAACTCAACTACTTGGATTTATCCAAAGACTTCTCAACACAAAAGGAAAGGCTCGAAAAACTGGTAATTGATACGCAGAAACAGCTTGATGTTATTGAAAGAAAAATGCTGATTGGCGACAACAGACGACAGTTAATCGAGCAATATACAAATCTTGAACACTTAGACAGGGAAACGGTTGAAAAGCTGATTGATTATGTATTGGTCGGCAAAAAAGACCCTGTAACTAAGGAAGTACCTATTGAAATACATTGGAATTTCTAAGGTTCTCATATCTGGCAGCTAGTATGCCAGATTATCGGGAACTATCTTTTAAAACCTCAATGTTGTCTTTACACAATCGCACCATCTGCAGCCATATCTTCGTGCAGATCGGTGATGGGATCTCCTTTTGATTGAAAATAGGTTGCCGTCCACGGAGAACCGCTTGCCGCCAGCGGCCAGAGCGCCAGCGTGTGATCTACGTAGTATTTATCAAAGCCAGAGGCTTTTAACTGCTCCGGAGTCAGGTCACGGGTAAGTTGATGAACGATGGCGCAGATCATTTCCATATGGGCAAGTTCCTCCGTGCCGATGTCTGTAAGAATTCCGGTCACTTCATTATAGGGCATTGTATACCGCTGTGACAGATAACGCATTGAGGCTGCCAGCTCTCCGTCAGGGCCGCCAAATTGTGTAATGATGACTTGCGCCATTTCCGGGTTTGTTTTTGAAATTTTTACCGGATACTGTAGTCTTTTTTCATAATTCCACATGAATCAGCATCCTCCTTCCTGCCACGGCCATGGCTCATCGATCCAGTTCCAGTTTTTGGTGCAGGAATCTACTGCCGTATCTACTGTAAGAGGTCCGTAATTTTCTGCATATTCTTTCAGTGCTTCATTTCGGATGCGGCTGTTTTCACGGAAAAACTTTAGCGCATCTTCATCACAGGGATGTGTGTCAAGATACAACTTTACGTCATCTACCGCAAAGCTGGCTTGATTGATCCGTTCCAGCAGATCTTTTTTACACAGGCATTCGCTCATCGGTTGCAGCCTCCTCTCCCGTGAAATGGTTTATCCAACTGCGCAAAGACGGTTCCTCTTGCGAAACCCTCCTGAGGTTCATAGATATCACACCATTTCTGCCACGGAACATACGCCATGGCAAGCGGCATTCCTCCCAGTTCATCTTCTTCCCGGCAGCGGCAGGCCTTTACTTCATCCGATTCTCTTGTGTCAGAGCGTCGTTCCGGCATTCTGCTGCGCTGCTGTCTTGTATCATTTCCACAGCCGCAGCCGTCATCGGATTCCATGCGCTGCTGTCTTGCGTCATTTCCGCAGCCGCAGCCGTCATTGGACTCCATTCGCTGCTGTCTTGCGTTGTTTCCGCAGCCGCAGCCGTCATCGGATTCCATTCTACGCTGCAGCCCGGTAGGATTTGACATGGAACGGTTCATGGTCCCGGGGGTTTGGCGGCGGTATGAAGGCCGCTGCTGATACACATTCCCGGCTCTTCCACAACGCATATTGTTCTGATAATTCGCCATCTTCAAAAACTCCTTTCCTTATAAAAAGATCTTTTGTCATTCTCCCTATTATGATATGGAAATTAGAAGAAAAAGGTTACGCGAACGAGCGTGAATGAAAAAAGGAAAGAAAATATCCCGGGAAGTGTGGGACACTTTCCGGGATAGGAAACAAATGCTACGTTTTGATTACGGCCGGTCCGGGCGTGGCATTTCCCATGCATTATGGTCTGTATGCAGAAGCATATGCGCCTTGTGGGACAGCGGCTTTTCCATATAATCAGAGTAGAGCCTCTGGACATCCGGGTTCTCGTGCGAGAACCGGATCTTCGCGTTCTGATCGAGGAAGTACAGATTTTGTCCGCGCTCGTGGGCCAGTTCTTCTCCGTCATGGATCGGCTGACCGCCTCCGCCGACGCAGCCGCCGGGACAGGCCATGACTTCCACGAAATCGTAATGCACATCACCGCGCTCGATGGAGTCGAGCAGTTTGCGCGTATTTCCGAGTCCGCTGACGACTGCTGCACGGATAGAAGCACCGCCGATCTCGACTTCTGCCTCCATAACGCCGGTTTCAAACGCAGGACTTCTGACGATTTTGAACGCATCTGGCTCCGGATTCCGTCCGGTTGCAAAGTAGTGCGCGGAGCGCAGTGCGGCTTCCATAACGCCTCCGGTCGTACCGAAAATGACGCCTGCACCGGATCCTTCTTTCATAAGCGTATCGCACTCCCGGTCTTTGAGGGTGAACGGCGCGATGTGAGCGGCGCGGATCATCCGTGTCAGTTCCCGTGTAGTGAGTACGGCGTCGATATCATGACCGGCATATTCTCCATGGTACAACTCCATGTTTTGTTCCCCTTTTTTGGCGATGCAGGGCATGATAGATACGGTGTAAATATTTTCCGGACTCACGCCGATGGACTCTGCAAAATACGTTTTCATCACGGCACCGAACATCTGCTGCGGTGATTTTGCAGAGGAAAGCTGCGGCACCAGATGTGGATACTGGGATTTGATAAAACGGATCCAACCCGGGCAGCAGGAGGTAAACATCGGACGATAGCGGGTTTCGCCTTTCTTGAACCGCTCAAGAAATTCGTTTGCTTCTTCCATGATCGTCAGATCTGCGGAGAAAGTCGTATCAAATACGTAGTCTACGCCGAGACGTTTCAGGGAGTCCATGATTTTTCCGACGGACGCCTCTTCAAGCGGGATTCCCAGAGCTTCACCCCAGGCTGTACGCACGGCGGGCGCGACCTGAGCGACAACAACTTTGTCCTTATCGGCGATGGCGCTGAAGACTTTTTCTGTATCGTCGCGTTCACGCAGAGCTCCTACCGGACAATGGGTAACGCACTGTCCGCAGAGAGAGCAGGATACTTCGGATATCTTACGGTTTCCTGCAACATTGATCGTAGTTCTGGAACCGGTACTTGTCACATCCCAGATATGTAAATCCTGTATTTTATCACAGACCTGGATACAGCGCATGCATTTGATGCATTTCCGGGAATCCCGGATAAGCGGGAAGTTCTTGTCCCACGGGAAGTCCTCCAGCCGCTGCTTATAGGGAAGGTCGATGAGGTTCAGATCGTTGGCGACCTGCTGCAGGGAGCAGTTCCCGCTGCGCACGCAGGTTGCACATTTACAGTCATGCTGCGACAAAATAAGCTGTACCGTTTTCTTACGTGCTTCCCGGACCTTTGGACTGTTGGTGTGGATGACCATGCCTTCCTTGACAGCATTGTTGCAGGCAGTGATCAGACGCTGCATTCCTTCAATCTCTACCACGCACACGCGGCAGGCGGCGATTTCATTGATCCCTTTGAGGTAGCAGAGCTTGGGGATCGGGATTCCGATTCCGGCGGCTGCTTCCATGATTGTTGTACCTTCCGGCACGGATAGGTTCTGGTTGTCTAATGTAATGTTTACCATATCTTTTCCCGTCCTCCTTTGAATATACCGTAGCCGAAATGATCACACCGCAGGCAGCGCTCGGCTTCCTGCTTGGCCTCGGCTTCGGACATACAGTTTTCTACGCCTTCAAAGTCACAGACACGTTCTCCGGCTTCCCGTTCAGTCATATTGACTCTGCCGCACGGAGGACGGTCGTCCAGACGGGGTTCCGGAACCTCTACATCGCAGCTGATTGTGTGGTGGTATCCCAGATATTCGTCGATATTTGCGGCAACCACTTTTGCCGCCGCGATCGCTTTGATCACCGTGGCAGGACCGGACGCACAGTCGCCTCCGGCAAATACACCGGGAATATTGTCAAAGCCGCCGGTGCTGGCAGTCTGCAGTTTTCCGCGCTGCACGGGGACGCCGGCTTCTGCAAAATGGCGGGACTCGATATCCTGTCCGATCGCCACGATCAAAGTCTGGCAGGGGACAAGGACATCCGGCTCGCCGGTCGGACAGACGCTGGCACGGTCATTTTTGATCTTGCTGATCATCTGCGGGGTTACATAGATACCGGAAACATGTCCGTTTTCATCGGTGACGATCCGTGACGGTGCCATCAATGTCTTGACTTCGATCCCTTCGGCGATAGCGCCTTCGATCTCAGCAGCGAGAGCGGTCATGTCTGCCACCCGGCGGCGATATACGATGCTGACCTTTTTCGCGCCGAGACGTTTTGCCGTGCGGACTGCGTCCATCGAGACATTGCCGCCTCCGATGACAGCGACTTCCTGCCCGCTCAGGTCGGTCGGGTGTCCCTCGCCTACATCACGCAGAAACTGTACGGCGGAGAGTACGCCTTCTGCATTTTCTCCCTCGATACCGAGCTTTTTATCGGTACTGGCGCCGATCGCGATCAGGACGGCGTCGTATTCTTCACGGAGACTCTGGATCGTGATATCTTCACCGATCCGCCTATTGCATTCTACTTCAACGCCGGTCTTTAAGATGGCGTCGATATCGTCGTCCAAACGGTCTTTTGGAAGGCGGTAATTCGGAATTCCGTACCGGAGCATACCGCCCAGTTCCGGAAGCATCTCATATACGTGAGTCTGGTGTCCCATTAACTGCAGGAAATAAGCGGCGCTTAACCCTACCGGACCGCCGCCTACGATGGCAATATGCTTTCCTGTGGAAGGCGGACATTTCGGAGGCGGAACTTCTCCCGCATAATCGGCAGCAACCCGCTTCAGTCCGCGGATATTGACAGCGTCGTCTACAATATTGCGGCGGCAGCGTGCCTCACAGGGATGCTCGCAGATAAAACCGCAGGTGGTCGGGAACGGATTATCCTTGCGGATCAGCCGGATCGCGTCCGCGTAACGTCCTTCACTGACAAGGGCGATATAACCCGGAATATCAACATGTGCAGGGCAAAGGGATACACAGGGAACCGGCTGGGTATACTGACAGGTACACCGGCCCTGGCGGATATGCTCTTCGTAATCTTCACGGCATCCGATCAAACTCTTATATACCATATATGCCGCTTCGTATCCGATGGCACAGTCGGAACTTTCCATGATCGAAACTGACAGATCGTTTAACTCATCCAGTGTAGCCATGGTAGCTTCCCCGTTCAGTACGTCAGTCAGCAGATTTTTTAACTGCCACAGACCAACGCGGCAGGGAACACATTTCCCACAGGACTGCGTGTGGCACATTTCCAAAAACGCCCGCGTCATATCCACCGGACAAAGTCCCGGCGGACTGGATTCGATTCTTCGCTCCAGATCCCGGTACAGGCCTTCGACAACAACCTGCGCCCTGCCGGGACTTGGAATTTCAAGTCTGCTCATAATCATTCTCCTCTTTTCTTGGTAATACGGCGAAAAAATCATTCCGTCGAAGTATAAAGTTATGTAAATAACATACATATGTACATTTTACTAAAAGAAGTATGGAAAAGCAATGGATTTTCATAAAAATCTACAAATCAGTCAGAGGTTTGACGGTATATCCCATTTCTTCCCATCTGGTAAGGAGTTCATCCAGAATCTCAGCATTTGTTTTTGAAGTACTGTGCAGCAGCACGATCGCACCGGGATGGATTCTTCCGAGCAGTTTTTCAAATGCCTCATCATGCGTCGGCTGGTCATTTTCGTACCAGTCCACATAGGCGAGACTCCAGAAAAATGTTTTGTAGCCGAGCTCCTTTGCCATCTGCAGGTTGGTTTCGCTGTATTTTCCCTGCGGCGGACGGTAGAATTTCGTCATCTCCTCACCGGTCAGCTTTTGATAGGCATCTTCGACGTCCTTTAATTCTTTTTCAAATGCAGACTTTGTGGAGATCTGTGACATATCCGGGTGATGCCATGTATGATTTCCCACGATATGTCCTTCTTCTGCCATTCGTTTTACCAGTTCGGGATTGGATTCGATATAAGTACCTACGACAAAAAAGGTCGCCTGGACATGATGCTTTTTCAGTGCATCCAGGATAGCAGGGGTATTTCCGTTTTCGAATCCGGCGTCAAATGTCAGGTATAACACTTTTTCATCAGTATCTTTGGCATAGTAAGCGTCGTACTGTTTCAGTTCTTCCATTGTAGCGTTGGCGACAGGAGGCTCTCCGTCGTTTTGGAAACTTAACCCCCAGTTTCCTTCAGCAGAGCAGGAGATGGCTTCGGGAGCAAAATATGCTTCGGCCTGTTTCGTGCAGTACCCGATCAGGCTCCCAAGCAAAAATGCACCGGCAAAGAGCAGGAATATTTTTCCGGAGCGGAAGATAGCGGTCAGTTTTTTGTTCATGATACGGTCTCCATACATGGGGCGTTACTGTCAAAGTAACATTTGATAATACTATATTCGGAGAGGCACGCAGTTATAACGGTCTTTTGGCTGGACTTTTGCATAAAACGGTGATACAGTAGAAGGCGGAAATGAGAATGTGTAAATGACAGACGGATCGGAAAGGCGGGAGTGAAATGAAGTTATTTGTGTATAGTTACAGAGAGTTCGACGAGGCAGAATTCTTTCAGCGCTATGCAAAGGAGTATGATGTGGAACTGGGGATCTGCCGGGAGGCTCCGACGCTGGAAAATGCGCATCTGGCGGAGGGGTATCCGTATATCAGTGTGATTACAACGAAGATTGACGCATCGCTGGTGGAGCGGTTTCATGAACTGGGAGTGAAGATGATCTCCACACGTACGGTCGGCTATGATCATATCGACACGGAGGCTGCAAAAAGACTGGGCGTGGGAGTCAGTAATGTAACATATTCGCCGGAATGTGTGGCGGATTATACAGTTATGCTGATGCTGATGTCTGTCCGGAAGATGAAACGGATCCTGCAGCGGGAGGAAATCAATGACTTTTCTCTTCCGGGGATTCAGGGCAGGGAACTGCCGAACTTTACAGTGGGAGTGATCGGGACGGGACGGATCGGGCGCTCGGTGATCCGGGATCTCAGTGGCTTCGGGTGCAGGATCTACGCATATGACTTGTATGAAAATGAGACGGTGAAACAATATGCGTCTTATGTAACATTGGAAGAACTGTATGAGAAGTGTGACATCATTACACTGCATATGCCGCTGAATGCGGAGAACACGCATATGATCGACGCGGCGGCAATTGAAAAAATGAAAGATGGCGTTGTGATCATCAATACGGCACGGGGCGGTCTGATCGACACCAAAGCACTGATCGGCGGACTGGAGTCCGGTAAGATCGGTGCGGCAGGTCTGGACGTGATCGAAGATGAGTTCGGCATGTATTATTTTGACCGGAAGTCTGATGTACTGAGCAAGCGTGATCTGTATATCCTGCGTGGGTTTCCGAACGTCATTGTGACGCCGCATATGGCATTTTATACAGATCAGGCTGTGAGTGATATGGTACGGCATTCGATGGAAAGCTGCCTTCTGCGGGAGGCGGGAAAGGAAGATCCATGGAAGGTCGTATAGATGCGGAAACGATTCCGCAAAAACGGCAGGACTTAGAAGCGTGCTGCCAGTACATCATGGATCCGGCTGCCGATCTGATAATCCAGCTTCTTCTCAAGCCAGATTTCTTCCGAGGCGATGGCCTGATCCACCAGCATCATCAGTCCGGTGACGGTCTGCAGTCCTTCTGACCGGGCGATGCGCAGAAATTCTGTATTCAGTGGATTATACACGATATCGGCCGCGACAGAAAAACGGCGGAGGACATCTGCGCCGACTACGCTTTTTCCGGTATTCGGGTACATGCCGACCGGGGTAGTATTGATGATCAGATCGCCGGACGGAATATCCTGCAGAGTACAAGTGCGGATATAGGGAAAGGCTTCCTTGAGTGTCTGCTTCGCGGCAGTGTTGCGCGCCGCGATTGTGACAGAGGCGGCTCCTTTCAGATGGAATCCATAAATGAGGGCACGGCAGGCGCCTCCCGAACCGAGGATCACGATATGCTTCCCGTTCAGATCGACTCCGGCTTTGGAAAGCATGCTGGTAACGCCGATGTAATCGGTATTATAGCCGTAGCTGACGCCATCTTTCAGATAAACCGTGTTGACGGCGCCGATCTGCTCTGCGTGGTCATCGAGCACATCCACCATCTGGAAAAGCGCTTCTTTATATGGAATCGTTACGTTCAGACCGGTGATCTGACGTTCTTTCATAAAATCAAAAATCTGATTTACTTCCTCCCGGTTCATTTCATATTTTTCATATGTACCGGCAATTCCCTGCTGCTGTAATAAATCAGTATGAATCTCGGGGGACAGGCTGTGTCCCAGTTTCTCACCGATCACGCCAAAGTGTAAAATATCTGTATGCTCTGTCATGTAAAATCTCCTTTGAATCACAGGATTCCCGCGCCGTCAAAAAATGCGGTGTCTGCGGGGTATACGTAACTGTCGCCGATCGTGTGAAGCAGGACGAGGTTCAGGCGGTTGTTCAGATTCTTCTTATCCAGCCGGACTGCGCCTGTCAGATCTTCCACGGGGAATCCGCATTCACAGGGAAGTCCGTACGATACCAGTACATTCCGGATAGCGTCGGCACATCCGGGTGCGGTCAGTCCTTTTCGCTCTGCGATCCGTGAAATCTGGTACATTCCGATCGCGACAGCCTCGCCATGGCTCTCCCGTTCGTAATTACAGTGCTGCTCGATCGTATGTGCAAGAGTATGCCCGAAGTTTAGGAGCATACGTTCTCCGGTGTCAAACTGATCCTGTTCCACCACAATACGCTTGATGTCAACGCATCGTGCAATGATTGAGGACAACTGCGGTTTCAGCTTGTCGAAAGAGCCGCAGTCTCTTAATGTTTCGAATAAGGCGGCGTCCTTGATACATCCGTATTTGATTACTTCCCCCATGCCGTCGACGACATACCGCTGGGGCAGTGTGTTCAGTACATCCGGATCGATGAGTACCAGCTTCGGATGATAGAATGCTCCGACCAGGTTCTTGCCCTGTGGCAGATCCACGGCCACTTTCCCTCCGACCGAAGAGTCTACCTGCGCCAATAGCGAGGTGGGAATCTGCACCAGCTTTACGCCGCGCAGATAACTCGACGCCGCAAAACCGGCAAGGTCGCCGATCACACCGCCGCCCAGCGCGATGACCAGATCGCTCCGGGAGATTTTCGCATCCAGCAATGCCGTATAAATCTGCGGAAGCATCTGGAAACTTTTGGTCGGTTCTCCATGCGGCAAAACCAGTGTATGGCATTCATAATCGCCCAATGCGTTTAACAATGTGCTGCCATAGAGTGGGAATACATTGTCATCGGAAACGATCATGATTCGTTTTCCACGGAAAATCCGGGAAATATAGCTGCCGGATCCTGCCAGAATTCCATTCTCAATATAAATCGGATAACTGTTTTCTCCTAAATTTACTGTTAATTCCATGCTTATATGCTCCTGTAAAATCGTTTTGATTACCAGTCATTATCATAAAACAGTGGTGGGCGGATGTCAATTGTCTTTTTCCGGCAGATGATTGACAAATAGTGCATAGATGGTATTAAAAAGCAGTCCGGAAACGGACTTACTGCCGTTTTCGGACTGATTATTTTCATTAGCTCATCTTCGGCTGTGTCAGTATAGATTTGACATGGTCAACTTCCTGCTGTGTCGCTTTTTCAGCAGGAACATAATAACTTTTTTCGCGTGCGACCTGATACAGCTTTTCCTGGGACATTTCGCATTGATTGCGGATCTGCTTCAGGCATTGTTTCAATTCTTTGTTTTCCGTCTGCGGAATCATATCACCGAACATTTTCAGCTCGCCGTTGACGCCTACCAGCGCGTCGCTTACCATTGTTTTTTCGTCCATTTTTTTACCTCCTGATTGTGTTGGGATCATCCCGGTCTTACAGGAACTTCATTAAGTCCTGCTTGTTTTTCATTGCGGAATCTGCGGCATCCTGAAACAATTTCTTTACTTCAGGATCTTCCGCCTTAGAAGCGTAGTCTGTCATTTTACAGTGCGTAGTTTCGTAACCACCGATCAGATGGCGCAGATTCTGTAAATCCAGTATTGATATTTCGGACATAGATAAAGACCTCCTTAATAAAAGATTTCGGAAGTAGTATGTGCAGTTATAAAAAAATAATTACCGGGTTTTCTGGTATATATTTCCTGAAAAATACATATGCTAGAGCGTGTCCGGCGCAGTGCGTATCAGGAAAGCGCCGGAGGAAATAAGGTAACCGAGGTGAAAATGCGATGGAGCCGAAAATTGGAATTGTGGTCTGCGGACTTGCAGAAGGACAGAGGCAGTTTGTGCCGAATGCCTATATTCAGGCAGTGCGGTATTCCGGTGGTATTCCTGTGATCCTCCCGCTGATTCGCTCCGATCATATGCTGGAAAACTATGTATCATTCTGCGACGGATTTCTATTTTGCGGGGGGAATGACATTACGCCGCTTTTGTTCGGACAGGAGCCGCTCAATGGAAATGGAAAAACGGATATCACACTGGATCTGTTTCAGATCAGGCTGATGAAGAGGGTATTGAAGACGGAAAAACCTGTGTTTTCTATCTGCAGGGGAATGCAGGTATATAACGTGGCGTGCGGCGGGAGTATTTATCAGGATATATCCCTGCAGCCGGGAAAGCATTTGAACCATATGCAGCAGTCGTACACCCGGGGAGAAGTCAGCCACAGGATTACAGTAGAGAGGGGGAGCAGACTGCGGGAATATACGGGAAGATATCTGTATGTGAACAGCTTTCATCATCAGACAATTGATAAACCGGGAGCAAATCTGAACGTGTGTGCAAGAGCGTCGGACAGTACGATCGAGGCGCTGGAGATGCCCGGACACCGGTTTTCGCTCGGGGTGCAGTGGCATCCCGAGTGCATGTACCGGAAATCTCTGGAAATGCGGGAATTGTTCCGGGCGTTTGTGAAGTGTGCATAATTAGAAAATGCCTATGACGCGGGCACCGGATGGGCGCAGTCACAGGCAGAGCAGCTTTGTGCGGGGATTACTGGCGGTAATCCTGCAGAAAGTCGGCCAGCTTTTCCATCGCTTCTTTTAAAACGGCAGTCCGCGGCAGATAAACGATGCGGAAATGATCCGGCTGCTTCCAGTTGAAACCGCTGCCCTGGACAAGCAGAACCTTTTTCTCACGCAGGAAATCCAGTGCGAACTGTTCGTCATCCGTGATGTTGAATTTTGCCGTGTCGATCTTCGGGAACACATAAAAAGCAGCTTTCGGCTTCGATACGGTGATCCCCGGGATACTGTTCAACGCGTCACAGATGAAGTCCCGCTGTTCATAGATACGTCCGCCCGGTACGATATAGTTATTGACGCTCTGATAGCCGCCAAGAGCGGTCTGGACGATCGACTGGGCAGGTACGTTGGAGCAGAGGCGCATATTAGAAAGCATGTTGATGCCTTCAATATAATCTTTTGCAAGTTTCTTCCTTCCGCTTAAGATCATCCATCCGATCCGGTATCCTGCGATCATGTGCGATTTTGACAGTCCGCTGAACGTGACACAGAACAGATCCGGCGCGAGGGAGGCAATGGAAATATGCTTTTCCCCATCCATGACAAGGCGGTCATAGATCTCGTCGGAAAAAATGATCAACTGATGCTGACGCGCAATCTCTACGATTTCTTCCAACACTTCTTTCGGATACAGCGCGCCGGTCGGATTATTCGGGTTGATGATGACGATTGCTTTTGTGCGGTCGGTGATCTTGTTTCGGATATCATCCATATCCGGATACCAGTCTGCAGACTCATCGCATATATAGTGGACCACATTGCCGCCGGCAAGGGTTGCCGTTGCGGTCCAGAGCGGATAATCCGGAGAAGGAATCAGAATTTCGTCTCCATCATTCAGCAGCGCCTGCATACAGAGGTTGATCAGTTCGCTGACGCCGTTGCCCGTATAGATATCGGAAATCGTAACATTCGGGATGTTCTTTAACTGTGCATACTGCATGATCGCTTTCCGCGCGGAGAAAAGACCACGGGAATCGGAATATCCTTCACAGTCGGGAAGCTGCTGGCGCATATCAGAGATGACCTCTTCCGGTGCGCGGAATCCGAACGGCGCCGGATTTCCGATGTTCAGCTTCAGAATATGCATTCCCTGCTCCTCCATCCGTGCCGCTTCGTCTACGACCGGTCCGCGTACATCATATAATACATTGTCCAGTTTCGATGATTTTTTAAACGTCCTCATAGTGTGATCTCCTTTTCTATGTTTCTGATATGGTTTTGCAGTTTCATGATTTTGTTTCTCTTCGGCGAAGGTCCCGCCGGCATCTCTGCCGAGCAGCCAGGAAGGTTCCACCTCCAGAACCTGCGCAAGGATCAGCAGGACTTCCCTGCGTGGTTCCGTTTTTCCGCTCAGATATTGGCTCAGATGACTTTTCCCGAGCTTCACGCCATATTTAGCGCAGAATGGTTCTGCAAGACGAAGAACGTCCACCTGCTTCAATTGTTTTTGGTTCATTGCCGATCTCAGGCGTTCCGCAAATACAGTCATTTTTTCATTCCTTTCTTTCGCTTTGAACTCTCCGGGATATCATACCATAAGTTCAAAAAAAGTTCAATACAAGACTGCAGGAAAGTTCAAAAACATTCATCAAGGAAGCTCTGGCCATTGTGGGAGATGACAAAAAGTTCAAAATTCAAGATGAAGATAAAACAATATAAATTTATTGTAATTCGATAAATTTATATTGACATACGGATCTCGGAGTTCTATAATGGAAAAAAAGGACGGTGAAATGATCCGACAGCCGTCCGGCGCCGTGAGAAGCATGGCAGCAGGGAAAGGGGCGTATGTGTATGAAACAAAGTGAAATTGCGAAGTATCTGAAGTATGTTACAGTCGGAATCGGCATATTGTTTTTGATTTTTGTGGCATGGTTTATACCGATGATGGTGAGAGAGTCCGTGGCAGAGTCAGGGATCGTCTACTGGGGAGTGTGTATTTATGTCTGGGTCACGGCGGTTCCGTGTTTTCTGTGCCTTTGGATATTCTGGGGGATTTGTGTGCGGATTGGAAAAGATCAGTCCTTTACGGACAAAAATGCGAATGCACTAAAAAGAATGAGTCATCTGATGCTGTTGGATAGTGGAATCTATGCCATTCTTTTTATATGTACCTGTCTGACCGGATGGTATAAGGGCAGAAACGGACTGATATTTGGGATCATTCTGGTGTTGTGTATCTGCATTACGCTTACAGTGATCTGCGCAGCATTGTCCCATCTGGTGTATAAGGCGAGCAGGCTGCAGGAAGAGCAGGATCTGACAATATGATGTACCATTATGTGCTGAAAGGATGCGCAGGAAAGAGGTAATATGGCGATTATTATTAATATTGATGTAATGCTGGCGAAGCGGAAGATGAGTGTTACAGAACTCTCGGAGAAGGTTGGCATTACAATGGCAAACATTTCTATTTTAAAAAATGGCAAGGCGAAAGCGATCAAGATCAGTACACTGAATCAGATCTGCAAAGCATTGTCTTGCCAGCCGGGAGATATTCTGGAATATGTGGAGGATGCGGATGATGAGGAATAAAAGCAAAAAATCAGATCTGATATTTGCGTGGATCTACCTGGTGGTCGGTTATCTTTGGGTATATGTGTTCAGCAGTTGGAATTTTTCCCGAAATATTGCATGGTTTACGGTCCTTTATGTTGTGGTGGTACTGGTGTATATGGAAGCAGGAGAAAAGTGGACACAGAAAACAGAAAACAAGGATCATATGCGGGAACGTGTTTTCTGGACGGTTCTTACTCTGGCGATTGGCATTTCATATGCATTCTGGACTGTGATGCCGCTGCTGCAGACGATGGTACTTATGATGACAGCAGCGTACTGGACTTTATGTGTGTCCGGCAGGCTGCTGCAGAGCCATAGGACTTCGGAATGGGTAGCATGCGATGTATGGAATGCACTTATTATCGTACCTTTCAGTAATTTTACATGTCAGTTTCGCATTCTGTTCGGAAAGGAAACAGAAAAGACAGAGACGGAGAAAGAGAGAGAAACAGCGAAGTCGGAAGACCGCGTGAAACAGTCGAATTTTTCCGGCGTTATATGTGGAATTGTGATTGCAATTCCGCTGCTCTGTATCATTCTTCCGCTTTTGTCCAGCGCAGATGAGGGATTTCAGATGATGTTTTCGAATCTTGGTCAGTTTGTTACGGAGCATTTTGGAGTCTTTCTTCTGAGACTGGTGTTTGCGATTCCGGTGTCCATGTATTTATTTGGTCTGGCATACGGCGGGAAAACCGGAAGGGGAACGCAGAGTATGCAGCCGGATCATATGAGGAAGA
Source organism: uncultured Lachnospiraceae bacterium (assembly GCA_958402795.1). Classification (GTDB taxonomy): domain Bacteria; phylum Bacillota; class Clostridia; order Lachnospirales; family Lachnospiraceae; genus Schaedlerella. The sequence continues at coordinate 100,412 of CATXUX010000006.1, read as the reverse complement.
GCATGGCTGAAATGCGGGCCCTTCCGGATATTGCAGTCGCTGTAGCGGGTGGGATCATCTGTTTTGTATATGTTGTGTTTATCCTCCTGCAGGCAAAGTATTTCCTTTCTGCATTTACAGGAGTTCTGCCGGAGAGTTTTACTTATGCAGAATACGCCAGACGCGGCTTTTTTGAACTGTGCATGATCGCGGCGCTGAACCTGGGGATTCTGACTGCTTCGGGGGCATTTGCGAAAACGGAACGAAAAAACAACCGTGGTTTGCGGATTCTGAATGTGGCGCTGTCTGTGCTGACTTTGCTGTTGCTTGCGACCGCTGCAAGCAAAATGGCTTTGTATGTGAGCGCATATGGACTTACGGTGAAAAGAGTGCTGACGCTGGTATTTATGATCTGGCTGGCGTTGGTGTTTGCCGGGATTATTGCGCGTCAGTGGAAAACATTTGCACTCATTCGAAGCAGCGTGCTTGCGGGAACTGTCATGTATACGCTGTTATGCGTATTCCCTGTGGAAATGTGGATCAACACCTATAATAACATGATGGGATTTGGATTACTGCCATAGTAGTTCTAAAAAGAATGTGCTTTGCACATTCTCGCGCCGAAGCGTGGCTGCATCAGCAGCCATTTTCCACTTGCGCGCAGTGCGCATCCTCCCGGAGGGTTTTATGATATAGGAAACGAAGTTTCCTATATCATAAAAAGGCGCTGAAACTTCAGCGCCTTCAACTCGTTCAATTCCTTGATTTAACTTTACTTCTGCTCCAGCTCCTGCATCTTCATGGCACGGACTTTCAGTGGCAGTCCGAACAGATTGATGAATCCTTCTGCATCGTGGTGATCGTACAGATCTCCGGTTGTGAAGCTTGCCAGTGATTCGCTGTACAGGGAGTACGGAGAAGTCTCGCCTGCTTTGATGATGTTTCCTTTGTACAGTTTGAATTTTACTTCGCCGGTCACATACTGCTGTGTGACGTCGATAAATGCCTGGATTGCCTCGCGAAGCGGGGTGAACCATTTTCCTTCATAAACAATCTGCGCGAATTTATTGCCGAGATCACGTTTTACTTCATATGTAGCACGGTCGAGTACCAGTTCTTCCAGCTGTTCATGCGCGGCCATCAGGATGGTTCCGCCCGGCGTCTCATAGACTCCACGGGACTTCATACCTACGACACGGTTTTCTACGATGTCGATGATTCCGATGCCGTGCTTGCCGCCGAGTTTGTTCAGTTCCGTGATGATCTCCGATACTTTCATTTCTTTTCCATTCAGGCTCTTCGGAATACCGGCTTCAAATGTCATGGTCACATACTCGCCTTCATCCGGCGCCTTTTCAGGAGATACGCCAAGAACAAGCAGGTCGTCGTAATTCGGCTCATTTGCCGGATCTTCCAGCTCCAGACCTTCGTGGCTGATATGCCACAGGTTCCGGTCACGGCTGTAGCTGTGCTTTGCGTCGAATGGGAGATCAATGCCGTGCTGTTTGCAGTATTCGATCTCATCTTCACGGGACTGCATGGTCCAGACGTCTGTCATACGCCACGGTGCGATAATCTTGATGTCCGGCGCCAGCGCCTTGATCCCCAGCTCGAAACGGATCTGGTCGTTTCCTTTTCCGGTCGCGCCATGACAGATCGCGGTCGCGCCTTCCTTGCGGGCAATCTCTACCAGTTTCTTTGCGATGACCGGACGGGCCATGGAAGTTCCGAGAAGGTATTTATTCTCATATACAGCGCCGGCTTTTACGCAGGGCATGATGTAATCGTCGCAAAATTCGTCGATGATATTCTCGATATATAATTTGGAAGCGCCGGAGAGCTTTGCACGCTCTTCCAGACCGTCCAGTTCTTCGCCCTGTCCGCAGTCGATGCAGCAGCAGATCACTTCGTAGTCAAAATTCTCCTTTAACCAGGGAATGATTGCGGTGGTGTCAAGACCTCCGGAATATGCAAGTACAACTTTTTCTTTACTCATAGTATGTTCCTCCTGAAAATGCTCTGTCGTTTGACGGATTGATCATTGAATTTGCTTTCTGTCAGCAACTAACGTGTATCATACACCTATTTTTATAAATATGCAATAGAGAATTGAAAAAAACATGAATTTATGCGAAAAAGCAAAATATAATGCATAAAATGAAATTAAAAAGAATAAATATGCATTTTAAATTCGGGACTTGTTTTCTTCCTCTGCTTCGTGTACAATAGGGAAGTGAAATGTTATAGAAATTGATCAAAGAACACCGATTACGAAGACGTATACCGATTCATCGCAATAGGTGTTTTCTTTTCGCAACTGAGGAGGCGGTACAATGGAAAATGAAATGTTAGATCTGGAAGATTTTGGTGAGTTCAAGAAGAATATGCGCCAGTTGGAAGAGGAGCTGCTGAAGAATAACCGGATCGATCCGAATCTTTATGTCGAATATGATGTAAAAAGAGGACTGCGTGATTCGGCGGGGAAAGGGGTGCTGACCGGTCTTACCGAGATTTCGGACGTGTGCGCCTATCATCTTGTAAACGGACGCACGATCCCGGCAGACGGAGAACTGTATTATCAGGGCGTTAATGTGAAAGACATGATCCATGGTCTGAACGGAAGAAAATATGGTTTTGAAGAAACCATTTATCTTCTCTTATTTGGAAAACTCCCGAATGAAGAGGAACTGGACAGTTTTGCTGCTCTGATGAGTGAACTGGGAACTCTGGGAGGACGTTTTCTCCGGGACGTGGTGATGAAAGCCTCCAGCGAAAATATTATGAATGCAATGCAGAGATGTATCCTGACACTGTATACCTATGACTCGGATCCGGAAGATATCAGCGCCCGGAATGTGCTCCGCCAATGTCTGGAACTTACGGCGAAACTGCCGCTGATCGCAGTCTATTCCTACCATTCCTATCGGCACTTCCGCAAGGATGAGACGTTGTTTATCCGTAATCCGGAGAAGGGACTTTCCATGGCGGAGAATATCCTTCTGATGCTGCGACCATCCGGTCAGTATACGGAACTGGAAGCAAAAGTTCTGGATATCGCGCTGATCCTGCACGCAGAGCACGGCGGCGGAAATAACTCAACGTTTACGACGCATGTAGTCAGCTCTTCCGGTACGGATACCTTTTCTTCTGTAGCTGCGTCCATCGGATCTCTGAAGGGTCCGCGCCATGGCGGGGCAAATCTGAAGGTCCAGCATATGTTTGAAGATATTAAGGCAAATGTCAACGACTGGACGGATGAGGAGGAAGTGTCAGCGTATCTCAGACGGATCCTCAATAAAGAAGTGTTCGACCATGCGGGACTGATCTATGGTATGGGCCATGCAGTCTATACACTGTCCGATCCGCGTGAGGTCGTGCTGAAAGAATTTGCAAAAAAACTGGCGGAAGAAAAGGGATTGATGAAAGAATTTGCGCTCTATGAACTGGTGGAGCGTCTCGCCGGACAACTGATCATGGAGCAGAGAAAACTATTCAAGAATGTCTGTGCCAACGTGGATTTTTACAGCGGGTTTGTGTATACGATGCTCGGCATCCCGGAGGAATTGTTTACTCCGATCTTTGCAATCGCACGTATGGCGGGATGGAGCGCTCATCGCCTGGAAGAACTGATGAATGCCAGCAAGATCATCCGTCCTGCATACAAGTACGTAGGATATCATGTAGACTTTGTCCCGATCGAACAGAGACAATAAAAAATGTACATTATCTGTTGTTTAAAAGTGTGTCGATGATCTTGGAGGCTTCGCTGCGGCTGATCGTATCGGGATCCCATGCAAGATCTGCGTTCTTCTGACGGATCAGCTTCCGGATAAATGCAATCTGTTTCGGCGTCGCAGGCTGCGGCGCCTGTACTTTATATGTAAGCGGGACCGGCTGAAATGCGGCTGGAGAGGTCTCTTCAAAATAGTGGGAAAGCGTCTGGTACAGCTTCGCGGTTGCAAGTGCATCATGGTATGCACGGTGTGCCGATTTGTTTTCAATATGATAATACTCACACAGACTTGACAGACTCTTGGATGGAAGCTCTTTATGGACTTTCTGCGCGATCGTCAGAGTATCCACACCCATCTTTTCAAATGGAAGAGACGTCCGTGCCGCGCTTGCCTTTACAAAACTATAATCAAAGCGGACATTGTGTCCGATCAGGATATCTTCTTCACAGAAATCCAGAAAATCCGGAATGACTTGTTCCATCGGCCGCGCACCGGAAACCATTTCGTTGGTGATACCGGTCAGGTCTGTAATGGAGGCGGAAATCAGCGAGCAGGGGTGGATAAACTCAATAAAACGTTCCGCCACCTGTCCGTCCCGGACTTTCAGCGCTCCGATCTCGATGATCTCATTTTCCTGCGGATCAAGTCCCGTCGTCTCAATATCAAATGCAATATATGATTTCAGCATAGCTGTTTCCTCCGATGCGTAGTTTGTAAGAAGCTGTGTATCAATGATTCGGTGACTGGAATCAGTCACTTCACCCACTCATGATACTTAAAATCAGGAGAACTGTCAAATGGTTTTTGAAGGATAACCGGTAGTTGCTTGAAATAAATGGTGCTTTATGATAGCATAAGGTACGACAATAAGGTGACCGGTGAAGAACTGGTGGCTGATTCAAAAGGGAGCGTGAAGGCGAGTCATGTTAAAGATATGGTATTACAGTGGTACAGAGTATATGAAAGACGCACCAGCGTACTTTGATAATGTATATGAAGATGAGTGGATCGAAGACGAATTTGTCAAAAAGATGATTGAAGATGTGGATCATTCTGTTGTGGTGAGTCCGCATATTATTGATAGTCCGATATTAGGGGCGATTACACCAAAAGAATTATCGGGCGGAGTGAAAGTTCTGATATTGATGCTGAAAGATGATTCTTTCGTTTATAATATGTCTAATTGCGGAGATAATTGTGCAAAGTGGATTTTGAAAATTGCAGAAAAGAAAGACTTAGTCGTGTATCTGCAACATATTATGCACTTTGAAGAACCATTTGAAATTAAAATTATGAACAAAGGAAAAATTGTACGCAACTCCAAAGAATACGTGACAACGCTGCTGGAAGTGGAGGGACTGCTGGATGAAGGGTAAGTATTATTTCAGAGTAAAAAGCAAAAAAGTTTTTTTTGAGTTTACTGTAAAAAGAAACATTACAGTGATCAAAGGAGACAGCGCCAGCGGGAAAACTACTCTTTTGCATATGCTATATGAATATTTGAGAGTCGGAAAGGAATCAGGCTATTCAGTTTCCACAAATGCTGAGTATTATGTATATTTGAGACGGGAAGTAGGACGTGACTGGAAAGACGCCATGTTTTCTCTGGAGAATACAATTATTTTTATCGAAGAAAATAATGAATTTGTGTTTTCAAGAGAGTTTGCAGATTTTGTGAAAACCTCCGGAAATTATTTTGTACTGGTAAATCGCGCACCCTTTAAGATGCTGCCTTATAGTATTCATGAGATTTATGAAATAGTTACAAGCAGAAAGAGGACAGATATAAAAGAGTCATATCATGAACTTAGAGAGATATATAGTAATTATCCGATCATTGAGAACAATAAAATACAGCATGTAATAGCAGAAGACAGTAATTCTGGTTTCCAGTTTTTCTCTTCCGTGTATAAACATAGCCATGTGATCAGTGCACATGGGAATAGCAATATTTTAAATACAATTAAGAAAATAAACAGTGAAGATATTCTGGTGATTGCAGATGGAGCGGCATTTGGAGCGTTGATAGAAAGCTGCCTGAAATATCTTAAAAACGAGAATAGATTGCGGATAACGATCTGGCTGCCGGAATCATTTGAATATCTGATTTTAAATTCAGGAATGATTCAATCAGAAGAATTAGTAAAAATACTGGATTCTCCGTCAGATTACATTGAAAGTAAAGAATACGAAAGCTGGGAGAAGTATTTTACAGAATTGCTAATCGCAATGACAAGTGATACACCATATAGATATTCGAAACATTCTTTAGATAAGTACTATTTACAGGAGAAAAATATCCTGAAAATTATGAATCAGTTTCCTGCGGCAATAACAGAAATCTTTGAGTATTAAAAAAGATAATACAGAAAAGGATATTGCATATCATACCTTGATCAAAATTATAACATATTCACGAAAAATATAACTCGTAAAAATAACATTTGAAGTAAAATACGAGTATAGAATCATTGTTATATTTTTTAAAAGGAGAAAGGTATGAAATATTATTGCAATCCCATCAATGTTCCTTATCGGTATCAATTCAATATGGATCCGCGTTCCGGCGGAAAGTTGCAGATCGACCGGGAAGCTGCGGATCCATCCATGATTTTGTTTCAGGGAAAGTATTACATTTTTGCATCGATGAATCTGAGTGTATGGGTATCCGAAGATCTGGTAAACTGGGAGGCACACAGGCTGCCGGAAAACCTTCCGTTGTATGATTATGCTCCGGATGTAAGGGTATGCGGCGATTATGTATACTTTTGCGCTTCAAAAAAGGGAGAAGTATGTAATTACTACAGAACGAAGGACGTCATTCACGGACCTTATGAGGAAATTCCGGGAACGTTTGATTTCTGGGATCCCAACCTGTTTTTTGATGATGACGGGAGAATTTATTTTTACTGGGGATGTTCGAATGTTACGCCGGTATGGGGCGTAGAATTAGAGCCGGATACGATGCTTCCGAAGACAGAAAGGATCGAGCTTTTATCCGGCGACGGCTATGAAAGAGGATACGAGAGAATGGGCGTAGACAACTGTGAATTTCCGCGAAGCGAAGAGGAAGTGGAGCTGATGTTTCAGGCATTTATGAATCAGCAGGGTGCTTCGGCAGAACAGATCCCGGCACATTATATTCCCCAGATCAAGGGGATGTTTACCAGAAAGCCGTTTATCGAAGGTGCGTGGATGGACAAGTATGAGGGGAAATATTATCTGCAGTATGCCTGCCCGGGTGCAGAGTACAATGTATACGCGGACGGCGTATATGTATCGGATTCCCCGCTGGGACCGTTTACGCTGGCGAAGAACAATCCGTATTCCTATCATGCGGGCGGATACATGCCGGGAGCCGGACATGGATCTACGATGTGGGACAAGGAAGAAAACCTGTGGCATACGGCTACGATGCGGATCAGTGTGAATCATCAGTTTGAAAGACGTGTGGGAATCTGGCCGGCCGGGTTTGACAAGGACGGGGAACTGTTCTGCAACCAGAATTACGGAGACTGGCCCATCGCCGTTTCGGGCGAAAAAGGCGACCCGTGGAAAGAACCGCAGTGGTATCTTCTAAATTATGCAAAACCGACCGCTTGTTCGTCTTTCGTGGAAGGAAAAGGAGCGGATCAGGCGGTCAATGAAGATTCTAAGACCTGGTGGAGAGCAGCAACCGCTGACAGCGGGCAATGGCTGGAAGTGGATCTGGAGCAGCCTATGGACGTGAGAGCGGTCCAGATCAATTTTGCAGATGATGATCTTCCCATTGCTTCACCCGGCGAGATCAAAGGAAGCGCTACCCAGCCAAGATATATTGAAGAGAGGGATCTGTATACCAGATGGAAGCTGGAAGGCTCTCTGGACGGAAAAGAGTATTTCATGATCGAAGATAAATCTCAGGTTACTACGGATCTGCCGCACGACCTCATCGTAAGAGAGGATGGCATTCAGGTCAGATTTATCCGTTTGACCGTTGTGGAGATTCCGTATCATGTAACGCCGTGTATTTCCGGACTTCGCATATTTGGCGTTGGAACAGGGCAAAAACCACAGCCACCGGTATTTGAAACGGCAAGAAGCGCGGATGGCCTGGATCTGCATGTAACGATCATGGGAACAAAAGATGCGGCAGGATACAACATTCTCTGGGGGCATAAAGAAGATAAACTATATCACAGCTATCAGATTTACCGGGATGTGAAGGATGTACAGGAAAAGAAGGACGCCGTGATCGAAAAGAGGATCGGGGCGCTGGTAAAATCACAGGAGTATTTTGTTCGTGTGGATGCTTATAATGAAAATGGCATTACCAGGGGAAAGACTGTGAAATTATAAAAGCAATTCATTCTGCCGGATGGAAGAAGAGAAGTGCTTTTGGCAGGAAACTATCGGCTGTAGAAAAGGAGAAAAGAAGATGTGGAAGTATGAGTATACGGTGCCGGAAAACAAGAAAATTCGATTGATCGTACATACAGACTGCAAAAATGAAGCTGACGACCAGTATGCGCTGGCGCATCATCTGATGACTGAAAAATTCGACATTCGGGGAATCGTCGCCGGGCATTTCTGGAAAAATCCGCGGGAATACGGCGAACTGGGAACCGCAAAAGCAAGTTATGATGAAATTAAGAAGATCATGGAACTGATGGGCGTTGCAGGGAAGTATCCGGTCCTGCTGGGAGCGCCGTCTGCAATGCCGGACGAGAAAACGCCGGTGATATCAGAAGGCGCAAAGTTTATCATTGAAGAGGCGTTGAAGCCGGATGAAAGACCCTTGTATATCGCATGTCAGGGCGCAATTACAGATGTGGCATCCGCGCTTTTGATGAAGCCTGAAATTGCGGGAAAAATTGTAGTGATCTGGGTAGGCGGAGCGGCCTATCCGGAAGGCGGATTTGAGTTCAATCTCCTGATGGATCCGCATGCAGTCAATGTGGTATTTGCCTCTCAGGCAGAGGTATGGCAGATTCCGATGAATGTTTACAAACAATTTGGCGTTTCACTTGCGGAGCTGCAACTAAAGGTAAGACCCTGCGGAGAAATCGGAAAGTATCTTTTCGAACAGCTTGTGTCATTCAATCAGGAAACATGCGCATTGTGGAAGAACAGCGTGTGGCCGCACGGAGAAATCTGGGGACTTGGAGATCAGGCATCTGTTGCGGTACTGATGGAGGAGCTGGAAAAGGTCAGCTACGATCTGGTTCCGGCGCCGAGAATCGGAGAGAATCTGGAATATATTCACGGACAGGATCATCGGAAAATACGTGTATATAAAACGGCGGAATCCAGATTGACACTGGAAGACTTTTTCGCAAAGCTGGCGATTAATTTCGCTTGATTGATTAAGAGACGGTAAGCTTTTCGGTCAGCCGGAACAGAAATTCGGCAAGTTCATGGGCGGAAAGCTTATCGTCTTGCGTAGACAGAAGCCAGTTTCTGGTAATGCTTCCATATCCATACACCATAAGCCGGACGATCATGTCCTGTTCTTGTGGAGTATAAGAATCGGCGGAAAAACAAGGAATGACACTCTTGCAGATCACCTCTGAGATCTTGAAAGAAAAAAGAGGATCTGTCTGAAAAATATAAAAAATGGACTGATAGTGATCTTCCTGGAGACTTGACAGAAGTTTCTCCATACCTTCCACGCTGTTTTTCGGATGGAGACACTGCCATTGTTTTTTTGTGTTTTCCAGAATATCATCTTCAATTTTCTCCAGCAGATCGTTCATATCCAGATAATGTTTGTAAAAGGTTGTGCGGTTGATCTCTGCGAGTCGGCAGATTTCCGTTACGGTTATCTGAGAAAAATTTTTTTCGCGTAAAAGCTGAAAAAGTGCTTTTCTTACGCGTTCTTTTGTATGTCTTACACGGGGATCAGATTTCATAAATTCTCCTTATGATATTAAATTTATATGAAATGTTCAACAAAAATCCTTTGCTTGTTGGAAAGTCAACAATACAAGAAATATTGTAGTTTGCCTTCTTTCTGATCATTTATTATAATGAACTCAAGCAAAAAAGTCAACAGTTGTTGAAAAAACAGGGAGGGATTTCAAAATGAAAATGGCGGCAGTGAATCCGTTCTTGCCAAGTTATGAGTATATACCAGATGCAGAGCCATATGTATTTGAAGACCGGGTATATATTTATGGCAGTCATGACAGATTTGACGGGGATGATTTTTGTATGAATGATTATGTGTGCTGGTCGGCGCCGGTTAATGATTTAGGTGCATGGAGGAAGGAGGGTACAATTTATCGGGCAGTACAGGATCCGCTCAATGCGGATGGCAGACAACATTTGTTTGCACCAGATGTACAGAAGGGAGAGGACGGGAAATATTATCTGTTTTACTGCTTACATATGTCGCCCACAGTATCGGTTGCTGTTTGTGACACACCGGCAGGAGAATATCATTTTTATGGTCATATTCGTTATGCAGATGGAACTTTATACGGAGAAAAGGAAAACGATGTCTTCAATTTCGATCCGGGTGTTCTGCGCGATGATGACGGGCGGATTTATCTGTATACCGGGATTTCACATCCGATGGATGCACCATTAAGAAAATATCTGAAAGGATTTTATCAGATTGATGGTTCCTATTGTGTGGAACTTGAAAAAGATATGCTGACATTGAAGAGTGAGCCGGTGTTGACGGTTCCCGGAGAAGTCTGTGCAAAGGGAAGCGGATTTGAAGGGCATTCCTTTTTTGAAGCCAGCAGTCCGCGAAAGATAGGCGGTAAATATTATTTAATCTATTCATCTGAAAAGAGCCATGATTTATGTTATGCCATCAGCGATTCACCGACGAAAGGATTCCAATATGGCGGAGTGATCATAAGCATTGGTGATATCGGAATTGTGAAAGAAGATCAGGCGCGTAATTATTTGGGCAACACGCACGGGGGAGTCGTAGAAATCGGCGGGCAGTGGTATGTTTTTTATCATCGCCATACAAATCAATGCCGAAACTGCAGGCAGATGTGTGCGGAGAAAATCGAGATAGCAGATAATGGAAGCATAGATCAAGTAGAAGTTACAAGCGATGGATTGAACGACGGACCGCTGTCTGGTCAGGGAAGATATGAGGCAAGGATTGCCTGCAATCTGTCCAGTGCGGAAGGAACTTTTATGTACCAAAAGGATAAACCGGCAGAAGAAGGAATCCACCCTTATTTTACACAGGACGGAGAAGATCGGGAAGACAATCCGAATCAATATATTGCAAATATCCATGACGGGGCATGGGCAGGATTTAAATATTTTGATCTGTGCAGCAGTGAGGGAAAGATGAAAGTTTGTGTCCGCGGAAATGCCGAAGGGGAGTTTTGGGTAAGGACAGAAAAAGACGGGAAAGTACGAGCGGTAATACCAATCCATCCTTCGGCGGACTGGCAGGTGGAAGAAGGAGCGTACCAGATGCCGCAGGGTGTGAACGCATTGTATTTTTGCTATCAGGGAACAGGACGTATGGATTGGCTGTGGTTTGAGATGGAAGAAAGGAAAGAATAGAAATGGAAAAATTTGCAAAGGATTTTTTATTAGGAACGGCAACGGCGGCGCATCAGGTGGAGGGAAACAATATCCACAGTGACTCATGGGTGATGGAAAATATGAAGTATACCACGTATGCCCAACCCAGCCTGGATGCGGTGGATCACTATCATTTATACGGGCAGGATATTGCCATGATGGCAGAGGCAGGATACAATGCATACCGTTTTTCCATTGAATGGGCCAGAATCGAACCGGAGGAAGGCGTGTTTGATGAGAATGAGGTGGAACATTATCGTGATGTGATCGCGTGCTGCAGAAGGTACGGATTAGAGCCGATGGTAACATTACATCATTTCAGCAGTCCTAAGTGGATCATTTCCAAAGGCGGCTGGGAGGCGGACAGCATCGTGGAGGATTTTAGAAAATACTGTATTTATGTGATTGAACGTTTGGGAAAAGAAATCCGATATGTAAATACCATCAACGAGGCAAATATGCGGCTGCAGTTTGCAAGAATCGTAGAGAATCATGCGAAAAATGCAATGAATCCGAAACAGAAGGATGAAAAAAATCCGTCCGGGAACCTGCAGATCGGAATCGATGTACAGGCGATGCTGAAATTGCAAAACGCGATGATGGAGGAGAGCAGAAAAGTGTTTGGACTTCCGGAGGGGATGACAGTAAATAATTTTCACAGTCCCTGCACTGCGCATGGAGACGAACTGATTATCCGGGCGCATGAGGCGGCGAGAGATGCGATAAAAGAACGTTTCCCGGAAATAAAAGTGGGGATCACGTTAAGTCTTCACGATTTTCAGGCGCTCCCCGGAGGGGAAAAGCATGCGAAGCGTCTGTGGAATGATGAGTTTTTTCATTATCTTCCGGCGGTTTGGAATGATGATTTTATCGGTGTACAAAACTATACAAGAGAATTAGTAGGTCCGGATGGTTCTCTTCCGGTCCCGGAAGGCGCGGACCGCACACAGTCGGGGTATGAATTCTATCCGGAAGGACTGGAACATATCATCCGTAAAGTTGCAAAAGAGTTTAAAGGAGATATCTATATTACAGAAAATGGCGTGGCATCGGAAGATGATGAAAGGAGAGTGGAATTTATCCAGCGTGCGCTTTATGGGGTAAAACACTGTATGAAAGACGGAATTCCGGTAAAGGGATATTTCTACTGGTCGTTTATGGATAATTATGAGTGGCAGGCTGCATATGGACCGAAATTCGGGCTGGTTGCTGTTGACCGCAAAACCCAGAAACGGATACCAAAGCCGAGTCTTGCGTTTCTGGGGGGAATGAGAGAAAAGTAGAAAAGAGAAAGAATATCCCGTGATATCCAAAGATTTCAAAGGAAACACAGATTTCACGGGATATTCTTTCTTTCTGACTACTTTTTGATACCCTGCAGGATGCGGTTTACTTGTTTGATGCTCTCTTCATCGGCGCCGCTCTGCTTTAAGAGACTGATCAGAGTCATGCGTCCCATCATACGCTGCAGCGATGGATTATCTTTTACGGCATTGGCCACATCGCCGCGCTCAGAAGCTCCTTTTGCCATCATCTGGTCGATGATCGCGCCTGCCTGCGGATTGGTTTTGATATCGGCCAGCCGGTCATTGATCGAGAAGCATTCCGGATCCAGTTCGTCTGCGTCAAACCAGTTGGTCACAGGAGTTCTCTTGATAAATATATAATCATCGTTCGGCTCTGCAACCTTGCGGATAGATATGGAATCTGTGCAGGAACCCGCTTTTGCTTCAATCGTATGCCTGCCTGTAACAGGAACGGAAAAAGTAAATACGGTTTTTCCTTCTTTTGTTTCCAGCTCTTTGCCGTCTACGAACAGAGTAACTGCCGGCTGATTGGAATATACTTTTATTTCTGTCACATCTTCTGTACGGTCCACATAGCGGCTTCCGCAGAGATGAACGAAGGCGTCTTTTTTGTTCCATGCCGCTTTGTACAGATAGAAAGCATCTTTCTTTGTCTTGCGGTCGATGGTCACAAGACCTTTCTGGTTTTCGCCGTGCTTGCCACCCTCGTCTCTGCCGTCGGCAGCAAAGTCAAAGAGGTTCCACACATGGGTTGCCCATAACCACGGGCGTTCTTCGATCATTTTCAGCATATGCTCATGATATACGGCCTGATAGGTTTCCGTGTAATCGCCTTTTTCTGGATCAGGAGACTGGAACTGCGGATTGGCGTCTGCGCCATATTCGGAGAGTCCGATGGCTCTGTCCGGATATTTTTCGTGGAATTCATCAAAGAATTCATCATTCTGCTCCAGATCCCCCAGATACCAGCCGAAGTACAGGTTGTAGCTGTTGACATCCGGAATCTCCAGAATCGGACTGTCAGTATCCAGCATAAATACATTTGCCATGGTCGTAGGACGGGTGGCGTCCAGCCTGTGGCAGAGGTCGTTCAGAAGACGGTGGTTTTCCAGCAGATCCTCATCTACCGTGCTTGCTGCGGTAATTTCATTGGAAAGACCCCAGCAGATGATCGACGGATGGTTATAATTCTGTACGATCAGCTCTTCCATCTGGGAGAGGGTATTGGCACGGCCGTCTTTTTGATGCATGGTAATGTATGGAATCTCGGCCCACACGATCAGACCGTTTTCATCGCACAGATCATAGAATTCCTGCGCGTGCTGGTAGTGTGCGAGACGGAGCGTGGTGGCGCCCAGTTCCCGGATGATTTCCATATCCTTTTGATGGTGCTCCGGCAGCAGGGCGTTGCCTGCGCCTTTAAAATCCTGATGGCGGGATACGCCCCGAAGAGGATAGCTGCGTCCGTTTAAGAAAAATCCTTTCTGCGGATCAATCCTGAATTCACGGCATCCGAAACGTGTGCTTACGCTGTCGCCGCTTTCCATGGCGGCATGGGCAGTGTACAGATAAGGATCGTCCACACCATCCCAAAGATGTACATTCTCAATGGTAAATACAGCCGCTGCATGATCCTTTTCGACAGGAGCGGTGATGCTCTCGTTGTTTACCGTAAAATCTACAGAAGAGACAGAACCTGTCACCCATGCTTCCACGGTCACGACGGCTTTCCTGGCATCCAGATCTACGGCAGGAGTCACTTTGATGCCCGGTGTGCCGCAGTAATCCAATGCAAAATGAGTTTCCGGCACAACAATCAGATTGACATTCCGGTATAAGCCGCCGTAAAAGGTGAAGTCGGCTTTCTGCGGATATACAGTCGTATTGTCGCTGTTATCAACCGAAACGACAAGAAGATTGTTGTCTTGAAGCTTTTCGGTAATATCGATACGGAAAGTAGAAAATCCACCTTCATGATGGTATACATGTTCCCCGTTGAAATAGACGTCTGCTGTCATGGCGGCGCCGAGGAATTCCAGATAGACGCGGTCGGAATCCTGTTTCTCTGGTTTTGCAAATTCCTTTACATACCAGCAGGTTCCGCGGTGATAATCATTCCCGCCGTCCTGTCCGTCAATGGCGTTCCATGTATGGGGAAGCGAAACCATCTCGCCATCGGCGGCTGCGGCTGCAACTGCATCGGCGGCTGTTTTTAGAAATTTCCAGTTTTCGTTCATAGATAATAATGTTCTCATCTTTATTTCCCTTCTTCCTGCTGTGCGGCGGCTTTCTTGGCAGCAATCCGTTTCTGAACTTCTACCATATCGGCCTTTGTCAGGTGGCAGAATTTCATGGCGACTAAGGTGCAGATCCATCCGAGGATCGGCAGACCGAACATGACGATCATGGTTACCCAGAAGATACCCGGAGTCAGTGCGTCGCCTGGCTGCGGCATGGTAGTCGTGTATCCGATCAGGGCTACGGCTCCGGTTGCCATAACAGCAGAGAAAGAAGAAACAAGCTTATCGATCAGGCTGTAAGTGCCGGTAATCACAGCAGGTATGTAGCGTCCGCTCCGGTCTAACTCGTAATCGATAATATCGGACATAAACGCGGTGCTGGCTGTGGTAACGCACATGTTGGCGCCGTTTTTTGCCAGGGTTAAAAGAACATAAATACCGGTAATGAGACCCATTTGCGCAATTTTTGACGGGTCAATGATAATGAGGAATGCCCACATTACAACGCTGATGACAATGCAGATACGTGTCCATGTTACAATGGTCATCTGGCTGCCGTGCTTTCCGGCATATTTTGCTCCGATAATGGCGAAGATAATGGAAGGAATCGTGCCGATTACAGTTATCATAGTTCCAAGTCCCATATCTCCGATAATGATACCATTCATCATAGTGCCAATGACTGCCTGCGCTGCTGTCTGCTGGGCGATTTTATCCGAAGCGGCAGCTACGATATAGCACTGAAGAGGACGGTTATTTTTGATTACTTCAGCCATATCTTTTACATTCAGTTTTTCTTTTTTTGTTGTAAGACCGGAAAAGTTTTCCGGTTTGTCATATTCCGACACGCCGATGCACACCAGAACAACACCGACAGCGGCAATCGCCAGACAAATATTACATGCCGCGCGTAAAAATTCCAGATTGTAGGTGCCGCCGAATTTAGGCAGTAATACAACATTCAGTACGATGCTTAAGACCATCGGGATGATATAGTTTAATGCGGTTGACCATACACTGATGGTTGGGCGCTGTTTCGGATCGTTGCTAATCAGTGGATTGATGGTAAGGGCGGTCATGTTTGCAATCGTATAACCAATGACATATACCACATAGCACAATATAAATACAACCGTGCCAAATCCTTTGCCGGCCGCCCAGTTGTACATAGCCAGCAGCGCCAGCGCCTCAATGAGGAAACCGACAATGATCAGGATACGGATCTTGCCAAAACGGGTATTTACTCTGTCGTAGATAAAGGCGAGCATCGGATCCGTAATACCATCCAGAATACGTGTACAGGTTAAGATGACGCCCACAACGGCAGTGGTAATACCGAACCCAATGCTGGCAGCGTAGCTTGCCATATTGATCAATGAGTAAACACTCATACCGATAAATGAGTTACATGCAACGAAGATGATCTGCCAGAGTTTGGCGCGGCGATATTGTACTCCGTCAATATCGCTCTGGGTAAGTTTTTTTTCTTTTGACATAAAAGAGTCCTCCTTTTTCTATCTGCATCGTACGTCGGATGCTTTACACTTGCTATTGTAATAGAAGAAAATCCAAATACGGTTCCGCTTTTCATGAAAATGTTATAGAATTCAACAGCATTTTACAAACAGACAAAAAACAAAACAAAAAAAGGAATTTATGAACATAAATGTCTTCTGGTACACTTTAATATATAGGAAGTAGGCAGAGGCATACGAGAATAAGAAAAGGAGAAAACAAATATGGATCGTGAGCAATTCAGAACAGAACAAGAGACAGGAACCGCAGGCAATGCAGTGATCACAGTCAATTCAAAACCGTATATTATGCTGGCTGGAGAAGTTCATAATTCCAACTCTTCCTCTACAGAGGCGATGGAGCCTGTATGGCAGAAGGCAAAGAGTCTGGGTATGAATACGCTGCTACTTCCGGTCACATGGGAAATGACGGAGCCGGAGGAAGGTCAGTTCGAATTCCGGCTGGTGGACGGACTGATCGCGCAGGCGAGAGAGTATGAAATGCACATAGTGTTTTTATGGTTCGGAGCATGGAAAAATGCACAGTGTTATTATGCACCGGCATGGGTCAAGCGTGATACGGAGCGTTTCCTTCGGGCAGAGGTGCAGAAGGGAAAGAAAAAAGTGAATCTGGAGAAATTCCACGGAATGCCCTATACAACGCTTTCCTGTCACTGTGAGGAGACGATGGAGGCAGACAGCAGAGCATTTGCCGCACTGATGAAACATATTAGGGAAGTAGATGAGAAGGAGCATACGGTCATAGCCGTACAGGTGGAAAATGAGACGGGGCTCCAGGGGGCGGCAAGAGAACATTCGGATTATGCGGATGAACTTTTTGGAAAAGAAGTTCCCTCGGAGTTTGCCGCATATATGAGAGCGCATACGGAAACAATGCGCGAGGAGATCAAAGCTGCCGTGGAACAGGGCAGGGAATCCGGAACATGGGAAGACGTGTTTGGAGCGGCTGCAGAAGAGATCTTCCATACATATTCTGTTGCCGGGTATATCGATCATGTTGCGGCGGCTGGGAAAAAAGAATATCTTCTGCCGATGACCGTGAATGCATGGCTGGACAAAGGGCAGGAGCCGGGAATGTTTCCGAGCGGCGGTCCGGTGGCAAGGATGATGGAAGTATGGAAATACAGAGCGCCTCATATCGACGTACTTGCACCGGATGTTTACGTGCAGAACTTCTGTGAGGTCTGTGATGAATTTACGAAAATGGGAAATCCGCTGTTCATTCCTGAAACGGCGGTACACAGTCATGCAGGACCGAGGCTTGTATATGTGATCGGCCATTATCACGCCATTGGTTTTGCACCGTTTGGATTTGAGGATATGGGAGAGCCGTTCTCGGATACAGACAGTTATCTGTTTGGAGTGGATACCTCGGATCCGCTGCTTTCTGTACCGCAGGATCCGGAAGAATATGCATGGTACGGGCGCACTTTGCATTCCATGATGCCGCTTCTGACATCCGGATATGGAACCCGGAAACTGCAGGCAGTCATTTGTGAACATCCGGATCAGGATACGATGATTTTTGGCGGTTATGGATTCAAGATCATGATGGGGGCGCCGCTGATTTCCAGAAGGGACGGCGTATGCCTCGCATTGCAGACTGCAGAAGATGAATTTTACCTCATTGCGAACGGCTGCATGATCGCGCCGTTTTCAACAGATCCGCAAAAACCTCATGTAGACATGCTGTGTCTGGAAGAAGGAGAATTTCGGGACGGGGTATGGCATATGATCCGAAGGCTGAATGGAGATGAAGCGGCGCTCATGAAATATGATAAGCCGACGCTGCTGAAAATACAATTATTTTCCTATCAATAGTATAAAAGAAGAGGGCGCGCCGGTCAGAGCCGGTGCGCCGTGTTATTTTTTATAAGTATTGCGATATTCTGTCGGAGACATCCCTGTTATTTTTTGAAAACAGGTGTAAAAATAGCTTCGGTTACTGAACGCCAGCTCGTCGCTGATGGACTGAATCCCCTGCGAGGTTCCGGAAAGCAGCAGTTTTGCCTGTTCGATTTTTTCTTTTAGTATGTAATCGCTGACACTGCAGCCCATTTCTTTTTTGAATTTATGGGAAAAGTAATATTTGGTGTAACCGCTTTGCGCAGCCAGTTCGTCGATGGAGATCGTTTCTGTCAGGTGACTTTTGATGTATTCGCAGGAATGACGGATCAAGTTGGACACCTGGGTATTCCTTTTTACCTCCTGCACACGGCTCACATAATCATCGAGCATTTCAAAGGCTACTTTTTCGGTGTCTGTGATGGACTTGCAGAGTTCGATTTTCTGCGCATAGTAATCATTCAGGTCGTAACTGATGTCCGGAGATAATCCACCCATAATGCAGGACCGGGAGCAGAGTGTCAGCAGTACGAAAAGATTGTTTTTGTAAGAGCGGAGGGAATCCCCAATCTCAGTTTTCATCCCATAGCTTAGCAAGTGTGATTTCTGAATCGCTTCTTTATAGCGGGGATCTCCGTCTGCCAGCAGCTTGCAGAACATCTGCTCATTCACCCAGATCCCGGGATGGGAATGACTGTGTAAGGAGATCGTATCCGTTTTGGGATTCAGATTCGAATTCAGCCAGACCACATCTGTGATACTGATCCGTTCCAGATTGAGACAGTAATGAAGCATCACTGCGTACTGCGTCACAATATTGGAAGGGATGGCCGGAATACTCTCAAAAAGCTTATGCATGGAGTGATGCAGTCTTACGGACAAATCATAAGACTCCAGTTTTTTCTGGAGGATCAAATGGGTATCTCTGCCGCAAAAAAGAGGCCCGACCAGATAGATGCCATCCGGCACTCCGTCCTCAAGGCGGAAGCCGACGATCCAGATCAGATTGGCTTCGGCTTCAAAGATCAAAGAATGAAGCTCCCCCTGTTCTATATGCTGCAGAATCAGGCTTTTCAGCCTGATAAAATCGAAGAATTCTGTGGAAAACAATTCATTGGACCAGTTTGTTTCCAACAGATGAAACTGTGTGTCGTAAACCCAGTAATGCAGGTCATAATTACAATTGATCAACTCCATGAAAAAGGTCATTCTTTCATTTGTTTCCATAGTTCTTTCCTTTCTGCCGGGAACGGTTCCGTTCCGGGTGTGTTACATAAAATAGGGTGCGAGGAGTTTTCTGTCATGCTCGCCGCAGCCGCGGATCACCGCTTTTTCCAATAGCTGCGGATCATTGCAGATGGAAAATAAAATGACCTGACTTAAGGCGGACTGAAGCGCAAGTTTGTCTCCCGCCGAAGATTCAAAATAGACTTCGTGTTCACATTTTCTCACATCTTCAAGAAATTGTTTTAAGTCGATTGTGTTTTGATAAGTAAATGTAAATTCCATAGGCAGCCTCCTGATCTTGAATGTATTTAAAAGTATTATAAATAAATATCCTGATAAAGGAGTTCTAAATTTCATGAAAATGTTATGAAAATCGTCAATATAATAAAATGAATTATAAAACATTTTCGCGAATAATAAAATGCAGAAATGAAAAAAAAGAATTAAAATTTCCGCAGAAATAGTAAAACGCAGGAAAAAGGAAGGTGTGTTTATGAGGGAACAGAAGGATCAAATGATAAAAAACGAAGTATTGTTCCGGGAAAAGCCGGTATGGACAGCAATTTTTTCGATGGCAGTGCCTTCTTGTATTACGATACTGGTAAGGGTCATCTACAATATGGCGGATATGTTTTTTATCGGCCGGCTGGGAGACACCTCACAGGTGGCGGCAATCTCCATTGTGAGTCCGATCTTTTCCCTGGTTACAGCCGCTGCTACGATGGTTGGAGTGGGAGGCTGTTCTGCAGTTGCGAATGCGGCAGGCGCAGGAAAAAGGGATGACGCAAAGACATATGCCAGTTTGTGCTGCTGGGCGTCCATACTGTTTGGGATTGTCTGTGCGTTCATTCTACTTGTGGGAGCGGATCCGATTTTGAAGCTTTTGGGAGCAAATGATGAAATTAAGCATGCTGCAGGTGTTTATATGCGAATCCTTGCATTCGGCGCGCCTTTTATGCTGTTGTCAACCGTTCTGGCAACCGTTTTACGGGGGGACGGGGCAATCAAAGAAGGATTGATCGGAAATATGACAGGTACGGTGCTCAATATCATTCTGGATCCGGTTTTTATTCTGGTGCTGCGTCAGGGCGTGGCGGGCGCCGCGGCTGCCACGGTAATCGGAAATGTGGTAAGCAGCATGTTCTATCTACACTACATTATAAAGAAGTCCGCTTTTTTGAGCATTTCCTTTCAGGATGCAAAGAGAAACCCAAAGGCTTTGCTGCATATTATGGCGATCGGTCTTCCGAATGGCATTAGCAGTATATTGTCCGGTTTTGCGTCTACATTTTCCAATCAATTGCTGTCCGGTTATGGAACAAATGCAATTGCGGCGATGGCGGCCGCCGGAAAGGTTACTATGGTGATTACCATGATCCAGATGGGAATCTGTATGGGAACGCAGCCGTTGATGGCGTATAATTATGGAGCGAAAGATCTGCCCAGATTGAAAGAGATACTGAAAAAAGTAGGAATTCTTACATTTGTTCTTGGTCTTGTCGTTGCTCTGGCCGGCTTCTCCGCCAGACATGCACTGATCAGTATGTTCCTGAAGGATTCCGATGCGGCGGCAATGGGGGAAAATTTTGTACTTTTTCTGGTGATCGCCAGCCCGGTCGTAGGGTTCTATTATTTAAGTACCAATTTCCTGCAGGCGTCCGGAAATGCATTTGCCGCCACAATCGTGTCAGTTTTAAGACAGGGCCTCCTGTTGATTCCGGGACTTTACCTGCTGGAGCGGTTTCTGGGACTGACCGGAATTGCCGCCGCGTATACGGTTGCTGACGCATTGTCAGCATTGATTGCCGTGATCGTCTGCATTTGGCAGTATCGCATTCTCAGCAAAAGTTCAGCCATGTACAAAGATACAAAAGTCTGAATTCAAATATGAAAAAATAAAAAGATTCAATTAAGAAAGAGGAGGAAGAGGAAAATGGCAAAGTTATATGCAAGGAGCAGTCAGGAGATCAGCGAGAGAGAAATAAGAAATATGGAGCGCTCCCGCAGGATCGCAGGACAGGGAATGGTACTGCTGAAGAATGATGGCGTGCTGCCTCTGAAGGGCGAAGTAAAAAAGATCGCTCTTTTTGGCAATGGCGCAAGGCGAACTGTTAAGGGCGGGACAGGCTCCGGAGATGTGAACAGCAGGTTTGTTATCAACATTGAGCAGGGACTGGAAGAAGGCGGATATCAGATCACAACGAAACAGTGGATGAATCGTTATGACCAGATTATAGAAGAAGCCAGGGAACAATATTTTCAGGGGATCAGAGATTCTATGAAAGTAAATGGCCAGGCGGCCATCATGGAATTGTTTACAGATCCGTTCCGGGAACCGTCTGTTATTCCGGTGTCGGATGTTGATGTGGAGACGATAAAAGCGGATGTGGCGATTTATGTGATTTCCAGAAACTCGGGAGAGGGAAAGGACAGAAAGCCTGTTCCGGGAGATTATGAATTATATCCGGAAGAAGAGGCGTCGCTTTATCAACTTACGGAACATTATCAGGACGTGATCGTTGTACTGAATGTAGGAGGCGTGATCGATACAAAGGTAATCCGCGGCATGAAAAATATAGGAGCCATCCTTTTGATGAGTCAGGCAGGAAATATCGGCGGAAATGCACTATGTGACGTGCTGAAAGGAAAAACGGATCCCTGCGGGCATTTAACCACAACATGGGCGGAAAATTATGAGGATTATCCATCGGCGGCTACATTCAGCCATATGAATGGAGATACGGACGACGAATATTATGAAGAAGGCATTTTTGTAGGATATCGTTATTTCGATTCCTTTGGCATCGCCCCGGCGTATCCTTTTGGATACGGAAGCTCATATGCGGATTTTCAATGGAAAGTGACAAACACGGAGCTGGATCATCTTCAGATCAAGGTTTCCGTAGAGGTCCGGAACATCAGCACACGATATGCGGGAAAAGAAGTCATACAGATTTATTATTCGGCGCCGCAGGGAGAATTGGAAAAGCCGTATCAGGAGCTGGCGGCTTTTCAGAAAACAAAGATGCTCAATCCGGGAGAAACACAACAATTCACAGTTCAATTTCCTGTGACACAGATGTCTTCTTATTCGGAAAGAGAAGCAGCGTATGTATTAGAACCCGGGAAATATTATATCAGAGTCGGCGTACATTCCAGAAAGACGGTCATTGCTGCGGCTGTGGAAGTATCCGAAAAAGTCCGGACGAAAAAACTGGAGAACCGGCTGCCTTTAGACTGCGAATTGACCGAGATTTCAGCAAAAAACGCCAAACCTTATACTTATCCGGGAGAACAGAAGGAAAAAGAAAGTGCGGAAGTTCTGCAGGTACAGACCGGCGAGATTGTTACGGAAACCGTTACTTATCAGAAAGAAACAGAGAGATACGAGAAAACGGTTCTGGATCATACTATTACGATGGATGAAGTCAGAGAGGGAACATATACTCTGGAGGAAATGGTCGGGCAGCTTACCGTAGAGGAAATGGCTGCATTATGTGTTGGAACTTCAGGGGGACAGCCGGGCAGTCAATCTGTCATCGGAAGTGCGTCTGTCCTTTGCCCCGGAGCGGCGGGAGATACCACTTCTCTGATGCTTGAAGACCGAGATATCAGAAATATCGTCTTGGCAGACGGTCCGGCAGGACTGCGCCTGTCATCCGTGTTTATGACAGACAGTGAGAATCATCAGATCCCGGGCGTCGGCGGACCGGCGATCCCCGGCATGGATGAATTGTTTAAAGACCAGCCGAAGCCGGAAATTCCCCAGGATGCAAAGACCTATTACCAGTACTGTACAGCGATTCCGATTGCGACATTGCTCGCACAGACCTGGGATCCGGAATTGATCATGGAGGCGGGAGATATCGTCGGTGAGGAAATGAAGGAATTCGGCGTGACGATCTGGCTTGCTCCCGGCATGAATATTCACAGGAATCCATTATGCGGAAGAAATTTTGAATACTATTCAGAAGATCCTCTTCTGTCGGGAATTTGTGCTGCAGCGGATACGCTTGGGGTGCAGAAGCATTCCGGTGTGGGAACCTGTATCAAACATTTTGCGCTGAATAATCAGGAAGATAACAGAATGCATGTGAGCGCCCATGTCAGTGAGCGTGCCGCAAGAGAAATCTACCTGAAAGGCTTTGAAATTGCAGTGAAAACCGCACAGCCGATGTCTATTATGACATCCTATAATCTGATTAATGGGATCCATTCGGCGAACAATGAGGATCTTCTGAATGGCCTGGCAAGAAATGAATGGGGATTTGAAGGCATCGTCATGACAGACTGGGGAACAACGGGCGGCATGGAGATGGAGCCGGGAAGAACGTTTAAATATGGCTGTTCCAGTGCGGCAGGCTGCATAAAAGCAGGAAATGACCTGATCATGCCGGGGTCGCAGAAAGATGTGGATGAAATTATCAGAGCGGTTGACGCAGAAGAAAGAGAAGCAGAGGAAACGCTGTCTTTGGGAGAACTGCAGGCGTGTGCGAGGAGGATTCTTCAGATTATTGGATCCAGTCATGTGTATGAATAAATTGAAAAAAGAATACTGGCGTAAATAAAGATGCCGATAAAAATCTGAACTCAAATTTTTACATAGCCGATTGCTTCTAAATAAGAATCAGTCGGCTGTTTTTTATTTCAAGTGCTCTTCCATTCGATAATATTGCACTTTCATACCCAGTTTCTCATACAGATGCATCCCATCGGTGTTAAAACCCCAAACACAGAGTTCTAGTGTTTCTGCATTCTCGGCAATCGCCTGTTCGCGAGCTTTTTTAACAAGACTTGAAGCAATGCCCTTCCTACGGTATTCCGGCAGAGTAAACAAATCTTCTATAACAGCGATTTTTCTTTTTTTACAAAAAGAAGACATTGGGGTCTGTTCAATTTTTCCAAAGCAGATTCCTACAATCTGCTCGTCACAAACAGCAACAAGTGAAATAGGAGATGAGTGCAACAACAAGTCTTCAAACTCTTGCTTTGTATACTTATACTCCGCCTGTGAATTGAAATAATCGGGTCTGGCATTCTGGTGAACCAAAAACAGCAGGTTCTCGAGCACTTTTACCATCTCATAATCTTCCGGTTTTGCATTCCTTATTTTAATCATTTCTTAGCCTCCCTGGTCGAACTGATACGTCACAATACTTTTATTCCCGTGGAGCAACGAGCCAAGCGGACATGCTTGCATGTCCATTTGGCGACTGCCGCGAGGGTCAAAGCCCCCGATTCTTGCATCGGGGTCTTTGACTGACTTCAATTCACCGATTAAGTATAACACATCCTCCGCTAAAATCATGAACAAAATAAAAAAGATATTTGCAAATTTTTGTGTTAGAATGAAAATAATAAAAAAGGAACAGATATCATATTTTATTGTTTGAAAGGATGAAAGTTATGTATAAAATAGAAATTAAATTTGACCCTAACAACCTGACGCCAGATGATATGGACAGAATTTGTGAGCAGACAGACCGGAAAATGAAGCTTGTGCCATATATTCCACTGGAAGTCTTACAAGAAGTGGATAGACTTGCTGAGGTACCTGAAGAACTATGAGCCATACGAACTTGTGCATTTCTCCGGCAATACGTACCACTACCAAAAACCATGACAGCTTAAAGATTTTAGGAATTATTTAGAAAAAAACCTCTTATTTGTTTAATGCTGGTTACTAAAATAATCGCAGAAAACAAACAGGAGGTTTTTATATGTTGATGGCTACCCAGCTAAAGCAAGAGGAAATCCCACAAGGGGATACCATTATGGCCATGCGGCCAAAGCAAGAGGAAAGAAGATGAGAAATGTGAATGTGGGAACTATGGTTTTTCTGAGTATTATGCTGATGATCTTTCAGATTCCGGTCATTATAGGAGAAAGAGAAGGAGGAGCGGATGGGAATGGAAAGTAATATAGAGCTTATGATTTTGGACCGGATACAAAATATACGGACGCCGGCAGGCGATGCGGTTATGTGTTTTATCACAAGATTGGGCGATGCAGGAATCATCTGGATCGTGCTGGCAGTGATATTGTTGCTGATTCCCAAGACAAGAAAGAATGGACTGGTAATGATGGCTGCGCTGTGTATCGACCTTGTAGTGTGTAACGGAATCCTGAAAAATCTGTTCGCCCGGATACGTCCGTGTGATGTGAACACACAGATCCAGTTACTGATTGCAAGACCGGATGACTTTTCTTTCCCGTCAGGACACACGGCTGCTTCCTTTGCAGCGGTGGCAGCGCTTTACTTTTCAGGGGAAAGAAGATTGTGGAAACCGGCATTGATCCTTGCGTGCCTCATTGCATTTTCAAGATTGTATCTGTACGTTCATTATCCAACCGATATACTGGGAGGTATTTTGGTGGGGATTGCGGCAGGATATGCGGGAAATGTAATGATCCGGCAATGTATAAAGTGGAAGAAGAGATATTACGGCCAAAAGAAATTAAGAGAGGAATAGCTGATTACAACAGGAAGGAGATGGCAGGATGTCAGTTGTAATTATACCGGCATATAAGCCGGATGAAACATTAGTAACCATTACGGACCAGCTTTGGGGGTATGGATGCCGGATTGTGGTAGTAGATGATGGAAGCGGCGAAGAGTATCAGCCGGTCTTTGATAAAATCGGTGATATTTGTATTATTTTAAGGCACGCTGAAAACCGTGGGAAAGGAGCCGCAATCAAAACAGCGCTGGCTTATGTGAAAGAAGAAGGAATAGATGGGAATGTGATTGGAGTCATGGACTGTGACGGTCAGCATTTGCCGGAGGATATGATGAAACTTTTCACATTTGCCGAGACACATCGAAAGACAATGGTATTAGGAGTAAGAGAAGTAGGAAAGGATATGCCCCTGAGATCCCGACTGGGGAACCGGATTACAAGAACGGTATTCCGGATTGTAAGCGGTGTGAAAGTTACGGATACACAGACGGGACTTCGGGCATTCAGTTCGGAACTTCTGGACAGATTACTCTCCGTGGAAGGAGAACGGTATGAATATGAGATGAATGTGCTTATGGCGTTGGCGAAAGCAGGGATTCCCATTGAAGAAGTGCCGATCCACACGATTTACCGGGATGAAAATAATTCCGGTTCTCATTTCCGGGCGGTACAGGATTCCATAAGAATCTATAAGGATATTATTAAATTTATGATGTCCTCTTTTTCCAGCTTTATCTTAGACTATGGTCTGTTTTCACTGTTGATGGTTTTTCTCCCGCATACTGCAGCTTTTGTACTTGCGGCGAATGTTCTGGCAAGGATCATAAGCGCCTTTTATAACTACTCGATGAATTGCCGGTTTGTATTTCATACAAGAAGAAAGATGCGTACAGCGTTTCAGTATTTTGAACTGGCGGCATTTGTTTTATTTATGAATAATGTCATTTTGGGAATATTCGTACAGATTTTAGGACTTTCCGTCTATCCGGCAAAATTGATGACGGAATGTGTGCTGTTCCTTCTTAGCTGGATGATACAAAATATGGTAATCTTCCGGAAGGAAAGAAAGGGAGAGGAAGGCACATCTGATTATAATAAAGTACATGCTCTTGTGGGCGGAAAGGCCAGGGGATAGGTATGAAGAAGAGAATGTTAGGAATTATCATTGATGTGGCGGCAGCGGCGGTGGTTCTCTTTAGCGTGTGGGGAATCAATTACCTGATACCGCAAAAGGGAATCAGTGCAGCGCCGATGCAAAGCAGTTTTACGGAAAATACAGAAACTCCGGATACGTTTATGAAAAAAATGGATGAGCAGACAGAAATACAGGTGGAAGATACGGAAGGACAGAACAATTCTCTGCAGAGGACAAATGTAATAATGGATACACAGGACTGGCACAAAAAATTTGCAGACAAGTTTACAGACCAGGTGGTATCTACAGATACGTCCTATACCAGTCCGAATGTATCTGTGCAGTTATCTTATCATCAGTACGATACGGGAAAACTGGATAAGTCTAATTCCGGAAAACATGAAAAATACGGAACGAAGATTTCCTATGTGCTTGCAGATATTTATGTAGGGGATATTACCTGTTTCCAGACTGCATTTGCACAGGATACTTATGGCGTGGGATATTCTGAAAAACTTACCGATATGTCGGCAAGGATGAAGTCCATTCTTGCAGTAAACGGAGATTCTTACAGTAATAACCGTCATGAGGATAACGGAACGATTATCCGCAATGGCGTGATATACCGGAACAAACAGACAACGGAAGAAACCTGTGTCTTAAACTGGGACGGAACGATGGACATTTACCAGCCGGGGCAGGTGAATTTGCAGCAGTTGGTTGACAGGGGTGCATACCAGAGCTGGATCTTCGGACCGAGCTTACTGGATGAAAACGGAAAAGCAAAGAATACCTTTCTGACATGGGATTATATCAGGGAGTCGCATCCGAGGACAGCGATCGGATATTATGAGCCGGGGCATTACTGCCTGCTTCTTGTAGACGGAAGACAGGACAGCTCCAGAGGAATGTTCCTTGATGAGATGGCAAAAGTATTTGAAGATTTAGGCTGTAAGGTGGCTTATAATCTGGACGGCGGTCATTGCTCTTTTATGACACTGAAGGATCAGGTGGCGAACCACCCTTATAAACCGGAACATAAAGTAGAAGATGGAATTTTCATTACGGAGGGATTGTCATGAACAGAATAAGAGAAATTTTATTGCATATATGCGTCGTATGCAGCCTGGTATGCGTGACTGCAAAAATTTTGGACTGGTATAATCCGTATATGGACTTCACGGGACATATATGGGGAATCCAGACGGTATTGTATCTGTCGGTGCTTATTCTGGGGGTTACAAGAAAATATGTATCTTCCGAACAAAGAAAGATAAGTGCAAAAAAATGAAATATTTAACGCTGAGCAGCATAAAATAAAATTGTGATTGCATTTTGCAAGAAAATCTTGTAGAATGTAACTAGAAAAGCTGTGAATCAGCGGTGGGTTGACACCTAAAATCTGATACGTTTTCCGAACGCAGGTGTCGGAGGTTGGCAGGCAACGGAAAAACCTGTTATTATCCGGACGTAGGTGCCGGAGGTTGGCAGACAACAGAAAAATCAACCATGAGAAGGGAATGTTCGGTGCTGCGGCGCAGACATTCCCTTTTCTAAATGAAAACAGTGCAGTAAGGGTGGGGCAATGGACAAAAGAAGAGCAATCCAGATCATGACAAAGGCGGCAGACCTATACCATAATAACCTAGAAGATCAGAAGATCCTGTTTCTTTATGGCATTCCGTCAGAAGTTAAGAGACAGTTTCAGGCGGAGGAAAACGTGCTGTCTGCGATCAAAGGCTATGAAGTGGCGTTCCACCGATATAATTTTCTACATTTGACAGGTGTAAAACTGAATACTTCCCTGACAGTTTCTGCCATCCATTTTTATGAAAAATGTCTGGACAAGCGTTTGACGGACAGGGATTTTTCTTTTTCAAAAGATGGCTCCACAGGACAGAAACTGGATATACTGGAGCGAATGATGGGATTGAAAAAGAATGTAACGATGATCGGAGATTTTACAGACCGGGGACCGAAATTGTATTCAGAGAAAGTAGCTGGTAATGTATGCGGCTGCGTGGGATTTGTAAAAGACCGCAATACGGGATTCAATGTGCCGAATACGCTTTTAAAAAAGGATATTAGAGACGTGACGGCATCCCCAGTTCAGAAAGTATATGCGGTTATCTCTAAAGGATATATGGAAGAAAAATATTCGGTTCTTGAAAAATTGGATAAAGGAATGACACTGGAAAAAAGTTATTTTTCAGAAGATATTGAGTGCATGCTGGAAAGAAAAACATTGTGCGGTGCCAAATAGGAACTGTTTGTAAAGGCAACACCTGATGTATCTGAAAGAATACTGAAACAGAGCAGAAAGGGGTATTTTCTATGGGAAAATCCTCAGAAAATAAATCAGAGAAAACAAGAAAACACATTTGTTTTGGAGTCCTTGCCCATGTGGACGCGGGGAAAACCACGTTGTCGGAAGGGATGCTGTATCTGAGCGGAAGTATCCGGAAACTCGGACGGGTGGACAACCGGGACGCGTTTCTGGATACGTTTACGCTGGAGCGGGAACGTGGAATCACGATTTTTTCGAAGCAGGCACAGATCCAGCTTGGAGATGTGGATGTGACGCTTCTGGATACACCTGGGCATGTGGATTTTTCTGCGGAGATGGAGCGGACGCTTCAGGTTCTGGATGCGGCGGTCCTTGTGATCAGCGGGACGGATGGCGTGCAGGGGCATACGGAAACGTTATGGAGACTGCTTCGGCGGTATCGGGTCCCGGTTTTTCTGTTCGTGAACAAGATGGATCTGGCGGGAACGGATAAGATGCGGCTGCTGTCGGAACTTAAGAAGAGACTGGATGAAAACTGTGTGGATTTCAGCCGCAGGCAGGATGAAACGTTTATGGAAGAAGCGGCGGTCTGCGAAGAACATGTTCTGGAACGGTATCTGGCGTGCGGGACGGTTTCCGATGGAGACATTACGGAAATGGTTGCCGGAAGGCATATCTTCCCGTGTTATTTTGGCTCTGCACTAAGGCTGGACGGAGTGGAAGAACTGATGCGGGGGATCGCCCGCTATGCATCGGCTCCGTCCTATGGAGAAGCGTTCGGGGCAAAGGTGTATAAAATCGCAAGGGACGAAACAGGGAATCGGCTGACGTATCTGAAAATAACCGGCGGAATGCTGAGAGTAAAAGACGCTCCGACGGAGCAAAAGGACGAGAAGGTGAACCAGATTCGGATTTATTCCGGTGCGAAGTACGAGGCAGTGAATGAAGCAGAGGCAGGAATCGTCTGCGCTGTCACAGGACTGACCGGAACATACCCGGGACAGGGACTTGGAAGTGAACCGGAGTCTGCACTTCCTGTGCTGGAACCTGTGCTGACGTATCGGGTGGAGCTTCCGCCGGACTGTGAGGTTCATCAGATGCTCATAAACTTACGGCAGCTGGAAGAGGAGGAACCGCTGCTGCATATTGTATGGGATGAGAATCTTCAGGAAATCCATGCACAGTTGATGGGCGAGGTACAGACAGAGATTTTACGGAGCCTGATCTGGGAACGGTTTGGGGTGCGTGTGGAATTCGGAACGGGAAATATCGTATATAAAGAGACTATTGAAGAGCCTGTGGAAGGAGTGGGGCATTTTGAACCTCTGCGGCACTATGCGGAGGTTCATCTTCTGATGGAACCGGGAGAACCGGGCAGCGGGATGCAGTTTTTTTCGACGTGCAGCGAGGACATGCTGGACCGGAACTGGCAGCGCCTGATTCTGACGCATCTGGAAGAAAAAGAACATAGGGGAGTTCTGACCGGAGCGGCCGTGACAGATATGCGGATCACCCTGACCGCAGGGAAGGCACATCTGAAACATACGGAGGGCGGAGATTTCCGTCAGGCGACCTATCGTGCCGTGCGGCAGGGATTGAGGAAAGCAAAGAGTATGTTGCTGGAACCGTATTATACATACCGTCTGGAAGTACCATCGGATCTGGTCGGCCGCGCGATGTCGGACATTCAGAGGATGGACGGCAATTTCGACGCTCCGGTGCAGGAAGGAGAGATGGCAGTGCTGACCGGGAGCGCCCCGGTAGAGGCGATGCGGGATTATCAGCGGGAAGTGATTTCGTATACGAAAGGACGCGGGCGGCTCGCCTGTACACTGGACGGATACCGGCCCTGCCACAATGCAGAGGAAGTCATTGCCGCTGCGGGATATGATCCGGACAAGGATACGGAAAATCCGTCGTGCTCTGTGTTCTGCGCACATGGCGCGGGATTTATCGTGAACTGGGATGAAGTAGAGCAGTATATGCATCTGGAAAGTACGCTGACGAAGGAACAGGAAGATGAGCCGGAGGAGGAAATCCGGTTTCCCACGGCAGCCGCCAGAAGGGCATCGACGTACATTGAACTGACGGCCGAAGATGAACGGGAACTGGAGGCGATGGCCGAAGCATCCCGCAGGAAACGGGAGCAGGCGCGAAAAAAGTATTCCTATCGGAAAGAATTTGTCGGAAAACGCGGCGGAGACCCGGGAAAGTCAGACGGGACGGGAAAAGAACATTCATTGCCGGGTTCGAACAGGAAAGAGAAGGAAAAGCAAAAAGAGTATCTTCTGGTAGACGGATATAATATTATTTTTGCATGGGATGAACTAAAAGAACTGGCAGAATTGAATCTGGATGCCGCACGTGGGAAACTGATGGATATCCTGAGCAATTATCAGGGAGTGAAAAAGTGCAGCCTGATCCTCGTATTTGACGCATATAAGCTGGAAGGGTTTCCGGGAGAGGTACAGAAGTACCACAATATTCATGTAGTATATACGAAAGAAGCGGAGACGGCCGACCAGTATATCGAGAAGGTGGCGCACGAGATCGGACGGAAATATGACGTGACCGTGGCGACGTCAGACGGAACAGAACAGGTTATTATCCGTGGGCAGGGATGCCGGCTTTTGTCAGCGAGAGAGCTCAAAGATGAGGTGGAACTGGCGAACCGCCAGCTGCGGCAGGAATATCTGCAGAAGGAACAGAAAGGCAGAAACTATTTATTTGAATATCTGGATGACGAGACGGCGCTGGAGATGGAGAAAGTCCGCCTCGGGAAAAAATCAAAAGAATGAACAGGAAACGAGTCCGTGAACAGCGGCAGGAAAAGGAGAGCAGGAAGATGAAAGTATTGATCGTAGTGGATATGCAGAATGATTTTATTGACGGAGCGCTGGGGACGCCGGAGGCTGTCGCGATCGTGCCGAATGTAGTGGAGAAAATCAAAAATTTTGACGGGCGCGTGATCGCGACGCGAGATACCCACGGGGAGGATTATCTGAATACACAGGAAGGGAAATATCTTCCGGTGGAACATTGTATCCGCGGGACGAAAGGCTGGGAGATCCGCCCGGAGATACAGGCATTGATTTCAGAGACGCCGGTGGATAAAGAAACATTTGGAAGTACGGGATTAGGACAGGTACTGAAAGCGTATCATCAGTATGAACAGCCGATTGAAAGTATTACGCTGGTCGGATTATGTACGGATATCTGTGTGATATCCAATGCCATGCTGTTAAAGGCGTTTCTGCCGGAAGTGCCGATTCTTGTGGATGCGTCCTGCTGCGCAGGCGTGACGCCCGAAAGTCATACGCGTGCGCTGGAAGCGATGAAGGCGTGCCAGATTCAGATTTCCGGCTGATCATGTACCAGCACTTCTGAGGTGAGCAGTCCCCGAAGCAGCTTTTCTGCCTGCTCTTTGATCACAGGGAAGGGAATCTGTTCTTTCTGTGATTCATTGACAAAACCGGCCAGTCCGTAACAGATAAAGACAGTAACCTGCTTTGGGGAATAGTTTAAATGCAGGAGCTTCTGCTCTTTGCGTGTGCGGGACTCTGTTTCGCGCAGTACATGATTATAGAAAGAAAACGCAAGATAGGGATTCCGCTCCGGATTGACATGCCGGAAAAAATCCCGTCTGCTGTAATACAGATCCAAAATGGCCTGGAGCATGTTGCAGTAGTTCTGGACCGGATCGTTGTCCGAATTGTTCTTTTCTTTCATAGTATAGTAGAGTGCGGTCCCCTCTTCAAGCATATCCTGAAAGATATCGTCAACAAGAGCATATTTGTCGCTGTAATGTGTGTAAAACGTAATGCGGCTTGTGTCTGCCTGCCTGCACAGCTCTGTAACAGAAATCTGCTCGAACGGCATCGTATCCAGCATAGCAGTGAAAGTAGATTTCAAGTTCTTCTTTGTTTTCCTTACGCGTCTGTCCTCCATTTTTTTACAATCCTTTCAATCTGTATAATTAACTGACATGTTTGGCTTTTTGTAAATTGATATAAGGCAATGGTGTTGGTATAATCTTAACACTTGTAAAAATAACAGTCAACCTGCAAAGAAAGCAGAAAAGTGAGGAGAAAGAGAATGAGTAACATTGCGATCATGACAGACAGCAACAGCGGAATATTGCCGGAACAGGGAGAAAAAGAGGGAATCGCCATACTCCCGATGCCGGTTGTGATAGAAGGAAAGACCTATTATGAAGAAGTAGATCTGTCAAAGGAACGGTTTTATCAGCTTCAGAAAGAAGGGGCGCAGATCAGTACGTCTATGCCTTCACCGGGAAGTATGGTGGATATGTGGAAGACGCTGCTGCAGGATCATGATGAAGTCGTCTACATTCCGATGTCCAGCGGATTAAGTAATTCCTGCCACAGTGCCATTATGCTGGCGCAGGAGTTTCAGGGGAAGGTGTTTGTGGTAGATAACCACAGAGTATCCGTGACACTGACACAGAGTGTGTATGATGCGCTGGCAATGGCAAAGGCCGGAATGAACGGCGCTCAGATCAAGGAAAAGCTGGAGCAGGAGAGCGACTATGCCAGCATATATATTGCGGTGGATACACTGGAATACCTGAAAAAGGGA
The DNA here is from genome assembly GCA_958402795.1 of uncultured Lachnospiraceae bacterium. Taxonomy (GTDB): domain Bacteria; phylum Bacillota; class Clostridia; order Lachnospirales; family Lachnospiraceae; genus Schaedlerella. The sequence continues at coordinate 66,521 of CATXUX010000006.1, read as the reverse complement.
GGCAGGATCACGCCTGCCGCGGCGTCGATCGGAACGGTGCTGAATCTCAAACCGGTATTATCACTGGCGGGTGGTGATAAGCTGGACTCCTATGCGAAAGTACGTGGTATGAAACACGCATTCCATACGATGTGCGAAGCACTCAGGAAAGATATCGACGGGAAATTTTCCGGATACAAGGAAAAATGCGAACTCATGCTTGGCTTCGCAGATTCCCTGATGGATGAGGAAAAGCGGGATGCATGGAAAGCAGAACTTCAGGAAAATTTCCCGGATATGGAGATTTTATACAGTCCGCTTACATTAAGTCTGGCAACGCATATCGGACCCGGCGCTGTCGGCGTCGCAGTTTTCCACAGATAAAGAAACAAATTTGAAACTCTTGCGGAGGAGTTCCACGCAGACAGCTTTGGCGGCAAACAGAAAAATATTTTGCCTGCCAGAGCTGTTTCTGTCAAAAGAAGCATTTACATAGAATATATGTTTATGTTACAATTGGGAAAGTCAATTGATGTGATGATTCTGGAATGAGAGAAAATAGAAAAAGCAGGGTATAAAGGAATGGACAGAAGAGCGTTATTAAATGGAAAGAAGCGGATCGTGATCAAAGTGGGGTCGACAACGATCACATATCCGGAGACAGGTAACATCAATCTGGATAAACTGGAGAAGTTTGTCCGCATCCTGATCAATCTCCGCAATAAAGGCAGGGAAGTGATCGTGGTTTCTTCCGGCGCGGTCTGCGTGGGACGAAGCGCGCTGGGACTCAGAGAGCGGCCGGAGACTGTGGCGGCGAAACAGGCATGTGCGGCGGTCGGTCAGGGCAGGCTGATGATGATCTATGAGAAGCTGTTTAATGAGTATAATCATATGACGGCACAGGTACTCCTTACAAAAGAGTCTGTCACAAATGAGGAATGCCGGAGAAATACAAGGCGGACATTCGATGAGTTATTCCGGATGAATGTCGTGCCGATCGTAAATGAAAATGACGCCGTTGCCGTGGACGAGCTTTCGTATGGTGACTTCGGAGATAATGATACGCTGGCGGCAAATGTGGTCGAACTGGTGGATGCGGATCTGCTGATCCTTCTGTCGGATATTGAGGGGATGTATACGGCGGATCCGAGAACAAATCCGAACGCCCAGTTCATTCACACGGTGGTAGAGATTGATTCACGGCTGGAAGAGATGGCGGGGGGAACATCAAGCGATGTCGGAACCGGCGGTATGATGACGAAAGTGAATGCGGCGAAGATCGTGACCGGAGCCGGGGCGGATATGGTGATCGCGAACGGAGATAATATTTACGCGATCAATGACATCATGGCGGGGAAAAAAGTCGGTACGCTCTTCCTCTCGAAGGAACACGGAATCCGGTTCGGAAATGAGCTGGCGCCGGAACGGGCACAGTTCCGCCGTCAGGTAAAGAATCAGAAAAAACAGGAAAACAGGGGAAAAAGCAAATCCGGCGGAGGTGTGCCGTCAGGAAAGAACTGTCATAGGAAAGGAGTAGCGGAAAACTATGGGAAACGATATGGAAATACTTGGTAAGCGGGCAAAAGCAGCATCGCGTGAAGGAGCGAAACTCGGAACAGACGCAAAAAACCGGGGACTCTGTACGGCTGCAGCGGAACTGTGCAAACGCAGCGGGTATCTGCTGGAAGAAAATGAGAAGGACGTCTGTGTGGCGGTAGAAAAGGGCGTCAGTAAACCACTGGTCGACCGTCTCCGTCTGACAGAGGCACGGATCGAAGGAATGGCGGAAGGACTGCGGCAGGTTGCCGCGCTGGAGGATCCAATCGGAGAAGTCCTTGGGATGACAAATCGTCCGAACGGACTTCGCATCGGACAGAAGCGGGTGCCGCTCGGAGTAGTCGGGATCATCTACGAGTCCCGTCCCAATGTGACGGCTGATGCGTTCGGTCTGTGCTTTAAAACCGGAAATGCTGTGATCCTGCGCGGCGGGAGTGACGCGATCCATTCGAATACGGCAATCGTGCGTGTGATAAAGGAAAGCCTGATGAAAGAAAAACTGCCGCAGGATATGATCCTGCTTGTGGAGAATACGAGCCGTGAGGCGGTCAATGATATGATGCGGCTGCGCGGACTGATCGATGTACTGATCCCGCGGGGCGGCGCAGGCCTGATTTCGAATGTGGTGGAGAACAGTACCGTACCGGTGATCGAGACCGGTACCGGAAACTGTCATGTGTATGTAGATGAAAGCGCGGATCTGGATATGGCTGTGTCTATCATTGAGAATGCCAAGACGCAGCGGATGGGCGTCTGCAATGCCTGCGAGTCGCTGGTCATTCATAAAAATGCGGCGGAACGAGTGATTCCGGAAATCGTAAAATGTCTTCGGAAGCATGACGTAGAGATCCGCGGCGACAAACGGGCGCGGCAGATTTCACCGGAGATTGTTCCGGTATCGGAAGAAGACTGGGGAACAGAGTATCTGGACGCGATTATTTCAGTAAAAGTGGTCGATTCCATCGAAGAAGCGATCGCACATATCAATCAGTACAATACCGGACATTCCGAGACGATCGTCACAGAAAACTACAGGAATGCACTGAAATTTCAGGATGAGATCGACGCTGCGGCTGTGTATGTAAACGCATCGACACGGTTTACAGATGGTTTTGAGTTTGGTTTTGGGGCAGAGATCGGGATCAGCACCCAGAAGCTCCATGCGCGCGGACCGATGGGACTGAAGGCGCTGACCACGACAAAATATATTATTTTCGGAGACGGACAGATCCGGGAATAAAAAAAGGTTGCATAATATGCATAAAAGATGTATAATTATGCAATGCTTTATGATGATACCAGGGTCAAAAGGTCTAAACCCACATGAGCTTGCTCATGAGTGGGTGAGAGACCTTGGGACCCGCCCCAACATAAGGCAGGAGTTTGAAAAGGAGAGGAAGCGGCAGATATGATAAAAGCAGGAATTATCGGTGCGACCGGCTATGCGGGAGGGGAACTGGTCCGGATCCTGACAGGACACAGAGATGTGGAAATCAAGTGGTACGGTTCCCGCAGTTATATAGATGAAAAGTATGCATCCGTATACCGGAATCTGTTTCAGATCGTGGATGCAGTATGCATGGATGATAATATGGAGGAGCTGGCCGACCAGGTCGACGTGATCTTTACCGCGACGCCGCAGGGGTTCTGTGCGTCTGTACTCAGCGAAGAGATCTTGTCAAAAACAAAGATTGTGGATCTGAGTGCGGACTTTCGGATCAAAGACGTTGCAGTTTACGAGAAATGGTATGGAATTGAGCACAAGAGTCCGCAGTTTATAGAAGAGGCGGTGTATGGATTGTGCGAAGTCAACCGGGAGAAGATCAAAAAAGCACGTCTGGTGGCGAACCCGGGATGTTACACGACCTGCTCGATCTTAACGGCGTATCCGCTGGCGAAAGAAGGACTGATCGACATGAGTACGCTGATCATTGACGCGAAATCCGGCACTTCCGGCGCAGGACGAGGAGCAAAAACGCCAAACCTGTTCTGTGAAGTAAATGAGAACATGAAGGCATATGGCGTGGCGTCCCACCGACATACACCGGAGATCGAAGAACAGCTTGGCTATGCGGCAGGAGAAGACGTTGTACTGACTTTTACGCCTCACCTTGTCCCGATGAACCGGGGGATTCTGGCGACAGAATATGCCAGCCTGAAAAAGGATGTGACGTATGAGGAGGTAAAAGCCGTTTACGATGCATATTATGCAGATGAAACATTTATCCGGGTTCTGGATCAGGGCGTCTGCCCCGAGACGAAATGGGTAGAGGGCAGCAATTACGTGGATATCGGTTTTCAGATCGATCCCCGTACCGGCAGGATCATTATGATGGGAGCAATCGACAATCTGGTAAAAGGGGCCGCCGGACAGGCAGTGCAGAATATGAACCTGATGTTTGGACTGGAAGAAAACGAAGGCCTTCAACTGGTACCTTTATTCCCGTAAGCAGTTTCGGTTCCGGAAAGAATAGAGTTGGGTGTTGAGACTATGGAAATACGTACAATGACAATAGAAGATTATGACGGCGTTTATGCGCTCTGGATGACGATCCGCGGATTCGGCATCCGCAGTGTGGATGATTCCAGAGAAGGCGTAGAGCGTTTTTTGAAAAGAAACCCGGAAACCAGCGTGGTGGCAGAGGAAGACGGTAGGATCGTGGGAAGTATTCTCTGCGGACATGACGGCAGACGGGGATGTCTTTACCACGTCTGTGTCCATGAACAATACAGACGGCACGGGATCGGAAAAGCGATGGTCGTGCGGGCGATGCAAAAACTAAAAGAAGAACAGATCAGCAAGGTTTCGCTGATCGCATTTTCGGAAAATGATATCGGAAACGCGTTCTGGAATACGATCGGGTGGACAAGGAGGCTGGATCTGAATTACTATGATTTTGTTTTAAATGAAAAAAATATTACAGCGTTTAACGAACAGTAGTGAACAAAAGGAAGGCAAAAAGCATGAAAGTGATAAAAGGCGGTGTAACCGCAGCAAAAGGGTTCGAAGCGGCGTCGGCAGCGGCAGGGATCAAGTATCAGGGGCGTACGGATATGGCGCTGATCTACAGTAAGAAACCGTGTAAGACGGCGGGGGCATTTACGACGAATGTTGTGAAAGCCGCGCCGGTGAAATGGGACCGCGCGGTGGTGGAGAGCGGCGTAAAATCGCAGGCTGTGATTATCAATTCCGGGATTGCCAATGCATGTACAGGAGCCGAAGGTCTGGAAATCTGCCATAAGACTGCACAGAAAGCGGCGGAGGTGTTAGGCGTGGAAGCAGCAGGCGTTCTGATTGGTTCTACCGGAGTGATCGGGATGCAGATCCCGCTGGAGAAAGTGGAGGCAGGAATCGAGAAGCTGGCGTTAAGCAGAGGCAAAAAAACGGAGGACGGCACGCTGGCTGCGCGGGCGATCATGACGACAGACACGAGAGAAAAGGAAGTGGCTGTGACGGTTGAGATCGGCGGAAAGACGGTTACTGTCGGCGGCATGGCGAAAGGCTCCGGGATGATCCATCCGAATATGTGTACGATGCTTTCTTATATTACGACTGATGCGGTAATTACAAAGAAAGCGCTTGTGAAAGCGCTGAAAGAAGATGTGAAGGATACCTATAATATGATCTCCGTGGACGGAGACACTTCGACGAACGATACGGTTCTTGTACTGGCGAACGGCAAAGCGAATAACCCGAAGATTCGCTATGGCAGCGAAGACTATTATCGCTTTGCGGAGGCGCTTCATTATGTAAATGAAACGCTGGCGAAAAAAATGGCAGGAGACGGAGAGGGCGCGACGGCGCTGCTTGAAGTGACGGTGACCGGCGCAAAAACGAAGAAACAGGCGAAAACGCTGGCAAAATCTGTGGTGTGTTCGAATCTGACAAAGACAGCCATTGCGGGGCACGACGCCAACTGGGGAAGGATTCTCTGCGCGATGGGATATGCAGGAGAAGAGTTCGAACCGGATCAGGTGGATCTGTTTTTCGAGAGCGCCGCAGGAAAACTGCAGATTTTAAAAGACGGAACGGCGCTGGACTATAGTGAAGAAAAGGCAACAGAGATTCTTTCAGAACCGGAAGTGACGGTGCGGGCAGATTTGAAAGAAGGAATCGCCTGCGCGACTGCATGGGGATGTGATCTGACACACGGTTATATTGATATTAACGCAGATTACCGGAGCTGACGGTCCGGCAGAGCAAAACGAGGCTGCCGGAGTGCAGACAGATCATCAGAGTGAATGTCAGAACCGGCAGAATGAAGGAAATGGGGAACATAAAATGGATGAAAATATGCAGCAATATCTGGACAAGGCGCAGGTGCTGGTAGAAGCGCTTCCGTATATCCAGAGATTCAACCGGAAGATCATCGTTGTAAAATATGGCGGAAGCGCAATGGTGGATGAAAGTCTGAAACGCCAGGTGATCCAGGATGTAACATTGTTGAAGCTGGTCGGATTTAAGCCGATCATCGTGCATGGCGGAGGAAAGGAAATCAGCCGCTGGGTCGGCAGAGTCGGCATGGAACCGAAGTTTATCAACGGACTGCGCGTGACGGACGAGGAAACAATGGAAGTGGCCGAGATGGTACTCGGAAAAGTGAATAAGAGTCTGGTACAGCTTGTAGAAGAGCTGGGGGTACGCGCGATCGGAATCAGCGGAAAGGATGGCGCGCTTCTGAAAGTAGAGAAAAAGTATTCGGAAGGAAAGGATATCGGATATGTCGGTGAGATCAAAGAGGTGAACGCACAGATTCTTTATGATCTGCTGGAAAAGGATTTTCTTCCGATCGTATGCCCGGTGGGAATGGATGACGAATTTCATACATACAATATCAACGCAGACGATGCGGCATATGCGATCGCACGTGCGGTACATGCGGAAAAACTGGCGTTTCTGACGGATATCGAGGGCGTTTATAAAGATCCGGATGATCCGAAAACGCTGATCTCCGAACTGGATGTGGATGAAGCAAAGCAGTTGATCGAGGAAGGATATATCGGCGGCGGCATGCTGCCGAAGCTCCAGAACTGTATTGACGCGATCGAGCACGATGTTTCCAGAGTCCATATTCTGGACGGGCGGATCCCGCACTGTCTTCTTCTGGAAATCTTTACGAATAAAGGAATCGGCACAGCCATCCTGAACAGAAAGGAAAATCGATATTATCATGGTGAATGAGAAGATCCTGGATGCAGAGGAAAACCTGCTGCATGTATATAACCGCTTTCCGGTCACACTGGAGCGGGGAGAGGGTGTGTATCTTTACGATACAGACGGGAAAAAATATCTGGATTTCGCGGCGGGGATCGCCGTGTGCGGACTGGGGTATGGAAACGAGACATTCAGCCGCGCGCTGAAAGAACAGATTGATAAGCTGTGCCACACCTCCAATCTGTATTATCACGAAAACTGCGGGGAGGCGGCAAAGCTTTTGAACCGGGCGTCGCAGATGGACCGTGTATTTTTTACGAACAGCGGGACCGAAGCGATCGAGGGCGCGCTGAAGACGGCAAGAAAATATGCATATACAAAACAATCCGGGCGGTATGAGATTATCGCAATGGAAAACTCCTTTCACGGCCGTTCTATCGGTGCGGTATCCGTGACGGGAACGGCCGCCTACCGGGAGCCGTTTGAACCGCTTCTTCCCGGAGTGAAATTTGCAAAATACAACGATCTGGACAGTGTAAAGGCGCTGGTAAATGAGAAAACCTGCGCGATCATTCTGGAACCGGTACAGGGAGAAGGCGGCATCCATCCGGCAACACAGGAATTTATGGAAGGAATACGGACACTCTGTGATGAGCAGGATATCCTGATGATCTGCGACGAGATCCAGTGCGGGATGGGACGGACCGGCTCGATGTTCGCATGGCAGGGGTATGGCGTGAAGCCGGATGTGATGACGCTGGCGAAAGCAATCGGAAACGGGATTCCTGTGGGTGCTTTTGCAATGACGGAAAAAGTGGCCGCGTCCTCGATGAAAGCAGGAGACCACGGCTCTACATACGGCGGGAATCCGCTGGCATGTATGGCGGTGAAGACAGTGCTTGAGATCTTTGAAGAAGAACACATCGTGGAACATGTAAAAGAAGCAGGGGCATACCTGACCAGGCGGCTGGACGAACTGACTGCAAAGCTGGACTGCATCAGGGAGCGCAGAGGTATGGGACTGATCCAGGGGATTGAACTGACCGTACCGGCGGGGGAAGTTGTGAACCGCGCGAGAGAAGAAGGACTGCTGATCATTACGGCGAAGGGAAATACGATCCGCTTTGTTCCTCCACTGATCGTGGAAAAGCCGCAGATCGATGAGATGATCCAAAAACTGGAATGCGCACTGGCACAATAGTATAACAACGGATAAAAACCGGCAATCAGGACATACTACCAGACAGACGATGTATTCGGCAGGAGGTAGAAGATGATGGCTGGTTTTTTGATTGCGCTTTTATCCGGCGCCCTGATGAGTGTACAGGGGGTTTTCAATACAAGGGTGACGGACACGGTAGGAATGTGGGTATCCAATATGTGGGTTCAGTTCAGCGCGTTCGTAGTCTGTACAGCGGCGTGGCTGCTCACCGGACGGGACAGCATCAGTGCGCTGGGAAAGGTACAGCCGAAGTACGTGCTGCTTGGCGGTGTGATCGGTGCGGGAATCACATGGACGGTGATAAAAAGCATGGAGGCGCTCGGTCCGGCGAAAGCGACACTTCTGATCGTAATTGCCCAGACGGCGGTATCATACATGATCGAGCTTTTCGGGTTATTCGGGGCGGAAAAGATTCCATTCGACTGGAAAAAGGCCGGCGGCCTCGCGCTTGCTGTGGCCGGGTTTGCCATTTTTCAGTGGGAACGTAATTAAAACGTAATGAAAATGTAAATTTGTATTGTATTTTCTGAAATAATTCGCTAAAATGGTATTTGTCTGACTGAAAGGGACTTACACCGGGGCACGCCGTAAGGAGCAGAGATGAAAAAGATGCGGTTACGGATGATAAAAAAAACAGTGCTGGCTGTAGGTATCGTATTATTATGCTTTGCAGGCTGCAGCAGGGAGACGGATGATTCACTCCGGACACTGGAGCCGGAGACGGATGACAGGCTGCAGGCCGGCGAAGAGATGGATGGGGAAGAACAAAACCGGGAGATTCCGGAGAAATCAGATGTGCCGGAAGAGGAACAGGACGAAACAGAGACGATTTTCGTATACGTCTGCGGTGCTGTTATGCATCCGGGAGTCTATGAACTTCCCGGGGAGGCGAGAGTGTATGAAGCGCTCGCAAAGGCAGGAGGACTGCGGGAGGACGCGGCAGAGAATGCGGTAAATCAGGCACAGATTCTGGCAGACGGGCAGCAGATCCTGATCCCGACAAAGGAGGAAGCCGAGCAGGGAATTGCTGTGGCGCAGCCTTCTTTGGAACAGCCGGAGACGGACGGAAAGGTGAATCTGAATACGGCGTCGAAAGAAGAACTGATGACACTGAGCGGGATCGGAGAATCGCGGGCAGAGAGCATCCTTGCGTACCGGGAGGCGAATGGCCCATTCCATAGCATTGAAGAATTGATGAACGTGGACGGAATCAAAGAAGGTATATTTCAAAAATTGAAAGACAGCATAACGATATGACTGTAAGTTGAGGGAAAGAGTTGTAGGCATGAGCAAGAAAAAGATCTTAGTAGTAGACGATGAAAAGCTGATCGTAAAGGGAATCCGTTTCAGTCTTGAGCAGGACGGCATGGAAGTGGACTGCGCATATGACGGAGAAGAAGCGCTGGAGTACGCAAAGAAGCAGGAGTATGATCTTGTGCTCCTTGATGTCATGCTTCCAAAACTGGACGGGTTTCAGGTCTGTCAGCAGATACGGGAATTTTCAGATATGCCGGTCGTGATGCTTACGGCAAAAAGCGAGGATATGGATAAGATCCTCGGACTGGAGTATGGCGCCGATGATTATATTACGAAACCGTTTAATATTCTGGAAGTGAAAGCACGCATCAAGGCGATCATGCGAAGAACGGCAAAGCGCGACGAGAATCCCGCAGGAATGGTGATCGTCAAAGGACCTATGAAGATCGACTGTGAGAGCCGGCGAGTGTTTATCGGAGAGCGTGAAGTCAATCTGACGGCAAAGGAATATGATGTTCTGGAACTGCTTGCGAAGAACCCGAACAAGGTATACAGCAGGGAAAATCTTCTCAAGCTGATCTGGGGCAATGATTATCCGGGCGATGCAAGAACAGTAGACGTACATATCAGAAGGCTTAGGGAAAAGGTGGAACGGAATCCGAGCGAACCACGGTATGTGCAGACGAAGTGGGGAGTGGGTTATTATTTCCAGGGTTAAAATTGATTTTAAATTAAAGGATAAGCTGAAAAGCCTGCGGCTGCGCATTATTCTGATCGTGATGTGCGTGGGGGTATTATCGAGTCTGGCGGCATATTTCGGTCTGATCAAATCCTATGAATCAAGAGCGGTATCTCTGCGTACGGCAGAGATACAGAACCAGTGTACGATCCTGTGTGACCAACTGGGGAACTACAGCGGCCAGGACGGCTGGTCATCGGATATACTGAATGCAAATCTGACACAGCTCACGAATATTTATAACGGCCGTGTGATGATCGTGGACCAGAATTTAGTGATCGTAGAGGATACGTATGAGCTGGATGAAGGGAAAACATTTGTATCAGAAAATGTAGTCCGGTGCATGCAGGGAGAGACGACGAACTTCTACGACCGGAAGAACCATTATATCGAAGTAGTGTCCCCGATCATAGACTCTGAGAGCGGCAGCATCACGGGGGTGATGCTGGCAAGCGTTTCTACAGCAACGATCGAAGACAGCCTGCAGATATTTTATACAAGAGGCGGCGGGATTCTGATCCTGATATTTATTATCGTCATGGCAGTTTCCCCTTTGCTTGCCGACCGTATTGTGCGTCCGCTGCAGAGGATCAAGAAAGATATCGAGGGCGTGAACGAAGGATATTCCGTAGAGGTGTTCCATGAAAATACATTTACAGAGACAAAGGAGATCTCAGAGGCGCTCAATAAGATGCTGGAGCGGATGAAGCGGCTCGATGATTCCCGGGAAGAGTTCGTTTCCAATGTCTCCCATGAGCTGAAAACACCTCTGGCGTCCATGAAAGTGCTGGCAGATTCACTTGTGACGCAGGAAAATGTCCCGCTGGAGATCTATCAGGAGTTTATGCAGGATATTACGAAGGAGATCGACCGGGAGAATGATATTATCAATGACCTCCTGACACTGGTGAAGATGGATAAGACCTCCCAGGATCTGAATATTGCTCCGGTGAATATCAATGAGATGCTGGAACTGATCCTGAAACGGCTGCGTCCGATCGCGGAAAAGAAGAATGTAGAGATCGTGCTGGAGAGTTTCCGTCCTGTCACAGGAGAGATTGATGAAGTGAAAATGACACTCGCGATCTCGAACCTGGTGGAAAATGCGATCAAATACAATTATGACGGCGGCTGGGTTCATGTTACGCTGAATGCCGACCATAAGTACTTCTATGTGAAAGTGGCAGATTCAGGGATGGGGATTCCAAAAGAAGATCAGGAACATATTTTCGAACGGTTTTACCGGGTGGACAAGTCGCACTCCCGGGAGATCGGAGGAACCGGTCTTGGACTTTCCATTGCCCGGAATTCCGTGATCATGCACCGGGGTTCCATTAAAGTGTACAGTGAACATGGGGAAGGAACTACATTTACGGTTCGGATCCCTCTGATTTACGTTTCTGCGTAGGAGGGTGGATTATGAAAGATTCAGAACGGAACATTACTTCCCGGAAACGTTTGGGAAGAAGAGATACTTCCGGAAGATGCTTCGCTATTCTTCTGGCTCTTGGCATGTTAGTTCAGTTGTCTGCATGTGGGAAACGAATTGACGTGCAGCCGGGGGATCCCTTTATCTACTGCCTGAACAGTGACAGAACCGGACTGATCAAGGTGAGCTATGAAATCGAAGAGACCGACGCGCAGGAGGCTGCCACGGCGATGCTGGAAGAACTGAAAAAACCGGCGGAGGATATCGAGTATAGTCCGCCGATTCCGGAAAATGTATCGGTGAATAGTTTCTCAATCCAGTATAATGTGGCATATCTGGATTTTGGCGCACCATATCAGGAAATCGCCCCGCTGGAGGAAAAGCTGGTCCGCGCGGCGGTCGTGCAGTCACTGACGAGGATCGACGGGATCAGCGGAGTGCGCATCAGCGTGGAGGGCGAACCGCTGAAAAACAGCGACGGCAGCGACGTCGGAATCCTGAACGGGGACGATTTTGTATCCAATGAAGGGGCGTCGCTTAGCTCTTATGAAAAGACAACGCTTACCTTATACTTTACGAACGAGACGGGGGAAAATCTGACGGCGCAGAAGATGGATGTAAAATACAACAGCAACATGTCACGGGAAAAGCTGATCGTAGAAAAGCTGCTGCAGGGGCCGAAAAAAGGAACGGTTTATCCGACGCTGAATCCGTCGACAACAGTATTGAGTGTGACGTTAAAGGATGACATCTGCTATGTGAATTTCGACTCAGAGTTTTTGAACAGCACATATAATGTGAAACCGGAAGTAGCAATATATTCCCTTGTAAATTCACTCGTCGGAGGAACCTCGGCGGAAAAAGTGCAGATCATGGTAAATGGGGAAAAGAATGTAAAATACAAAGATACCGTGGATCTGTCACAGCCGTTTACGGCGAACTGGGACTGGATGGAACATACGGATGAAGAATGAAGATAAAAAGACCTTTATGCATTGCTTCGGTTTTATTTCTGGCAGTGCAGGCCGTAATTGCGGGAGGATTTCAGAACGCAAAAGATCTGAAGCCTTCCGCATTGGAGCAGACTGCCGGTGAAGGCGACCGTATCACAGTGGCAGGTACAGTCTACAGAAGGGAAGAAAAACCGGAGTATCAGGTATACTATCTGACGGATAATCATGTCCGTCTGGAAGATTCTATCACAAAATCAGAAATAAATGAAGATTCGGAAATTCTTGTCTATATCAGACGGCAGGATTCAGAAATCACAGTAAAAGAAGAAAACGAGAAAGAAAAAAGCAGGAAAGAAAAAAATACCGGAAAGATCTGTATCGGGAATACGATCCGTGTCAGCGGAGACGTCGGATTCTTTTCTGAAGCGTCAAATCCGGGTAATTTTGACCGGAAATTTTATTACCAGAAGCAGGGGATTCATGCCTCTTTGTGGAGCGACGGCGCAGAGATCGTCGGATCAAAAGTCCACCCGGTCAGAGAATGGCTTGCTGTTTTGAGGAGCCGCTGGAAATCTCTGCTTGTCGATGCGCTGGGAGAATCGTATGGAAACAGTATGAGCGCGATTCTGCTCGGCGATAAAAGCGGACTTGACCCGGATACGAAAACACTGTTTCAGAAGAGTGGGATCGGTCATATTCTGGCAATTTCCGGATTACACATGTCATTCATCGGAATGGGACTCTACAGGCTGTTGCGGAAGACGGGCGCCGGATTTGCTCCCGCCGGCATTGCGGGGATTGTTCTGCTTACGCTCTATACGCTCATGATCGGGGCGGGAGTTTCCAGCCTTCGGGCAATCGTGATGTATGTTGTCCGCATGGGCGCGGAGATCACGGGGCGGGATTACGACCTTCCGACCTCGCTTTCCCTGGCGGTTGCGGTGATCGTATTGTGGCAGCCTCTCTATCTCTTTGATGCAGGATTTCAGCTTTCTTTCGGGGCAATCCTGGGAATCGCCGTGGTAGTTCCCGTGCTGGAAAACTGTCCCTGGATCCCGAAATTCCTTGCTTCGGGCATGGCGATTCAGATCACTTTGCTTCCGCTCATGCTGTACTATTATTTTGAACTCCCGGTCTGGTCTGTTCTGCTCAACCTGCTGGTGATCCCGCTGATGTCCGCCGTGCTGGGCGCGGGACTTGCGGGTTCTGTACTGTTCCTGATCTTTCCGGGCGGAGGAACCTGTCTGCTGCAGATCTGCAAATGGATCCTATGGCTGTATGAGACGGGATGCGAATGGTCGATGGAGCTTCCTTGCGGAAGGCTCGTGACTGGACAACCGCCCGTTTGGCTTATCATACTGTACTACATCGTGCTTGCCGTTCTTTGCTATGCAGGCGGGAGGACGTGCGCGGATACAGAAAACAAACGAAACGGAAGAAAGCAGGCGGACAGACAGCACACTGGAGGCGGGAAGGCAGGAAACAGCAGGCTCATACCGGGTATACTGCTTTTTCAGGCTGTCCTGTTTGGTATCCTCACTGCTAATGCTCATGGCAGAGCGGGAGAAGTAAAGGTTGTCATGCTGGACGTGGGACAGGGCGACTGCATGTATATCCGCACGCCGGATGGCCGGCATTGTCTGGTGGATGGCGGAAGCACAGATGTAAAGAATGTGGGGACATATCGTCTGGAACCCTTTCTGGAATCTCAGGGGGTCGGGGTGTTGGATTATGTATTTCTTTCGCATGGAGACGAAGATCATGTCGGTGGGATCCGGGAATTGCTGGAGAATCAAAAACTGGGCGTCAGAATTGATACGCTGGTTCTCCCGGAAGAACGGGTACTGGACGAAACCCTGCTCGGTCTGGCAAAGCTGGCACGGCAGAACAACACCCGTGTCGTGACCATGCAGGAAGGAGAGATTCTGACGGGGAGAGATTACGCAAAAGCAGACGGAGAAGCAGCTTTTGCAATCCGCTGTCTGGCGCCCGGGCATGAGTATAGCGGGGAATCCGGAAATGCCGCATCAATGGTACTGGCGCTGCAATATGAAGCATTTGATATGCTATTTACCGGAGATGTGGAAGGAGAGGGAGAAGGCCTGCTTACAGAAAAACTCGACAGCCAGAAATATGATGTACTCAAAGTCGCACATCACGGCTCAAAAAATTCCACTTCAGAGGAATTTCTGCAGAGCGTATCGCCGGAGATCGCGCTGATTTCTGCCGGGAAAGAAAATCGGTACGGTCATCCGCACGAAGAAACCCTGCTTCGTCTGGAAACGTGCGGATGCCAGATTTATAACACACAGGATTGCGGCGCGGTGACTGTGGTCAGTGATGGAGAAGTTATGCGTGTGGAAAGATACGTAAAGTGAAAGCGCGAAAGAAAAAGTAACTAAAAAACAGTTGCAGATAGAAGAAAAAGTGATATACTAAAGAAAGGAATATATATGAGTAAAAGAGATAAATTATTAGAAAAAGCACAAAGTATACCAAATGACTTTTTATGTACATAAACCACATCCGGGAAACATTGTTAAGAAGTATATATTGAGAGAAGTAATGAGAATTTTGGAAAAGGAGATGGAAAACAATGAATAATTGCATGAAGTATAAGAATTTTTATGGTTCAGTCGAGTATTCAGATGAAGATGAATGTTTCTATGGTAAAGTATTGGGGATTAACAGTCTGATTTTATTTGAAGGGGAATCGGTAACAGAGCTAAAGAAATCTTTTCACGAGATGGTGGATGAATATCTGGAAGATTGCAAAAGAAAGGGAGAATCTCCGGAGAAAACATATAAAGGAAGTTTTAACGTCAGAGTAACGCCGGAATTGCATAAAAGAGCGGTGCTGCGTGCGGCAGATGAGGGAATATCACTGAATACGCTTGTAGAAAAAGCAATTTTCGCTTATACAAAATAGTATAACATCACAAAGGTTTTGCAAAATAGAAGGTTTTCTTATATAATAGAGAAGCTATGAAAAGTTTGAATGAAGATTTGAAAACGGGACAACTAAAACAGATTTATCTTCTCTATGGCGAGGAGGCTTATCTGAAAAGACAGTATAAGGAACGTCTGACGAAAGCTCTTCTGCCGGACGGCGGTACGATGAATTATTCGCACTATGAAGGGAAAGGCGTGGATATCAAAGAAGTCATTGACCTTGCGGAGACGCTCCCTTTTTTTGCGGAGCATCGTCTGATCGTGTTTGAGGATACCGGCTTTTTTAAGAGTGCGGGTGCGGAGCTTGCAGACTATATCAAGGAGATGCCGGACACGACGTATTTCCTTTTTGTGGAAAGTGAAGTGGACAAGCGCAGCAAACTGTATAAGGCTGTGCAGTCAAGAGGACGTGCGGTGGAGCTGCCGCTTCAGGATGAAGCAACACTGAAACGCTGGGTTGCCGGGAAAGTGCGTGCAGAGAAGAAGCAGATCACAGGACCGACGATCGAGTACTTTCTGGAGAAGGTCGGAACCGATATGGAGAACATTACGAAAGAACTGGAGAAGCTCTTTTGCTATTCTCTTGACCGGGATGTGGTCACAAAGGATGATGTGGATGCAGTCTGTGTGACACAGATCGCGAATCATATTTTCGACATGGTCAATGCAGTTGCAGAGAAGAACCAGAAAAAGGCGCTGGACCTGTATTATGATCTGCTGGCTTTGAAGGAACCGCCGATGCGGATTTTGTTTTTGATGGTCAGGCAGTACCGGATGCTGTTTCAGGTAAAGCAGCTTGCAGGAAAAGGCTATGGAAAAAAAGAGATTGCCGGGAAGACGGGACTGCATCCGTATGCCGTCGGGAAATACATGGAGCAGGCAAAGTATTTTACCGTGCCCGAGCTTCGGAGCATCATGGAATCCGGAGCTGACACGGAGCAGCGCGTCAAAACAGGGCGCCTGACGGACAGTATGGCAGTGGAGTTGTTTATCGTTACGTATTCGCGGAAACGGTGATAGAAATCGGGATAGATGGAGGAATTGGAACGTGGCAGGGATAGATCAAAGTAAAATTCGTAATTTTTGTATCATTGCGCATATTGATCACGGGAAATCGACGCTGGCAGACCGTATTATTGAGAAAACCGGACTGCTGACAAGCCGGGAAATGCAGGCGCAGGTACTGGACAACATGGAACTGGAGCGGGAGCGCGGCATTACAATTAAAGCACAGACCGTGCGGACGGTCTACCGGGCAAAGAACGGAGAGGAATATATTTTCAATCTGATCGATACGCCGGGACATGTGGACTTTAATTATGAGGTATCCAGAAGCCTCGCGGCATGCGACGGTGCGATTCTGGTTGTGGACGCTACACAGGGGGTGGAGGCGCAGACACTTGCAAACGTTTATCTGGCGCTGGATCATGATCTGGATGTCATGCCGGTCATCAATAAGATTGATCTGCCGAGCGCCCAGCCGGAGTTTGTAAAGAAAGAGATTGAAGATATCATTGGAATCGACGCGGAGGACGCCCCGCTTATTTCTGCAAAGACCGGCCTCAATGTGGATGATGTGCTGGAACAGATCGTGGAGAAGATCCCGGCGCCGCAGGGGGATGCAGGATCGCCGCTGCAGGCGCTGATCTTTGACTCGGTATACGATTCATACCGAGGGGTGATCGTATTCTGCCGTGTCATGGAAGGAACGGTGTGTAAGGGGACGCCCATCCGGATGATGGCGACCGGAGCAGAGGCAGAGGTGGTTGAGGTAGGATATTTTGGCGCGGGCCAGTTCATTCCATGCGAGGAACTGAGTGCGGGAATGGTCGGATACCTGACGGCAAGTCTGAAGAATGTGAAGGATACCCGTGTGGGAGATACGGTGACAAACGCGCAGAAGCCGTGTGCGGAGCCGCTTCCGGGTTATAAGAAGGTTACTCCGATGGTATACTGCGGCATGTATCCGTCAGACGGGGCAAAATATCCGGAACTGCGGGATGCACTGGAGAAACTGCAGCTCAATGATGCATCGCTGCAGTTTGAGCCGGAGACATCTGTTGCCCTTGGATTTGGGTTTCGGTGCGGATTCCTCGGCCTGCTGCATCTGGAAGTGATCCAGGAGCGGCTGGAGCGGGAGTACAATCTGGATCTCGTGACCACGGCGCCAAGCGTGATCTACAAGGTATATAAGACAAACGGTGAGGTGATTGAACTGACAAATCCGACGAACCTGCCGGATCCGTCGGAGATTGAATATATGGAAGAGCCGATCGTGAATGCAGAGATCATGGTGACTTCGGAGTTCATCGGTGCGATCATGGAATTGTGTCAGGAACGCCGCGGTGAGTATCAGGGAATGGAGTATCTGGAAGAAACGCGTGCCGTGCTTCATTACCATTTGCCGCTGAATGAGATCATCTATGACTTTTTCGATGCATTGAAATCCCGTTCCAGAGGGTATGCGTCTTTTGATTATGAGATTCTGGGATATGAGCAGTCCGAGCTGGTAAAACTGGATATTCTGATCAATAAAGAAGAAGTAGACGCACTCTCTTTCATCATTCATAGTTCCAAAGCCTATGAACGAGGCAGGAAGATGTGCGAAAAACTGAAAGAAGAAATCCCGAGGCAGCTTTTTGAGATTCCGATCCAGGCAGCAGTCGGCGGCAAGATCATTGCACGGGAAACCGTTAAAGCGCTGCGCAAGGATGTTCTCGCCAAGTGCTATGGCGGTGATATTTCCCGGAAGAAAAAGCTGCTGGAGAAGCAGAAGGAAGGAAAGAAGCGGATGCGTCAGGTCGGAAATGTAGAGATCCCGCAGAAAGCGTTTATGAGCGTACTTAAGCTGGATGAAGACTGATCTGCAGGGAAACTGGGTGTGAATGGAAATGAAGACAGAATTAGAACTATATCTGCATATTCCGTTTTGTATCAGAAAATGTGCTTACTGCGACTTTTTTTCTTCGGCCGGAAACGGGCAGGAGATCGAACGGTATGTGAAGGCGCTTTTAAGAGAAATTGATTCCTGTCGGGAGATGGCGGAAGCGTATCTTGTGACGACGGTATTCCTCGGCGGAGGGACGCCGTCGCTTTTAAGTGGAGACCAGGCAGGGCGGATCTTTGCTGCACTGAATGACACGTTTGACATTGCGGATGACGCGGAAATCACAATGGAAATGAACCCGGGGACTGTGACGGAAGAAAAACTGAAGGCTTACCGCCAATCGGGAGTAAACCGGCTGAGTATCGGACTGCAGTCTGTACATGACGGTGAACTTCAGATGCTGGGGAGAGTTCATACCTGGGCAGATTTTCTGCATACCTGGGACTTGACAGAGAAAACCGGATTCCGTAACCGGAATATCGATCTGATCTCGGCACTTCCGGGACAGTCCGCCAAAATCTGGGAGGACACTCTGCGGACTGTGATTAAGCTGAATCCGGAACATATTTCGGCATATAGTCTGATCCTGGAAGAAGGGACGCCCATGTATGAGAATCAGGGGCAGTTCCCGGCGCTTCCGGATGAAGACGAGGAGTATCGGATGGGAGAACGCACGATTGATCTGCTGGAACAGGCGGGATACCGGCGCTATGAGATTTCCAATTATGCAAGAGAAGGGTTTGCGTGCAGGCATAATCTCGGATACTGGGAAAGAAAGAATTATCTGGGGATCGGGGCAGGCGCGTCGTCCCTGATCGGGGCTGTGCGGTTTGACCATGTCCGTGACAGGGAATTATATATCAGACAGACAGAAACAGGGGAAACCCTTGCAGTGGATCAAAGAATACTTTCCATGCAGGAACAGATGGAGGAATTTATGTTTCTCGGTCTGCGCAGGACTGCAGGGGTTTCCGAACGGCGGTTTGCACAGTGCTTTGGCGTGGAAATTGAAGAGGTGTATGGGGCGGTGATCCGGAAACTGGCCGGACAGGGACTGCTGGTGAGAGAAGAAGGAATGCTCCGGCTGACGCACAGAGGTCTGGACGTCAGCAATTATGCAATGGCTGAATTTCTCTTTCCTGAAGAGAACTGAAGATATTCAGTCACAGCTTTAATACGATTCCGAGTACTGCGCCGCAGACAATCCAGATGACCGGATGCAGACGTCCCAGCTTTTTGTTCTGAAGCAGCAGGAAAACCGCGATGCAGACGATGATATGTACCGGGTGGAGCATGACTGTTCCACTGCTCGTGTCGGCAAATGTGATAACGGCGATCTGCCATACGGCATAACTGATCAACGCTGCGATCATCGGACGAATCCCGTAGAAAGCACTGCGGACATATTTGTTTTCACTGAAATTGTTCATGAATTTGGCGATCACGACAATAATAATGATAGCGGGGGCAACCAGACTGAGGGTGGCGGTCAGGGCACCGGGGATTCCGGCGGCGTGATAACCGGCATAGGTTGCCATATTGATGCCGATCGGACCGGGGGTACTTTCACTGATGGCGATCATATTTGCCAGTTCCGCTGTGGTAAACCAGGGATATTTTTCTGCCAGTTCCATCAGAAACGGGACGGTCGCCATGCCCCCGCCGATGGAAAACAATCCGATTTTGAAAAACTCATACATAAGCGTGATGTAAATCATAGTAAAATACTCTCTTTCCCTTTATTTGTTTGACTCTTTTGTCTCGTCCGGGTTTCTGAGCCTGGTCAGGATTCCGATTCCTGCGGCACAGACAACCAGAAGAATGGTCGGCACCGGGGTAAATGTCGCGAGAAGAAATCCGGCGAGAAACAGAAGCAGTCCCAGCTTATCCTTGATCCCTGCTTTTGCCAGCGAGACAATGGTCTGCAGCATCAGCGCACAGACTACCACACGAATGCCGGAAAGCGCATGCTGCACGACAGGCAGTTCTATGAACTGATTTAAGATGCTGGCGACCAGAGTAATGATCACAATAGAAGGTGTGATCATACCGAGCGTGCCGGAAATGGCGCCGGGGATCCCTGCCTGCTGGTATCCGATATAGGTGGAAGTGTTGACCGCGATAATACCCGGTGTACACTGGCCGATCGCATAGATATCGAGTAGTTCTTCCTCCGTTGTCCAGTGCTTGCTTTCTACAACTTCCCGCTTCAGCATAGGAAGCATCGCCATACCGCCGCCGAAAGTAAGAGCGCCTACTTTGAAAAAGGTACTGTATAATTCCCAGAGTTTTTTCATCCTGATGATCTCCGTTCTTTGCTTTTTTTATGATTATCTTACTTCATATAATAAGAAGATTCAAGTATCAGATCAGAAATAAAAAAACTTATAAAAATTATATAAACAGTGTTGACAAAAGGAAAGCGAGGTGCTATCTTAATATGCGTAAGGTGTTAGCACTCGATACAAAAGAGTGCTAATAGCAAACAGAGAGGAGGAAGGAACGGATGCAGACGGAACTGACCGAGAGACAGCACACGATACTGCGCGCGATCATCCAGAATTATCTTGAGACCGGCGAGCCGGTAGGTTCCAGAACCCTTTCGAAGTCGACGGACTTGAATCTGAGTTCGGCGACGATACGAAATGAGATGGCTGACCTGGAAGATATGGGATATATTCTTCAGCCGCATACTTCTGCAGGACGGATTCCCTCTGACAAGGGATATCGGCTGTACGTTGATATGCTGATGGCAGACAAGGAGCAGGAACTTGACGACCTGAAGAGGGTGATGCTGGAGAAGACGGACAAGGCAGATAATGTGCTCAAGCAGGCGGCGAAGGTACTGGCTGCCAATACCAATTATACCACGCTGGTTTCGTCTCCGGTCAACCAGAAGAAGGCTTTGAAGTTTATTCAGCTTTCGCAGGTGGATGAGGAACAGATCATCGCAGTGATTGTCATGAGCGACAACGTGATCAAGAATAAGATCATCTATGTCGGAGAACAATTAAGAAATGAAGCGATGCTGAAACTCAATATGCTGTTGAATACCACGCTGAACGGGATGCCGATCGAGGAGATCAGTCTGGGACTGATCGCAAGGCTGAAAGAGCAGGCGGGAAACCACAGCAAAGTGATCGGAGAAGTGATCGATGCCGTGGCAGAGATCATCCATGTGGAAGATGATATGGAGATCTACACAAGCGGCGTATCGAACGTATTCAAGTATCCTGAATTAAGCGACAACCAGAGCGCTCAGGAGATCATCAACACCTTTGAAGAAAAACAGCAGCTTGCCGAACTGGTCAATGAAACTCTTTCGAACGAGGAGAACCACGGAATCCAGGTATATATCGGCGAGGAGACACAGGTAAAAAGCATGAAGGACTGCAGTGTCGTGACAGCGACATACGAGCTGGGAGAAGGGATGAAAGGAACCATTGGAATCATCGGCCCCAAGCGAATGGATTATGAACATGTGATGAAAGCGCTGAAGACTCTGCAGAGAGAACTGAATGCAGTCAATCATAGAGAAGCAAATGAATAGGAAGGTGAATAGTTGGTGGAGGAAAAGAAGACGCAGGAAGACATGGTAAAAGAAGCGGTCGAGGAAGCAAAAGCGAAGGCTGCCGAAGAGACTGCGAACGAGCAGGAAACCGGTGATCCACAGACGGAAGAGGAAACACCGGGCGAAAGCGAAGATTCCCAAACGGCAGAGGAAGAAGCCACTGCCGAAGAGGAAGAACCGGCTGAGGATGCAGATCCGGAGGGAAACGATTCCCGGAAAGACCAAAAAGAGGAAAAGAATGCCGGAAAGTCCGGCAAGAGCCGTTTCCAGAAGAAGAATAAGAAAGATAAAAAAGACGAAAAGATCGAAGAACTGACGGATCGTCTGACACGTCAGATGGCAGAGTTTGATAACTTTCGCAAGCGCTCCGAGAGGGAGAAGTCCCAGATGTACGAAGTGGGTGCGAAGGATATTATAGAAAAGATTCTTCCGGTCGTGGATAATTTTGAGCGCGGACTCGCGGCAGTGCCGGAAGAGGAAAAAGCTCAGCCGTTTGTAGAAGGAATGGAAAAGACTTACAAGCAGTTTATGACTACGCTGGAAGGAATCGGCGTAAAGCCGATCGAGGCGGTCGGCAAGGAATTCAATCCGGATTTTCACAATGCCGTGATGCATGTGGAAGACGAGGAGGCAGGCGAGAATGTGATCGTCGAAGAATTCCAGAAAGGATATCTGTACCGCGACAGTGTAGTAAGACATAGTATGGTCAAGGTGGCAAACTGACCGTAGGAAACTTCTTTAAATAAAGACCAATTACTCAATTTAGAATAAAGAATCAGGAGGACAAAAATCATGGGAAAAATTATTGGTATTGACTTAGGAACTACAAATAGTTGTGTAGCTGTTATGGAGGGAGGACAGCCGACTGTGATCGCAAATACAGAGGGAGCAAGAACAACCCCGTCTGTTGTGGCTTTCACAAAGAACGGCGAGCGTCTGGTAGGAGAACCTGCAAAGCGTCAGGCGGTTACAAACGCTGACAAGACGATTTCCTCCATTAAGAGAGAGATGGGAACAGACTACAAGGTTCAGATCGATGATAAAAGATATTCACCGCAGGAGATTTCTGCAATGATTCTTCAGAAGCTGAAAGCAGACGCAGAAGGATATCTCGGCGAGAAAGTAACAGAGGCTGTCATTACCGTTCCTGCATATTTCAATGACGCACAGCGTCAGGCAACCAAGGATGCAGGAAAGATCGCAGGTCTGGATGTAAAGCGAATCATCAACGAGCCTACGGCGGCCGCGCTTGCATATGGACTTGACAATGAGAAAGAACAGAAGATCATGGTTTATGACCTTGGCGGCGGTACATTTGATGTATCGATCATCGAGATCGGCGACGGTGTAATCGAAGTACTGTCAACCGCAGGAAATAACCGTCTGGGCGGCGATGACTTTGACCAGAGGATCACAGACTATATGCTGCAGGAATTCCGTGCAAAAGAAGGCGTGGATCTGTCCAACGATAAGATGGCTCTGCAGAGATTAAAAGAAGCGGCAGAGAAGGCGAAGAAAGAACTTTCTTCCGCGACGACAACGAACATCAACCTTCCGTTCATCACAGCAACCTCTGAGGGACCGAAGCACTTTGACATGAACCTGACAAGAGCGAAATTTGACGAACTGACACGTGACCTTGTGGATAAGACGGCAGAGCCGGTGAAACGTGCACTGTCTGACGCAGGAATTACGGCGTCAGAGCTTGGCCAGGTACTTCTGGTAGGTGGTTCTACACGTATCCCGGCAGTACAGGAGGAAGTAAAGCGTCTGACCGGAAAAGAGCCGAGCAAGTCTCTGAATCCGGACGAGTGCGTTGCACTTGGAGCATCTGTTCAGGGCGGTAAGCTGGCAGGCGATTCAGGCGCAGGAGATATCCTTCTTCTGGATGTAACTCCGCTGTCTTTGTCAATTGAGACGATGGGAGGTATTGCGACAAGGCTGATTGAGAGAAATACAACGATCCCGACCAAGAAGAGCCAGATCTTCTCAACAGCGGCAGACAATCAGACCGCAGTAGATATCAATGTCGTACAGGGCGAGCGTCAGTTTGCGCGGGACAATAAGTCACTCGGCCAGTTCCGTCTGGACGGAATCCCGCCGGCACAGCGTGGAGTACCGCAGATCGAGGTTACATTCGACATTGATGCGAACGGTATTGTAAATGTATCGGCGAAAGACCTTGGAACCGGTAAGGAACAGCACATTACGATCACGGCAGGCTCCAACATGTCTGATGATGAGATCGATAAGGCAGTAAAAGAAGCAGCGGCATTCGAGGCTCAGGACAAGAAACGCAAAGAGGGAATCGATGCGAGAAATGATGCAGACAGCCTTGTATTCCAGACAGAGAAAGCAATTCAGGAAGTCGGCGACAAGCTGGATGCAAATGATAAGGCAGCGGTAGAGGCTGACTGCCAGGCTCTGAAGGATATTCTTGCGAAATCTACAGTTGACGAGATGACGGATGCGCAGATCGCAGAGATCAAAGCCGGAAAAGAAAAACTGATGGAGAGCGCACAGAAACTGTTCACCAAGATGTATGAACAGAGTGCAGCAGGCAGCACTTCAGGAGCTGGTCCGCAGGCAGGTCCTTCACAGGATAGCAGCACAGGCAATGCGTACGACGGAGACGATGTAGTCGACGGAGATTATAAAGAAGTTTAAGATAGATCTAAGTGGTGCGGATTGATGGAGCGATTTTCATGGATCGCACGAAAAGCAGATTCTACGGGGCCGGTCAGACGGCTTCGTAGAATTTCTTGGGGTTCTGAGTTGTGAATCGGAAACACAGTCAGACGGCAAGGTAAAACGAGACAGATGAAAGGTAGATTGTTATGGCAGAGTCAAAAAGAGATTATTACGAGGTGCTTGGCGTAAGCAGAGATGCGGACGACGCGACCATAAAAAAAGCATACCGTTCTCTTGCGAAGAAGTATCATCCGGATATGAATCCGGGCGATGCAGAGGCGGAGAAAAAGTTTAAAGAGGCGTCGGAAGCATACGCGGTACTGAGTGATCCGGATAAACGCCGCCAGTATGATCAGTTTGGACATTCCGCGTTTGAAGGCGGCGCCGGAGGAAGCGGCGGTTTTGATTTTAACAGTGCTGATTTCAGCGATATATTTGGTGATATATTCGGAGATCTGTTCGGCGGCAGCAGACGGGGCGGCCGTGCAGGGAACAGTCCGATGAAGGGCGCCAATATCCGTAAGAGTATCCGCATCACATTTGAGGAGGCTGTATTTGGCTGCGAGAAAGAACTGGATCTTGTGCTGAAAGATCCGTGCCGGACATGCGGCGGTACGGGAGCAAAACCGGGGACATCTCCGGAGACTTGTCCGAAATGCGGAGGAAAAGGGCAGGTCGTTTATTCGTCCCAGTCATTTTTCGGAACAGTCCAGAATGTACAGACCTGTCCGAACTGTAACGGTTCCGGTCAGGTGATCAAAGAAAGATGTACCTCCTGCGCGGGAACCGGATATACATCCAGCCGGAAGAAGATTCAGGTATCGATTCCTGCCGGTATTGATAACGGGCAGTGTGTGCGGATCCGGGAAAAGGGAGAACCGGGTACGAACGGCGGACCGCGAGGAGATCTTCTGGTCGAAGTCAATGTATCCAGACATCCGATCTTCCAGCGTCAGGATATGAATATTTATTCTACGGTACCGATTTCTTACGCACAGGCAGTATTAGGGGCGGATATCCGCGTCGCGACCGTAGACGGCGACGTCGTATGCACGGTGAAACCGGGAACAAAGACAGACACGAAAGTACGCCTGAAAGGAAAAGGCGTTCCGTCACTGCGGAACTCTCAGGTACGCGGTGATCATTTTGTGACACTTGTGATCCAGACTCCGGAGAAGTTAAGCGCGGAAGCAAAAGAAGCGCTGCGGAGGTTCGATGAGCTTTCCGGAAATACGCTGAAATCCGGTTCAGGCGAAGAGGAACCGAAAAAAGGAAAACGGTTCCGGGATAAAGTAAAAGAAGTTTTCGATGATTTCGATGAATAAAGGATTGAGAAAGAGAAGGTAAACAGACATGTCAGAACAATATGATGGCAGCGGATGCAGTGAAGAGTCCTGTTCAGGCTGTGCGCATGCGGATAACTGCAGCAGTAAAAAAGGCGATATGAGGGAACCGGCAAACCCGCATTCCAGCATCAAAAGAGTTATCGGCGTGATGAGCGGAAAAGGCGGCGTCGGAAAGTCTCTTATGACGGCGTCTCTTGCTCGTATGATGCGGGAAAAAGGATACAACGTGGGAATTCTTGACGCGGATGTGACCGGCCCGTCGATTCCGAAGATGTACGGCGTTCATGGAATGGCAACGGGAAGTGAAGAGGGAATTCTGCCAAGCGTGGCGAAAGACGGGACAGAGATTATGTCCGTCAACCTGCTTCTGGATAATGAAGAGACTCCGGTTGTCTGGAGAGGTCCGATCATTTCCGGTGTGGTAAAGCAGTTCTGGACCGATGTGATCTGGGGAGATCTGGATTATCTGTTTGTGGATATGCCGCCGGGAACCGGCGACGTGCCGCTGACTGTGTTCCAGTCGCTTCCGCTGGACGGCGTTGTGATCGTGACGTCTCCGCAGGATCTGGTACAGATGATCGTAAAGAAGGCATATGGGATGGCAAAGCAGATGAACATCCCGGTACTTGGAATCGTAGAAAATTACAGTTATGTAAAATGTCCGGACTGCGGAAAAGAGATCAAAGTATTTGGCGAGAGCCATATTGAAGAGATCGCGGCGGAGCTTGGAGTTCCGGTACTCGGCAGGATGCCGATCGATATGGAGCTTGCAAGGGCAGTAGAGCAGGAGCGGTTCTACGAAGTTACGAATCCTTACCTGAAAGAAGTCGAGCTTTAGAATGAAAAAAGAGAGCAGGGGCGTTGTGATGGCGCTGCTGCTCTTTTTTTGAAGCCGGGTTTTGCCTGCCTGATATGGGATATGCCGGCTTGCCTCATGGCTGCGGAGCGGGACTTTCATAGTAGTTCTGCGTTACATCGCTGATGACCGCCACAACATAATCTTCCCCGAAAGAATCCCTGTTTTCTTTATAGGCGTAGTATCCGCCCTGAATCTGATAAGTGAGCAGGATGTTGGCCTGCGCGTTTTCCCTCAGGTCAGGATACATCCGAAAGATATACTGCTTCAGTTCCTTTTCAATACTGAGCGGCAGGACACTGGAGCGGGATCCGGAGAACAGGATGTCGATCATGCTCTGCTGCGCATGGAACGCAGTGAAAAGATCGCGTACAAATTGTCCGGAATCGGTCAGCATCCATTCCGGATGGGGGATACTGTTCAGCACGTTCTGGATCACTTCTTTTTCCAGCGTGTCTGACAGGTCATAAATATCTTTGTAGTGCAGATAGAACGTTGCCTTGCTGATCTCTGCCAGCTCCGCCAGTTCCCGGACGGTGATGCGCTCCAGCGGTTTCTTTGACCGGAGCTGTAAAAAAGCGTTCGTGATGCTGCGTATTGTCTTTTTCTCCCGTAGATCCATGTCATACTCCTTTTTTGATCGTTTGCTATGATTCGTAACGATTATTCAGATAATTTCCTATATCCCCATAGTGTCTAATAATGACCGGTTTTGGAAAAGAATTTAATATGATTCAGTTTCCAAAATCCGCACATGGATTTTTATGAAATCCACTGGTAAACTGATTATAGTACACTAATAGACTACCGTCAATTACTTTTTGACAGTAAAAATGGTATGGAGGATAGAAAAATGGCACTGAATGCAATGGATATGTATGGGTTTTATACCGGACAGATTTTTGATGCGTACGAGTTTCTGGGAGCGCACGCGGTAGAAAACGGCACGGTTTTCCGGACGTTTGCGCCTTCGGCGAAGGGCGTCTGTGTACGCTACGGAGAGGAAAAGACGCAGGTTGCGATGGCACAGTCTTATGACGGCAACTTTTATGAAGTATATATCCCGGGCGTGACGCCGGGGACACCGTATGAATACCGGGTTTATACGCAGGATGGCGGGTATACGGACCACTGCGATCCATACGGGTTCGGAATGGAACTGCGTCCGGCTCACCGGTCCATTGTCAGAAGCATTTACAGCTATACGTTTGAAGACAGCAAATGGATGAAACAGCGGACAGTCTGTGAAGACCGGCCGCTCAATATTTATGAGATGCACTTTGGATCATGGCACATGAAATGCAAGGACGAAGAATGTGAGAACGGATGGTATCATTATGATGAGCTTGCAGAGGAACTGATCGCCTGGCTCAAAGAAAGCGGATACAATTATGTGGAATTTCTGCCGCTGAGTGAGCACCCGTGCGACGAGAGCTGGGGATACCAGAATACCGGATTTTTCGCGCCTACAAGCCGCTATGGGACAAATGAAGAACTGATGCATCTGATCGATCTTCTGCATCAGAACGGGATCGGGGCGATCCTTGATTTTGTCCCGGTACATTTTGCGGTGGATGCATACGGACTGGTGCATTATGACGGAACGGCTCTGTATGAATATCCGCATGGCGATGTGGGCGTCAGCGAATGGGGAAGCTACAATTTCATGCATTCCCGCGGGGAGGTACGGTCATTTCTGCAGTCGGCGGCGAATTACTGGCTGAAAGAGTATCATTTTGACGGGATCCGCATGGACGCGATCAGCAGGATCATATACTGGCAGGGAGATCCGGCGCGCGGAGTCAACGGAAACGCGGTTGATTTCCTGAAAGTGATGAACCGGGGACTCAAAGCAATCAACCCGGGATGTATGCTGATCGCAGAGGATTCCACCAATTATCCGGGCGTTACGCGTCCGGCCGATCAGGGAGGTCTGGGTTTCGATTATAAATGGGATATGGGCTGGATGCACGATACGCTGGAATATTTTCAGGCGCCGCCAGAGCTTCGGACAGAACAGTACCACAAACTGACATTTTCCATGATGTATTACTGGAATGAGCGGTACCTGCTGCCTTATTCCCACGATGAAGTCGTACACGGGAAAGCGACGATCCTGCAGAAGATGAACGGAGAGTATGACCAGAAATTCCCGCAGGGGAGAGCAATGTATCTTTATATGATGGTGCATCCGGGAAAGAAGATGAATTTCATGGGAAATGAGATCGGACAACTCCGGGAGTGGGATGAAAAACGGGAGCAGGACTGGGATCTTCTCAAGTATCCGCTTCATGACTCGTTCTACCACTATATGAAAGAGCTGAATGAGCTGTATCTCGCCCACAGTGCATTCTATGAAGAAGATTATGAAAATGCGGGATTTGAATGGCTGGACTGCCATCAGGAAGAAAAATGTGTCTATGCGGTCATACGCCGGAGCAAAAACGAGCAGCTTGCAGCTTTGTTCAATTTTGGAAACACGGTGCAGGAGTACACGTCTCCGGTACTGCCCGGTGCAGAAAAAATCCGGGTTTTGCTGGACAGCGACTGGCAGAGGTTCAGCGGAGATACTGTAGAGGGAGAAGAACAGTGCTGTCTGGTAAAAGAACAGATCGTATGTACACTGCCTCCGTTTTCAGGAATACTGCTGCAGATCGATTCTGACGGGAAGGAATAATGTGCAAGTAAGAGAATAGAGAAAGGAAAACTGCGGTGGTTTTGTTTCCGGCTGTCAGCCGGTGGTTCCACCGCAGTTTTTAAATTGCGTTCTTCCGGGGATGGTCTACAATATCCAGTATGGAGTTGTGGATGATGTACTCGTATGCGGTCGTGATATCTTCCGCTGTCATTTTATTCTCCTCCACAATCCAGTATTGCAGCGAATCCGCGAGACCGAATGTGTAAAATCTGGCGAGAGCCTCTTCGGTCAGAAACGATAATTTCTCCGGCGCTTTCATGGGATACTTGTGCAGGAGCCGGAGGAACAGGTTATAAATATAATTGTACATGAGCTCCTGAAACGAGTTCTGTCCTTCGATCATATAGGCCTTTTTGTAAAAGGCACGGTCTTTTTCCAGACAGTTGCAGAGCAGGCGGAAGATGTCTTCCTCCATATCGTTGTCGATGAGGATCTGGATCTTATTGGCGATTTCTGTCTGGAGGATCCACTCCAGTATCTCGTATTTATCCTGAAAATGTTTATAAAAAGTCGGTCGGATGACTCCGGCGCCGTCTGTGATCATCTTGATCGTAATCTTCTCAAAAGGAGTCCGCAGCAGCAGCTCGCGGAAAGAGGCCGTCAGCAGATCCTTTGTGAGTTCTTTTTTGTCTTCCATGTTGTATCACTTAACTCCTTCATAAAGTAAACTGCGTCAAAGGTTTTGCACGTAGTATAACATACTTTTTTGATAAAAGCAAATCTCGTATTAGCTATGACTAATATCAGCAGGATCCTTAATATGCGGCGGTTTTGTGGTGCCGGCCGGTTCCGACTGAACGAATGGGAATCAGGAACACCCGGATACAAATCCGGGAAAATGTCGTTGGAATCGGACAGATGCGGGGAAATTGTGTTCTGCAAACGACACACGGTCATGTTCTGAATCTTCACAAATACGGAGAAAAACTGGTAAAATAAACCCATCAAAGTGAAAGGAGAGGAGGACTTTGAACTTATTTGAAATATATGTGATCGCGATAGGATTATCTATGGATGTATTTGCATACGCTTTAGGGAAGGGCGCGCTGATGTCGAAGATCAGCAAAAAGAACCTGACAACACTATGTGTGATATTTACCGTTTCGCAGACAGTCAATCTGCTCCTCGGAAATCTGATCACATACATTCCGGCGCTGGCAGCCTATTCGGAAAGAGCTGCAGAAAATGCAAATAAGATTTCGATCATGATATTTTTCGGACTCGGGATCTATATTATCGCAAAGTCCGCAAATCTGAAGACGATTGAGGAACACAAGGATGATACGCTCAATATCAGGCAGACGCTCATCATGGCGTGCGTCACAAGTATAGACGCACTTCTGGCAGGACTCGGATTCGGGTTCCTCCAGACCGATTTGATCGCCATGGTTCCTGCGATCGCAATCGTAACATGTGTCTGCGTGATCTGTGGAGTGTATGTAGGGTACTGGATGGGATGCCAGTTCCGGCGTCAGATGGTTACACTGGGCGGTAGTATTATCCTGTTTGGAGGCGCAGAGCTGATCATTCGATACATTATGTAAAATAAGATAAAATACGCAAGAGATAAAGAGGAAAGGAAAAAGGTGAATTGAAATGGCAACAATCAGACATCAGGCGGCGAGAACCGCATTCGGGGCAGTAGCAGATATGCTGATCAAGAATATTCAGGATGCAGACAAGAGGGAGAAAGGACTGCTCAAAGCGGTCGATCTGACGCAGAGTTTTGCAAAGGACCGGTTCCCGGAAGAAAACTATGAGAAGGCAAGGGATATGATCCGCGACAGAGACGGAAAGTGGATGCAGTACATAGACCGGATTTGCAGAGAAGTACATCCGAACGTTCTGAAACGTACGGCGATGAACCTCGGCTTTGAAGCGATGCTGAGCGGAGCGAAGATCATGAAAGAAAACCGGGAAAAATATCAGTGCAACATTCCGTGGCTTCTTCTGATCGACCCGACGAGTGCATGTAATCTGCACTGTACCGGATGCTGGGCGGCAGAGTACGGTCATACGATGGCGCTGACATATGAAGAAATGGACAGTATCGTAACGCAGGGGAAGGAACTGGGAATCTATCTGTATATGTTTACAGGCGGAGAACCGCTGGTGCGCAAGAAAGATCTGATCCGTCTGTGTGAAAAACATGATGACTGTATCTTCCATTCATTTACAAACGGAACGCTGGTAGACGAGGAGTTCTGTCAGGAGATGGACCGTGTCGGCAACCTGTCCCTTTCCATCAGCCTGGAAGGATATGAAGAAGTCAATGACGGACGCCGCGGCGCGGGAACCTTTGACCGTGTCATGGAAGCGATGGATCTTTTGAAAGCGCACGGACAGATTTTCGGCGTTTCGATCTGCTATACAAGGGCGAACGTGGAGACTGTTACCTCGGATGAATTTTTGGATATGATCATTGAGAAAGGCTGCCGGTACGCATGGTACTTCCATTATATGCCGGTTGGAAACGCAGCGTCCACAGACCTGCTTCCGACGCCCGAGCAGCGTGAATATATGTATCACAGAGTGCGTGAGATCCGTGGCATGACCGGCGGAAAATCAATTTTTGCATTTGACTTCCAGAACGATGGCGAGTACGTGCACGGCTGTATTGCAGGAGGCAAGAACTACTGCCATATCAACGCCAACGGAGATGTAGAGCCGTGTGTATTTGTTCACTATTCCGGCGCGAATATCCGGGAAGTCAGCCTCCTTGACGCACTGCGCCAGCCGTTGTTCATGGAATATTATCATGGTCAGCCGTTCAACGAGAATCATCTGCGTCCGTGTCCGATGCTGGAGAATCCGGAAAAACTGCGGGCGATGGTGGAAAGATCGGGCGCGAAATCGACGGATCTGGAATCTCCGGAGAGCGTGGAACATCTCTGCGCGAAGTGTGACGCCTATGCACAGAACTGGTGTGGAAAGGCAGAGGAATTATGGGATAAATCCGGAAAAGCCGGGAAGACTAAGTAAAAAAGAAAAAGTATGTGGTCAATTTGAAAAATAAGAGAAAGAACGCTGCCGGAAAACTGGTGTTTCTGGCAGCCGTTATTTGTCTGGCACTCTTTTTACTGCGGGATTCATGGGATCATATTCTGAGAGAGGTTCTGCAGACACCGGTGCAGATGATCCTGATCGCTGTCGTATGCAGCTTTTTATATAATTGCTTTGACGGATGCGCTCTGGCAAGATTATTCCGGACAACGAAAAAAGATTTTTCCTACAGAGATGGGATCGGCTGTTCGCTGTACTATAGTTTCTACCGCACCTTGACACTGGGGAGCGGCACGGTTCCGGCCGGGATGCATTATGTCGGGAAGAAAGGGATTCCGGCAGAGCGGAGTCTGGAAGTGTTTACCATTAACTATATTATCCAGAGGATCACGATCTGCCTGTACTTTGTGAGCGGATTTTTGCTGCACTGGTCCCAGATGAAAGACTTGTATCGGGATTATACGGTATATATTATCATCGGTATCCTGATCACGGTTCTTGTTGCAGCAGCGTTGATCATCGTATGCGTCTGCGAACCGCTGCACAAGGTGATATTTAAGGGAATCAGAGCAGGCGTCAGAAAGTATGAAAAAAAGCAGGCGGAAAAGACGCAGCAGAACGAATCCGGAACAAAAAAGAAAAAACGTGCCGGGAAGAAAAGGAACACCGAAAGATGGAAGGAACTGACCGATGAATGGGAGAATAAGGCAGTGATCATCCGCAGGGAGGCAAAACGTCTCCTGACATCTCCGAAGCTGCTTACAGAAGTCTTTCTTCTGACAATCGGGAAACTGACGATGTGGTATATGATTCCTGCATTTCTCTACGGCATGACAAAACCCGCGGAGTTAACGCTTGTGACGGCGGTATCGGCGATGTCTGCGGCTCTGGCAGGGGTCATCCCCACACCGGGAGGCGTGGGTGCGGTAGAAGCGGTATTCTATCTGCTTTTTACGCCGCTGGTGGGAAATGTATCCGCCGCATCCGGCATGCTGATCTACCGGTTTGCAACTTTTTTGCTGCCGGTTGTGTTTGGACTGCCGGTTCAGATTTCCATGGTAATAAAAGAAAAATAAGGGACAGACTCCATAAAACGAATCTGTCCTTTTTTTAACTGACTTCAAGTATTTTCCGGATGATCCGGCGTGTTTCTTCGGAACTTTCCCGATACTGCAGGATCAGTTCCATTTCGCTGCGCGTGATATAAAGCACATCATTTGTTTTTTCATCTACTGCAAGAGTATGCGCGTAAGACGGATCTTCGCGGATCACATAGTTCTGGTTAAACGGCTGAAGAATCAACTGCTCCAGTGTGATCCCGTATATGTCACAGAGCTTTATGAGCAGGTCCAGATCGGGAATCCGGTTGGAACGTTCATAATTGGAGTAAGTCTGCCGGGTAATGTTCAGGCGGGCGCTGAGCCTGTCCTGCGTGTATCCGAAAGCCTTTCTGTATTTGCGCAGATTGCTTGTCAGTTGTAGATTCGCCACGATGCTGCCTCCTTGCACAGGGTATCGAAAGTCGTACATGAAACTTCCTACATTATACCAATTTACCCTGCGAAAAAGATTGTATGCAACGTAACATCGCAGAAAAGCAAAATGCAATCAATCGTTTACGAAACAAGAAACTACAGGCGGCTCAGTGTATTGTTGTGGTACGCGGAAGAAAAGGTGACATCCTCTCCAAACCAGGCGGGCGGCCGGAAACGGTTCGCAGAATCCTCATCCGGAAATTCAACTTCGGCAAGAAGAAGTCCTGCAAGGTTTCCGAGAAACCGGTCAAGCTCTACGTGCAGTCCACAGTCAAGCGGAATGACATAACGGTCCTTGGTGATGATCTGTCCATCCACTTTTTCCCGTAAATGGACGTACGCCTCTTTGGTGAGAGGAAGATTGTATTCCTCCCGTACCATGAGTCCTTTGGATTTGTAAGTCAGAACATACTCTTCATTGTCCCGGCGTATGCGTACCACAGGTTCGGTACACAGATATCCCTGCTCGATGTGGCGGCAGGGGTAATCTTCCGGGGAAAAGGGTAGTTTTTCTTTGTCAATCAGGTACTTGCGTTCTATCTCCATCATGATTCCTCCTCATACATTATCATACTACAATTCAGGATTGCATTGCAATCCTGAATTGATTCTGGTACACTTGCATCATGAACAGAGATAGAGGAGATGAAAGGCATGGAAATGAATCAGGGAACAAAAAAGGTCAGTGTTTTTCTGGCAGATGGTCTGGAGGAGATAGAGGGACTCACGGTGGTGGATATCCTGCGCAGGGCAAACGTGGAGGTTTCGATGGTCTCTGTCACAGGAAGCAGACAGGTGCAGGGGGCACATGGGATCGGTATCATGGCTGACGAGACGTTTGAAGAAGCTGATTTTTCAGAGACCGGGATGCTTGTACTTCCGGGCGGACTTCCGGGGACGACACATCTGCAGGAACATGAAGGACTCAGAGAGCTTCTTCTGGCATTTGACAGAGAAGAAAAGCAGATCGCGGCGATCTGTGCGGCGCCAAGCGTGCTGGGAGGACTTGGACTGCTGCGTGGAAA
The DNA here is from genome assembly GCA_958402795.1 of uncultured Lachnospiraceae bacterium. GTDB lineage: Bacteria > Bacillota > Clostridia > Lachnospirales > Lachnospiraceae > Schaedlerella. The sequence goes on along the minus strand of CATXUX010000006.1, from coordinate 31,666 downwards.
AAAGGCGTGCTGTTATCCGTCGTTTGAGGAGAAACTGGACGCTGCCGAGGTGCTGTATGATCCGGTTGTAACAGACGGGCATATTACCACGGGCAGGGGAATGGGGGCGGCGATTCCGTTTGCGCTGCGCCTGACAGAGCTGCTCTGCGGAAAGGAAACAGCGGAAAAGATCGGAAAATCAATACTTTATGAAAAAGTACTGGAAATCCCGAAGTGAGTGTGATATACTTGCATAATGATTATGAGTGCGCATGGCGCATTCTTTTTGTGATAGTAAATGCAACAGTCTGACCGGAGCATAAAACTGAGGCGGACTGTGATACCAAAGCAAGGAGGAAATTTAGAAATGAGTTTACAGGTAGAAAAGCTGGAGCATAATATGGCAAAGCTGACGATTGAGGTTCCGGCGGAGGAAGTAGAAAAAGCGATTCAGGCTTCCTATTTAAAAGAACGCAAAAATTTCAATATCGCAGGCTTCCGTAAGGGCAAGGTTCCGCGTCAGGTCATCGAAAAGATGTACGGACCGGAAGTGTTCTATGAGGATGCGGCGAACCACATGGTTTCAGATGCATACGGAAAAGCGTATGACGAGTGTGAACTGGAGATTTCTTCCCGTCCGGAGATTGATGTTGTACAGTTGGAGAAGGGAAAACCGTTCATTTTTACCGCAGAAGTAGCGGTAAGACCGGAAGTGACGCTCGGGGAATATAAAGGACTGGAAGTGGACCGGCAGACGGTAGAAGTGACCGAAGAAGAAGTAGCGCACGAGATCGATCAGGAGCGCGAGCGCAACGCGAGAACGATCGAGGTAACAGACCGTCCGGTTCAGGATAAGGATATCGTAACGCTTGATTTTGAAGGATTTGTTGACGGAGAGGCGTTTGAAGGCGGCAAGGGTACCGATTATCCGCTGACGATCGGTTCCGGTTCTTTCATCCCGGGATTTGAAGAGCAGTTGATCGGCGCTGAGATTGACAAAGAGACCGAGGTAAACGTGACATTCCCGGCAGACTATCAGGCGGCAGAGCTTGCTGGTAAGGATGCGGTGTTCAAATGCACGGTTCATGCAATCAAAGCAAAGGAACTGCCGGAGCTGGATGATGAATTTGCTTCGGATGTATCCGAGTGCGAGACACTGGATGAATACAAAGCGGAGGTAGAGAAAAAGCTCCGTGAGAGAAAAGAAGCAGATGCAAAGGAAAAGAAAGAAAACCAGGCGGTAGACAAGGCGATCGAGAACGCACAGATGGATATTCCGGATCCGATGATCGATCTGCAGACAGATCAGATGGCAGATGATTTCGCACGCCGTATCCAGCAGCAGGGACTTACCGTAGAGCAGTATTTCCAGTTTACAGGACTGACGCAGCAGCAGATGCTCGATGAGTTCCGTCCGCAGGCGCTGAAGCGGATCCAGACGAGACTGGTTCTTGAGGAGATCGCAAAGGCAGAGAACCTGGAAGCGTCTGATGAGCGTCTGGAGGAAGAACTGCAGAAGATGGCAGATATGTACCAGATGGAAGTAGAAAAGCTGAAAGAGTACATGGGCGATGAAGAGAAGAAGCAGATGAAAGAGGATATTGCGGTGCAGATGGCGGTAGACCTGCTCGTAGATACTGCGGTAGAGACAGATCCGAAGACAGAGGAAGCACCGCAGGAATAAGAAGGGAGCTGTTTTAATTTATGAGTTTAGTACCATATGTCGTTGAACAGACAAGCCGGGGAGAACGCTCTTACGACATTTATTCAAGGCTGTTACAGGACAGAATCGTATTTCTGGGAGAAGAAGTCAATGATACGTCCGCAAATATCGTGGTCGCACAGCTTCTGTTCCTTGAGGCAGATGATCCGAATAAGGACATCCAGCTTTACATCAACAGTCCGGGCGGTTCCGTGACTGCGGGGATGGCGATTTATGACACGATGCAGTACATCAAGTGCGATGTGTCCACAGTGTGTATGGGAATGGCTGCAAGCATGGGGGCATTCCTGCTTTCCGGCGGAGCAAAGGGAAAGCGGTTTGCACTTCCTAATGCGGAGATCATGATCCATCAGCCGTCCGGCGGTACGCAGGGACAGGCAACAGAGATCCAGATCGCCGCGGATCATATCCTGAGAACCCGTCAGAAGTTAAATGAGATTCTGGCGGCGAACACCGGGAAGCCGCTTGAGGTCATTCAGGCTGACACAGAGCGGGATAATTTCATGTCCGCTATGGAAGCAAAGGAGTACGGACTGATCGACGAAGTGATTGCCAAACATTAAGTATTTTCCCGGCAGAGGAGGCAGCGCAGGGTTCCGGTCACAATGTGGCCGGAACTGTTCTGCCGGGGTATGATCATGAAGAAAGGCAATATGAGGTGAACAGATTATGGCAGGGAAAATGATTGATGATACAGTCAGATGTTCTTTCTGTTACAAATCACAGGCACAGGTCAACAAGCTGATCGCAGGACCGAACGGAGCGTATATCTGCGATGAGTGTATCGCAGTGTGTTCCGAGATCCTGGAGGAGGAATTCGAGTACGATGAAGGAGACCGCTACGACGATATCAATCTTCTGACGCCGGAAGAGATCAAGGAAATGCTTGATGACTATGTGATCGGACAGGATGAGGCAAAGAAAGTGCTCGCTGTGTCGGTTTATAATCATTACAAACGAATTCTGGCAGGAGAAGGTCAGGACGATGTGGAACTGCAGAAGAGCAACATTCTGATGCTGGGACCGACGGGAAGCGGAAAGACACTTCTTGCCCAGACACTTGCGAGGATTCTGAACGTTCCGTTTGCGATCGCGGACGCTACAACGCTGACGGAAGCAGGGTATGTGGGAGACGACGTAGAGAATATTCTTCTGAAGCTGATCCAGGCTGCAGACGGCGATATTGAACGGGCGGAACATGGAATCATTTATATTGATGAAATTGATAAAATTACACGTAAATCTGAAAATACATCGATTACCAGAGACGTATCCGGAGAGGGTGTACAGCAGGCACTTCTGAAGATTGTGGAAGGAACGACTGCATCGGTACCGCCGCAGGGCGGAAGAAAGCACCCGCAGCAGGAGATGATCCAGATTGATACGACGAACATCTTATTTATCTGCGGAGGCGCGTTTGAGGGAATCGATAAGATCATAGAGACACGTCTCGATAAAAAGTCGATCGGATTCAATTCTGAGATTGCAAAAGAACATGAATACGATATGGACGTACTGCTGAGACAGACACTTCCGCAGGACCTTGTGAAATTCGGTCTGATCCCGGAGCTGGTGGGAAGACTTCCGGTTGTTGTATCACTGGATACACTGGATAAAAAAGCGTTGATCCGGATCCTTACGGAGCCGAAGAATTCTCTGGTGAAACAGTACCAGAAATTACTGGAACTTGATGGCGTGAAGCTGGTGTTTGACCGGGAAGCGCTGACAGAGATCGCAGAGACGACACTCTCACGTAAAACGGGAGCCAGAGGATTGCGGGCGATCATGGAAAATATTATGATGGACACGATGTTTATCGTGCCTTCAGATGAGACAATTAAAGAATGCAGAATCACGAAAGATGTTGTGAAAGGGACCGGAAAGCCGCTGTATGAGCGCGACGGAGAAGAACGCCAGTCATTTTTAACATCTGAAAGTGCATAAAACCAGAGGCGGGTACTTGCAAATGTGGGGTATCCGTCTTTTTAATCATAGCGGGAGGATACAAGATGGAAAAAGAAAGGTGGAACCTTCCGGCGGTGGCTTTGCGGGGAATGACGATCATGCCGGAGATGATCGTACATTTCGATATCAGCCGTGACCGCTCGATTGCCGCCGTGCAGGAAGCGATGACGGAGGGACAGAAGATATTTCTGGTGACACAGCGGGAAATTGACACAGAGAATCCGGGGCAGGAAGATCTGTACGAAGTCGGAACAGTCGGCACGATCAAGCAGATCATGAAGCTGCCGAAGCACATCCTGCGTGTTCTTGTGCAGGGAGAAACAAGGGGAATCCTAAAAGAAGTGACCTGTACGGAACCGTATATCCGCGTTGAAGTGGAAACCGTGGATGACGATGAAGTAACAATCCCGAATGATGTGAACGGACAGGCGATGGAGCGCGGACTGAAAGACATGTTCGTGGAGTACGCGTCGAAATGCGGAAAGATGTCCAAGGAATCCGTTGCCCGTATTCTGGAAACAAAAGGACTGAAAAAGCTGGTAAATGAGATCGCGGCAAATATTCCGCTCAATTATACAGACCAGCAGGATATTCTGAGCCAGACAGATTTCTGGAGCCGGTACGAGACATTAGCATTTAAGCTGGTCAATGAGACGCAGATCATGGATATCAAGGAAGAAATCCAGACAAAGGTGAAAGAACGGGTGGATAAACATCAGCGGGAATATATTCTGCGGGAACAACTGAAACTGATCCGGGAAGAATTAGGCGAGGATACGACGATTTCGGATGCGGAGGAATTTGAGAAAGCGGCAGAAGCGCTGGACGCGCAGGAAGAAGTGAAAGAGAAACTGAAAAAAGAAATCAGCCGGTTTAAAAGTTCGATGAACAGTCCGGCAGAGAACGGCGTGATCCGGACCTACATTGAGACGATCCTGGAGATGCCATGGAATAAGACCGCGCAGGGAAATGAGGATCTGGCACGTGCCGAAGCAATTTTAGAGGAAGACCATTACGGACTCGAACAAGTGAAAGAACGGGTGCTGGAATTTCTTGCGGTACGTTCGCTGACGAAGAAAGGAGACAGTCCGATCCTCTGCCTTGTGGGACCGCCCGGAACAGGGAAAACTTCCATTGCAAAATCACTGGCGAGGGCGCTGGAGCGACCATATGTCCGGATCTCTCTCGGCGGAGTGCGCGATGAGGCGGAGATACGCGGACACCGCAAAACATATGTGGGCGCCATGCTCGGACGGATCGCAAACGGAATCCGTACTGCCGGAGTGAAAAACCCGGTCATGCTGCTCGACGAGATTGACAAAGTCAGTACAGATTACAAGGGCGATACGTTTTCGGCCCTGCTGGAAGTGCTGGACAGTGAACAGAACCAGAAGTTCCGGGATCATTACCTGGAAGTGCCGCTGGATCTGTCAGAGGTACTGTTCATTACGACGGCGAATACACTGCAGTCTATCCCGCGCCCGCTGCTGGACCGGATGGAAGTGATCGAGGTGAGCAGCTACACAGATAACGAGAAGATGCATATCGCACTGGAACATCTGATTCCAAAACAGCTTGAAAAGCACGGCCTTACGCCGCAGATGCTTTCCTTCAGCCGGCAGGCAGTCTGGAAGATCGCGGAGAACTATACGAAAGAAGCCGGGGTGCGGCAGATGGAACGCGAAATCGGGAATATCTGCCGCAAGACTGCGAAAGAACTGCTGACAACAGATCAGGACAAGATCAAGATTACGGAAAAAAATCTGCATAAATATCTTGGAAAAGAAAAATATACATATCAGATGGCAAATGCGGCAGACGAAGTCGGGATTGTCCGCGGACTGGCATGGACCAGTGTAGGCGGCGACACACTTCAGATCGAGGTAAATGTGATGCCGGGGAAAGGTGAGGTATTGCTGACCGGACAGCTTGGAGATGTGATGAAAGAATCCGCCGAAACCGGGATCAGCTATATCCGTTCTGTCAGTGCAGGGTATGAAATTCCGGAAGATTTCTTCGAAAAGCATGATATTCATGTACATATTCCGGAAGGAGCAGTGCCCAAAGACGGTCCGTCGGCGGGAATCACGATGGCGACGGCAATCTTGTCCGCCATTACGCACAAAAAAGTCCGGGCAGATCTGGCGATGACCGGGGAAGTGACGCTGCGCGGACGAGTCCTTCCGATCGGCGGACTGAAAGAAAAACTGCTCGCTGCAAAAAATGCAGGAATTCAAACGGTGCTTGTCCCGAAGAAAAATCTGGCGGACGTAGCCGAACTGGCGCAGGAGATTACGAAAGGTCTTGAGATCCTTCCGGTCGAAAACATGGATGAAGTGCTGAAAGCTGCGCTGGTAAACGAGTAAAATATACGAAACAGGAGTAGAGCATGGTTATAAAAAATGTAAATCTGGAGACGGTCTGTGGAATTACGAGTAAACTGCCGGACAATACATTGCCGGAGATTGCATTTGCCGGAAAATCGAATGTGGGGAAATCCTCGCTGATCAACGCACTGATGAACCGGAAATCCTACGCAAGGATTTCCGCGACGCCGGGCAAGACACAGACGATCAATTTTTATAATATCAATGAGGAACTGTATCTGGTGGACCTGCCTGGATACGGGTACGCGAAAGTATCGGAGAAGGAGAAAGAACAGTGGGGGAAACTGATCGAACGGTATCTGCATGGCTCAAAACAGCTCAAGGTAGTATTTCTGCTGATTGATATCCGCCATGATCCGTCGGCAAACGATAAGATGATGTACGACTGGATCGTATATCAGGGATTTGAACCGGTCATTATCGCCACAAAACTGGATAAACTGAAGCGAAGCCAGATACAAAAACAAATAAAATCAGTAAAAAACGGACTGCAGCTTTTACCCGGGACAAAGATCATACCGTTTTCATCGGTCACAAAACAAGGGCGCGATGAGATCTGGGAAACCGCAGAGCAGTATCTTGGAGGGGATGCCGTGCAGGAAGAAGAGTAATGCCGGATAAGAACAGCGCAGGAAAAATGGTGCCGGAAACGATCAGTAGCGTTTCCGGCACCATTTTTCTATGAGGCTGATCAGGGCGTAGAGCAGCATCGCCATGATGCAGAGCAGGACGATGGACATGAGAAGCCAATCCATTTTGAATACCTGGCTGGAGTAGATAATGAGATACCCAAGTCCGCATCTTGCCGCGAGAAACTCTCCGATGATCACGCCGACAAGGCAAAGTCCGATATTGACCTTCATGTTGCTGATGATGGACGGGACAGAGGCCGGCAGGACGACCTTGGTCAGAGCGTGCCATTTGTTCCCGTGTAGAGTGTAGATTAGTTTTAACTTTTCCGGATCCACTCCGGCAAAGCAGGTGTACAGATTCAGGATACTTCCGAAGACAGCGACGGAGATCCCGGCGACAATGATGGTCGTGCGGTTTGCACCAAGCCAGACGATCAGAAGCGGAGCAAGGGCGGATTTGGGAAGGCTGTTCAGGACAACGAGGTAAGGATCGAGTATTTCAGAGAGTTTTTTGCTGCACCAAAGCAGTACTGCGGTGAGGATACTGATGAGGGTGACGAGCAGGAAACTTGCGATGGTTTCATATAAGGTAGTGCCGATGTGGAGAAAAATCGTCCCGTCCAGCAGCATATCCCAGAAACAGAGCGCGATGCGCGAGGGACTGCTGAAGATGAAGGAGTCAATGATTCCTGCATTTGCCGTAAATTCCCAGAGAAATAAAAACAAGATGAGAATGGAAATCCGGGAAATCCAAACGATGCGGTGATGTCTTTTTCGCTGGTTGAGATAGCTTTGCTGTCCAAGGGAAAGTTCATTCATCGTGATTCAGCTCCTTCCAGATCAAATTAAAATAGGTCTTAAATTCCGGCGCATTCCGGCGGTGCAGCGGCGTATCTGCATCAAGACTGAAGGTGACGGGAATGTTCCGGGCAATGGCGGCGGGACGGCTGGTGAGCACAAGGATCCGGTCTGCAAGGCTGACAGCCTCGGACAGATCATGTGTGACAAGAATGGCAGTTTTCTTTGTACTCCGGAGAATCTGTCCGATATCGTCCGCCACGGACAGCCGGGTCTGATAATCGAGTGCAGAGAAAGGTTCATCCAGCAGCAGGATATCCGGCTCAAGAACGAGTGTACGGACGAGAGCTGCCCTCTGGCGCATACCGCCGGAGAGTTCGGACGGCCTTGCCTGCTCGAACTGTTTTAACCCATATAGTTCCAGCAGTTCGTGCGCTTTTGCACGGGTGCGCGGCGAGAGCATATGCTGGATCTCCAGTCCGAGCAGTACATTTTGATAGATGGTGCGCCATTCAAACAGGTGATCGTGCTGCAGCATATAGCCGACGGCCGTGCTGCCGCGCAGATAGTTTCCGTTGAATTTAATCAACCCTTTTTCCGGTTCAAGCAATCCGCTGATCAGGGAGAGCAGGGTCGATTTCCCGCATCCGGAAGGCCCCACAACCGCAACAAATTCTCCTGCGTCTACAGAAAATGAAATATCAGTCAGTGCTTTTGTCTCGCCGTCTAACGTGTGATAAGCGTATGTGATATGCTTCAATTCCAGTATTGGTTCCATGCAGACACTCCATTCACAGGCTCTTTTGATTAATACCATTTTATGAAAAAACAGAAAAACGGTGCATACAAGGACAAGAGGGGATTGTGAAAACGGGATTCGTGAAGTATAATCGTTACGAGGAAAAGTGAGGAAGCAAAGATATGAGTCAACAAAAAAATGATCAAAAAGTGAACTATCAGAAAGAACTGGATAAGATCCTGCTGGAACTGCAGAAAGAGGGAAAAGTGCCGCGGCTTTTGCTGCATAGCTGCTGTGCGCCGTGCAGCAGCTATGTATTGGAGTACTTGTCAGAGTATTTTGAAATCACGGTATTTTATTATAATCCGAACATTTACCCGGAAAGTGAATATTCCAAACGAGTGATCGAACAGCAGAATCTGATCCGGAACATGACCTTTCAAAACCCTGTCACATTTATGGCAGGGGTATATGAAAAGGAAAAATTTTATCAGATCGCAGCGGGACTGGAGCATGTGAAGGAAGGCGGAGAACGCTGCTTCCGCTGTTATGAACTGCGGCTTCGGGAAACGGCACAGAAGGCAGTTCAGGGCGGTTTTGATTACTTTACGACGACACTCAGTATCAGTCCGCTGAAAAATGCACAGAAATTAAATGAAATCGGGACACGGATCGGATCAGAGCTGGGGATTGCCTATCTCGTATCGGATTTCAAAAAAAAGAACGGATATAAGCGTTCGGTAGAACTCTCGGAACAATACGGACTGTACCGTCAGAATTACTGCGGATGCGAATATTCACGCCTATCTGGCTGTGAATCGTAACGCTTATCTGAAAAAAAAGTAGACATTGACACTTTACTATGATAAACTTATGTGAAAAATATGTGTAGAGAGAAGGGGTTTGAATGGCGCAGTTATGGGGCGGCCGTTTTACGAAAGAGACGGACCGGCTTGTGTATGATTTTAACGCTTCTATTTCTTTTGATAAGAGAATGTATGAACAGGATATCCGCGGTAGTATTGCACATGTGAAGATGCTTGCGAAGCAGGGAATCCTGACAGAAGAGGAAAAGACGCAGATCATCGACGGACTGGAAGGAATTCGCAGAGATGTTGCGAACGGGACGCTGGAGATTACGGAAGAGTATGAAGATATCCACAGTTTTGTGGAGGCGAACCTGACAAAACGAATCGGAGACGCCGGAAAGAAGCTGCATACAGGACGCAGCAGGAACGATCAGGTGGCGCTGGATATGAAACTGTACATCCGTGATGAGATCGGGGAACTGGACAGACTGCTGCTTGAGATGCTGGAGGTTCTTCTGGCAATCATGAAGGAAAATACAGAGACTTTCATGCCGGGATTTACGCATCTGCAGAAGGCACAGCCGGTTACGCTGGCACATCATATGGGAGCGTATTTTGAGATGTTTAAGCGGGACCGCTCACGGCTGAAGGACATTTATAAGCGGATGAATGTCTGCCCGCTCGGCGCCGGGGCGCTTGCGGGGACGACCTATCCGCTGGATCGGGAATATACGGCCAGACTTCTTGGATTTGACGGACCGACGCTGAACAGTATGGATTCGGTTTCAGACCGGGATTATCTGATCGAACTGCTCTCGGCGTTGTCCACGGTGATGATGCATCTGAGCCGTTTCTCGGAGGAAGTGATCATCTGGAACTCCAATGAATATCGTTTTGTTGAGATTGACGACGCTTACAGTACAGGCAGCAGTATCATGCCGCAGAAGAAGAACCCGGACATTGCGGAACTGGTGCGGGGAAAGACCGGAAGGGTGTACGGCGCGCTGATGTCGCTCCTGACGACGATGAAAGGAATCCCGCTTGCATATAATAAGGATATGCAGGAGGATAAAGAGCTGGTTTTTGATGCAGTCGATACGACGAAAGATTGTCTGGAACTGTTCACCGGAATGATGAGGACGATGAAGTTTCGCTCCGGGAGAATGGAAGAGAGTGCAAAACAGGGATTTACCAATGCCACGGACGCAGCAGATTATCTGGTGAATCACGGAGTTCCGTTTCGGGACGCACATGGGATCATTGGTCAGATGGTTCTGCACTGTATTGACAAAGGCATCGCGCTGGATGATCTGAGCCTGGAGGAATTTCAGTCATTTTCGCCTGTGTTTGAAAGCGACATTTATGAGGCGATCAGTATGAAGACCTGCGTGGAGATGCGCAATACGATCGGAGCGCCCGGAACAGACGCGATGGAAAAGGTAATCGCGGAAGAAGAAACGTATCTGCGGGAAACTTCCTGTGTGGCTGAATCTGCGAAAGCAGACAGAGAAGAGTAAAAAAGAATCGTATTTTGAGATAACCAGAACAAGGAAAAAGGAGAAGAAACGATGGAACAGAAACTAAGAGTGGGTATTTTAGGAGCGACAGGAATGGTAGGACAGCGTTTTATTGCTCTGCTGGAGAATCATCCATGGTTCGAAGTGGTGACGGTGGCGGCAAGTCCGCGTTCTGCAGGAAAGACATATGAGGAAGCCGTGGGAGGACGCTGGAAGATGGACACGCCGATGCCGGAGGCAGTGAAGAAGCTGACCGTGCTGAATGTAAATGAAGTAGAGAAGGTTGCGTCAACAGTAGATTTTGTGTTCAGCGCTGTGGATATGACAAAAGAAGAGATCCGCGCAATCGAGGAAGAGTACGCAAAGACGGAGACACCGGTCGTATCCAATAACAGTGCGCACCGCTGGACGCCGGATGTGCCAATGGTTGTCCCGGAGATCAACGCAGATCATTTCGAAGTGATCGCAGACCAGAAGAAGCGCCTTGGAACGACACGCGGATTCATCGCGGTAAAACCGAACTGTTCCATTCAGAGTTATGCGCCCTGCCTGGCGGCGTGGAAAGAATTCGGGCCAAAAGAGGTGGTGGCAACCACATATCAGGCGATTTCCGGTGCGGGAAAGACATTTAAAGACTGGCCGGAGATGGTGGAAAATATCATCCCGTATATCGGTGGAGAAGAAGAAAAGAGCGAGCAGGAGCCGCTTCGTGTACTCGGAAGAGTAGAGAACGGACAGATCGTGAAAGCCGAACTGCCGAAGATCACCTGCCAGTGTATCCGCGTTCCGGTCTTAAACGGACATACAGCCGCTGTGTTTATCAATTTTGAGAAGAAGCCGACGAAGGAACAGTTGATTGAGAAGCTGGTGAATTTCAAAGGCTATCCGCAGGAAGCAGGACTTCCGAGCGCACCGAAGCAGTTTATCCAGTATCTTGAGGACGACAACCGTCCGCAGGTGAAACTGGATGTAGATTATGAGAACGGAATGGGCGTCTCGATCGGACGTCTGCGGGAGGACACACTCTTCGATTACAAGTTTGTCGGACTGTCCCACAACACCGTGCGCGGTGCGGCGGGCGGAGCCGTTTTGTGTGCGGAGGCGCTGACTGCAAAGGGATATATATCCGCAAAATAATCACAACATGGTTGTTGATGCAACCGCGCTGCGGCGCAAGAATGTGCTTCGCACATTCTCTATAAAAAAGAAAGACAGGAGGTTGTCACAATGGGAATGACAATGACACAGAAGATCCTTGCCGACCATGCAGGCCTGGACTCTGTAGAAGCAGGACAATTGATCATGGCAAAGCTGGACGTCGTGATGGCAAATGATATCACAGGACCGATGGCACTGCCGATTTTTCATGAGATGGCGGAACATGTATTTGACAAGGACAAAGTCGTTCTTGTACCGGATCATTTTACCCCGAATAAGGACATCAAGTCGGCGGAAAATTCCAAGGCGATCCGCGAATTTGCAAAGAAGGAAGAATTAAGCTGGTATTTTGAGCAGGGCAAATCCGGTGTGGAACATGCGATCCTGCCGGAAGCCGGTGTTGTTGCTGCCGGAGAATGTATCATCGGAGCGGATTCCCACACTTGTACATACGGCGCGCTCGGCGCATTTTCTACAGGTGTCGGGACGACAGATATTGCGACCGGCATGGCGGCGGGCGAGCTCTGGTTTAAAGTGCCGAGTGCGATTAAGCTCGTACTGATCGGGAAACCGGGACCGTATGTGAGCGGAAAGGATATCATTATTCATATTATCGGCAGGATCGGAGTAGACGGCGCACTTTATAAATCCATGGAATTTGCAGGGGACGGCATCGCAAACCTTTCGATGGCAGACCGCTTCACCATGGCGAATATGGCGATCGAGGCAGGCGCGAAGAACGGGATTTTCCCGGTAGATGCACGGACAGAGGAATATCTGAAAGAACACACGAAGAAGTCATATCGGATTTATGAGGCGGATGAGGATGCGGTATATGACGATGTGATCGAGGTCGATCTGTCCAAGGTGCGCCCGACCGTTGCATTCCCGCATCTTCCGGGCAATGCGAAGACGATCGACCAGATTGAGCAGATGGAGCCGATTAAGATCGACCAGGTGGTGATCGGATCCTGTACAAATGGAAGAATGGAAGATATGCGCAGGGCGGCAGCAATCCTGAAAGGACATAAGGTGCATCCGGATGTGCGGGTGATGATCGTTCCGGCGACGCAGAACATTTACAAACAGTGCATACAGGAAGGCTTATTGGAAATCTTCGTGGACGCAGGCTGCGCGGTTAATACGCCGAGCTGCGGACCGTGTATGGGCGGCCACATGGGAGTGATGGCAGCAGGCGAAAAATGTGTTTCCACAACAAACCGTAATTTCGTCGGGCGTATGGGACATGTGGATTCCCTGATCTATCTGGCTTCCCCGGAGGTCGCGGCGGCGAGCGCGATCGCAGGGTGCATTGCAAATCCTGAGAAAGTAGGTGACAAAGAATGAGAGCAGCAGGACATGTATTTAAATATGGAGACAATGTGGATACGGATGTGATCATCCCTGCAAGATACCTGAATTCATTTGATGCACAGGAACTGGCAAGCCATGCAATGGTAGACATCGATCCGGATTTTGTCAATAAAGTACAGCCGGGCGACATCATTGTGGCGCGGAAGAACTTTGGCTGCGGTTCTTCAAGAGAACACGCGCCGCTCTGCCTGAAAACGGTGGGAGTTGGCTGTGTAATCGCGGAGACATTCGCAAGAATCTTCTACCGCAACGCCATTAACATCGGACTGCCGATCATCGAGTGTCCGGAGGCAGCACGGGAGATTGAAGCAGGAGACGAAGTGGAGATCGATTTTGACAGCGGAAAGATCTATGATCGTACAAAAGGAACGGAATATCAGGGACAGCCGTTCCCGCCATTCATGCAGGAATTGATCTCGGCGGGCGGACTGGTAAACTATATGAATCATAAGCAGTCTTAGCTTCGTATGGAGCGGGACTGGAGCCTCAAAGAGGCGACGAGTGCGCATGTGGGTGGGATGGTTGTGAATAGTTATACAGGGAAGAGAATGGCGGGTGCATGATATGATCGATCATGTATGACGAGAAAGGATGAAGAGATGGAGCTATTATATAGAAGTACGAGAAATCAGGACAGGACTGTGACAGCTTCGGAGGCAATCCTGAAGGGTCTGGCAGAGGACGGCGGATTGTTTGTTCCGGTTGAGATCCCGAAACTGGACGTGTCTATGGAGAAACTCAAAGGAATGTCGTATCAGGAGACGGCATATGTCGTAATGAAGCAGTTCCTTACAGATTTTACGGAAGAGGAGCTGAAAAGCTGTATTGCACGTGCATATGATTCGAAGTTTGATACAGAGGTGATCGCGCCGTTGGTGAAAGTAGGGGATACTTATCATCTGGAATTATTCCATGGGGCAACGATCGCGTTCAAGGATATGGCTCTGTCCATCCTGCCGCATCTTCTGACGACGGCGGCGAAAAAGAATCATGTAACAAATGAGATCGTGATTCTGACAGCCACATCCGGAGATACCGGAAAGGCGGCCCTAGCCGGATTTGCAGACGTTCCTGGTACAAGAATCATTGTGTTCTACCCGAAAAACGGCGTCAGCAGAGTACAGGAGCTTCAGATGGTGACACAGAAGGGCGATAATACGGCCGTTGTTGCGATCCATGGAAATTTTGACAACGCCCAGAGCGGCGTGAAAGCGATGTTTGAGGATCAGGAGCTGGAAAAAGAGCTTGCAGATGCGGGGTATCAGTTCTCTTCAGCAAATTCCATCAACATCGGCAGACTTGTTCCGCAGGTCGTATATTATGTATACGCATATGCTAAATTATTGGAGAACGAAGAACTTGCGCCGGGGGAAGAGCTGAATGTGACGGTTCCGACCGGAAACTTCGGAAATATACTCGCGGCATATTATGCAAAGCAGATGGGAGTTCCGATTGGAAAACTGATCTGTGCATCCAATGAAAACAAGGTGCTGTTTGATTTCTTCCGTACCGGCGTGTATGACAAAAACCGCGAATTTGTGCTGACGTCTTCACCGTCGATGGATATCCTGATCTCCAGCAATCTGGAACGGCTGATCTATACGATCGCCGGGCAGGACGCAGAGAAAAACCGCGAGCTGATGGAGAAGCTCAAGAAAGACGGCACGTACGATATCACACCGGAGATGCAGGCAAAACTCGGGGATTTTGAGGGCGGATTTGCCACAGAAGAAGAGACGAAGCAGACGATCGGCAGTACGTATCATTCCACAGGATATGTGATGGATACCCATACGGCAGTTGCGGCACATGTGAGCCGGGCATACCGGGAGACAACCGGGGACGGCAGAAAAATGCTCGTTGCCTCCACTGCAAGTCCTTATAAGTTTGTCGGAAGCGTGATGGCGGCGATTGATGAAACCTATGCCGGAATGGATGAATTTGCACTGTTCGATGAACTGGAAAAGGTATCCTGTGTGAAAATTCCCCGTGCGATCGAAGAAATCCGTAATGCCGAAATCCGTCACACACGGGAATGCGATACGGACCAGATGAAAGAAACCGTGAAGGAAATTCTCGGAGTATAATTGAGATATCATAAATGAGAAGTTATTCAAGGTGGTAAAATTCGTTGCAGCCACACACCCTATGGGTCAAAAGAGATGCAGGAGAGGCGACGCCTGCTGAATAACTTCTCATTTTATTTTATGTTCTCTAATTCTGACAAAACCGCTGTCTCATCCGAGGCATTGTAGTCACTCGTTTTTTAAAATCTGTTCCACTTTATCAGCTTTCTTAACAGAGCGGAAATCATAGCGGCAATGGGCGACGTGCAGTTGATTCTTCAAAGATAGATGAAATTGAATGGGAGTATTTGAATTGATCTTTTTGTTCTGTTGTATTGCTTTTTGGTTATTATCTGTTGTAGAATAACAATATGCGTCTGGGTTAAGAAGGGATTCATATGATAACATACGAAAGAATAGAGGCTCAAAGTATAGAAGATGATCTGCAACCAGAACTAATATGGTGAAGAATAGTAATAAATGGAGGAAATATTATGTGTGGAATTGTAGGATTTACCGGCAGCCATCAGGCTGCGCCGATTTTGCTGGACGGACTGGAAAGGCTGGAGTACAGAGGGTATGATTCTGCCGGTCTTGCGGTCCGGGACGGCGAGAAACTGACGGAGGTTGTGAAGGCGACAGGAAAACTGAAGAATCTTTCAGATAAGACGGACGAGGGAAAGGCTCTTCCGGGGACCTGCGGCATCGGTCACACCAGATGGGCGACACATGGCGCGCCGACGCAGACGAATGCGCATCCGCATGTGTCAGGCAACTGTACGGGCTCCGGCTCCGGGGAAGTGGAATCTGAGGTTGTAGGGGTTCATAACGGAATCATTGAGAATTATCAGGAGTTGAAAGAGAAGCTGCTGAAGCATGGTTACCGGTTTTATTCGGATACGGATACCGAAGTCATCGTGAAGCTTGTTGATTACTATTATAAGAAATATAAGGTTGGTCCGATTGACGCAATTGCGAAGACGATGGTGCGTGTTCGTGGTTCTTATGCACTGGAAGTCATGTTCAAGGACTATCCGGGTGAAATCTGGGTGGCAAGAAAGGATTCTCCGATGATCATCGGGATCACGGGGGGCGAGACGTATGTGGCGTCGGATGTTCCGGCGATTTTAAAATATACCAGGAGCGTATATTATATCAATAATCTGGAATTTGCCTGCCTGACGCCGGGAAAAGCGGTTTTTTATAATCTTGACGGGGAAGCAGTATCGAAAGAGCCTGTGGAGATCACCTATTCTGCGGAAGAAGCAGAAAAGGGCGGCTATGAGCATTTTATGATGAAAGAGATCCATGAGCAGCCGAAAGCGGTGGCGGATACGTTGAACTCTGTGATTAAGGATGGAAAGATTGATCTGTCATCGATTGGTCTCAGCGATGATGAGATCCGGGAAATCGACAGTATTTCCGTAGTTGCCTGTGGTTCGGCATGGCATGTGGGAATGGCCTTTCAGTATGTGGCAGAAGATCTGACGGGGATTCCGGTTCGTGTAGAACTTGCCTCCGAGTTCCGGTACCGTAAGTTTATCGGTTCTCCTCATAAGCTGGTTATCCTGATCTCTCAGTCAGGGGAAACGGCGGATACTCTTGCGGCTCTGCGTCTGGCAAAGGAAAAGGGAGTTCGGACACTCGCGATTGTAAATGTGGTGGGAAGTTCCATCGCCAGGGAGGCGGATTCGGTGTTTTATACCCTTGCAGGACCGGAGATTTCTGTGGCGACGACGAAGGCATATTCGGCACAACTGGCCGCGGGATATTGTCTTGCGGTGCAGTTTGGAATGGCTTTGGGAAAGATCACAGAGGAGCAGTACACGACCTATATCGATGAGCTGAAGAGCCTTCCGGATAAGATCGAGAAGATTCTGGAAGATAAGGACAGAATTCAATGGTTTGCGGCAAAATATGCGAATGCGCACGATGTTTTTTATGTCGGCAGAGGAATCGACTATGCAGTTTGTCTGGAAGGAAGCTTAAAACTCAAGGAGATTTCCTATATTCACAGCGAGGCATACGCGGCAGGAGAGCTGAAGCATGGAACGATTTCCCTGATTGAGCCGGGAACGCTTGTGATCGGAGTGCTGACGCAGAGTGATCTGTATGAAAAAACAATCAGTAACATGGTGGAATGTAAAAGCCGGGGCGCTTATCTGATGGGAATTACGACATACGGCAAGTATGAGACGGAGGATCAGGCGGATTTTACCGTATATGTTCCTTATGTAGATGAACATTTTGCAGGAAGCCTTGCTGTGATCCCGATGCAGCTTTTGGGATATTATGTATCCGTGGCGAAAGGACTGGATGTGGATAAGCCGAGAAATCTTGCAAAAAGTGTAACGGTGGAGTGAAAAATTGTTAAAAATTTGTTGATTTTACGGGGCAAATATGTATAATTAGAGACAGGGTATCGTTTTTTCTGCGCTGCAGAAATGGGATATTACTATTTAAGAAAGAGGTTTGATGAGACATGGCAGAATTGAATTTAGAGAAGTATGGCATCACCGGGACGAAAGAAATCGTTCACAATCCTTCCTATGATTTCTTGTATGAGGAAGAGACCAATCCGGCGCTTGAAGGTTATGAAAAGGGACAGGTCAGCGAACTTGGCGCTGTCAATGTAATGACCGGTGTTTATACAGGACGTTCACCGAAAGACAAATATATCGTAATGGATGAGAATTCAAAAGATACGGTATGGTGGACGACAGACGAATATAAGAACGACAACCATCCGGCTTCTGAAGAGACATGGAAGGCTGTAAAGCAGCTTGCACTGGACGAACTTTCTAATAAGAGACTGTATGTCGTAGATGCATTCTGCGGCGCGAACAAGGAAACCCGTATGGCGATCCGGTTCATCATGGAAGTAGCATGGCAGGCACATTTCGTAACGAATATGTTCATTAAGCCGTCAGAAGAAGAGCTGGCGAACTTTGAGCCGGACTTTATCGTGTATACCGCTTCCAAGGCGAAGGTAGAGAATTACAAAGAACTGGGACTGAACTCCGAGACAGCGGTTATGTTCAATATTACAAGCCGTGAGCAGGTGATTGTCAATACATGGTACGGCGGAGAGATGAAGAAGGGTATGTTCTCTATGATGAACTACTATCTGCCGCTGAAGGGCATCGCATCCATGCACTGCTCTGCAAACACAGATATGAACGGAGAGAATACGGCGATCTTCTTCGGACTTTCCGGAACAGGAAAGACCACGCTGTCAACAGATCCGAAGCGTCTCCTGATCGGCGATGACGAGCATGGATGGGATGACAACGGCATCTTCAACTTTGAAGGTGGATGCTATGCGAAGGTCATCAATCTGGACAAGGATTCCGAGCCGGATATCTACAATGCGATCAAGAGAGATGCACTTCTTGAGAACGTAACGCTGGATGAGAACGGCAAGATTGATTTCGCGGACAAGAGCGTGACAGAGAATACACGTGTATCTTATCCGATCAACCATATCCAGAATATTGTACGTCCGGTTTCTGCAGCTCCGGCAGCGAAGAACGTGATCTTCTTGTCAGCGGATGCATTTGGCGTACTTCCGCCGGTATCTGTTCTGACGCCTGAGCAGACGGAATACTACTTCCTGTCCGGATTTACAGCAAAGCTTGCAGGTACAGAGCGTGGTATTACAGAGCCGACTCCGACATTCTCCGCTTGCTTCGGTCAGGCATTCCTGGAACTGCATCCGACAAAGTATGCAGAGGAGCTTGTGAAGAAGATGCAGCAGAGCGGTGCGAAAGCATACCTTGTGAATACCGGATGGAACGGTTCCGGAAAGCGTATCTCGATCAAGGATACCCGTGGAATCATCGATGCGATCCTCAATGGAGATATCCTGAACGCACCGACCAAGCAGATCCCGTACTTCAACTTTGAGGTTCCGACAGAACTCAACGGTGTAGATACGAACATTCTGGATCCGCGCGACACTTATGCAGATGCTTCCGAATGGGAAGAGAAAGCAAAGGACCTTGCACAGAGATTTATCAATAACTTTAAGAAGTATGAGACAAACGAGGCAGGAAAAGCACTTGTTCCGGCAGGTCCGCAGTTGTAAAAAAGACTGGTCAGTCATACAAAAATAAAGAGAGGGAGAGAAAACATCTTGTTTTCTCTCCCTCTCTTTATTTTGCGCTTTCCGGATTACAGAAAAATATCGGCTTCTTTATTGCTGTCACATACTTTGTTCAGCTTCTTTGCAAGGGAATTGTACTTCATGCTGCTGATATAACGTGCTTTCTGCTTGCAAAAGCGGACACACTTCTGGCAGCGGATACATTTGTTTTTATCCGTCTTTTTGGGATTGTCTGCGGAGATCGCTCCGGACGGACAGACCTTGACACATGCCTTACACTCCAGACAGGCGGTTGTGTCTGTCTTCGGCACGAGCGAGGGACGGTTATATTTCCGGTATGGTGTATTGCCGGGAACAGCGATATCAAAGGAATCAAAATCATCGGACTGTCTGAGGCGGCGGTTCAACTGGATTCCGAAATCGGAGATCACTTTCAGGTCGGCTTTGTTCGGACGACGTGCGCCGATCGTGCGGACGAGGGAGTGTTCTACAGGAAAAGCACCGGCGCCGATGACTTTGAAACCACGGTTTTCTACTTCTGTTTTTAATTCCAGAAGCGCGTCCTCGTATTCGCGGCAGCCGTATGTGGCAATCAGGGCGGCAGGTGTGCCGTCTCCCTTGAGATTCTCAAAATATTCCAGAAATGTTTCCGGAACCCTTCCACTGTATACCGGGATACCAAACAGTACAAAGTCATTCTTTTTAAATTTCAGGACGGGTTTCTTTTCTTTGTGGATGGTTAAATCGTAAGAGACGGATTTCATCTCAATATTTTTTGCCGCCTCCATGATTACTTTTCTTGTGGTTCCTGTCGGACTAAAATATACAAGTCCCAGTTCATTCATCTTCATCATTGTAAAACTCCTTATGTACAATATAATCGCTGTTACGATTATATCATATTGGTAAAGATTTTCAAATGTTTCTTGTTGTAAAAAGTGTTCAGATGAGTTATAATACATGCAGAAAGAACATTCAGAAAACAGAGCAACCTGAGGTGTACGAGGCCCCTGTAATTTTGAACCTACAAAACTTTAAACGGGATGCTTACATCTCTGTAATATGTCAGGCCGCCGAACGCGGAGCGGAAGACAGAAAAGCAGATGCGGCTGCCCACCTGGCTGAGGCTAGGAGTCAAAATACAGGGAACGGCATTTTGGGGGTTCACAAAAGAGAAAAGACGGTCGAAAGACCGTCTCTCTTTAGTTCTGAGGGATATTTCCATTGATCAGATCTTCCAGGGTAATGCTGTAGAAATAATTATGGACCAGAGCGTCAAAGTTCTCCCAGAGGGGGAGCGTTACGCATTCGCCTTTCCGGGGACAGTCGGCAGCGTCGGGGTGTCTGCATGCGACACAGACCAGAGGACCTTCTGTCAGTTCAATGATCTCACCGACGATATAGTCTTTCGGTTCTCTTGTCAGCATATATCCGCCGCCTTTTCCGCGAAGGCCTTTTACAAGTTTTCCCTTTACCAGTATTTTTAGGATGATTTCCAGATATTTTTCGGAAATTTCCTGTCTTGCAGAGATTTCCTTTAGTGGAATGTATTTCTGATCGCTGTGCTCTGCAAGATCGACCATGACACGCAGCGCATACCGTGCTTTCGTTGAAATCATAAGTGCCGCCTCCATTTTTTATTCGCCGGGGATTTTTATCCCGGACTATGATACCTGCGGATTGCTGCGAACTTGGTGTTCCTGCAGCATGGTATTATTATAACCTGACCGGAAAAAATAATCAAGAAAAACCTATAAACCTATTGACATAATAGGAAAATAAGAGTAATATCGTAGAAATAAATAAGAAGGGAGAGATAGAAAATGGCTGGATACTACAAAGGA
Organism: uncultured Lachnospiraceae bacterium; assembly: GCA_958402795.1. Classification (GTDB taxonomy): domain Bacteria; phylum Bacillota; class Clostridia; order Lachnospirales; family Lachnospiraceae; genus Schaedlerella. The sequence goes on along the minus strand of CATXUX010000006.1, from coordinate 10,570 downwards.
ACATTGGAATTGATTGGAAATACACCGCTGGTTGAGGTGACGAATCTGGAAACGGAACTCGGGTTGGAGGCGAAGGTTCTTGTAAAGCTGGAGTATTTCAACCCGGCCGGAAGTGTGAAGGACCGGATCGCGAAGGCAATGATTGAGGATGCGGAGAGCAGAGGACTTTTAAAAGAGGGTTCTGTTATCATTGAGCCGACTTCCGGAAATACGGGGATTGGTCTGGCGGCGATCGCGGCAGCAAAAGGATACCGGATTATTTTGACAATGCCGGATACCATGAGTGTGGAACGCAGAAATATTTTAAAGGCTTATGGGGCGGAACTGGTGCTCACGGAAGGAGCGAAAGGAATGAAAGGCGCGATTGCGAAAGCAAAGGAACTGGCGTCGGAGATCCCGGACAGTTTCATACCGGGACAGTTTGAAAATCCGGCGAATCCGGCTGTTCATAAGGCAACGACCGGACCGGAGATCTGGAAAGACACAGAAGGGAAGGTGGATCTGTTTGTTGCCGGAGTCGGAACAGGAGGGACGATCACAGGGACAGGAGAATATCTGAAAGAACAAAATCCGGCAGTTCGGATCGTTGCAGTGGAGCCATCCGGTTCTCCGGTGCTGTCAGGCGGAAATGCAGGCGCACACAAGATTCAGGGGATCGGAGCCGGATTTGTACCGGATGTGTTGAATACAGGCATTTATGATGAGATTATCCGGGTGGAAAATGAAGACGCATTTGCCGCGGCGCGGCTTCTGGCAAGGAAGGAAGGGATTTTGACAGGAATTTCGTCCGGCGCTGCACTGTACGCGGCGACGGAGCTTGCAAAACGTCCTGAGAATAAGGGGAAAACAATCGTTGCCCTTCTTCCGGATAATGGAGACAGATATTATTCCACGCCTCTTTTCCAGGCATAGAAAAAAACTATAGCGGGATACTTACTTTATGTATTGGACATATTAAACCTACTATGTTAGTATGATTACAGCAGCCGGGAAAGTGAGACATCCGGGAGCATACATCTTCTGTCCGGGCCGTTCACCGGCCGGGCGGAGTACCGGCTGCAGATCATTCATAAAAAGCAGGAAAATGGAGGAAGAGAAAGATGGCGGATATAAGAGATTCAAAAAACTGGGGATTTGAGACAAAACAACTTCATATCGGGCAGGAGCAGGCGGATCCTGTGACGGATGCAAGAGCGGTTCCGATTTATGCGACTACATCCTATGTGTTCCATGATTCACAGCATGCGGCTGACCGCTTTGCACTTCGGGATGCGGGGAATATTTACGGGAGACTGACGAATCCGACTGAAGATGTATTTGAACAGAGAGTGGCGGCTCTGGAGGGTGGAAGCGCTGCACTGGCGGTAGCTTCCGGCGCGGCGGCAATCGCGTATACATTTCAGGCACTGGCAAAGGCAGGGGAACACATTGTGGCGTCGAAGACAATCTACGGAGGGACGTACAATTATCTTGCACACACATTTCCGTTGAGTAACAATGTGACGACCACGTTCGTGGATCCGTATGAAGAGGGAGCTTTTGAGGCGGCGATCCAGGAAAACACGAAAGCGATTTTTGTGGAGAGTCTGGGGAATCCGAACTCCAATCTCGCTGATTTGGAAAATCTTGCCAAAATCGCACACAGACACCAGATCCTACTTGTGGTGGATTCTACTTTCGCGACACCGTATCTGATCCGTCCGTTTGAGTATGGCGCAGATATCGTGGTACATTCCGCAACGAAATTCATCGGCGGACACGGGACGGCGATTGGCGGCATTATCGTTGACGGCGGCAGTTTCGACTGGAAAGCATCCGGTAAATATCCGTGGATCTCTGAGCCGAATCCAAGCTATCACGGAGTGTCATTCGCAGACGCGGCAGGACCGGCGGCATTTGCAACGTATATTCGCGCGATACTCCTTCGAGATACAGGAGCGACACTTTCTCCGTTCCATGCATTTTTGTTCCTGCAGGGATTAGAGACGCTTTCTCTTCGTGTGGAGCGTCACGTGAGCAATACATTGAAAATTGTGGACTATCTGGCGGGACATCCGCAGGTCGAGGCAGTTCATCATCCGTCATTGCCGGGTGAACCAACACATGATCTTTATAAAAAGTATCTTCCGAATGGAGGCGGTTCGATCTTTACTTTCGAGATCAAAGGAGATGCCGCGGATGCACAGAAGTTTATCGATCATCTGCCGATCTTTTCACTTCTGGCAAATGTGGCGGACGTAAAATCGCTCGTGATCCATCCGGCGACAACGACGCACAGCCAGTGCACCGAGGAAGAACTGCAGGAGCAGGGGATCAAACCGAATACGATCCGCCTGTCTGTCGGCATCGAGAAAGCAGAAGATCTGATCGCGGCGCTTGATACGGCATTTGATGCGGTAAAAAAATGACAGGGGTTTGTAATTCGGAGAATATAGCAAAGGAATAAGGAATGAATGTAGAGCGCTTGCAGATACGCGAGCGCTCCGGTCTTATTAAATATCTTCATAAAATCGCAAGAATTCTTACATAATTCATAATAAATTTTCAAGAAAATATTCAAGCAAAAACAATCCTGCTTTGATAAGCTATGAATACAGCAAATTAGTTTGAAAGCATAGCTATGAAGGGAAGGAGTTTATACAAATGAAAACAAAGAAACGAAATGTGGCAATTCTTTTCGGAGGGTGTTCACCGGAGTATGGAGTGTCTCTGGAGTCTGCTTCTGCTGTAATACGGAATCTGAACCGAACAGAATATACTTCTGTACTGATCGGAATTACAAAGAGCGGAGACTGGTTTTACTATACGGGGCCTGTTGAGGCGATTCAGGATGATACATGGCACAGGGAAGAATATTGTATGCCTGCGGTGATCTCCCCGAACCAAAGTGCGAAGGAGCTGCTTGTGTTTGATGAGACGGAGGTACGGCATATTCCGCTTGACGTGGCGCTGCCTGTCCTTCACGGGAAGAATGGAGAGGACGGAACGGTACAAGGCGTGATCACACTTGCCGGGATTCCATTGGCAGGGTGCGGGATTCTTGCCTCTGCGCTGTGTATGGACAAGGATCGGGCACACAGGATGGCGAAACTTGCGGGAGTCTGCGTCCCGGAGTCTATGGTGCTGTATGCACATCAGAGAGAGAACATGGAAGAGCAGGCAAGAGAGTTTTCTACTATTGTCGGATTCCCGATATTTGTAAAGCCGGTGAAAGCGGGTTCATCCTATGGGATTACAAAAGTAAATTCGGTCGAGGAAATGTATGCGGCGATCAAATTGGCATTTCAGTATGATGACGAGGTGATCTTGGAGGAAAATATAGACGGATTTGAAGTCGGATGCGCGGTCTGCGGGCGGGACGAGCTGCTGACCGGGGAGGTGGATGAGATTGAATTGTCCCAGGGGTTTTTCGATTTTACAGAAAAATATACGCTCAAAACATCTGCGATCCATGTTCCGGCACGGATTACCCAAGAAAAAGCGGATGAGATCAAAGCGGCCGCAAAACGGATTTACCGTGTGCTGGGCTGTTCTGGTTTTGCGAGAGTCGATATGTTCCTGACGCCCTCTGGTAAGATTGTCTTTAATGAGGTAAATACGATACCGGGATTTACGGAGCACAGCCGGTATCCGGGAATGATGAAAGCTGCGGGAATCTCTTTTCAGGAAATTTTGGATCGGATTCTGGAAAATGCATTGATGAAGGGATAAGGTAGAAGGCGTATAGAAAAAGCAGCGCCGGATTGGGAGGAAAATAAATGAAGAAGACGCTAATCATTTCAAAACAGCAGAAATATGAAGGAAATCTGATTTTGGTGAACGCTTCCCATCCACTTGTACAACAGCGCCCGCGTATCCTTGTTTCCGTCGGGGCGGAAAGGAATGTATTGCTCCGGCGTCAGGCGGAGATCATGCTGGAAAGGCTGATGGCCGGAGTGAATGGTTGGGAACAGGTTGTACCGGTCAGTGGATGGCGGTCGATGGAGGAACAACAGAAAATCTGGGACGGCAGCATACGGCAGGATGGTCTGGATTTTACTCAGAAATATGTGGCATTTCCCGGACAGAGTGAACACCAGACCGGACTTGCCATCGATCTGGGAGAAAAGCAGGACGTGATTGACTTTATCTGTCCCGAGTTTCCTTATACAGGAATCTGCCAGCAGGTCAGAGAGCGGGCGGCAGCCTATGGGTTTGTGGAACGGTATCCTGCCGGGAAAGAAAAAATTACCGGGATCGGGCATGAGCCGTGGCATTTCCGTTATGTGGGAACTCCGCATGCAAGAATCATGAGAAAAATGGAATTTACGTTGGAAGAATACCTGTTGTTTTTAAAAGAGTATCATTATGGCGAGAATCCCTATGTGTATTGGGATGGAGAACGAAAAATCGAGATATCCTATCTCCCATTCAGTGATAAAGAAGAAACAGAAATATTGGCAGATGAGGATAAGCTGTATCGTATTTCAGGGGATAATGACGAAGGGTTTATTATTACAGAATGGAGGCGTACACGTGCATACGAAAGAGAATCGGAAAGAAAGTGGCGCGCTTGATGCATTCCGGCTGATCGCGGCAGTTCTGGTTATTACAATCCACACATCACCGCTGGAGAGTTACAATGCGAGTGCAGATTTTTTCCTGACAAGGATTCTTGCCCGGATTGCGGTGCCATTTTTCTTCATGGTGACGGGGCAGTTTATCGCGGCGGATTTCTTTACCTCTTCCGGTACGGGGAAATTTGTGAAAGAGATCAAGAAGCTGTGTTTTTTATATGGGATTGCGATTTTACTGTATCTTCCGCTGGGAATTTATGCCGGATATTATAAGAATCTGACTTTTTACGGAGTAATCCGCATGCTGCTCTTTGATGGGACATTCTATCATCTGTGGTATTTTCCGGCATGTATCGTAGGACTGCTTATTGTTTACGGACTGAGCCGTTTCCTGCCGCTGCGGGGAGTGACGGTTATTGCAGGTATTCTGTATCTGTTTGGACTGTTGGGGGACAGCTATTACGGGTTGGCAGAGCAGATCCCGTTGATAAAATACTTGTATACAACCTTGTTTCACGCGTTTTCTTACACACGGAACGGTCTTTTCTTCGCACCGCTTTTTCTTGTGCTGGGAGTATGGCTGTCCGATTTTCCGGAAAGAGACATAGATATGCGGAAAACAGCGTGGACAGGACTGGGGATCTCTTTTGCAATGATGACAGCAGAAGGATTTCTGCTCCGGGCAGCACAGTGGCAGAGACACGACAGCATGTATGTGATGCTTGTACCTGTGATGTATTTTCTTTATCAGGTTTTACTCGGACAGACGACAGAAGAACATCCTTTATTCCGTAAGATTTCCCTTTGGTCCTATATCCTTCATCCGGCGGTGATCGTAGCAGTCAGAGGGACAGGGAAATTTCTGCATCTGACAGATCTTCTGACAGAAAATAGTCTGGTTCATTTCCTGGCGGTGACGGCGGTTTCTTTTCTGGCGGCGGCCCTTCTGGCGAAAGTGGAATGCCATATGGCGGATGCTCGGGCGGAAAAAAGAGGAAAAAAGGAGCCGTTTGCGACAGACCGCGCATGGATCGAAGTGGATCTGAATGCGCTGGAAAAGAATGTCCGTTTTTTACAGTCGCAGCTTCCGGATGGATGTGAACTTATGCCGGCCGTGAAAGCAGAGGCATACGGACACGGCGCTGTGCTGGTTTCGAAAGAACTCAACCGGCTGGGAATCCGTGCATTCTGTGTCGCCTGCGTGGAAGAAGCCGTGAAACTGCGTAGATATGGGATCGAGGGGGAAATCCTGATTCTAGGATATACGCATCCGGAGCAGTTTCCGCTTCTGCGGCGCTACCACCTGACGCAGACGGTGGTGGATTATGAATATGCTGTTATGATGAATACCTGCGGCGAAAAATTCCATGTCCATATCGGAATTGATACGGGGATGCACAGACTGGGAGAACGCAGTGAAAACCTGGAGCGGATCTGCCGGATCTTTGAGATGAAAAATCTGGAGATCGACGGAATTTTCACCCACCTGTCAGCGGATGATACGGAAAATCCGGAGGATATCGCATTTACCAGGAAGCAGGCGCGTACATTTTACGAAATCCTGGAGGTATTGCAGCTTCATGAATACTCCATTCCGAAAGTACATTTGCTGTCCAGCTACGGAGTGCTGAATTACCCGGAACTGGCAGGAGACTATGCCAGAGTCGGGATCGCACTGTATGGGGTGCTCAGCACGAAAGAAGACACAGAGAAATGGGCGGACAAACTCACCCCAGTGCTCTCCCTTAAGGCACGGGTTGCATCGGTGCGGGACCTGCATAAATATGAACCGGCGGGATATGGAAGGGCATTTACAGCTTTGTCGGAAATGAAAATTGCAACGATTACCATCGGCTATGCAGACGGACTCCCGCGAAATCTTTCCGGCGGCGCAGGGGCAGTCCTGATCCGGGGACAGAGGGCACCTGTCATCGGAAGGATCTGCATGGATCAGACCATTGTGGATGTAACCGGGATTCCGGAAGTGAAGGCAGGAGATACAGCCGTACTGATCGGAAGATCCGGGGGCATGCAGATCAGCGCGGCAGAGGTGGCAGAGGAAGCCGGGACGATCACAAATGAAATTCTCAGCCGGCTCGGAAAACGTCTGAGAAGAAAAGTGGTTTGAGAAGACACAGTTTCTATGAACTGCTTTTTTCGGGACTGCTGCTACGGTCAGGAACAGCAGTCCTGTTTCTGCTTTAGTTGTACCGCTCGTCGATCACGCGTTTTGTCTTCTTTTCACTTCGCGGCAGCAGTCCGATCTCGACCACCTTTACAAGCGGGGTAAATCCGATCCGGCTCTTGACGGTTGCGGCGATCCTGCGGCTCAGATCCATAAAGTCTACGGTTCCGTTTGTCTCTACATAGATACGCATCGTATCCTTTCCATCCAGATGAGAGATGCGGATCTGGTATTCGCTGGATACTTCAGGAAATCCTTTCAAAATCTCTTCAATCTGGCTCGGGAATACATTGACGCCCTTGATCTTGATCATATCATCTGTTCTTCCCATAATAATATCCAGCCGCGGGAAAGGACTGCCGCACGGGCAGACACCCGGGACGATACGGGACAGGTCATGGGTACGGTAGCGGATCAGCGGCGCGCCTTCTTTTACCAGTGTTGTGATTACGATTTCGCCAAGCTCTCCGTCCGGCACAGGCTTTAAAGTGACCGGATCGATGATCTCGATGTAAATATAATCATCCCAGTAATGCATGCCCTGATCGTATTTACAGCTGATGCCGATTCCGGGCCCGTAAATTTCTGTCAGTCCGTAAATATCATATAATTCAATTCCGAGTTCTTCGGAAATGCGCTGGCGCATCTTTTCGCCCCATCGTTCCGAACCGATGACGCCTTTGGTTAAATGAATTTTATCACGGATTCCCCGTTTGGCGATTTCTTCCGCAAGCAGCAGGGCATAGGAAGAAGTCGAGCAAAGTACGGTTGTTTCCATGTCCATCATCATCTGTAACTGCTTATCGGTATTTCCCGGTCCCATCGGGATGACCATGGCGCCCAGCTTTTCGGCTCCGTTCTGGAATCCGATACCGGCGGTCCACAGACCATAACCCGGGGTAACCTGAATGCGGTCCAGATTGGTAATGCCTGCCATTTCGTAGCAACGCTTGAACATGATCGCCCAGTCGTCCACATCCTTTGCGGTATAGGGGATGATGACCGGAAGTCCGGTAGTTCCGGAGGAGGAGTGGATCCGGACGATTTTTTCTTCGGGAGCCGTCATAAGACCCAGCGGATAAGCTTCCCGCAGATCATTTTTTTCGGAGAACGGCAGTTTTTCAAAATCTTCCGGCGTCTCGATGCCGGAGATCCCGGCGTCTTCCAGTTTTTTTCCGTAAAAGCTGCCTGCCGAGACAAGCGCCTGAATTTGTTTGTTGACCTGACGGATCTGTAAATCGGATATCTGCATAATGTTATTCCTTTCTGCTATGCGTGTATTCCAGTGCACGGAAGTTTAATTCATGGAATTTCTCCGGCAGCCGTCTTCGGATTGCATCCTTTATATCTTCCTCTGAAAACCCGAGTGCGCCGCTGTGGATCGCAGCGCCCAAAAGAAGGATGTTCAGCACTTTGGAAGAACCCAGTTCCTGACATGCCGTTTCTGTGTCTATTACAAGAAGGTTCTGTACCTGTTTTTTCAGATAAGCAATCATTTCCGCACCGTCATAAGAGGCAGAAGCATTCCGGGCGCCGGCTAATGTAGCCGTGACCGGCATGATGGCTCTGGAACTGACAACGACCTGCCCGTGATCCTTCAGGTAGGGGAGCATCCGTACTGTTTCTCCCGGCTCAAATCCCAGAATGATATCTGCGGTATGTTCAGCGATCATGGGAGAATACAGTTCTTCTCCCATCCGGAGATGGCTGAATACACTTCCTCCGCGTTGCGCCATTCCGATGGTCTCTGCACTCATGACGGGAATATTTTTCTGCATGGCAACGGTAGCAATCAGCTTGGATGCAAGGACGGTTCCCTGCCCGCCGACTCCGCACAAGACGATATTTTTATTCATGCTGCGCACCTCCCTTATCTTTTATTGCATGGACCGGACAGACCTGACTGCACAGACTGCATCCTGTACACAGAGAGTCATCAATGCAGACTTTTTCATCTGCGATGATCAAGGCAGGACAGCCAAGCTCGCGGATACATTTCTTGCAATTGATACAAGTGTCCGGAAGAACTTTCATACTTCCGGCGGGTTTTGTGATCGCGATACAGGGTGATTTAAAAATGATTGCTTTGACGCCCGGCTGTGCAGATACCCGCTGCACACAGGTGATGGCGGCATCCAGATCCAGCGGATCTACGGTCTCCACGGTAGTAAGTCCGATGCCGCGCAGTACCGCCTCGATATTGACCTTTGCGACCACATCGCCCATCATCGTGTGTCCGGTTCCCGGATGCGGCTGATGTCCGGTCATGGCAGTGGTAGAATTATCCAGCACAACGAGCGTCATCTCTGCCTGGTTGTAAACCGCATTGACCACGCCTGTGATCGCAGAAGCGAAAAAGGTGGAGTCTCCGACAAATGCAAAACAGGAGGTATCCGGATCGATTCTTCCGACGCCCTGCGCGATTCCCAATCCCGCACCCATGCAGAGACAGGTATCGACCATGTCAAGAGGCATGGCGTTTCCCAGCGTGTAACAGCCGATATCTCCGCAGAAAATGCTTTTCTTTCCTTTCATGGCTCTCTTGACCGCATAGAATGACGCGCGGTGCGGACAGCCTGCACACAGTACCGGCGGACGTACCGGCAGGGCGGGCGTTGCTTCAGGAGCCGGTCTTTCCGGTTTTTCAAGATGCAGAAAAGCAGTGATATTGTCTTTGATGCTGTCGCGGGTGTTTTCTCCTGCGTTTCTGACGTGATGTGTCAGTTTACCGTAAATCTTGACCGGAAGATGATATTTTCCACAGAGGTAAGTCAATTCCCGTTCGATGACCGGATCCAGTTCTTCCAGACAGAGCACTTCCTCCAGTCCGTCTAAAAACTGCAGCGCCAGCTTTTCCGGGAACGGATGCGGTGTGGCAACTTTCAGAAGACGGACCATGCCAAGTTCCTCCAATGCTTCCCGGGCATAGGTAAAGCTGATGCCGCCGGAAGCAATCCCTCTGCAGGGGGTTCCGCTTTCGGATGATGCAGGAAAAATCTGATTCCTTGCATAGGTAGAAAAATCATCGGAAATCTCTACATTTCTGGACTCGATTTTAATATGGTTCTGATAAGAAAGCCGGGGGAAGATCACCCAGCGCTGCGGATCTCTTACAAATCCGTCTGGTTTATGTATTGTATACTCTTCCGGATCTTTGACCGTGACCGAAGCATAGCCGTGACACACTCTGGTTGTCGGACGTAAAAATACCGGAGTGTTATACTTTTCTGAATAGTCAAATGCCTCCTGTATCATCTCGTACGCTTCCTGCGCCGATGTCGGATCGAAGCAGGGCAACTTGGAAAATGCGGAAAAATGTCTGGTGTCCTGTTCAGTCTGGGAGGAGACCGGACCGGGATCGTCTGCAACCAGAATGATCATTCCGCCTTTTACGCCGATGTATTCCAGACTCATCAGCGGATCCGATGCGACATTGAGTCCGACCTGTTTCATGGTTACCATACTGCGTGCGCCGGAGTAGGCGGCGCCTGCGGCAACTTCCATTGCAGCTTTTTCATTGACGGACCATTCCACGTAAATCTCTTTCGTCCGGCGCTTTGCAACGGTTTCGAGCACCTCTGTCGAAGGGGTTCCCGGGTATCCGGATACCAGATTGACACCGGCTGCGATCGCGCCCAGGGCAATGGCTTCATTGCCCATTAAAAATTCTTTGTGCATAGTGTCAGTTCCTTTCTTCTGCTTTTCAGGAAATCCTTAAGCAAATTCTTTGTTCTTTAGAGTATACCATTTCTTTTTTGAGAAATCTACCTTTCCGCTCTTGAGTTTCCGCAGTTCTGTCCACATAACCACCATCAGACTATGCCGGTTA
>CATXUX010000005.1 GCA_958402795.1 uncultured Lachnospiraceae bacterium | reverse complement strand
TCTTTTTTGTTTAGTACGATTTTTTGTGGCAATTAAATTATACATCAAAAAGGAATAGGATTCCTTATATTTGGGGCATTTTTGAAAAGTTGTGTATAACCAGCATAGTCTGATGGCGGTTATGTGGACAGAACTGCGGAAACTCAAGATTATATAGCATTTTTGTATGTAAGTAAAATTCATTTAGCTTGAATCTTCCGTGCCTCAGCTTCTATGATCTCGCGGCAGTTCTCCGTATCCGCAAAGGAAGCATTCCATGCTTGTGTCACACGCTTTGTCCCGCCTGAATTATCTGTGGAAATATAACGATTTTCCAGTCCTTTCAAGTTTCCGTCCTTATCCAAAGTAAACACATACTGATGCCCGGCCAGCCGGATTTCTTCACTGATCCAGACTTCCTCATCGGACAGAGCGACCTGAAATGTCAATATGCTCAGTTCTTCCTCCTCTTCCTCTGAAATGAGAGTCAGTTCTTCCGCCGTCTGCGTAATATTCTGCCAGAAGGCAGTGCTGTTAGGTGAGCCGTCGGCCTCCGTCCAGTCATATCCCCAGACATCTGCTTCCTCATTGTCCACTTCATAAGTATATTGTGTATACCAGATACCGTCATAGTACAGATACCAAAGTTTTCCGCCATATTCATCATCCGGGAATGCAATGTAGTACAAAATGTTCTCTCCGTCTTTCCAGTATTCCTCATTATTATACACTTCAGATTTCTCGTCATTTTCTTGTTCTGTGACCTCTATCCGGGCATACATGCTGTCGGCGGACTGCACTGCGGACAAAGCCTCCAGACAACGCTCCGCCTGATTCTGGGAATCGTTTCCACAACCGCTGAAAGCCAAAATCAGCAATATACCAGTCAGAAGTGCCATTACTTTTTTATCAGTTTTTTTCATAAAGCTCAACTCCCTTCTCTTGTCCGGATCTGCACATAACAGATCTCTTTTCAAATGCGGTTTCCTAGTATTTATATTGTAACATAAATCTTTTTTCTTGTGTAAAAACCGGCACGAATGCAGTGATTTTGGTTCTGAATGAATTTTCCCATTTGTCCGGCACAGCGATTTATTTTTCCCTGAGATTGGGACTAGCCTATGCAACGCCGTCATGTTACAATAAAGGCATCATAAACAACAAGGGAGGAATTTATTTTGCTATCACACAGTGATTCCAGAGAACGTATTTTGGAGGAACTATCGTCTGATCCTGCCCATGGTCTCACCAATGAGCAGGCGTCGGAACGGCTTACGCAGTATGGTCCGAACAAGCTGAAAGCAGGGAAAAAGCGGACGCTTCTGCAGCGTTTTTTTGACCAGTTCAAGGACGCAATGATCCTGATCCTGCTCGTGGCTGCGGCGGTTTCTTTTGTCATCGCCTGCATGGAGGGCGAGCCGTCCGGCTTTTTTGAACCGGTTCTGATCCTGCTGATCGTCGTGCTCAATGCAGTTCTGGGCGTCATGCAGGAGAGCAAGGCGGAAAAGGCGCTGGACGCGCTGAAAGATATGTCCGCGCCCACTGCCAGAGTGATCCGGGACGGGGAAGAGCATATTGTAAACGCCGATACTCTGGTTCCGGGAGATCTCATTTTGCTGGAAGCCGGAGATTATGTTCCCGCCGATGCAAGGCTTTTGCAGAGCGCCGGTCTGAAATCGGAAGAATCTGCTCTGACCGGGGAATCCGTTCCTTCGGAAAAGGACGCGGAAGCATCAGTCGCAGACAATGCTCCGCTTGGCGACCGAAGCAACATGGTCTTTTCCGGGTGCAGCATCACCTATGGCACTGCGTCTGCAATTGTGACCGCCACCGGTATGAATACAGAGATGGGCAAGATCGCCAACCTGCTGGAAGGGGAAGAAGACAGTCAGACTCCTTTGCAGGAAAAGCTGTCTCAGCTTGGCAAATATCTGGGAATCATGGCGCTTGCAGCCTGCGTGATCATTTTCATCGTAGGTCTGTTAAACGGGATTCCGGCGCTGGAGATTTTCATGACGGCCGTTTCCCTTGCCGTCGCCGCGATCCCGGAAGGACTTGCCGCGATCGTCACCATCGTACTCTCCATCGGCGTCCAGCGTATGGCAAAAAAAAATGCCCTGATCCGGCGTCTGCCTGCGGTTGAAACACTGGGCAGCGCCTCCGTCATCTGCTCTGATAAGACCGGAACGCTGACACAGAACCGGATGACGCTTGTAAAAGCATATTTAGATGAAACTGAGGAAATTGAAAATATCGGTACGGAAAACTCGGATAAAGTGAAAGAGCTTCTCGGACTGGGTACGCTCTGCTGTGACGGCTCTATTGTATTTCAGGGCAACGAAGTGCAGCACATCGGCGATCCGACCGAGACAGCCATCATACTGGCAGCGCACCAAAACGGCATGCCCAAAGACGCACTGTTTGAGAAATACCCGCGCCTTGCGGAACTGCCTTTTGATTCTGACCGGAAACTGATGAGTACCATCAACCGGATCGGCGACCGGACTATGGTCATTGTAAAAGGGGCGTTTGACGTCATGGCAGGCCGCTGTGTTGCGGGAGATCTGGAGACGGCACGGCGTGTGACTGAAGAAATGAGTTCTGATGCACTGCGTGTCCTGGCGATCGCCTATAAGGAGATTGAAGCCGTGCCGGATGAACTGATTCCGGAAGAGCTGGAAAACGGACTTACGTTTCTCGGACTGGTCGGCATGATCGATCCGCCGCGGCCGGAAGTAAAAGACGCTGTAGCTGTCTGCCGCAAGGCAGGAATTAAACCGGTCATGATCACCGGCGACCATGTGGTGACCGCCTCTGCCATCGGCAGGGACCTTGGTATCCTCACCGACGGAGACCGTGCCATCACAGGTACGGAGCTGGACGCGATGGACGAAGCCGAACTGGACAACGAGGTAGAACACATCGCCGTATATGCACGTGTTTCCCCGGAGAATAAAATCCGGATCGTGAAATCCTGGCAGCGTAAAAACCAGGTCGTTGCCATGACCGGGGACGGCGTCAACGATGCGCCTGCCCTGAAAGCCGCGGACATCGGCTGTGCAATGGGAATTACCGGCACCGATGTGGCAAAAGGTGCTGCGGATATGACTTTGACCGACGATAACTTTACGACCATCGTCGATGCGGTTCAGGAAGGCCGCGGTATCTACGCAAACATCCGCAAAGTAGTCGGTTTTTTGCTTGGCACCAATATCGGGGAAGTCATTACCGTATTCGTTGCCATGCTGCTCTGGCACGAGACGCCGCTCCTTTCGATGCAGTTGCTATGGCTCAATCTGGTTACGGACAGCCTGCCGGCAATTGCGCTGGGAAGGGAACCGGTTGAAGCAGATGTCATGGAGCAGAAGCCGAACGCAAAAAATGAAGGCATTTTCGCACACGGACTGGGCGTCCGCGTTGTATTGCAGGGACTGATGTTCGGCATACTGGCGCTGATCGGATTCCGGATCGGACGCGACATAACCGGAACGCTTGCCGGAGGGCAGACGCTTTCCTTCATGGTTCTGTCACTGTCCCAGATCGTACAGTCCTTTAACATGCGCTCCGACCACTCTCTGTTCAAGATCGGACCATTTACGAACACTTTCCTTAACAAGGCGGCGCTACTTTCCATCGTGCTCGTCGCACTGGTTTTGTTCACGCCGCTGCGGATCCCGTTCGGATTTGTAATCCTGCCGGGAAACTTATATCTCATCGGCGTCGGTCTGATTCTTGTACCGCTTCTTGTCATGGAGCTTTCCAAGGCATGCGGACTGATCAAACATCAGGCATAATAATTGCATATTGCATTTCAAATCCGCATATGCTATAGTGCTTATAGGCAAAGAGAAACGGTGATTCCATGTTGGACACCTACGAAAAACCCGGAGGTCGCAGCTCCGGGTTTTTCTATTCCTACTTTCGGCAATGGGAAGGCATCTTCTTTATCAAGAAAATTCCGTCCCAGATGTAAAATAATTATTCATCGCTCAATGATACTCGTTCACGGCTCCAGATTCTTATATTCAAAGAAATCAAAGTCTGCATAATGTTGATGTTTTAGGCGGTCCGCACAGGTGATTCCGACCATGGTGCCGGTAAACTCCCCATACTTACAGTATTCATCGGAAAATGTCGATGTATCGAACACTCCGCCAATCTTCTGGTACTGTTCCCCGTCATAACTCCACTCGAACCATGTTTTGCGCCCTTCGATATAGAGCCGCATATAAACCGGACAATCCTCAACCGGAATTCTCGTATCCAGATATTCGATCTTCTCCCCGTTTTCCAGCCGGATGACGGACAATGCACTCTGTCCCAGTGTCTGACTATAATATTTGCGCAGGTTAATGTAATTCATATTGTCATAATAAAGGATCAGTCCGGCGCTGTGCTGATAGACTTCCGGGACAAATTCCATTTTCGTCGTAACCCGTGCGTGGAGGCTGGTCAGTTTCCGCGCCAGAATGCTGACTTTGTTCAGCGACGTCCGGGATTCCTGTCCCCGCAGTCTCACATATCCCGGTCGGCTCTTCACATCTGCGAAACGCTGCGGCATGATCCGCGGCGCATAATAGAAATTGCCGAGTTCTCCGCTGTCAAAATCATCGAAATCCGGGATCTGTTCCACCTTATATTCCGGCAGGCTGCTCTCCGGCACTTCCAGCTTCGCCAGATTGCTCCCGTCAGCCATGCGAAGCCACCCGTCGTCCGTCCATTTCATTTTCTGAATCGCAGTCTCGCGTCCCAGCGTACAGCGCAGCTCCGGTACAAAGGGACGCGCCGTCAGATGCACCAGGTACACCTCCCCCTGCGGGGTTTCCACATAGCTTCCGTGTCCGGATTTCTGCAGAATGGAATCCGGATTGTAATATTTCGGTTTCAGATGATCCGGATCATGCCGCTCATTCGACTCTCCCGGAACGGAAGTCACGATCGGGTTCATCGGATCTTTCACATATGGTCCCCACACGTTTTCTGCCCTCCCCATTGTGACACAATGGTTATAGCCGGTTCCCCCTTCGGCGCACATCAGATAATAACAGCCGTTCCGTTTCGTCAGATGGGGCGCCTCAATGCAGCCACGGTCTGTTCCGCCGTTCCAAATCCGTTTCGGATAGCCGATGATTTCCTGCTTCTCAGGTGAATATTCCACCAGACAGATTGCCCCCGGCTTTTCATATCCCTCCCGGGTTTCCCATTCCAGTGACACGATCCATTTTCTTCCGTCGTCATCATGGAGCAGGGACGCGTCAAATCCTGCCGAGTGCAGGTAAACCGGCTCACTCCACGGTCCTTTGATATCCTTTGCCGTGATCAGAAAATTATCTACATCAAAATACCGTGCATTCATCGAATTCATCACGCCATACACAACGTAAAACAGATCCTCCGCCTCACAGTACGTCAGGCAGGGCGCCCAGATTCCTTTTGCGGACGGCAGTTTTTTCAGATCTACCTTTTCATCATCTGTCAGGATATGTGTGTACAGTTCCCAGTTTTTCAAGTCCCGGGAGTGATATACGGGGATCCCCGGAAACCACTCGAATGTAGAAACTGCGATATAATAATCATTCCCTTTCCTGCAAATACACGGATCCGGGTTGAATCCCGGCAGTATCGGATTTTGTATCATGTCTATCTCCTCCCTGAATCCTCTTTGTTTACCGGAAACCACCCCTGTGATACGCATTTTCCAAAGTCCCACGCATCCCAGCCGATCCAGTCCGGTTCGTTTACTGTGTCAAGCAACAGCTTGTAGTTCCAGTAGAAATATCCGCTGCCCTTTCCCCATGCCGCAAGCTGTACCTCTGCCAGCTCTCTGTAGATGTTCCGTTTTTCTTCCGGGGAAAATGCTTCTTCCTGCACGCCGCCCACACCGTTTAACACCGACTGTCCGCCTTTCGTGTCATGTCCACAGACATAGGAATTGAACAGGCACCATTCTCCGCAGATGACCGAAAAGTACTGCTGCATTTCTTCGATCATCGGGGCATAATTCTCATTTACATACTTCACATATCCTTCCACACTCTGCGCACAGTCGTCCATCTCCGCCATCATCAGATATTGGTGCGTATCCAGCACGACATTTTGAAACTCATCTTCTCTCATAAAGTCTTTCCATGCAGGGAGATCAAATCCGTCGTGGATGACAATCGCCTTTTCCTCCGGCAGAAAGCGGCGCATTCTGCGGTACGCCGTGATATAAAAGGATTTCAGAAAATCCATTGGAACCGGCGCGCTGCCTTTCGCCATTTCGGGATCGACTGCCTTGTAACGCTCCATAATGTTCATCCGGTCCCACGCTGCCGCAGTCAGCGGCTCGTTGAGGATCTCAATCCCCCAGAGCGCCGGGTGGCTGCCATATCTCCGGGAAAGTTTCTCCAACACCTGTAAGGTAAATTCCACGCTCTCCGGCTGACTTGCCCACTTGCATACACCGGAGAGTCCGCCGTTGTCAAACCCGTTCTGACTGCCGGGTACGGTGTGCAGATCGATCAGCACTTTCAGCCCGTATTTCTGCGCCCAGCCAAACGCACGATCCAATTCTTCGATGCACCCGATAAACGGAGGGCAGTCTCCGAAGATAAAATACGGTACCGGAATCCGGACTGCATTCATTCCCGCGGCACAGATCGCCGCAAAATCACGTTCCGTAATATATTCGCTTCTGTGCATTTTTATCCGCGCCTCATATACTTCTTTTGACAACCGGCGGGGAAGATAGTATTCATCTTCCGCCGTCGTCCCGTCAAATAATGCCGGACTCATCCATTTTTCCAGTACAAGCCAGTTTCCCAGATTTACACCTCTGATTTCCTTGATTTCCGTCCTCTTTTTTCTTTCCACCTTGTTCACCCTTTATTCCTTTCCGGCATCTGCCGAGCGTTTTTTCAGATCCGCGATGATTCCGTCAAATTCCTGATCCAGATGATATCCAAGCAGGATCACAATGATCACAACGTAAATGATCATCGGAATGATCGCAAATGCGAGCTTCACTGAAAATACTGCACCCGCCGACTGTGCCTCTGCCGTATCTACATATCCGCCCAGCGAAATAATCCAGCCGAGGATCGCAGAACCGAGACCGTTTCCGATCTTATAGCCAAAGCTGCATGCGCTGTTGATCAGACCTTCCGTCCGGATGCCGGTCTTCCACTCTCCGTAATCGATCGTATCCGAAACCATCGCCCACATGGTCGCTCCCATACATGCCCCTGCGATCCCCCGCAGAGCGCTGCAGAACATGATTACCATATAATTATCTGTGAAGAGCATGAGTCCAAATCCTACAATACTCAGCGCGCATCCGGCGATCATAATGTTTCTCTTTCCAAACTTCTTTACGAAAAATGCGACAAAGAACATGGAAACGATCTGCGCCACGTATACCGCGTTTCCGATCGGCGTTACCAGATTCCGGTCGCCGAGAACCGTTTTTGCAAAGTATACCGTTGCGCCGCCGTACAGTGACATCGCGATGAAGATAAACGCCAGCATCACAGTTACCATGATCCAGTATTTGTTTTTGAACAATGCGCGGAACCCGTCCATAACAGAAGTTTTGTTCTCTTCGCTTTCCTTTGCCGCCGGTTTCACCCGCTCTTTACAGCCTGCAAATGTAATCAGGAACAGTACCAGCGCCAGAATTCCGAATACCCCGAACGTCTTGCTCCATGCCGCTGCATTGTCCCCGAAAAATTCTACGAACCGCAGCGTAAAGGTATTGATGAATAAGGACGCCGCCGTTGCGAGCAGGTTGCGGAAAATACTCAGGACACTTCTCTCATACGGATCCTGCGTCATCAGCGCATTCAGGGAAGAATACGGCACATTGATCGCAGTATAGATCACAGTGGATACCAGGTTGTATGTAATAAACACATAGACCAGCTTTGCGTTGGACGTCCAGCTCGTCGGAACCGAGAACAGCAGGATTCCCGCCACCGCAAATGGAAGGCACATCCGGAGGATCCATGGTCTTGCCTTTCCAAACCGGGAATGTGTCCGGTCCACAATATTTCCCATGATCAAGTCGCTTACACCGTCAAATATTCTGGAAATCAGCATGATCACACCAACTGCCCCTGCGCTCACCCCCGCATAATCGGTATAATACAACAACAAGAAACCAGTCATTGCCGTATAAATGACATTACACCCCGCATCGCCGCATCCATATGCGATCCGCTCCCAGATCGAGAGTCCTTTTTTCTTTGTTTCTCCCATTTTCTTATTCTCCTATTGATTTTTTATTAACTTGGGATTCATGAATTCCTTTGATGTTGACTATTATATCCGATCTGGTTTCTTTATAACAGTATCTTTCCAAACGAAAAAACAGGTCGATACAAACTTTTTGTCTGTATCGGCCTGTCAGTTCGTCCATCCGCTTTTCTCTTCTTCTACACCGTTTCCAGCAGTCCGGCGCGTCCCATCTTTGTTTTCCTCACATCTTGTCTGGTTTCGTCCGTTTCGCCGTTTCTCTGTTCTCTCTTTTTTCGGATCTCCCGCGGAGAGCCTCCATAGGTCTCCCGGAACATTCTGCGGAATACCTTTTCATTATAGAACCCGTGTTTTTCCTGAATATCCTTGATGCTGAGGTCTGTATTACACAGATCGATATAAATCTTTTCCAGCCGTACCATATGTAGATATTCCAGAAATGTAATCCCCATATTCTTCTTGAAAAAACGGGAAAAATAGATCTCGTTCAGTCCGACTTCCCCGGCGATCTTCTGAATACTGATCTGCTCCGTATAATGCTCCTGCACATAATCCATGATAAATTTCAGCCGTTCCTGGTTTTTCTGGTTCCGGTACATCTCCTGACGGTCAACCTTATGTGAAAAGGAATGAATCAGCGTGTAAATCAGCTCAAAAATCAGACTGTAACATCGAAACACATATCCGTCCACATGAAACTGGTACGCGATCCACAGATCCTGCAGCGTATTTCCGATCTGGTGCAGCTTTGTCTGCACCCGGGGATCCTCCGAGTCATAATCTACCGAAAACACATACTGGCGGATATCCGGGACAAATTGTTCCAGAAAGCTCGTAGGAATCTGCAGCAGGATCGCCGTGTTCCCGTTCACACACCGTGTCGAGTGGATATTCATGGGATTTACGACCACAAATTCGCTTTCCTTCAGATGACGCACCTCATTGTTATCCTGAAATTCCAGATCACCCCGGATCAGATATACGATCTCGATCCAGTCGTGAAAATGCTTGTTGATCACGGTCCCTCCCGGATCAATATGATACTCAAGATGCACATCCAGCGTTTCATCGAGAGCAATATACTCATGTCTATATTCCTGCATATTCGTCCTCTGTCTAATATAACTATGATGTTGGGGCCAAGAGTCCCAACCATGATACCTACGGATTGTTTTGCGCTACGCGCTCCCACAATCCTGCCTCAAATTCGGATATCGTGTGGCTTACGCCCCACTTTTATCCTCATATTGAGGCGGGTTCCAAAGTCTCTCACCCACTCATGAGCAAGCTCATGTGGGTTCGGACCTTTTAACCCTGGTATCATAAGTATTTTTCCGCCAGTTTCCGCAGAGCTTCCGGGTTCTGCTCATACCATGCGTCGTAGGTCAGTCCTGCCGCCTGCACTGTCTCGCCCAGTTCCACGAAAAATGCCGGAATGTCTTTCTCAAGCATCACGCCCCACGGTTCTCCGAAGCGTTCCTCGCCCTGCACGTCAGAGCCGTTTACATGAAACGTGAACGCCGGTTCTGCTTTGCCGTCCACTCTCTTCACGCCGCCATGGAAGCCAAGCCGTCCGATCTGGTGGGTTCCGCAGGAAGAAGTACAGCCGGATATATGGATCTGAGGGAGCACGCCGTCAGCAAAATCATGCTTCCGTACTTCTGCAATAATCTTTGCCAGTAATCCCTGGGAATCCCGCAGACCGATCTGGCAGACCGTTGCGCCGATGCAGGATACCGATGTCTCAAACAGATTCTGTGCGCCGTCATTCGTCACGTCCAGAACCTTCTTCGACTCATCTCCAGTCAGATTGATCACATAGATGCTTTCATCCGGTGCAAGCCGGAGTTCCACGGCATCCATCTCCTTGATCGTCCGATAGAGTTCTGCAAACTTCGATACTGCCGGCACTCCGCCGATCGGATGATATACTATGGTATACAGTCCTTCCTGCTTCTGAGACAGCACCCGTCTGTCCTCCACGGACGAACCGTCACCGGTCTTTGTGATCCTGTACGCTTCCGGTTCCTTTCCCACAGAGAAATGCAGATCCAGTTCTCCTGCTTTCTCTGATTTCACTTCTTCCAGCTTCTCCAGATACGCCCTGCGGTAGCCGTCCGCTCCGCCCAGTGTATCCTGCATATACCGGGTTCTCGCTTTTGCACGGCTTTCATAATTGCCGTATGCCAAAAATGTCCGTACCATCGCTTCCACATAATACAGCACTTCGGAAGGATCTACATGCTCCGTGATCTTGACTCCCATCTTCGGATTGTTACCAAGACCGCCCGCACTGTATACGTCAAATGTTCCGTCTGAAGCAGCAACAAATCCCAGATCGCGGAATGTCGCATGCGTCACATTCGCCGGGGAATTGGAAAATCCTACTTTCAGCTTTCTCGGCATTTTCACCGTTTTGATCTTCCCCAGCAGATAATCCGAAACAGCTTCCGCATACGGCAGAACATCAAAATACTCTCCCGTTTCCACACCGGAGAGCGGCGACACCATTACATTGCGCGGAAAATCTCCGCCGCCTCCCCGTGTGATGATCCCGGCGTCAAGCGCTTCCTCTATAATGCTGCAGATCTGCTCCGATGTCAGATCGTGTAACTGAATCGTCTGGCAGGTTGTAAAGTGCGCCCTGTGCAGTCCGTATTTTTCAATCGTATCTGCAACGAACCGGAGTTTCTCCTTCGTCAGTCTTCCGCCCGGCATCCGAAGGCGCAGCATTCCCGCCTCGCCGCCTTTCTGCGCATAGCTGCCGAATCCGCCGGAAAATCCTTTGTATTCCTTTGAACTGATCTGTTTTGTGTAAAACTTGTCCGTCATTTCCCGGAATTCTGCAAGATCCTCCCGGAACTCTTCTGTCAAACTCGCGATATTACTCATAATACCCCCATCCTTTCACTTTCTGTATTGACCGCCTGTCTTTTATTATCTGTACCGGCCGATTATCTTCCCTTTATGAAATCGCTATTTCTCTTATGTATGTTTCCCCTTTGTTCTATCTTCATACCAGATTCTTCTACGCAATCACAATCGAGTATTGCTTCTTAAATACGTCTCCCGCATCCAGCGAATTGATTCCCGGTTTTTTCGAAATGTCGTCCTCAAATCCGTGGTTATCACATCTGCCCGCCCAGGGTTCCAGACAGACAAACGGAGAGTCTTTTACAGACCAGATTCCGAAATTCGAATATCCCGGACAACGCACACCGACATATGGTGAACCGTCTCTGTGGCACAGCCACGCTTCCTCGATCTGTCCGCCGTCAAAGATCAGTGTATCCGCGGCAAACATCTCTTCTGTCACAGGGTAGGTTCCCCCGATTAGCTCCATCACGACAGGCTTTTCCGGAAGTGCAGTTCCGGTTGCCTTATCCAGACCGATACAGATCAGCCGTTCTTTTCCGGGGAATTTCAGCATATAGTCTGCTTTCGTTTCGCCTGCTTTCGCAAACCGAAATGCCGGATGACCCCCGATCGTAAAGTACATCGTCTCATCCCCGCGGTTCTTTACAAGCCACTGAACAAGAAGCTCCTTTTCGTTCAGCGTATACCGGATATGAAGTTCAAACTCAAACGGATATACTTCCTGTGTTTCTTCTGTCGAAGACATCATAAACGATGCATTTGTCTCCGATTCATTGATGCAGGTAAAAACCGTATCTCTCGCGAACCCATGCTGGCAGGCCGGATACTGTACGTCCCCGATCCGCATGGTATTCTGATACATCTTCCCCACATTGGGAAACAAGATCGGGGAATGCCGCTTCCAGTATTTCGGATCGCCTTCCCAGAGAATCTCGGTTTTTGTCTCTTTGTCAAAAATCCGCGTCACCTCCGCCCCAAGCCTCGCAATCTCCACGAGCAAATATTCATTTTCCAGCTTCATCTTCCGTACCTCTCTTTCTGTTATTTGGCCTCTGTACTCTCTTCCCCGGAACTGTCTGTCTCCGTCTCCACGCAGTTCTCTGTCAGATAGTCCAGAACAGCATCCTGCATCGCCGCAGTTTTCAAGGTATCCTCATCATAGGATTCTTTCAGCGCGTCTACGCTCTCAAACCCCATCTGGGAAGCATATTCTTCAAACTTTGCCTCATACTCTTCCTCGGTCGGTTCGAGTTTTTCCTTTTCCGCGATCAGTTCCAGCGCCAATTCCTGCTGTACAGCAATCTCGGCAGTCTCCTGTACTCTTGTATTATAATCTTCCTCCGTCATACCAAGATACGTATCCCGGAACTCGTCAAATTCCATCCCATATAACGATGCATAACTCTTCTGCTGCTCCTCGATCTGTTCCACTCTCGCTTCCACTTCTCCTTCCGGATACTCTTTCACTTCCACCTGCTCCAGCAGCGCCGCAAGTACGTTCTGCTGCATGGTGCTCTCACGGCTCATCTCATTGCTCTCTTCGAGTGATGAACGGATTTCTTCTTCAAACTCCTCCACCGTTTCAGATTCTTCGCTGACTGTCTGCACCCACTCATCAGTCACCTCCGGCATACTCTCCGTGTACACTTCGTTCAGTGTGATAGAAAACACCGCCACCTGGTTCTCCATATCCGGATTGTTCGAATATTCTGCCGGGAACTGTACCGTGATATCGAACACATCGCCAGCGTTATGCCCTACGATCTGCTCCTCAAACCCCGGATAGTCCGCCGTTGCCTGAATATACTGCCCGGAACCAAGCACCAGCGTCGCACCCTGGGCCGTTCCCCCGTCGAAGGCTTCTCCGTCAATCTTCCCGACATAGTCCATATTCACCGTGTCGCCTTCCTGCGCCGCCCGACCGATAATCGTCTGCTTCACCTTATTCGAATTCCGGTAACTCTCGATCGCGTTCTCTACATCTTCATCCGTGACCTCCACGACCTCCGTTTTCGGAACCTCAAGACCCTTATACTGCTTTATTGTAATGTAATCGTTCGAAATCTCACCACTGCAGCCTGCCAGCGACGCCGCCATAATCCCGCACAGGGCAAGTATACTCCATCTCTTTTTCATTTGCTTTTCTCCTCACATTTCTATCTTGTCGCCAGGCTCGAAATAACCTCGCCAAGTGTTCATATAATACCATGTTCACTATGCTCGTGAAATACCTCGCTAAGTGTCCAGGCATATATTCTCACTAGGCTCGAAATGACCTCGCCAAGTGTTCATATAATACCATATTTTCCACTCGAATAAAAGTCGTCGGCAAAATTTATTGAAATTTCACTTTTGCTTGCACTTCCTGCAAAACAATGTTACAATACTACTCGTGAAAAAAATAGTAGGAGGGTTTGCCGTGAGTACAGGAATGATTGTGTTACTGGTAGTCATAGTCGTACTGGTTGCTGCTCTGATCGCACTGTATTTCTTTGGGAAGAGAACCGAGAAAAAGCAGGCCGAACAGCAGGAACAGATGGCTGCAGCCGCACAGACAGTGAATATGTTGGTCATTGATAAAAAGAAGATGCGATTAAAGGACGCCGGTTTTCCGGCAGTAGTTCTTGAAAATACACCAAAGTATCTCCGCAGAAGCAAGGTTCCGGTTGTGAAAGCAAAGGTCGGTCCAAGGATCATGACACTGATGTGTGATCCCGAGGTCTATCCGCTGCTCCCGGTCAAGAAAGAGATCAAAGCAACGATCAGCGGGATTTACATATCCGCCGCAAGAGGCTTACGCGGACCTTTGGAAGCACCGAAGAAGAAAAAGTTTCTTGACAGATTCAGGAAAGACAAAACCGAGAAAAAGTAGGGTAAAGAGTTCTGCTGAAAAGCGGAACTCTTCTTTTTTTCTTCTTTTTATCAATTTGTCTTCTTTTTTATATTTATCCCTTTTTAATTCATCATTTTGCACAAAATATTGCCGGATTTTTGTGGATTCTGTCTATTTACAAAACCACGAAAACTTATATATAATACGCACACAAATTTGATAAAACGTTTTCGTAAAATTTTTCGTAAAAATTTTTCGTAAGTTTATCGCTGGCCGGCAAAGTCAAATGAGGTGTGATTATGGGGACAAAAGTAACTTTAAAACAAATCGCTGAGGAGGCGGGTGTATCGCTTACCACGGTGCACCGTGTGCTAAATGGAAAAGAAGGCTGTAGTGAGGAGGTCAGAAAACGAATTCTGCGCATTGCAAAGGAACATGAGTATTCGGTAAATCTGACTGCTTCCTCGCTGCGCAGGAGTACGCTGAACATTGCGTTGATTTTTCCGGAGAATGAGGAACGTTCACGGTATTTTCTGCAGCAGATGTTAAACGGATATCTGAAAGCACGTTCTGAGCTTGGAAATTATAATGTCGTGTTTCAGGAATTTTATATGTCTGTCAATCAGCGAGGAGAATTTAGTGCCGCGACGTACCTGAAACGGATTTACCGGGCACAGCCGGTACATTTTGATGGGGTAATCCTCTATAACATTGACATGGATATGGAACAGCTTACCTGGGCGAACCGTCTCATCGGAAGCGGAATCCCGATCATCTGCATGGAACGTGCGCCGGAAGGGACTGAAGATATTCCCTGCGTCGCTGTGGACGATGCTCTTGCCGCAGATCTGGCAAGTGAACTGATGTCAAAATTTGTTCATAACAGCGGGACGGTTCTACTACTGAACCAGTCTCTTCGGGATGGTGATCAAAACGGGCGCATTTTCAGAGAATGCCTGAACGCCCGGCGGGACGACCTGAAAATACACGCAATGGATTTTGATCTTCTGACAGACCAGACAGATGCAATCACAAAACTAATCAATGAAACACCGGATCTCACAGGAATATACGCTACCTGCGCGCGCCATACCGTTTCCATGCTCAAAGCGCTGAACGATCGTCCCGGGAACTATACGGTGATCGGCAGTGAACTATTTGATGAAAGTTACGAAGCTCTCCAAAATGGAACATTAGATGCTGTCATTGACAAGCGGCCGGAAAAAATCGGTTATCTGGCGCTTCGTCTGATGATGGAGCATCTGGCCAAAAATGTTCCTCTACAGACGGTGTACCGGGTAACGCCGCGCATCGTCCTGCGTGCAAACAGTAACATGTACTACAAACACAAGGAGGAGAGCCACTATGAAAGCGATGGCTAAGCTAAATGAAGATTATGTAAGAAAAGTCACAAACGCGCCTGCATTCGGCCTGAAAGATAAAATCGGATATATGTGCGGAGATCTGGGTTTTAACAGCCTGCAGGTTATTGTAAACAGTTACCTGATGTTATTTTGTGAAAATATCCTGGGCGTGCGTGCAACACATTTTGCAGCAATTATATTCATCTGCAAGGCATTGGACGCGCTGAACGATACGTTTATCGGACGAACTGTTGACAACCGCGCGGCAACAAAAAACGGAAAGATGAAGCCTTATCTGAAGTGGTTTGCGCTTCCATATGCAATTTTTACTGTAATTCTGTTTCTCAATGTACAGGACATGCCTTATGCGGCAAAAATTGCATGGGTGCTGATCATGTATTTTATCTGGGGAATCGTCGGAACGTTCATTAACGTACCATACGGCGCGATGTCGAATATCATTACGACAGATATGACACAGCGCAGTGAGTTGTCTAACTTCCGCTCAATCGGCAGCCTGCTGGGAAATATTATTCCCACCACCGTTGCGCCGATGCTTTTGTTTGATGAAAACAGCGATCCGATTGCCAGCCGGTTTATTCTGCTGAGTGTAATTCTCGGCGTGTTCTGTATCGTCTGTCTGCTGATCGCCCATAACCTGATCTCAGAGCGTGTCCTTGTTACTCCGGACAGTAATGTGAGTGCTGCGGGCGAAAAAGTGAATTACTGGCAGGTTATGAAATCATTTTTGAAAAACCGGATCATGATCGCGGTCGTACTTGCTTACGTTGCAACCAAGCTGTTTACACAACCGGTATCCATCACAAACCAATATGTATTTATGGTATATTTTCAGGATACTTCCATGCTGTCTGTAAGTTCTCTGATCAGTATGGTTCCCATGATCGTCGGTATGCTCTTTATCAAACCGCTGGTTACGAAGTTCGGAAAAAAGAACCTTGTCACATGGCCGACACTCGGCGCCGCCGTCTGCTATGCCATTACCGCGTTTGCACCGATGACTCCGGTAACATGGGTGATCTGCCAGCTTGGTGCAGCATGCTGCACGACAGCGTCCGGCCTGCTGCTGTGGGCGATGATCGCAGACGCAGTAGACTATCAGGCTTACCTGACAGGACAGCGCAACGACGGCACCGTTTACGCGACGATCACCTTTATTGTATTCTTTGCATCCAGTGCCTCTTCTTCCCTGATCACGCTGGTGCTGGAAGCGCTTGGTTATAATCCGGGCGTCAGCGCGGTCGCACAGGCTGCCGGAGTTGCCGACCGGATCAAACTGTTCGGAGGCTGCTGGCCGATGATCGGATGTCTGCTGGTTTTTATCTGTTACAAATTTATCTATAATATCAGCGACGCAAAGATGGCGGAAATCAGTGAAACACTGCGTGAACAGAGTGAAGAAAAGGAAGAAAAAATCTTAAAGGAGATGAACAAATAATGGCAGAGCCAAGACACAAAATAACACAGATTGCGCCGCATACCTGGTGTCTGAGCGAGTTTAACCTGGTAAACGCATTTCTTGCAGAAGGAACTGAACGTGCAGCTCTCATCGACACCGGCTGCGGCATCGGAAATCTGGCAAAGTGCGTATGTGAACTCACAGACAAACCTCTTATCATTTTGCTGACGCATGGTCATTTTGACCATGCGGGCGGTGTGGGTCAGTTCCCGGGCGTCCCGGTATATCTGCACCCTGACGATGGTAATAGCCTGCATGATTCATCAGAACAGATGAAACAGCTTATGGGCAGTTCTGACCTGAATGCGGTACGCAGCTTCTATATCCGGACCCGCGCCCCGATCCGCTGCCCGGAATTACAAGTAGAAGAGTTGCTTGCCCAGCTCCCGGAACAAAGCGGAAGCATGGAGTTTGACTGGAAACCGGTCACAGACGGCATGGAATTTGACCTGGGCGGTCGTGTTTTAAAAGCGATCCATACACCCGGACATACCCCGGGGGAAATGTGTTTTCTGGATCCGACAAGCCAGATTCTGTTCAGCGGAGATACAGCAAATGTCGGAATCATTCTGATGCGCCAGCCGAATAATGACCCGGTATTGATCCGAAACTGCCATCAGACAATGGCAAAGCTCTGGTCCATGAAAGAGCACTATGACGTATTAGGTGTGGGTCACGATGCCGTTACCATACCCAGACAGATCATTAAGGATTATCTCGATCTGACTTCCGGTCTGCTGGACGGTTCGATCACAGGCGCCTACGAAGAATCCGGTTTCCGTAAGGGAGACGTCGCACGTCTCGGAATGGCAGAATTATGGTATCAGTGTGACGAGTAAACTTTTCTGTACAGATACCGGCATAAATACATAAGAGCGGCTCTCTCTGCGCCGCTCTTAATTTCCGTTTTCCATAATATTCAGTTTAATCTCACAGTCCGCTAATGGTTCATGGTTGACGTCCAGCTCATAGTCTACCGACACATCGATGTTCTTCTCGGAGACATTCACCTCCATATTCTTCGTGCGGATTCCCACAAGCATCTGCCCGAACGGTGTCTGATAATAGGTGAAATTCTTTTTGTTCTTTTCAAAAATCATATGTGAATTGGTCACCCCGGACTTCATGACTTCCATACATTCATCCCCGGTGATCTTGATCTTATTCTTTGTTGTCCCGGAAATTCCTTCGGACACTTCATCGTATAAGATATAGTGTTTTCCGTTTTTACAGAAATACTGTGCCGGAGTCACCACCTCGATCGGTTCGTCTTCTCCGGCGTCCTCCATCTCTATGCCTGCGGCCAGTTCTGTCTGTAAGCCTGAAATACTGACTAAAACATCTCTTGTCATTTTTTAAAACCCTTCAATATTGATCACATTGGTCTCCGGCACATCGAACGGCATCACAGTGTTTGCAAAATGCCGGAATTTTTCTGCCATATCGCTGACATAGAACTCATACCGGCTCTCTCCTTCACTCCGGTCATTCGCCATCTCTCGCTCTGCGAGCAGCTTTTTGAGATCCATTGCCGTCTCATAAGCGGGGTTCACGATCTGGATTCCATCTCCCATATACGCGCGGATCTTGGAGCGCAGAAGCGGATAGTGGGTACAGCCGAGGATCATCGCATCGATGTCGGAATCCTTCATGGACTGCAGATAATATTCAATGATCTCCTGCGTCACAATATGCTCTTTAAATCCCTCTTCCACAAGCGGGACAAACAGCGGACAAGCCTTCTCAATTACCTGAATACCGGGATCCATCCCCTGAATGATCTTCGTATACATCCCGCTGTTGACCGTGGCATCCGTTCCGACCACGCCGATCTTTCTGCGCTTCGTTGCTTCCACCGCAGCTCTCGCCCCCGGAACCACGACTCCCAGAATCGGTATGTCAAACTCCTCGCGTACCGTATCCAGCGCCAGAGCACTCGCCGTATTGCAGGCGATCACGATTGCTTTTACTTCTTTTGTCATTAGAAAACGAATGATCTGTTCCGAAAAACGAATGATCGTCTTGCGCGACTTGCTTCCGTAGGGGACACGTGCCGTGTCCCCGAAATATACGATATCTTCTTCCGGGATCTGCCGGACGATCTCACGCATCACCGTGAGTCCCCCGACTCCGGAATCAAACACGCCAACCGGCGCGGTCTTTTTACTGCTCACATCTCATGCCCTCTTCTGTTTTCTTTTAGAGTGCCAGTACCTTGGAAATCTCATACTGGTCTGCCGGGACTTCCTTCTTCATAGCAAGCGCATCATTGATATCATAGTCCACAAACTTTCCGTCCCGGTATCCGACTACGCGGTTTGTCTTGCCCTCCAGCAGCAGTTCCACCGCTTTCGCTCCCATAATAGACGCATAGACACGATCCTTACAGGTCGGACTTCCGCCGCGCTGCATGTGTCCGAGAATGGTTGCCCGCGTCTCCATACCGGTCGCTGCTTCAATTCTCTTCGCCATATTCATGGTATCGCCGATTCCCTCTGCATTTATGATAATATAGTTTTTCTTTCCGCGTTTTCTGCATTCCATAATATCGTTGATCAGCGCTTGCTCGTCATAGTCATGCTCTTCCGGCATCAGAATACGTTCCGCACCGTTGGCGATTCCGCACCACAGCGCCAGATATCCTGCATCGTGTCCCATTACTTCGATGATACTGCACCGCTCATGGGAGGTAGATGTATCCCGCACTTTGTCGATTGCTTCCATTGCCGTATTGACCGCCGTATCAAATCCGATCGTATAATCGGTACATGCGATGTCCAGATCGATCGTTCCCGGCAGACCGATCACCCTTACGCCAAGGTTTGAGAGCTTCTGTGCGCCTGCAAAGGAACCGTCGCCTCCGATCACGACCAGTCCGTCGATTCCGTACTTCTTACAGATCGCGGCTGCTTTCTGCTGTCCCTCTTCCGTCCGCATACTTTTGCATCTCGCCGTCTGCAGGATCGTACCGCCCCGCTGGATCGTATCGGATACGTCGCGCGCTGACAGATCAATAATCTCTTCTTTCAAAAGTCCATGGTATCCTCTGCGGATTCCGCGTACCTTCAGTCCATGGGAAAGTCCTGTTCTTACGACTGCACGGATCGCTGCATTCATTCCCGGTGCATCCCCTCCGCTCGTCAGTACACCGATCGTACGGATCGGATCTTCGAGTTCTTCCTGTCTTACTTCTCTTTCATTTTCTGCCATGTCACTCATCCACCTTCCTGATAATCGTAAACGAACATGTCTGTTCGCCAGACAGTCTTTTTCTTACCGAATCATATTTCGGATTTATTCTACATGATTTATACGCGGTTTTCAATAGTCTTTTCTACCACTTTTACGCGTTTTTCACCAAAACGATTCATCAACCTGCTCAATACCTGCGGTCCGATCTGCACATTGCGGTTTCTCGGCAGCCGTTTTATGGCCCGTTCTTTCTGGCAGTAGATCACAACCTCGTCCTCTCCTTCCGAATCGGAAAGATCACCGAATACAGCCGGTTCGTTTTCCAGATAGTCTGCCTTATCCGGAAACTGAATCCACAGTTCCCGCTTTTTGCTCTCAAACGGAATGACTTTCTCACAGATCAGCTTGCTCGGTTTTTCATCCTCCTCAGACACGCGTCCTTTGATGAACACCTTCTGATCCTCCTCAAGATATGCCCGGTTCTTCTCGTAGTCCCGTGGAAATACAACGATCTCCACCGTCCCGAGCAGATCTTCCAGTGTGACAAACGCCATCAACTGGTTTGTCTTTGTGATCTTCGTCGTTTTTTCCGTGATCATACCCCCGACTACTTCCTTTGCGCCGTCATGAACCCGGGGACGTCCGGTTTCCTCATCCGGCTGGAAATCCATGGTGGACGCCGTGATGCTTTTCTTCCATTTATCCTCATATTCCTCCAGCGGATGTCCGCTGATATATACGCCCAGCACCTCTTTTTCAAATGCAAGCTTTGTCTCCTTCGCATACTCGCCCACATTCGGCATTTTAATCTCGAAATCTTTCTTCTGTTCTTCATCCACAAAGTCAAACAATGTCATCTGCCCGGTCATGGAATACTTTTTTTCCTGCGCTACCCGGTCTGCAATCTGGACATAGATGCTCATAAATTGTTTTCTTGTCCCGCCGAGGCAGTCGAGCGCCCCCGCCTTAATGAGGTTTTCGATCACGCGCTTGTTCAAGGCTTCTTTCATGGACATCCGGGTAATGAAATCTTCCAGGTTGCGGAATTCGCCGAAGCTCTCACGGTCCGCCACGATCTCATGGATCACCGGTTTTCCGATACTTTTAATCGCTGCCAGTCCATACCGGATCTTGCCGTTATCCACAGAAAAGTCCGCGTATCCCCGGTTAATGTCCGGCGGGAGAAGCTCAATCCCCATCTGGCGGCATGTATAGATATACTCTGCCACCTTGGACGGATTATCGATCACGGAAGTCATCAGCGCCGCCATAAATTCCACGGGATAATAGTATTTCAAAAATGCGGTCTGATAAGCAACCACAGCATAAGCCGCCGCGTGGGATTTGTTGAATGCATATTTTGCAAAGTCGATCATCTCATCGTAGATCTTATTCGCCGTTTCCTCGGGAATCCCGTTTTTGATGCAGCCTGGCACGCCGGTCGCCTCATCCCCGTAGAGAAAGACCTGGCGTTCCTTCTGCATCACATCGCCCTTCTTCTTCGACATGGCGCGGCGCAGCAGGTCGCTGCGCCCCAGCGAATATCCCGCGAGTGTCTGCACGATCTGCATGACCTGCTCCTGATAAACAATACAGCCGTAAGTCGGCTCCAGGATCGGTTCGAGCTGCGGGCAGTCATAGGTAATCGAAGACTGGTCGTTTTTCCCCCGGATATATTTGGGAATAAAATCCATCGGTCCGGGACGGTAAAGAGAGATTCCGGCGATGATGTCTTCCAGACTGTGCGGTTTCAGTTCTTTCATGAACCCTTTCATCCCCGCACTCTCCAGCTGAAAGATTCCGTCTGTCTTTCCGGTTCCGATATAGTCCAGAACCGCCTTGTCGTCATAATTGATTTTCTCCATGTCCAGTTCCGGCGTTTTCGCGCGCGCCATATTTACCGCATTCTGGATCACGGTCAGTGTCCGCAGACCAAGGAAATCCATCTTCAGAAGTCCCAGTTCCTCCAGTGTAGTCATTGTATACTGGGTGACGATCGTCCCGTCCTGTGCCCGGGAGAGCGGAACAAATTCATCTGCCGACTTCTGGCAGATCACGACGCCCGCCGCATGCATGGAGCTGTGTCTGGGAAGGCCTTCCAGACGCTTCGACATATCGATCAGTTTCTTTATCTGCTCGTCCGACTCATAGGCACTGCGGAACTCCGGATTCATCTTCATCGCCTTATCAATCGTGATATTCAACTCCTGCGGAATCATCTTTGCGATACCGTCCACCTGTGCATAAGGCATATCCATTACACGTCCCACATCGCGGATCACACCGCGCGCCGCCATGGTTCCAAAGGTCACGATCTGCACCACGCGGTCCTTCCCATACTTCCGCGTCACGTAATCGATCACCTCCGGCCTGCGCTCGTAGCAGAAGTCTACGTCGATATCCGGCATGGACACACGTTCCGGATTCAAAAACCGCTCAAACAGCAGATTATAGCGGATCGGATCTATATTCGTAATCTCCAGACAATAAGACACAATGCTTCCCGCCGCCGATCCACGTCCCGGTCCGACTGCAATTCCGTTTCGTTTTGCATAATTGATAAAATCCCACACGATCAGGAAGTAATCCACATACCCCATATGCCGGATCGTATCCAGTTCATACCGAAGCCGCTCTTTTAATTCCTCGCCCGGATTCTGATACCGCCTTTCCAGTCCGTCCCAGCAAAGCTGGTTCAAATATTCCCAGGATGAAAGTCCATCCGGCACATCGTATTTCGGGAGTTTTGTCACGTGAAATTCCAGTTCCACATTGCACCGGTCCGCGATCCGCTGGGTATTCTCAAGCGCCTGCAGCGCATAAGGAAACAGCGACGCCATCTCCTCCGGCGACTTCACATAATACTGGCCGCCCTCGTAACGCAACCGGTTCTCATCCTCCAGTTTCTTCCCGGTCTGGATGCAGAGCAGGATATCATGTGCCTCGGCGTCTTCCGCATACGTGTAGTGGACGTCGTTCGTCGCAACCAGATCGATGCCCAGTTCCTCCGACATCTGCATCAGACGCTGGTTCACCATCCGCTGTTCCGGTATCCCGTGATCCTGCAGTTCCAGAAAGAAATTCCCTTTCCCGAAGATGTCCTGATATTCCAGCGCCCGCTGCTTCGCCTCTTCATAGAGACCTTTCGTAATATACCGTGGGATCTCTCCTGCCAGACATGCGCTCAGTGCGATGATTCCTTCGTGATACTCCCGCAGAAGCGCCTTGTCAACACGCGGTTTATAATAATACCCTTCCACGAACCCTTTCGATACGATTTTCGTAAGGTTTGCATACCCCTGATTGTTCTCCGCAAGGAGAACCAGGTGGTAATACCGGTCGTCGCCTCCCGTCAGTTCCCGGTCGAACCGGGAATTCGGCGCCACATAGACTTCGCACCCCAGGATTGGTTTGATTCCTTCTTTTTTTGCTTCTTTGTAGAAATCAACCGCGCCGTACATCACACCATGATCTGTGATCGCCGCGCTGTTCATCCCCAGTTCTTTCACACGCGCCACATATTCTTTGATTTTATTCGAACCATCCAGAAGACTATACTCTGTATGGACGTGTAAATGTGCAAACTCCATGTTCTGCCTCCTCGCACAAGAAACCTTCCGTTCCGTCAATCGTTATTATCATAGCATAGATTCCTTTTTTCTTCAATTTCTTCTCCTTGAATTTTTTCTTCAAAAACCTGTTGACAGCATGCTGATTATAGTGTATATATAACATATAAACAGTTATATGCTTCGCCATCACAAACGGAGCATATGGGAACTTATAGGATGATGTTGGGGGCAAAAGTCCCCGACTATGGAGGAATATGCATGAAGATATTACAAAATTCCGGTATACCGATCTACCAGCAGATCGCCGACTCATTCAAGACGGACATTCTGGCCGGCAGGATGAAGCAGGGGGAATACCTCCCCTCTATCCGCAGTCTGGCAAAGGATCTGAAGATCAGTGTCATCACCACGATGAAAGCATACGAACAGCTGGAAGCCGAAGGATTGGTGACGGCAGTGCAGGGGAAAGGGTTTTATGTCAACGCCCAGGACAGTGAGATGCTGAAAGAGCAGCATCTGAGGAAGGTTGAGGAATGCCTGACCGAGGCGATCCAGGCGTCGAAGATTGCGGGAATGACAGCGGCAGAACTGACAGAGACGCTGGAGACGCTGCTGCAGATCGACGATGAAAACTAAGGAACACCAAAAAAGCAGTTACCTGAAACAGCCGGATTTCACACAAAAACGAGCAAAAGGAAAGAGAGGAAATTATGATGGAAATGGATTATGCAATCATTGCTTCTGATATTATGAAGAAGTATAAAGGCTTTACACTGGATATCCCAAATTGCCGCATCCCGAAGGGATTTGCGACCGCCCTGATCGGAGAAAACGGCGCCGGTAAGACTACCTTGTTAAATATTCTTGCCGGGATACGCCTTGATTACAAGGGACATGTTTCATATTTTGACGAACGGGAAAGCGATGTGGAGAAGGTGAAAGAGCGGTTTGGCTACACCGGTACCGGCTGCTTCTTTCTGCCGCACTGGACGATCCGGCAGGTAAGAGAAGTCAGCAGTCTGTTATTCGACAATTTTGACGCCGGACGGTATGACGCGCTATGCGCGGAGCTGGGAATCGGCGGAGGTGATCTGAATAAGAAGATCTCCAGTCTTTCCGACGGAAACCGCATGAAACTGATCCTCGCATCGGTTCTGGCCCGCGACACCGAATGCCTGCTGATGGATGAACCTGCCTCCCCGCTGGATCCGCTGATGCGCGACAGGCTCTGCTCCCTGATCCATGAGTATCTTGCCGCAGGAGACGGCAGCCGCAGCGTACTCTTTTCCACGCATAACATTTCCGATATGGAGAATGTCACGGACTACTGTATCATCATTGAACATGGCGCTATCGTGGAGGAGGGATTCGTGGAAGATCTGAAAGAGAAGTATGTGCTTGTCAAAGGGGAGCCGAACGACGCGGCGGCGGCAAAAGACATCCTGTTCAGCTTCAGCCAGACCCCCTACGGGTTTGAGGGCATCTGCCTGTCGGAAAACATGGACCGCCTTGCAGGGATGGATATTTCCCTTGAGACGCCGACCTTGTTCCAGATCAGTGTCGCTGTCATGAAAGCCAGCACAAATATCGCGTTTGCCTGAAGGGAGGGTGCCGGATATGAAAAGATGGCTCAAAAGTTATTGTGCGTTCACGCCGACATACTACCGGGCTGCACTGCTGCTGATACCGGCAGTCCTGTGCCCCGTGCTGCTGGTGCTTTTTACTCCTCTGAGCTGGTTTCTTGGATGCCTGCTGCTTGTCGTGCTGTTCATGACGCTGGAAATCGTTCTGGACAACCGGGGATTCGGCGGTGTCGGACAGCGGGATGGCAAGCAGTTCGAGTATCTGAAGTCCTCCGACCGGGGACTGCCGCTTCTAAAGGATGCGCTGGCCTGCAACCTTGCGCGGATGATCCTGGAATTTGAAATCCTTCTGTTGATCTGTGCGGCCGTTGGTCAGACGCATGGCGAGGGCATGGGGAAAATGAATCTGATCTTGTTTTGCATCGAATTCGGATTGCTGGCGTATTTCATCGTCAATGTGATGCTCATCATCACCCGGTTCTTTGGCAGTATCCTGCTCAATGTCGGCTGCGCCGGAGCAGCTTATTACCTGCTGACTCCCGGACTCTGGCTGATCCTCCGTTTTCAGTGGATGCTGCCGGTTCTGGCAGTCCTGTGTGCGGCGGTCAGTATACTGGAAATAACAATCATTCTACATCAGGCAAAGGAGAGTTATTATGATAAAGCAGATTAAACTTGGAATGAAACTCATCAAATATTCGTACGGCGCCGTGATGTCCGTCTTCGGCACGGCAATATCACTTGCGATTGGGATTCTTTTATATGTTTTTCCATATCCGTCCCAGTCCGCCAGTTCGTTTTCGATGATGGGGTGTTTCATGATCGTCGCCGCAGGCTTATGGCCATTTCAGATGATATGCACACTGAGCGTCCCGCATATTGTACAGACCTCCGCACGGAAAAAAGAGCTTCAGACCGCTGTTCCCGCACTGGCCTCATTCTTTTTGAATCTGTTCGACTATCTGCTCGTTGTGGTGCTCCAGCTTCTGCCCGTTACCGCAAACAGTTCAGATGCACAGATGAAAAATAATCTCCTGATCACAGGGATCTTCATCTTTCTGATATCTCTGTACGGCGGCGGCGCATACAAGTATTTTTTTACCTCTACGGTACTCTTGATGCTCGTATGTATGGCCGGAGGCGCATGGATCGGCATGTCGGGAGTTTTGGGAAATTCCTTGTTGCCGTTCCTCTTCGGACTTTCCTATCCGGCCGCTTTCCTGATCGGACTGGGATGTATCGCTGCAGGGGCAGTCATCCAGTACGGACTCACACTTCTGCTCTATAAAAAGCCTCTGTCAAAAGCCGCACAGTTCCAGGCTATACAGAAAATTATGTAATTCAGGAAAAATAGGAAACGAAATTTCCTATACAGCAAAAAATTGCTGCTCTGTATCAATAAATTCATCAATGCAGAGCAGCAATAAATATAATATGTAATATTCCTCTTACTGTGACAAACGCTCACCTTCTGTTGGCGGCATCGGCATCTTTTCTCCCAATACTTCTGTAACAAATTTGTACATAACAATACTATAAATTGGCGTTCCCGGGAAAGTCTTTGCATACTCATTCATTCGGTTTACATTGTTGATATCCTTATGAACCAGTGTCCGGAATGCACTATAAAACTCATACTGTGGATTCAGCTTATCACTAATGATCTTAAAGAATCTCGCCCAGGATTCTTCACTGTCATCTCCCGTTGTAAAGATATCATCCAGCAACTCTGCCGCACTTCGGCCAGAAATCATTCCAGCCGGAATCCCATAGAAATGCGCACATTCTGCCTGTGAGCAGGCATCTCCTATGAATAATGCACCTCTGACATAATTCTTTTGAACCTCGGTAGAACCAAGCAGCCTCCAACCTTTTAACTCATCCACCAACTCTGCACCTTCAAAATACTTTTTCACATTTGGCACATTATTGATAATCCACTCATAAACCTCCTGAAGAGACATATCCAGCGCTTCAATTGTTTCAATTGGGATGACCATTCCCAAAGTACCGCATCCAGGTTTGTCATGTGCAGAAATCCATGCAAAGGACATGGTTTTCTTTGCCTTATCATAACCTGGTATCGTCTCCGGCAGATAAAACTGGAATACAGAACCCGGTTTTAAGGCAGGCGGCAGATTTTTAAAATAGCCTCTTGCTGCAAACATGGAAAGAGAAGGATCTTCATTAAAAATTCCTACCTGTCTTCCCAACATGGAATGAGAACCATTTGCTACGATTACCGCATCTGCTTCAATTTCCATCAGTTCATTGCGGTAATATCCTCTGACGCCACATACTCGGCCACGTTTAATGATCAGTTCTGTTGCATCAAAATTTTCCATCATCTCCGCCCCGGCTCTGACCGCTGCACGTCTGACAACATCATCTCCGATACGTCTTGGAATTACCCACAAACCTTCTCCGCCATTGTCTTCATGCTCGCTCATTTTGTATTCCACACAATCCCCATTCGGACTTGCCAAAATGAAATCGTTACCGCCGCTTACTGTATTCAGCGACTTCATTTCCTCATAAATTCCCATATCTGTCAGGATTGGTTTTAATGACTGTAACCATCCATCCCCGCATACTTTATCTCTCGGCCATGTTTCCTTATCCAACAGTAAAACATCCATCCCTCTTTTTGCACAATAGAAAGCAGCTGAAGAACCACTAGGCCCTGCCCCCACTACGACTACCTGTCTTTTCATCAGAATTCTCCTCCTTTCGCCACCATCGTGATCACGCCGCCCTTCGGGCATAACTGCTGACACAAACCACAGCCAAGACACTTCTCAGGATCAACCCCGGAATATCCACATCCAAGACATGCATCCGTTTCGATATATGCCTCTTTATCTGTAAATGTTTTTTCTACATCTTCAAAATTATGTTTTCTGATTTCTGGATCTACCATCGGTGTCTCTGGTCTCAAGGTCTTGCGGAAATTATATGGGAATAACTTCTCATTGACCGGTGCAGGCTGAAGACGTTCTGTTCCCTGTGACGCTGTCTTGAGCTTACGTCCCCGGAGCTGTGCATCTACATCATATGCTGTTTTCTTACCAGACGCCATTGCATCAACAACTGAACATTTGTTGCTTGAATAATCACCGGTATAGAAAATTCCTTCTTCTTCGATCTCTTTCCACTTATCATCTCTGGACTGTCCGATTGCCTGAACTGCCCATTCACACGGTACTTCTAATACATCGCTGGCATCTGTCTCGATAACAAATTTTCCAGTTTCATCCTTGCCCATAGAAGTTACTTTTTCAAATTTTACACCAGTCAAAGTCGGGAAGAGTTCTGACGTAAATTCTACCGGAGAATATCCCTCGATGAATTCAACACCTTCTTCTTTCGCCTCCTGAATTTCCCACAGATGTGCAGGAACACTGTCTCCTTCCTCCAGACAGACAACGGTTACTTTACTTGCGCCTGCACGAAGCGCTGTTCTTGCACAATCTACTGCTACAGAACCACCTCCGATAATAACGGCGCGTCCATCTTTAAATTTAAACAACTGACCGAGATGTCTTCTCATATTCAGTTTGTTATTTATGCGCTCCATAAAATCAACTGCCGTCATAACACCAGCATTTCTCCACCCCTCAATGTAAAGTTCCTTAGATTTTGGAGCTCCTGTTGCAACAATGATTGCATCATATTCTGTTTTCAACTTTTCAACAGATGCCGTACTCAACTTTTCACCTAAACGGATATTAAGTCCTGCATCTACTAATTTCTGAATTTCAGCAGCAACAACGTCACGATCTAATCTAAACTCAGGAATTCCGCGAATCAACATACCTCCCGCTTCTGCTCCTTCTTCATAAATCGTCACTTCATATCCCAAAGATGAAAGATAATGTCCCGCTGTTAATCCTGCCGGGCCTGCGCCGATTACCGCAATCTTCTCCTCATAAAGACGAACATATGGCTTTGGTGTATAATCTACTTTTTCACTCAGATAACGTTTGATCTCGCGAATCTTGATTGGAGAATCCACAAGGATACCTCGCTTACATCCATTTTCACATGGATGGTGACAGACTCTCGCACATACAGAGAGCAACGGATTTTTCTTCCAAATTAATTCATATGCTTCTTCATATTTTCCTGCTTTTGTCAGACCTAAATACCCTTGCGGACTAATATCCAATGGGCATTGACTTGTACATGATGTCTCAACCGGCAATGATTTCATACGACCAACTGACATTGCCGGCATTGCTGTACAAGTCGGACAAATTCTGCAAATCTGTCTCTGATATTCAGAAATAGCTTCTCCCGGACATGCCTCCCGACAGACTCCACAATTGACACATTTTGATGTGTCAATTTTCGCAACGATTTCTGTTGCAATTTGTTTTTTGATCGTCGTACCAAGTATCTGCTCACTTTTTTCTATGCCAGATAACTTATTTCCACCAGACTGTAAGTTCTTTTCCAACTCACTTACTCCAGTTGAAGTGATTACGACTCCACCGCCTCCTGTTGACATGGTAATTTCCTCCTATGTAATTTATTCTTTTCTTAAATGATAAAAAATGTTTAATACATATTCAATTTACATAGAATTTACGCCGTTTCTATTTTATAAACACCTATACCTCTTCGTCAGGATTTATTGACAATTATGCCATTTTGTAAATATTCAACTTCACCAAACAAAGAATTATATTCTCACTTTTTTTACACATATTCGCCAATTTTTTTCTTTTGATGTTTCTAATTCCATGCTATAATTATGTGGAGGAGGTATTTAGAGGAGGCATTTAATCATGAAAGAAAAAATAACAAAAACATTATTAAATCTTATGAGACACCAGAATTATTCTAAAATCAGTGTAACAACAATCTGTGAAAATGTACCTGTCAGCAGAACTGCATTTTATCATTATTTTGATAATAAAGATGATATTGTTTTTTATTTCATAGAACAAGATTTCCTCAAAAATTGTTTTCCCATCTTTAAATTTCATATAAAAGAAAGAGGGGCACAAGCTTTTTTCAGTTATTTAAAGGAACACAAGTCATTTTATACAAAGCTTTATCATATAGATAATGGGGATTTTCTTTTCAAATGTCTGAAAAATGCATATCACACTGGGTTTGACAAAAGGCAGGAATATACACAACCTGTACTCAAAAAAACTCCGATCAACCCAGAAGTTTTCGCAGAATATTCCTGCAGTGCACTTGCCGCTGTTGTCATTTATTGGATAAAAAATGACATGACAATTCCAGAAGAAGTAATTGCTAAAGAATTATATCTCATGATGGAAGAGCCCCTCGGAATCGTGAGAGATTACTATTTATAAAATTGGGATATATCATATCAATTATTCACTCCGGATGATTCATCCATTTTGCCGCACGGATCACATGCTTTGCCAGTACCGAGGAGGTCACACTTCCGACGCCTCTCGGCACCGGACTGATATAAGACGCAATATCCTTCACCTCATCGAATGCCACGTCGCCGCAGAGTTTTCCGTTCTCGTCCACATTGATACCGACGTCTGCGACGACCGCGCCGCTGCCGACCATCTCTTTCTTTACCATATTTGCTTTTCCTGCCGCAGCGACAAGGATCTCCGCTTCACGGCACATGGCGTCCAGATTTTTTGTACGGGTATGACATATGGTAACCGTCGCATTTTCCTTCAGCATCAACATTGCCAGCGGTTTCCCGACAACCATGCTGCGTCCGATGACCGTCACCTTTTTCCCTTCCGGATCGATCCGATAGTGGTGCAGCATCTCCATCACTGCCTCCGCCGTACATGGCGCATATCCTCTGCTGTCGCCCGAAAAGAGTCTTGCAATATTCGTCTCGCTCATGCAGTCTACATCCTTGTATGGATCAATCATCGCCTTCACGGGCGTCTCGTCCAGATGCTCCGGGAGCGGACGAAACAGCAGAATCCCATGAATATCCGGGTTCTCATTTACTTTGCGGAACGCTTCCTCAAATGCCTCCTGCGTGATATTTTCCGGCAGTTCTGTCACCTGACACCGGATGCCGATACTTTCCATCCGCTTTTTTGCCCCGCGCTCATACGCAAGGTCATCCGGCCGTGCTCCTACCCGTACGATACACAGACAGGGAACGATTCCCCTTTCCGTCAGCGCAGCCACTTCCAAAAGCAGCTTCTCTTTCATTGCCGCCGCAACTTCGGCGCCCAGCATCATTGTACTCACTGTATCACCTCTCTCACCGTATCTGTCCTTCTACTTTCCGGGATACCCGTTCTTTTATCACAGTTCCCTCCGCGATCATTGCATCTGCGCGGCAGTTCATCTCTTCTGCCCGTTCCCGGTTCTTCATCGACTTTGTATTGATAAATACGTTCATCGACGCGCCTTCCAGCGCAGCCTGACAGAAAGAGATTCCGACTCCCACATCACTGACAGCGATCCTGCTTCCCTTTTCGCCGAGGATTTCAAGAAGCCGCATCACTTCCAGTACCGTTTCCATCATCTCCAGAGGGGGACGGCTGGCTTCATACAGTGCGGCCTCCATGACCTCAGCTTTTTTCTTCTGCTCTTCCGGTGTGGATCTTGGCAGTCCGTATGCCTTCGATAGCGGTTCGAATGCTTTCGCGTCTTCATCCGTCAGCAGAACGAGCCGCTGCTGCAGATCATAGAGCTGTCTCCGTATTGCTATGATTTCTTCTTCCACATCTGCATACTTTTTCTTTCCGGCCGTCAGATTGGCAACCATCATTCCAAGCGCGGCTCCCATCGCCCCGGCGGCAGCAGAAGCTCCCCCGCCGCCCGGAACCGGAGCCGAAGAAGAAAGTGCATCCAGAAAATCCGTTGTTTTCATTTCCAACATCATCGCTTTGTCTCCTGCGTCTTTACCCGGATCCCGTTTTCCAGGATCTCGATCT
This sequence comes from uncultured Lachnospiraceae bacterium, assembly GCA_958402795.1. Taxonomy (GTDB): domain Bacteria; phylum Bacillota; class Clostridia; order Lachnospirales; family Lachnospiraceae; genus Schaedlerella. The sequence goes on along the minus strand of CATXUX010000005.1, from coordinate 100,607 downwards.
TTCCCTGCTTCAAAAGCCGTCCGACCGCACGCTTGAACGCCGCCTTACTCATACCGAACTCGTTCTTGATCCGTTCCGGCTCTGCTTTGTCCGTAAAGGGCAGTTTTCCTCCGTGGCTCTGGATTCCTTTCAGAATCCGTTCTGCGTCTTTGTCCATCTGTTCCGGGATCTTCTCCCGTACGCTTAAGTCCAGTTTTCCGTCCTCTTTTACCGACGTCACACGCGCCTCGATCTCATCGCCGACACGCAGCGTCCCAAATGCATCCTTCTTCGGAATCCGTGCGGAATACCGGTGATCCACTGCGACAAAGATCCCGAATTCTTCACTGGTATCATAGATGATACCGCGCACCCGGTCGTCTTTTTTGTAGGGGGAATCCGTTTGGAGCTGATGGTACACCTTCATCGTGGCGCAGAGCCGTTCGCTCTTGTCAATGTATAATGACACCAGACAGTGATCCCCTTTTTTCACTTTCGCCGTCTGTTCCCGGAATGGAAGAAACAGGTCTTTCTCCAGTCCCCAGTCCAGAAACGCTCCTGCTTTATTTGTGTCCGCGACTTCCAGGACTGCCAGTTTGCCAAGCGTCAGTTTCGGCTCATGCGTCGTCGCGATCAGACGGTCCGAAGAATCCTTATATAAAAATACCTCCACCGGATCTCCCGGTTCAATCCCAGCGGGCACCTGCTTTTTCGGGAGCAGGACACGTTCCTTCTCGCTCCCGAGATATACCCCGAAATCCACGGTCTTTACTACGGTGAGCATCTGTTTTTCTCCTAATTTCAACATGCTGTTCTCCTCTGTCGATTATCGCTGTCCGGCGTCTTTGTTTTCCGGTACAGCGCTTTTGGCCGATACAGATCAGTCATCCGACTGTACGGCATTCTCCTCCAGTACCTCCTGTACATTCGATTCGAGCGACGCCTGCATCGCCTGCCTTGCTTCTATTTCGGCCGCATTTTCTGCCTTCAGGGACTCACGGACGCCTGCGTCCGCAGCCGCGGCAAGAATCTGCTGTGTCGTCGGACGGGACGCTGCCTTTGCCGTTGGCCTCTGGATCTTGAGATGCAGATTGATACTGTACGGATTCACCACGATCCCTGCGGCTTCTTTCGCCATGACTTCCGGAATCTTGCCCGCCTCGATCACGGCGGTCTGGAACTTCACATCTTTATTCGTATTCTGGAACTTGATGAACTCCTGCACATCGGTAAACACCGGCTGCATCACCGTTCCGTCCTTCTGTCTCAGGATCGGCATTCCACGGTCTTTCTGGTACGCCACAATGTAGCGTCCCTTTCCGTAATGGGCGAGCATCTCTTCCTGCAGTTCTTTTACCTCTTCCGTCATCTCCGGTTCTTTCACGGCGCGCTGTTTCTGCATAAAATAAAGCGCAGTCAGGACAAACTCCGGATTTTCCAGTATCTTCCGGCCTTTCTCATCCCCGTCGCCGCCTTTTCTGCTGATCAGTTCGGAAAGCTGCAGCCGCAGTTCCTCTTTGGTTCCTCTGCCTACCAGCAGTGCGTTTACCCCCATCGGCAGGAGACTGCTGTAAAAGGAAAGCAGAAACTTCTGCTCCAGACGGATGAGATGCAGCGGATTCTTCTGCCCAACCAGCTTTGCCGCCTCCTGTTTTGCCGTCTCTTCGTCAAAAAAGATCAGAACCTCATCATCATATGTCTCCGGATCGCACAGCACAAACGGCATATTCGTACAGTCTGACATCGGAACAAAAATCCGCTGCGCTTTCCTCAGTTTATCCAGTGTGTTTCTTTTTCTGTCGTATATTTTCGAATTCTTATTAGCCATTCTCTGTTTCCTCTCTATTCCGTTACGGAGTTCTCAGTCCATGTGCGCTGCGATATGACGCGCCACATACACGCCGCTTGCAGAAGCGTGCGACAGGGAATGTGTTACTCCGCTGCCGTCGCCGATCACATAAAGGCCCTTGTGCGGTGACTCCAGATTTTCATCAATTGCCACTTCCATATTATAGAACTTCACTTCTACTCCGTAGAGCAGCGTATCGTCATTTGCCGTTCCCGGCGCGATCTTGTCCAGCGCATAGATCATCTCAATGATACCGTCCAGAATACGCTTCGGCAGCACAAGACTCAGATCGCCCGGCGTCGCCGCAAGTGTCGGACGTACCAGACCTTCTTCGATCCGCTTTTCATTACTGCGCCGTCCGCGGATTAGGTCGCCAAACCGCTGTACGATAACGCCTCCGCCCAGCATATTGGACAGCCGCGCAATGCTTTCACCATAGCCGTTGCTGTCTTTGAACGGCTCCGAAAAATGCTTCGACACAAGCAGAGCGAAGTTGGTATTTCCGGTCTGTTTCGCCGGGTCTTCATAACTGTGTCCGTTGACTGTAACAATGCCTTTTGTGTTCTCGTTTACAACAATCCCGTTCGGGTTCATACAGAACGTCCGCACGTTATCTTCAAACTTCTCTGTCCGGTACACGATCTTGCTCTCATAGAGTTCATCCGTAAGATGCGAAAAAATTTCCGCGGGAAGTTCCACGCGTACGCCCAGATCGACCCGGTTGGACATCGTCGGGATATCCATCTCTTCGCAGATCCTGGACATCCACTTGCTCCCGCTACGCCCGACAGACACCACACATCTGTCACAGTCGTCATAAGACTCGCCATGAAATACCCGGTAGCCGTCCTTACGCTTTTCCAGATGATCCACAGCACAGTTAAAATAAAAATCCACCTTGTCCTTCATTTCTTTATAAAGATTCTCGAGCACAACATAATTGATATCTGTCCCCAGATGGCGGACCGACGCGTCCAGCAGATGCAGTTTGTTCTGCATGCACAGCTTTTTAAACCTTGTCCCGGCCGTAGAATACATCTTTGTTCCCTGACCGCCGTGCGATACATTGATCTCATCCACATATTTCATGAGTTCGATCGCCTTATCCCGTCCGATATGTTCATAAAGTGTGCCGCCAAACGCATTCGTAATATTATATTTCCCATCTGAAAACGCGCCTGCCCCGCCAAATCCGCTCATGATCGCGCAGGTTTTACAGTTTACGCAGCTCTTCACCCGGTCGCCGTCGATCGGACACCGGCGCTTCTCCAGCTCATTTCCCAGTTCAAACACAGCAATCCGTAGTTCCGGCTTCTGCTTCATCAGCTCATATGCCGAAAAGATTCCTCCCGGTCCCGCGCCTATAATAATCACATCGTATTTCATTTTTTCTCTCCTCACCGCTCTGTCAAAAGCATGCCTTTGATCAGAATTTCAATTCGACCACGGCATATGTACTTCCATCGGTGCCGCACAGTTCGATCACAGTCCTGCCGTCTTCTTCTGCGAGCTTCGGGCAGATCATATCCCCCAGTACTGCAGATTTCTTGTAGGCAACCCGCACCTGCCGCACCGTCCGGTCTCTCGGAAGCAGTTCCAGCGCCATCTGAACATACATACCGTTGTTGACATGTTCATTCGTGTCAATGTGATGTCTGCACACCGGAAACGACTCCATTTCCTGATATGCTGCCGCGGGACGGATCCGCCGTCCCTCATACTCCATCGGGAGCTTCGGCTCGAACCTGTAAGCCTCCATTTCCTTTTCATCCGGCATCACAGGGCGCCCGGTTTCCAGGTTCATATATACCCAGAGCGAGTTTGCACAGGAAACCTGTGTGCCGTCCGCATCCTTCATAAAAAAGTTTCGTCCTGCAAGCAGTCCGTTCATACCGGTTGCAAATGTTCCCGTCGTAACCGACTCAAAGATCTTCGGATAACGGTCTATCACGATCTGCCAGTAGGAAAGCACCCACGCCCGGTTATGTTCCTTTCCGTATGAGATTCCATACCCGATGTCCTCCGACTGAAAGGTACTGCAGTCCTGATAATAGTTGATCAGTCCCGGCAGCGTCAGCGTTCCCCGATGGTCAATTTCACTGTATCTGATTCTGCTGTCAAATGTATATATCATTTTTATCTCTTCTTTCTCTCCTGTAAACTGTTTCTTTGCCGCCTGCCTGTATGTCACCGCGAGATGCTTTCCCTACTCCCCTTCTCCGCCAAAAAGTGACGAAAGCCGCCATTTGATATGAAAGTCTGTCGCCGCTGTGACCTGCTCATATTCTTCTGCAGTCAATGCTTCCTTTAGTTCTTTCTTTCCCTCCTCAGGTACTACTGCATGAACCGAATCCAGAAAGCACAGATTCGGATAAAGCACACACCACCAGTTATGCCCTCTCGCCGCGCCGATCTCCACGCGGAGCGCCTCGTAGTTTCCTGCCGGAAACGTGACGTCACCGTATGTTTTCTCCGGAAAATAGCAGGTCGTCACCGCAACATTCACCGGATACGAATATCCCTGCATATCCACGGTATTTTCACAGACTTCCTTTAATTCATCCGTATTCGCCCGCATCCATGCTTTTGTCTCATCCACATCCAGATCTTCCGGCATTTCCCGTTCCAGATACGCCAGTACCTGTTCTTTTACATCCATTTTCAGTTTCTGGTCTTCCTCGCTGTTGCTGTTTGCCAGAATATGGAACCGGAGCACCTCCTCCGCCAGATGTTCCTGCAGCTCATTCTGTGCAGTTACATCCATACGCCGCGCAAAGATTCCCGTAACCAGTGCTGCAAGAAGCAGCGAAAGTACCGCCACGGCTCTCCTTGCCCTGCGCAGCTTGTCAGCCTCTGCTGTATACTCCTCTTTTCCGGATTTATAAAAAAGTTTCATATGTAACTTCCTCCATCTGTTTTGATGTTAGAAGTATATCCACTTTTTTCCGTTTCTAAACGACTCTCTTTCTACTCCTCTTTCCGCAGTGTGTCGCTGACCGCGTCTACCTGATTATCAATATGGCTGCATGTGAGCCAGACCGCGCTTTCCCAGTCGCCTTTCTCAATCGCGTCTACGATCTTCCGGTGTTCTTCGAGAATCTGCTTATGGAACTCACTGCGCTTCAGATATTCTACGCGGTAACGGTACATCTGTTCCCGGAACTGGTTGAGAAGCTGGATCAGTTTCTGGTTGTCCGTTGTGCGGTAAATGATGTCATGGAATGCGACGTCCGCCTCCGCAACCGCCGTAATGTCGCTGCTTCCGAGTATTTTCTCGAAGTTCTTCTCCGCGCGTCTGAGTTCCTCGATTCCTTCTTTCGTAATCCGGGAACAGGTCAGTTGTACGGCGAGTTCTTCCAATGCCCTTCTGACTTCCAGCACATCCTGCAGGCTTTTTTCCGTGATCTGCGCCACCTCGGCGCCCCGCCGCGGGATCATCCGGACAAGTCCTTCCAGTTCCAGTTTCCGGATTGCCTCCCGGATCGGGGTCCGGCTTACCCCCAGCTTGTTTGCAAGCTGGATCTCCATCAGCCGGTCGCCCGGCTTGAGTTCTCCACGTAAAATTGCCTGCCGCAGCGTATTGAACACGACGTCACGAAGCGGCAGGTATTCATCTGTCTTTACCTCAAAATTCATCTCCATCGCCTAGTCCCTCCTTGCACCGTGCATGGCAGTCAGATACACCTGCTTCGCCAGCGCCATCTTCCGTATCCGTTCCTGTGCTCTTCTTGCTTCCTGTTTGCCGGTAAACAGACCAAACACCGTCGGCCCGCTCCCGCTCATCATCGCGCCGAGCGCGCCTGCTTTTCTCATCTCCTGCTTGATCTTCTCGATCTCCGGGTGCATCGGGATCGTTACATCCTCCAGCACATTCCCCATACAGGCGGAAATCTGCTTCAGATCTCCGTGCTCCAGTCCGTCGATCAGTCCGTCGATATCCGGATGTTTCACATCTTTTTTTGCGTCTAAAGCCTCATATACCGTCCGCGTTGATACACTGACCGGCGGTTTTGCGATCAGTACGACACACTTTGGCACAGGCGGCAGTGCGGTCAGCTTTTCGCCGATCCCCTCTGCCAGTACCGTCCCCCGCATGATGCAGTAGGGAACGTCTGCCCCGAGCTTCACTCCGCGTTCCATCAGTTGCTCCTGCGTCAGGCCCAGTCCGAACATGCGGTTCAGTCCGAAGAGCACCGCCGCCGCATTGGAGCTGCCCCCCGCCATTCCGGCCGCCACCGGAATGTGCTTATGCAGCGTGATCTTCACCCCTTCCTGAATGCCAAACTCCTCCTTCAGAAGAGCCGCTGCCTTGTATGCGATATTCCCTTCTCCTTCCGGGAGAAAATACAGATTTGTTTTCAGCCGGATCCCCGGTTCATTCGTCCGTTCTATCTTTACCTCATCATACAGATATACAGACTGCATCACCATTCGTACATCGTGGTATCCGTTCTCCCTCTTTCCGAGAACGTCCAGACCCAGATTGATCTTCGCGAGTGCTTTCAGTTCGATCTGCTTCATCTGTGTATTCCTTTCATGTATCTTGTATACAGTGTTAACTTCCTATAGTATACTCATATTTTCCTTAAAAATCAACAATTTATCTCCTTCTTTTATATTCGGGGACTCCAGTCCGTTCACCTCCATGATCCCCTCTTCCGTCGTCATAAACCGTTTTGCCAGGTTCCAGAGCTGGTCGCCTTTTTTTACCACGTAGCCGACGATCCCCGGCCGCTTTTCCATCTCGTCTGCGGACAGCGGTGTAAATTCGACTCCGGTCACAACCTGTACCGGCGCCGGTCTGCGGATAAATGTATCAAAAGAAAGAACTGCTTTCACCTCCACATCTTCATTTCCCGCAAAGCTCACCGACAACTGCTCCACATGATACGAAATGTTGCTGCGCGTTTCTTCTTTCATCTCCGGGCATTCCAAAAGCCAGGTAAACGGTACCATCCCCTGCCAGCTTCCAAACGGAAGCTCATCATTGCCGCGCAGGTACAGAAACGACAGGTGCAGGATTCCTTCAATCTGGATGCCGTTCTCCTCCTGCTCCATATGCATGATCTGTATCATGCCGTCACTATGGCAGATCTGAAGGGCGTCCCCTTTCAATTCCGGCAGGGAAAGCCGCTCTGCGATCTTACATTTTGAGTGGTTCTGGATCATCAGTTCCTCGTATACTGCCTCCCGCGTGTCAAACATGCAGTTCTGCTCCAGTGAATACAGATCCTCCAGAAGTTCGATTTCCTCCTCCCGGTAAATATTCATCCGCAGATTCAGCGTCCCTTCGATCCCTGCCACACGCATCTCCCCATCCTCATCCATCCGTATATCCGCCAGTGTATCTTCCAGCGTATGCTGTACGTGAAAATACATTCCCTCTTCTACGCCCTCGCATTCCACCTGTCCCTCATAGGGCACGCTCTGCTCCAGCCAGTCCGTCCTGCCGTCCTCCGACAGATACATCAGAAACACGAGCAGTTCTCCCTGCAGCAGCAGGCGGTCCTGCGCCGGACGGATCTCCAGCCTGCGCCCCGTGATGTCGCAGAGCAGGATCTGTCCGATACTCTCCTTCGTCCCCGGAAGTGTGATTTCCTCCTTGATCCGGTACGTATCCTTTTTCGAGGTGTGAAGTTCCAGCAGGTTGAGTCTGCGCATTTTCTTAAATACCGGAATTTCGCTTTCTATGTCCGTCGTTGTCTCTTCATCCCGGAGCTGTTGCCGCCCGATCTCGAGCTCGATCATCGCCCGGAGTCCGATCTTCCGGGAATGTACAAGTGAAGCGGAAAATTCTACCCGCACATTTTCAATAAAACATGTAACCGGCTCCGCCGTATCTATGTATACCATTTCTTCAAACGGAATCTTTCCGTCCAGCGCCGCCGGGCGCGTTTCCTCGCTGTCTGTCATATAAAGGATCTGAAAATACAGTTTTCCTGAAACCCGCAGATAATTATCCGCAAGATTCATATCCTCTACTTTTACCGTACCTTTTGCCTGAATGATCTGCCGTACGTCTTCTTTCGTATCCGGCACATTATAGTCTTCGTCCAGATAAAACTGGTCGAACGTGTGCTTTCCTTCCTGCGTATAGTGTACCTGTCTCTGAATCAGTTCCATATTTTTTGCTCCTTATTTCATTGATTGCCCGTCAAACATTACCGTCTTATCTGTATCCTGCGTCTTTATGACAACATACGGGTAAGTCGTGATCTCCTTTGTCTCCTCCCCCTTTTCGGGGCCCATCAGATTCGTGTGGATATAAACCGCGTCTTCCGTCTCATACAGTTCTGTCACCGTCACGCTGTATCCGGTCTTCTTCTGTGCTCCGTACCCCTCCGCGATATACAGATCCCCCTGATCTGCATACGTCAGGCGGAAAGGCTTTTCCTTATTCTTTTCTATAACCTCCTGAAATTCCTCCGGCGCTTCGCTCTGATCGATCACGGTAAACGAAAGATCGTTCTGCTTTTGAGTACTCTGTGTTTTCTTCACACATCCGGTCATAAGGAGCAAAAACAGCGCCAGGCACAAACAGGCTGTACTTCGCCGCGGAATCCTCATAATCACCCACACTTCTGATTTCTCTATTATCTTATTATCCATTATTTGGAATTATGCGTTGTCTTTTTCAATCGGATGAGATATAATTCGGATGTATCAAAAATAAAAAGAGAGGTTCATTCCTATGTTACGACTCATATGCGTTGCAATTTTTCTTATCTTATATTTTATCTGCTCCATTCCGATCTTCCTTGTAGAAAGTATCCTCGGTAAGATCAATCCCGGCGCAAGGGATTACAGCAGTCTCAGGATCGTACAGTGGGGCCTGAAGGCTGTACTGAAACTTTCCGGCACCTCCGTCACCGTGATCGGGGAAGAGAACATTCCCGATGAAACCGCCCTGTTTATCGGCAATCACCGGAGTTATTTTGACATCGTGATCACCTATTCCCGGTGCAGGCGCCTGACCGGATATATCGCGAAGAAAGAGATGGAAAAGATTCCGTTTCTCTCCACCTGGATGCGCTTCGTCCACTGTCTCTTTCTGGACCGGAGCAGTACAAAAGAAGGCTTAAAGACAATCCTGCAGGCAATTGACTATATCAAGCAGGGCATCTCCATCTTTATCTTCCCGGAAGGGACACGCAACAAGGGCGAAGAGTTGTCGATGCTTCCGTTCAAGGACGGTTCTTTCCGCATCGCGACAAAAACCGGGTGTCCCATCGTGCCGGTATCCATCAACAATACGGCTGATATCTTCGAGAGCCATATTCCCTGGATCAAAAAGACACATGTCGTTATCGAATACGGCAAACCGATCTATCCAAAGGAGCTGGACGCCGAAACGAAGAAAAATCTCGGTACATATGTGCAAAACCTCATTCAGGAAACGATCAACAAAAACGCAGAGCTGGTGTAAACCGGCTCTTTTTTCTTTACATTTTCCGCAAATGTGCTATTATAAATGAAAACGACTTCCTGTACTGTGCCCGCTTTTACACAACGACCGCGTTTCAGTGGAGTCTCTGGACGAAGGAGAGAATTGATTATGCACACGCAAAACCTCACATTACTTACTGACCTGTATGAACTGACCATGATGCAGGGTTATTTTGAGACACAGGAGAATGAGACTGTCGTCTTTGACGTATTTTTCCGGGAGAATCCGAACAAATCCGGATACTCTATCATGGCCGGTCTGGAGCAGGTGATCGAATATATCAAAAATCTGAATTTTTCTTATGAAGATGTAGATTATCTGCGGGGACTCGGTATTTTCAGCGAAGACTTCCTGCACTATTTAAGCGGCTTCCATTTCAGCGGAGATATCTATGCGATTCCGGAAGGTACGGTCATCTTCCCGAAAGAGCCGCTTTTGAAGGTCGTCGCTCCGATCATGGAAGCACAGCTCGTAGAGACTGCGATTCTGAACATCCTCAACCATCAGTGTCTGATCGCGACAAAAGCGTCCCGTGTCGTCTATGCTGCCGAAGGGGACGGAATCATGGAATTTGGCCTGCGGCGGGCGCAGGGGCCGGACGCGGGACTCTACGGCGCGCGGGCAGCGATGATCGGCGGATGTGTCGGAACTTCCAACGTGCTTGCGGGACAGATGTTTGACGTCCCGGTCATGGGAACCCATGCACACAGCTGGATCATGAGTTTCAAAGACGAATATACTGCATTTAAAGAATATGCGCGTCTCTACCCGAATGCATGCACACTGCTGGTGGACACATACGACACACTGAAATCCGGCGTACCGAACGCAATCCGTGTATTTCAGGAAATGCGGGATGCAGGGATTCATCCGAAGTCTTACGGCATCCGGCTGGACAGCGGCGATCTTGCCTACCTGTCGAAAAAAGCACGGAAAATGCTGGACGACGCCGGATTTGAAGACGCCGTGATCGCTGCTTCCAACGATCTGGACGAGATGCTGATCCATGATCTGAAAGTCCAGGGAGCCAAAATCACCTCCTGGGGCGTGGGAACGAACCTGATCACCTCGAAAGACTGCCCGTCTTTCGGCGGGGTATACAAGATGGCGGCGATCCAGAATGCGGACGGAGAATTTATTCCGAAGATCAAGATCTCCGAAAATGTGGAAAAAATCACAAATCCCGGAAACAAAACCATTTACCGTGTATATGATAAAGCAACCGGAAAAATCCGTGCAGATCTGATCTGTTTTGCAGATGAAACCTTTGACGAGTCGCAGGAGCTTCTCCTGTTCGATCCGAACGCCACCTGGAAAAAGACGCGGCTTGCGGGCGGAAGTTACCGGATGAAGGAAATTCTGGTTCCGGTTTTCCGGCACGGCGAATGCATTTACCAATCGCCGTCTGTCACGGAGATCGCGGCGTTCTGCAAAGGGGAAAAAGCAACGCTCTGGGACGAGACGATGCGTTTGTTCAATCCGCATAAAGTATATGTAGATCTGTCACAGAAGTTATATGACACCAAGGCGAAATTACTCGATGAGATGAGCCGCTAAACACCGCTTTCAGGGAAGGAGTATAAACCATATGAAGATTATCGTATTAGCCGGAGGACTGAGTACGGAACGGGATGTTTCCCTTGTGTCCGGCGCCGGGATCTGCCGTACACTGCTGGAGAAGGGACATGATGCATTTCTTCTGGATGTATTCTTGGGTTTTCCTTATGACAAAGACCGGCTGGAAGAAGTATTCTCACTTCCGGACCATGGTCTTGATATCGCAAAAAATATCGGCACAACAGAGCCGGATCTCGCGGCAGTCCGGGCGTCCCGTCCGGATCAGTCCGACTGTTTTCTCGGTCCGAACGTGATCGAACTATGCCGCATGGCCGACATCACATTCCTCGGACTGCACGGCGGCGAGGGCGAAAACGGCAAGCTCCAGGCGACTTTCGACCTGCTGGGCATCCGTTATACCGGGCCGAACTCCCTCGGCTGCGCCGTTGCCATGGACAAAGATTTCACAAAGCAGGTCTTTCTTGCAAGCGGCATCCCGACTCCAAAGGGAATCTGTATCCACAAAAATACGCCGGATAAAAGTCCCGAAAGCCTCGGGATTTCCCTGCCTGTTGTAGTGAAGCCGTGTTCCGGAGGTTCCAGCATCGGCGTATATATCGTAAATACCATGGAAGAATATACAGAAGCACTGGAGAACTCTTTCCGGTATGAAGAGGACGTTATCGTTGAGGAATATATCAAAGGACGGGAGTTTGCCTGCGGTATTGTCGGGGAGAGGGCACTTCCTCCGATCGAGATCATCCCGAAGACCGGGTTCTTTGATTATGCAAATAAGTATCAGGACGGAGCCACCGATGAGGTGTGCCCCGCCGACATCAGCGAGGAGACTGCCGCACAGATGATGGAGCTGACCGTCCGTGCATTCCATGCATTAAAGCTGGACGTATACAGCCGCGCGGATTTTCTTCTGGACGCCAAAGGCAATCTGTACTGTCTGGAAATGAATACCCTGCCGGGAATGACCGCCGCCAGCCTGCTCCCCAAAGAAGCGAAGGTCGCCGGAATCGAATATGGCGATCTGTGCGAACGGATCATTCAGGAATCCCTCAAAGCCAGATATGGCGGAATGGAGACATCATTATGAAGCATATGACATTACAGGAAATCGCGGCTGCCTGCCATGGAACCTACTTCGGCAGCGCTGAAAATGCCGGAAAAGAAATATCCTCCGTCTTCATCGACAGCCGGAAAGTAGAAAAAGACAGCCTGTTCGTTGCCATCCGCGGCGCGCGGGTGGACGGACATACCTTTATCCCGCAGACAATCGAACAGGGAGCACTCTGCGCTTTATCCGAAGAAGATCTCGGAGACGTAGACTACTCCTATATCCTCGTGGATTCCTGCGAGCAGGCGCTTAAAGACCTTGCGGAGCACTACCGCCGTTCACTGGATATTAAGGTGGTAGGTATCTCCGGCAGCGTCGGCAAAACCAGCACAAAGGAAATGATTGCCTCGGTTCTCGGTCAAAAATACCGCGTATTAAAAACCGAGGGAAATTTCAACAATGAAATTGGACTTCCGCTGACTGTCTTCCAGATCCGCGAGGAACACGAAATTGCCGTTCTGGAGATGGGGATCAGTCACTTTGGCGACATGGGCCGTCTTGCCCGAATCGCGCGCCCGGACGTCTGTGTGATCACGAACATCGGTTATGCCCATCTGGAAAACTTAGGTTCCCGGGACGGAATCCTTCGTGAAAAAACGGACATGATCTCTTATATGAATCCGGACGGAGCCATCATTCTCAACGGCGACGATGACAGGCTCGCCGGTTTCACACCGGCAAACGGTCTTACGCCCGTCTACTTCGGGCAAAACCCGGACTGTCCCTACCACGCAGAAGAGGTGAAAGACGAAGGGATGCGCGGGACAACCGCTACATTCGTCACTCCGGAATCCCGCTTCACGGCGCACATCGCGATCCCCGGCTCACACATGGTATATAATGCCCTTGCCGGAGCCGCTCTCGGCCGCTTCTTCGGACTTACCGATACGCAGATTAAAGCCGGGATCGAAGCACTAAAACCCCTGCCGGGACGGAATCACCTGATCGAGACCGATACCTTTGCAATCATCGACGACTGTTACAATGCCAATCCTGCATCCATGAAGGCTTCTCTCGATGTCCTTGCCAAAGCGGATACACGGACCGTCGCGATTCTTGGAGATATGTTCGAGTTGGGTGAAAATGAACGGCAGATGCACCGTGAAGTCGGTGAACATGCCGCGGCGCTCGGGATCAGCGTACTGGCCTGCATCGGAGAACTCTCCCGGGAGATGACCGCAGCAGCAGAGCACTTCTCGGCTGGAGGTCCTGGGAAAACCGAGATTCATCACTATGCTTCGAAGGCAGACTTCTACCGGGAGATGGCAGATATCCTCATCCCGGGAGATACCATTCTCGTAAAAGCATCTCACGGAATGATGTTTTCGGAGATTGTAGAAAAACTGACAAATTACGCTACTAAGTAAGAATGTAATGGCATTCTGTCCCATTTACAATAAAAAGTCTGTCGGGTTATCATGCTCCGGCAGACTTTTTTATTGTATCTTAAAAACCACCATTCTGGTATGCTCTGGCAATTACATAAGACGGTTCATAATAAGCGCTACAGTTATAATTATCAATCACATCACAGATTTTATCATTATATACCCTGATAATTCCTGCCACTTCTGATTCTCCAGGCTGCATAGTATCATAAATCAGCCTCTGGTAAACCTTTCCCATCTGAGATGCACTGGGAATCTGTGTTACCAGTTCCGGGTCTACGGCTGCAATGTCAAAGTTTCCTTCTGTAAGTCCGTACTCCTCAATCCAGTCATCTTCCACCGCCAGAGGATTTTCAGCATGTAGTACATTCGCCACACTAACCAAATGCTCCAGATTATCCTTCCCGATCTGATTTATCACATAGCGGTTATGCTGATGAAGCCTTCTTGCCACACGCTCAACCATATAGCAAATAAAATAAACATCGTTCTTCTCTATTTCTTCATCCGGAAAATATATATTGGTCATAGCCGTTCACTCCCTTCAAATTCTATTGTTCTCAAAGCATCTTCTGTGCAAAAAACAATCTGATGAGTCGGATATTTAAACTTAACCAGTTCCCAAAAAGCGGCCTTTGAAATACTGCCTGCAATATAATCTTCTACATAATCCCAAATCTGGTCATCTGCCATAGGTCCCTCCACAATGTCAAATTTTATAATGACCATTTATCAAGATCTTCGGTTTTTGTACAATGACATTACTGCCGTGATATATTATATTCTTTTCTTTCATTTATCCGTCTCCTTTACATATTACGCTATCCATGCTGTACCAGAGCTTTGTCTTTAATATAAATATATCTATTTCACTCCAAAAAGTAAATATCCCACGCTTTATTTATCCATTTTTTATTTATTTGTTATTCGATTAGAACATCGGTGTTTTTAACCTTGACTCCTCCTGAATATTTGGCTAAAATAGCATTATATTACGTGTTAGCCAGATGGGATTTTTACAAAATCATATACGTTTAAAAGGAGTATAAAATGATATGAAGGTAAAAGAAAGCCAGTATTTAAAAGGCGTAAAGCCAATACTGAAAACGCTTTTAAACCGCTTACTGGAGAAGTATCCTTATGCATCCATTCTTGCAGTGGACTCTTCAGCATTTGGTTACAAAGTGACAAAATCAGTCACCTCCATGACGGAGGACGCCCTTTTATCCAACCGCGGATTCGTCATTAAGGTCTACGACGGGCGGGCATATGGAGAATATTCTTTTAACCAGATTTCAGAAGAGGCTCTGCCCGATATCCTAAAAGAAGTGGACCGTGTCGTCATGCTCAAAGACAAGGTCGGCAAGATTCCGCTAAGTGAGTACAGCATCCTCACAGATGAACCTGCTGTGTTTGCCGAAAGCACCGAATACAAATTAGCTCCCGGGGAGATCGGCGATGAAGAGATCCTCCGCAGGCTGACCGCAATGAAGGATCAGTGTCTGTCCTCTGATGAAAAAGTGATCAACGCCACAGCAGGCGTCAACTATCAACAGTACAGCAAGTTGTTTCTCTCGAAAAGCAGAGACATGGAGCAGAATGTTCTCTGGACAAACGGCGTGCTGATGGTTCACGTTCAGAAAGGGCAGCAGGTCAAATATAGTTACCGCGGATTTTCCAATCTGGGCGGCATGGAGCTTTTGGATTCCATGGAGCAGTATATTCCCACGGTAGTCCAAAATGCTATTGACCTTTTGGACGCCGAACCGATGATCCCCGGCGAATATGACTGCATCTGCACGCCGCCGGTTACCGGTATGATCGCCCACGAGGCGTTCGGACATGGCGTAGAGATGGACATGTTTGTCAAAGACCGTGCGCTGGCTCAGTCTTATGTCGGAAAATACGTCGCATCCCCGCTCCTCACGATGCATGACGGCGCAAGTATGGAAGGGCGCAGGGAAACTGCAAGCTATTTCTTCGACGACGAAGGAACACTTGCCACCGATACCGTCATTATCAAGGACGGTATCTTGCAGACCGGAATTTCCGACGCACAGTCCGCAATGTATCTGGGAACAGCACCTACCGGAAACGGACGCAGGGAAAGTTATATGAGAAAAGCATATACGCGTATGACAAACACCTGGTTTGAACCCGGAAATGATAAACTGGAAGATATGATCGCATCCATTTCCTATGGATTCCTTCTGGACGATCCTTCCAGCGGAATGGAAGATCCGAAAAACTGGGGAATTCAGATGATGGTAAACATCGCACGAGAGATCAAGGACGGAAAACTGACCGGAAGAATCTTTTCTCCCATTGTTCTGACCGGATATGTACCGGATCTGCTCAAATCCATCACCATGATGTCCGGAGACGCCGAGCTTTGCGGATCCGGTTTCTGCGGGAAAGGATACAAAGAATGGGTAAAAGTCTCTGACGGCGGTCCGTATATCAAAGCAAAGATCCGGCTTGGATAGTGCAAATTCAGTGCATTGAGGAAGATGGAGGGAACTATGATCGAGACGATTTTAAAAGTATTACAGGAGAATCATGTTGAAACCTGGCTGCTGGAAGAAACCCGCAAAGAAACGACTGAATTATTCTTTATCCGAAAGAATCTGGACATGCGCCGGTCAGAAAACGTCCGCACCGCTAACGTCCGGGTATACCGTGATTTCGAAAAAAACGGTGTCAGATACCGCGGCGACGCCGGATTTACGGCAGAGCCATCCGCAACAGAACAAGAATTGCAGGAAAAATGTAAAAGAGCTTATGCGGCAGCCGCTTTTGTCCCGAACGCATTCTATGAAATTGCAGAGGAAGTCAGGCAGGACTGTAAAACGATGGAAAGTGATCTGACTGATCTGTCTCTGGACGACGCTGCCGGAAAGATGGCGGAAGCGATCTACACGGCAGACTGCGATGAAAAAAGTTTTGTCAATTCCGCAGAAGTATTTGTAGAAAAGGTTCAAAAACATATTTTAAATTCCCGCGGTGTCGATGTAAGTTATGTAAAATATCATGTCAGCGGAGAATTTGTCGTCCAGTGTAAAAAGCCGCAGGATGTAGAAATGTACCGTAATTTTTCCTATGACAGCCTGCGATCAGACGCCCTGACGGAGCAGGTGCGCGAAGCGCTTCAGCTTGTAAAAGACCGCGCGGACGCCGAAACCGCTCCGAAAGCAGGCACCTATGATGTGGTTTTGTCGGATAATTATGCCGCCACTATCTTTGAATATTATAACGGCCGCTCCTGTGGAAGCTATATCTATCAGGGGTATTCGGATTACAAACCCGGAGAATTTATACAGGGTGACCGGGAAGAAATCAAGGGACAGCTTTTGAACCTGACGTACCTTCCTACGGTGCCGTTCAGTGCGGAAGGCGTGCCCATGAAAGAGCTCCCGTGTATCCGCGATGGCATCTTTGAAACCATTCAGTCCGGGACTCGTTTCGCCTACTATCTGGGTACGGTCCCGACCGGAGATTACCAGAAACTTGCGTGCCGTCCGGGCAGCATGCCGTTTGAAGAGATGAAGAAGCAAAAAGGACTGTATATCGTGAATTTCTCGGACTTCCAGATGGACGCACTCAGCGGCTGCTACGGCGGAGAAATCCGTCTTGCCTACCTCAATGACGGTGAAACGATCACACCGGTAACCGGAGGTTCCATCAGCGGCACCATTTATGAAGCGCAGAAAAATTTTGTATTCTCCAAAGAGACACAGGACACCAGCAGCTTTTCCGGACCCAAAGCGATCCTTTTAAAACATGTCAGCGTGGCGGGCGCGTAAAGCCCGCCACATTTATTGAACAGATTTTCCGGCTTTTTCCGGAAGCTGTGCGAGTATGATCGCCGCAAACATCAGTACACAGCCGAAGGCTTCTCTGAGGGATAGCTGTTCTCCCAGAAGCAGGCATCCCGCCAGCACGGCAAATACGGATTCCAGACTCATCAGAAGCGATGCGACCGTCGGTTCCAGTTCTTTCTGCGCAATGATCTGCAGCGTATATCCTACCCCGCTGGAAAGAATTCCGGCGTATGCCACGGGTAGCCATGCCTCCAGGATCTGACCGATCTCCGGCCGTTCCCAGATCAGCATCGGCACAGCACAGACTCCCCCGCATACAAAGAACTGAATGCAGGACATTTTTACCCCGTCCACTTTCGGGGAAAAATAATCGATCACCATAATGTGTACGGAAAATGCAATCGCACACAAAAATACAAGCATATCCCCATAGGAAACCTGGAATCCGTCTGTGATACACAAAAAATACATTCCCACGACCGCCAGCGCCACTCCGATCCACGTCTTGATCCCTGCCCGCTTCTTCATAAATAACCCCATTATAGGAACGATCAGTATGTACATCGCCGTAATAAAGCCGCCTTTCCCTGCCGTTGTATAGACCAGACCGATCTGTTGAAGCGAAGACGCCACTGCAAGTGCAAGTCCGCAGCAGATACCCCCGGTGAGCAGCGTTTTCAGGTCTGTCTGCTTCTCGTCTGCCTGCTTCTTTCTCTCTCTCACCATAATCACCGGCAGCAGCGTAAGCGCACCCAGAAAACTCCTGACCGAGTTCATCGTAAACGGACCGATCTGTTCCATTCCGGCTCTCTGCGCCACGAACGCACTCCCCCAGATCGCCGCTGTCAAAAGGAGCATACATGAATATTTTATCTTATGTCTCATCTGTCTTTCCTCTTTTTCCCGATTTGATTTATACTAATATCATACCACTCTACTATATCCAAAACTCCTTCATTTCGCAAGAAAAGATTGAAAGAATTCTCCCGACATCTTATAATAAAAAGCAGACGTTACGTTCGTAACAGACAAACACATAGAAAACGAAGAGGTACACATTATGGAAAATGTAATTGAACTGACACATCCACTGATCCAGCACAAGATTTCGAGGCTGCGCGACAAGAACACCGGAACCAACGAATTTCGTGCACTTGTGGAAGAAATTGCCCTGCTGATGGGATACGAAGCGCTCAAAGATCTTCCGCTGGAGGACGTAGAGGTAGAGACGCCCATCGAGAAATGCAAGACGCCGGTCATCGCCGGGCGAAAGCTCGCGGTTGTCCCGATCCTGCGCGCCGGTCTCGGCATGGTGAACGGAATCCTTGCGCTGGTTCCGACCGCCAAAGTCGGACATATCGGCTTATACCGGGATGAAGTGACACATAAACCGCACGAATACTACTGCAAACTTCCAAACCCGATCGAGGAGCGCCTGATCGTCGTGACCGATCCGATGCTTGCAACCGGAGGTTCCGCTGTCGCGGCTGTTGATTTCATCAAGCAGCACGGCGGAAAGAAGATCAAATTCATGTCCATCATCGCCGCCCCGGAAGGCATTGAACGCCTGATGAGCGCCCACCCTGACATTCAGCTCTACGTCGGACATATCGACCGTGGTCTGAATAAAGATGCCTATATCTGCCCCGGTCTGGGGGATGCAGGCGACCGGATCTTCGGGACGAAATAATCTGACGCTCCATATGTCAGTTTTCCTGAAGCAGTAACAACAGCCAGTCAAGTCAGGGTTATAATACTCCTATAAGGTATAGAAAAGATGGGGAAAAGTCATTTGCCTTCTACCCATCTTCTCTATCATCCATTTTGTTGTTCTTTTTCTGCAATAACTTCAGCTCATCCCGCTTTTTTTGAAAATATGCGTCTTCCGGATTTACCAGAAGTACATAGTTTACTTTTCCAAGCAAACGCTGAATCGTTTTTTCTTCCTCTTCCGCGCCATATTTTTGCAGGCAGTAAATCTCTGCCCGCAGTTTTCTGCGGTACTCACGGCTTACCTGCGGTTTTTCATTTACGACAATCCCTGTCACGCTCTGCCTGACGCCCCTTCGCTGTACCCGCGTTTTTTGCTCATTGAGTTCCATTCCCAGCCTGTGCAGGAATCCCCATACCTTACAATGCACCTCGTCCGCGTCAAACTCGCCGGAAAACGTCATATCATCGCAGTATCTTGTGTAACAAATATTCCGCTCTTCACACCATTTTCCCATATAGGAATCAAACGGATGCATGACCAGATTTGACACCGCAGGCGATGTCGGCGCCCCCTGGGGCAGGCAGTCTCTCCTGCAGCACAGCGCCGTCAGCAGCGTCCGGATTGCCGGGGGATAATATTCCGCCGGAAATGCATACTGGTACACCATCGGAAATGTGATGCTGCCGAAAAAGTCATGAATATCCAGCTTTAAAATCTGCGCCGCGCCCACATGCGGACGCGCGTTGTCCAAAACAGACGCACCCTTGTGATACGCTGTGGCATATGCGGACCCCATCCGCTCCGAAAGCACATGGTGCAGGATGTTCCTCTGAATCATGCCAAGAAGCGGATCCGGCACGGAAAGGATTCTCGTTCCTCCATGTTTTTTCTGAACCGATACATCATGATAATGCAGCTCTGTATGATTACTGACTGCATAAAGACAGGCAAAATAACGCTCCTGTGGAACTGAGAGCCCGTCCAACAGCCGAAATGAACGCAGTGTATCCTGAATCTGCTCCGAAGTACAGTATTTCCACAAATCTCCGGAATAATATTCACCATTCACTTTGCTTCCCCCATTTTATCATAGTTGGGGGTTTTTCCCCCTAACATCATACTTATAACAGGGGCAATACAAAAAGGTGATCCTGCAGAATGCGCAGGGGTACACAGGCCGCAGGCCGTGCATGCACATGAAATGTGCGGTAGTACCCCGGAGCATCCGTAAGGCTTATCGTACCACTATCCATATCCGGACGGCGACTCGCCGCCCGTTCGAATCCACACAGCACCGTGCCATAAAGCCATGAATCAGGAGTCATCTCACAACTAACATACCTGCCTCATGGGAATCCGATTCTGCTATTGCCCCTGTCTCTTATCTTAACACGCAGCAGCCTGTCTGGAAACCATAAAAATCATAAGAATTTATAAAATTTTAATGTTTTTCTTGGTTTTTTACTATGTACTTTTGGCAATTTTTATATAATAATATTGATAAAGAAGCCATATTTTGTAAAATACACTGCAGGGAAGGAGGCGCAGACATGCATTTAAAAGATGGAGTGAATATCAATGATTTTCTTACAGATATTGAAAACTGTGACGCAGAAGTATATTTTGAAACGCCGGAAGGTGATTCTCTTTCCCTGAACTCTGTGCTGAGCCAGTGTGTTTTCAGCACAATTGCCAAAAACTCCCGGCAACTGAAGCAAGGAACATTCCGTCTGGTGAATCCGGCGGATATGAAGTGGCTGGATACGTATCTGGAAGATCCCATTGCAAAATAATAAGGCAGATCTCCAAGAGACCTGTCTTATTATTTTGTTTCTTCGTTAATCCACTCGTTCTTTTCCCCAGAAGAACAACGCTACCGTCCCAGGACCGGTATGGCTTCCGATCGTTGTTCCTACCGTATTGATCTCTACTTTCCCGTTCAGTTTCGGGAAACGCTCCTCCACAAGATCTGCCACTGCTCTTGCGTCTTCATAACACGCCGAATTAGAAATATAGCATTTCCCGGAATAGTCCAGTCCGTCGTCCGCATATTCTTCCATTTTATCGACAATCTTACGGATTACTTTTTTCTTCGTCCGGATCTTAAATCTCGGAATGAGCCTTCCTTCATTGTCCATATTCAAAAGCGGGCAGATATCCAGCATTCCGCCAAAGAATCCTGCCGTTTTGGAGATTCTGCCGCCCTTGATATAGAATGTAAGGTCCGTGGAAAAGAACCAGTGGTTAAGATTGAGCTTATGCGCGTTTGCCCACTCATACACTTCTTCCAATGACTTTCCCTCGTCTCTTAAATCCGCCAGCTTATCCATCAACAGACCATAACCGGAAGACGCTCCCAGCGAGTCCACGATCAGAACTTTCCGGTCCGGATAACGCGCTTCCAGTTCTTCCTTTGCGATCTGTGCGGAATTGATCACGCCGGAGATCCCGGAAGACAGGCACACATGAAGAATATCCTTCCCGTCTTTCAGAAACGGCTCAAAATAAGCCTCAAATTCATCTGCGTTCACCTGCGACGTCTTTGTCTCGGCGCCTTCCTGCATCATTTTATAAAATTTATCAAACGGCATCGTCTTCCCCAGATCATCCGGATACTCTTTTCCGTTCAGTTCATAGTGAAAGCAAATATATGAAATATCGCGTTCTTTGAAATGTTCCTCTGTAAGATCTGCTGTAGAACAGCAGCTTAAAATATAGTTGCTCATGCATGTTTCCCCTTTCTCATTGACTTCGATGCCTTCCCCTGATGTCTCTTCCTTTGCTACCGTTAGATTGTATCATTTTCCCTCCGGAAGTTCAATGACAAAAAAAGGAATACACCATAAGGCATATTCCTTCAGTTACTTTTCAGTAACTCTTATTTACAGTATTTTTTCAGCGTCGCACGAACCGCGCCGGGACCTTGCGTCATCTGCACCAGATAACCGCAGATTTTTCCTGCCAGTCCTGCCTCGTACAAGTCTACTCCGAAAATCGTTTCCGCCCTGAGTATCGGTGCGACAATGCTTTCTACATCCTGGTCTTCCCCAAGACGCAGTTTTGATATGTACGGACGAAGAATATCCAGCATCGGATCCGGACTGACCTCAAACGCATTTCCCTCATCATCGACACCCATCAGGTAGCGCAGCCATCCGGCGATAACCAGCGGGATCATCTTCAGATCTTCCACATCCAGATGATCCGAAGCCTGGTATGCTTTGATCGTTTCGCCAAAACGAATTGCAAGCTTCTGCGACGTATCCATCGCGATCCGCTGAGGTGTATCCGGCATAAACGGATTTGCGAGACGTACCTTCAGCGCTGTATCGAGAAATTCTTCCGGATCTATGATTCCGGGATCCGTCACAACCGGCATTCCTTCTTTTCGCCCGAGTGTCTCCACCAGTATACTAAGCTGCGGATCTTTCATCTCATCACAGATCCTCTTACTGTTCAGCAGGCAGCCGAATACTGCAAGCGCTGTATGCAATGGATTCAGACAGGTGCAGACTTTCATCCGCTCTACTTTGTCTACCGTCTCCCGGTCTGTCAGCATGAAGCCGCCCTTCTCCAGCGCCGGACGACCATTCGGGAATGTATCTTCGATCACCAGATACTCGCTCTCCTCTGCGTTGACAAACGGAGCGAGGAACGATCCCCTCTTTGTGACGATCGGCTCCATGTCTTCTACGCCGTCCTCCTGGAGAATTTTTTTGATCGAATCATCCGGCCGCGGCGTGATCTTGTCGATCATCGTCCATGGGAATGCCACCTTATCCTGACTGCTGACGTAATCCTGAAAACCTTCCTCCACCAGTTTATTTTCTGTCCATTTCTCTGCCATCGCATTCACCGCAGTACGCAGCTTATCACCATTGTGAGAACAGTTATCCATGCTTACCATAGCGATCGGCGTTCCGCCTGCCTGATAGCGCGCATACAGAAGCGCCGCAACCTTTCCCATGTAACTCTTCGGCTTTGCAGGTCCTTCCTTGTAATCCGCTGCAACTGCCGGAAGGAGCTTTCCGTTTCCGTCTACGAGAGCATATCCCTTTTCTGTAATCGTAAAGGATGCCATCTGAAGGGACTCCTTAGTGAAGATCTCCCGCAGCCGCCCAAATTCTACTTCATTTTCCGCATCCAGAATACAGGATTCCATGACACTTCCCACAACCGTTTTCTCAATGGTTCCATCTGCTTTCAGCGTAACCAGCAGCGTATTGTGATCATGCGGACGGTACAATTTCTCTACAGACTCTGCGCTCTGTGCGATCACAAGTCCTCTGTCCATCGCCCCCTCATTCAGCATATTCTGCGCCGCATTTGCCAGAAATGCCCGGAAGATATTCCCTGCGCCAAAATGAATCCAGACCGGATTCTCTTTTGTCGCCGCCTCTACTTTTTCCTTGTCAAATTTCGGAAGATGATATCCCTTTTCCTCCCACTTTGCCTTGTTCTTTAGTTCCGCATCGCATAATCTCATCTGCGTTTCTCCTTCCTGCGCCATATCCTGTTCCCTGTGGCGTCTGCGTATGTTCCCGGAGTTTTTCACGAAGCTGCCAATCCGCAGTCTGCCATGGTGTACTCCGGTAGTGTTTTCTGGTTTCGCACGCTGTACCTGTTGTCATTTCCTGGTATTTATTCTATGATTTTCCATGTATAAAAAGAATAGCGTAGATTGTTGCACACATTGCAAAAATTGTTCGTCCATTTTTTCACTATCTTAAACATAATCTTCATTTTGTATATTCCAGATATTTTTCTTTTCGTCATTTTATATATATTTTATTTTACTTTCCGGAAAATCTATGATATTCTGGACAAGAACCAGTTCAATGCGGATTTTCCATTACCGCAACAGCATTCTGATAAAGTCACGGTTTCTATCACACAGTCCATATCTATGGCAATCACCAGACAGATTTCAGAATTTGAACGAAAAATTTATATTTTTATTTAGAGGAGGGATTGCCTATGATTGTTTTTCTTTTATTTTAGACTATAAACCAACGAAAAAATATGTTAGAATAAAGGAGAACTATATGGAGAAACACAGAGAAACCAAAAAACAAAATATCATTCCATTAAAAGATTTAAACCTTACCAACCGGTTTCTTTTTGATGAAGTTATGGAAGATCCACAGACACATCAAGATGCTTTGTCTATTATCTTCGGAAAGGAACTTTCATTACTCACAAAAAACGAAACTGAAAAAGAATTACGCGTGTCACCGCTTTTGCGCTCTATACGCATGGACGTTTATTCCATGGACATGGATAAAACCATCTACAATACAGAAATGCAGGAACAGAGGAAAACCGACCTGGCAAAACGAAGTCGTTTCTATCAGTCTCTCATAGACAGCGGTCTACTGGAACCGGGAGTTCCGAATTATAATTTATTAAACAATTCCTATATCATCATAATCATGCCATTTGATTTGTTTGGTTACAAAAAATACGTCTATACGTTTGAGCCGAAATGTCAGGAAGTGCCGGGTCTCGTGTTAAAAGATGGTGCGGCTCGTATTTTTCTCAATATCCATGGGGAAAATGATAATGAAGTATCCCAAGAGCTACGGGATTTCCTTCATTATCTGGAAAACACCACAGATCAGATGGTTGCGTCCTCCGACAGTGAACGTATTCAGCGAATCCATAACCGTGTTTGTAAGGTGAAGCAAAACGAAGAGGTAGGTGTAAGATATATGCAGGCGTGGGAAGAAAAGTATTATGAACGAGAAGAAGGAAGAGAAGAAGGAATCGCCGAAGGACGCATGCGTACTTTAGTTGAGAAGGTTTGTAAAAAAATAAAAAAGAATTGTTCTGTCGCAGAGATTGCAGACATGTTAGAAGAAGAGGAATCTACCATCCAAATAATCTACGAAACCGCAAAGGCTTTTGCGCCGGACTATAACGTAACGGATATCATGAACGCATTACCAAACGATAAATAACCTCCGAAAAGAAACAACCAAACAGCAGAAAATCAGAGGGTACGACCGGTATCGGCCGCACCCTCTGATTTTCTGTATCTATATGATGATTGACTACAGTGCTTCCCCGGTCAGCATTTCGTATGCCTGCAGATACTTCGCGATCGTCTTATCTACGATATCCTGCGGAAGTGTCCAGTCATTCCCCGGATTTGCTTTGAGCCAGTCGCGCGCGAACTGCTTATCGAAAGACGGCTGTCCATGCCCCGGCTCATATCCGTCTGCCGGCCAGAAACGGGAGCTGTCCGGCGTCAGCATCTCATCGCCGAGTACGATCTCTCCATTCTCGTCCAGACCAAACTCAAACTTGGTATCTGCAATGATGATTCCTTTGTTTAATGCATATTCCGCACATTTCTTATACAGGGCGATCGTGTAATCCCGTAGTTTCTCTGCGTACTCCTGCCCCTTTCCCGGAAAATACTTTTCCAGATGTGCGATGCTCTGCTCATAGGAAATATTCTCATCATGCTCTCCGAGTTCTGCTTTCGTAGACGGTGTGTAGATTGGCTCCGGCAGCTTATCGGATTCTTTCAGTCCTTCCGGCAGCTCGATCCCACATACCGTTCCATTCTTCTTATAACTCTCCCAGCCGCTTCCGGTGATGTAGCCGCGCACGATACATTCGATCGGCAGCATCGTAAGCTTCCGGCACATCATACTATTGCCGTCAAACTTTGGCTGATGGAAAAATTCCGGCATCTCTTTCACATCTACGGAAATCATATGATTCGGCAGGATATCTTCTGTCATATCAAACCAGAACTTTGACATCTGCGTAAGCACGGTTCCCTTCTTCGTCACTTCATTGTTCAGGATCACATCAAAGCAGCTGATGCGGTCTGTGGCAACCATGATCAGGCTGTCGCCGTTGTCATAGATCTCACGTACTTTTCCCTCTTTCATCGGTTTCATTTCCTGCATACTCTTACACCTCAACATTGATTTATCTTGATTTCTTCTGTAACCATGTACTAGGTTACTCCATTTCATACGCAGTTGTCAACCTTATCCTACGGGAAAATTTTACGGCATCATTCCTCCTTCTTCCCCTACATACCCGGACGTCTGTCCTTCCGTAGCCGCGCCGTCCGCAACCACCAGACTCAGCCGGTCGCTCTCGTCAGAAGCCTCCGCGGTCTCGCCGTCGCCCTTTGCGGTCAGGCTGATCTCATATGTACCTGCTTCCACTGTGATTGTCTTTTCGCAGCTGTAACTTGTCATCGGTCCCATTGCCGATTCGATCAGGTCTGCGTCCGTAATGGTTTCTGTCTGCACGATTTCTCCGTTTTCATCATAGATGTTGATCTCCATATCTGCAAACATCTCATTTTCATTGTAGGTCGTCAACGTCCCGGAATATAAAGTAACCGTCACGGATGTTCCATCCTGTGTATACTTGAATTCCGGTGTGGAAAGTTTTCCTGATACGGTAAATTCCTGTACCACCGGATCGGATCCGCTTCCGTCGGTCTGGAATGCCAGCAAGTTCGCATGGTACTCTCCAAACGGAAGTGCGGATACGTCTACATTTCCCGTGATCTCTCCGTCTCCTGTGAGCCGGGAAGAAGCCGCCACATAAGAATCTCCTTCCTGACCTTCTTCATCCAGCGCATAGATCCATACCGTATAATAATCGATATCTGTGCTTCCGGTAAACGTAAAGTCGCCGGTTGCTCCGTCAAAGGTAAATCCGTTCGTATTCTCTACAGTTTCCGCCGCCGCAGTTTCTTCCGTTCCGTCAGCTGCCGCTGCGCTTCCGCTGAGTGTCGGCATGATCAGAGACAGTGCGAGCAATACGATGGACAGCACGCTCATCACATATTTCGGAAGCGGAACCGAGCAGATCTCTTTCTTCTTCAGTCCTGACAGGATCATAAAGATATATACCACACAGCCTGCGGTCACGCCGTACGCGATATTCTGTGTAAACGCAGTCATGACCACGGTCGTCATAAACGGAATGACTTCACCCACTTCCATCTCTTTGACTTTCTTGCAGCCTTTGAGCATCTGCAGTCCCAGAACCAGCATCGCTGCGTCTGCGATCTGGAATGTCGCATAGATGACATTTGGAAAGACAAAGCCTGCATGACCATATTCCGGTACGCTCGCCGTATAAGTAGCAAAGATCACAAACGGGATCCAGGTAAACATGGAAACCAGATAACCGATCGCACACACAACGGAGGAAAGACCCGTTTTCCCGCCGTCCGTCGTCGCCGCAGAGGACTGTTTTGCGACTGATACCGGAGCTGCCCCGAAAATCGGTGCGATTACATTCGTCACTGCATTGACAAACAGGATTTTTCCGGCTGTCGTCTCGTATTTTTCTTCTTCCAATATCTTTCCGTTCAGGTTTGCTCCCTGTACGGACGCCTCGGATTCATACATTCCCATAAACAGGAACATCAGGATCGAACGGATAAATAAGCCTGCCACACTGCCGCCCGCTGCCGTGAATGCCGAGAAATCAAACCCTTCGGTGAATACGGTACCAAGCTGAAGTTCCTGGATTCCAAGTCCGATCGTGTACATTTCTCCCAATGGATCCGGGTTTACGCCGACCCAGATCCGGTTCTGTGTATACACATAAGTAAATGCAATTCCGCCTACTACCGATGCAATCAGGAAAAACAGCAGCGTCGCCGTCAGGAACCCGGACAATACCGGTGTGTCTGCTTTTCTTTTTAAGTAGAACAAAATCAATGCAAATCCGATCAGTCCCGCGATCACACAGAGCCGCATATAAGGAGCGATCGTTGCGCCGCCCATCGCTTCATCGGAAAATGCCGCCAGGGACATGCCGTCGATGATTCCCATATTTTCCAGTGCAATGTAGACAATATAAAGTCCCATTGCAGCCGGAAGCGCGCTTCTTACGCTGTCCGGAATCAGGTGGTACACAAATTTCCGCAGTGCCGGAACTGCCATAACTGCCAGATATACAACCGCTGCGACCAATGTCACCGCAAGCAGGTTCGCATAAGTCAGTCCGGAATCGGTTCCCATCAGTGAGATCATCACGGTACTCATACTTAAACTGGCAGTCTGCACCAGGGGCAGATTACACAGAAGTCCCAGAAGCAACGTTCCGATAAATGCTACGATCGTGGCGTCCAGATAAAGCCCACAGTAAGGAATATCATCTGCAAATGCGCCGATCACGATCTGGATATTCATAAACAAGGCGCATACCGAGAGAAAGAATACGGATAACCCGGCTTTTACTTCGCCGCCCATCGTAGAACCTTTCTCCGTAAAGTGAAAATACTTGTCTAAAGCTTTGCTGAATCCATTTTGGTGTCTGATTTCAATTACACGCTCTTCTCTCTTTTCATTCATTTTCCCCACCTACTCTTTCTTTCCGCGCTTCTTAAGCATCGGTTTTGTAAACTGCTTATGTACGCCGAATATATAGATCAGCACGATTCCAAGCACTAATACCACATCTGCAGCCGCCCAGCCGATCTTCCATGTGTTATTGTCGGAAGACGTTGCATTTGTCGCAGCACTTTCTGCGCCGGAATCATTTCCTGTCGCAACCATCTGATAGAACAGACGATGCATGTTCTCCCTCAGCATATACTGTCCGTAGAGTGTATCGGTTGCTCCGGTTCCTTCCACTACCGTATAGGTATCTTCATCTACCCGGTCGTCACGGGTCAGCATTGCAACGCCGCTTGCCAGACACAATGACGGCGGATTGTAAAGGTCTGTAAATCCGGGGCCTACTCCATCTGTGATCAGATATCCTTCAAATCCCCATTCGTCGCGGAGAATGTTGTTGAATAATCCATAATGTCCCCAGCTCATGCCGATCCGGTTCAGGCATGCCATGATACCAAGCGCGCCGCCTTCTTTTACAGAAATCTCATACGGCTTGCAGTAAATCTCACGGATCGCCTGCTCTGACGCCCAGGTCATAACACCATTTCGGTTTGTATCTCCGTCGTTCAGCACAAAATGCTTGATGTAGACCATCACACCGTCTGACTGAAGACCTGCCACAACTTCACTTCCGATCTTACCCGCGATCAGTCCGTCTTCGGAATAATATTCAAAGTTTCGTCCGCCGAACGGAGAACGGTGTGTATTCATAGCCGGTGCATATGCGCCTACATAACCGCCGAGGATCGACTGATGTCCGTAAGCGACACCCTCTTCACGCGCCAGCTCGGTATTCCATGTGGACGCGATCACCACTGCGGACGGCCACCACGTACCACCTGCGATATTTCCGTTGCCGGCTTCGCCCGGTCCGTCAACGACACTGTCAGATACTTTTCCTACAGACTCCACTTCCGGGGTTCCCCAGCCGGAGTTTCCATGTACATTGATACATTCTTCCAGAGAAAGCTGATCCAGAAGATCGTCCCACTTCGGATCGTCATAATCCAGAACCTTGCCGTCCTCATCTACCATATCGGCAAGCGTATAATCGGTTTCATCGGAATCAAATGTTACCGCGTAGGATTCATCATTCAGATCCAGTCCGTCCGGGGTTTCATCCATATAGAAGGACTGGATTCCCGCATGGACATACAAGGTCTTTGTCGCTGTTTTCTTTACCCCGTTTTCATAGTATTCATAAGTATATTCCATACTGCCTTCGCTTCGAAGCTCTACTGCTTCTTTCTGCTGCTCGCCAAGCTCTTCGCATGCCGCGCTGCCGTTCAGGTTGGATTCATGCAGCTTGATCGTATCCATTCCTGTGGCAAAATCACTTCTGGAAAGATAGCCGTCCAGCATATTGCCGTCTCCTGCGGATACATCGTCAAGCTGGTTCACTGCCGTCACTTCGTCAGAATCACGCTTGCCGTCGTTCTCGTCATTGTATACATAGCTGTCTGCAAGGCTCGCCTCTGCCGTCTCAATGACGTCATGTGCATTTTCAGATACATGGAACTGGTAATCCCCTTTTTCCAGTACATAGCAGCCGTAACCGCAGTAGTCGTAACTTGCCAGATCGTCTGTGTCAAATGTCACGGTTACTGTCTCGCTCTCGCCCGGCTCGATTACATCTGTCTTTGCGAATCCTACGAGTACTTTTGCCGATTTTTCCAGTCCGCGTCCCTGAATCCCACAATTCTCATCGGTGTTGTACGGAGCTTCCATATATACCTGTACCGTCTGTTTTCCGGCATAATCCCCTTCATTTGTTACTTTTACGTCGATAGAGTTCGTTCCGTGAAGCTCCAGCGCAATATCCGAGGATTCGATGGTCTGTGAAAACGTTCCGTAAGACAATCCATACCCGAACGGATACTGGACGGTATTTTCATATCCGCCGTCCTCGTCACGCGCGCCGCCTTCTGAGGCATCTCTGTCATCATTTTTATATGTCGCATTTTTATAATCTGCAGAATCAAAATATCCTTCTGCATCTGCTGTTTCATAGTAACGATATCCTACATAAATTCCTTCTTCATACTGATAGTAAGCATACATCTCGGTGTCTTCCATGTTCGTATAACGGTTGTTGTCTGTGTTATAGAACGAAGGCGCCGTACTTAAATCATACGCATACGTATCTACCAGCCGTCCTGACGGATTTGCCAGTCCGGCAATGATATTTGCCACACTGCTCAATCCCGCTTCGCCCGGATGTCCGATCCAGAGACATGCATCTACGCCGTACTCTTCGGATTCCACAAACCCAAGCTCCATTGCTGCGGAAGAATTGATGAGAACGATCGTATGTGCAAAGTTCTCATTGCAAAATGTAAGAAGATCTCGTTCGTCGTCACTCAGTTCCAGATAAGATTCTCCGGTCAGCGTGCTTCCGTCTCCGTCATAATCCATGGACGGGGACGCGCCTTCCGCGCCGCTTCTTGCAAAGGTTACGATTGCGTAATCACTGTAATCACCGATCAGGCTCTTCGCATGGTCTTCATAGGTTTCCTTTGTAAATTCATTGATTTTCTGGTATCCGGTCCAGTCATCTGCCGTAATCCCATCGTATTTGGCATCTGCCCCTCTGGAACCGCCGCAGGCTTCTTCCAGCCAGCTCCACAATTCTTCGTTGACGTCCAGTCCCGCACTTTCCAGCGCATCGTTCAGCATGACTGTATTCACGTCATCTGCACCGCCCGCAGAACCTGTCCCGCCTTCTACATAGTTGTAGGACATCGCCCCGAGGATCGATACCTTTGCACCTTCCGCAAGCGGAAGTACATCGTCTGTATTCTGCAGAAGTACGCTGCCTTCTTCCTGCAGCCTTGTCGCCACATCAGTTCCCTCTTCAAAACACGCTGCGGAATCATACTCCAGATTCGATTCATCGACGGTACTTCCTCCCAGATACATAGAAATGTCACCCTGCATCTTTGCAAGTACATTGTTTAAAATGATGAATAAACAGATCAGTACCGCAATCAGTGACAATCTTGATTTGCCAGTTCTTATTTTTTCTTCTGACATGCTTTCTTCCTCCCATTCATTTTTATAAGCAGACAGCCGGCAATGCCTGCCTTTGGTGTGATACCAAGATAACATATTGGTACTTGTGTCGGGAAAAACTGACACGATCAGAAGAATTTTTGTCACAATTGGTAAAAAAATGGTATAGCCGCAAATGACTATACCATTTTTTCTGTATTTTCCGGAATCGGAAGCAGGATCTGAAGTACAAAATAATTATCCGGATTCTGGCAGACGACTCCGCCGCCGTATTTTTCTGCCGTATACCGAATGCTTTTCAGTCCGAATCCATGGTAGTTTTTATCCTTTTTGGTACTGACCGGAAGACCACCGCGGAATTCCAGTTTTTCTTCGCAGTAGTTTCTGACGCGGATCATCAGGAGATTTTTCTCGTAGAATACCGCCACCTGAATGATGCGTTTACTGATATCCTGCTGCTTCATGACGCATTCAATGGCATTGTCCAGTGCGTTGCCAAACATCGTATACAGATCTACTTTTCCGACAAATCCCAGCTTTTCTCCGTCCGCCATACACGTCATATTGATCTGGTTTGCCTCACAGATCAGGCTCTTTTCTGTCAGCACCGTATCCAGGACCGGATTGCCTGTCTTGAAGATCGAGTCATAGATCATCGCTGATCGCTCCAGTTCTTTTAACTGCTCGTCGATTTCTTTCTCATCCTTCATCCGCCTCAGTGCTTCCATCTGATAACGGAGATCGTGGCATTTCCGATTGATCAGGTCAATATTTTCCTGCGAAATCCGGTACTGTTCCTGCTGCCGGTACATCAACTGCTGCATCATATTAAGTTCCTGCTCCGCTCTCTGCGTATTTTCGATACTATTCTGCACATACAAGAATAAAAGACAGGCAACGCCCACTGCCAGCCGGAAAAATGTAATCATGTTTGAACCGGTTTCCGGTTCCTCTCCAAGCAGCCAGAAAATAAACTGATAATTCGAAAGCAGTGTATATCCGCCCGCAACGATGATGCAATAAAGAATCTTCTGTCTTCCCACATGGTAATGATTTTCCGTCTGCAGCTTCCAGATCAGTACCTTTTTCACCGGGACTGCGATGATTGCGACTGCGACCACACAGCATACGATATACATGATGCGAAAGAAAATTCCCGGTATATTTCTTAACAGGAAATCTGTCAGCGGCATCACGATCTGAGTGGCTGTTTCTGTCAGGAAATAGGTCCAGATTGTAATGTAAAACGCTTCCCTCCTGCGGATTTTAAATGCGCATACGGCATACAGATACGAAGCAGCAAAACAGAAAACCGGTTCCAGCGCAGTAGACGCCGTATCAAAATCCACCAAATAATAATCCAGAACCAAAACGACCGCTGTTAAAACAACTGCCGCCGCTATTTTGAACCACAGATTTTCCCGCAGGTCTCCCGGATAGACGGAGGTGAATATCCATACAAGAACCAGTTCACAGCATATCATAAATAAAATCGGGCCGTTAAAAAAGATCTGCTCAATCATCCATCGTACCTCCGATATATTTTGTCAGCGCAGCAAGAAACGTTTTCCTTTTTTGTCTGCTGACCGGCAATTTTTCTTCTCCTACAACAGCCAGATCCCCTGTTATCGAAGATACATATGCCAGATTGACAAGGTAGCTGACATTGCACCGCTCAAAGTAATATTCTTTGAGCTTCTTCTCCATATTTTTCATGGTTTCACGAATCTCAATGACCTGATCTTTCGTATGAACCAGCATGTAATGCTTCTGACTTTCTACATATAAAATATCCCCGACCGCGATCTTCTGCATCCCGTCCTCTCCGGGAAGCAGCAGAAAGTTCTGTGCCTTTTTGGAAAGTGAAGAAACTGCTTCCTGTAATTCCATTGAAAAGCTATAGTAATTCACGGGTTTTAAGATATAAGAGCGCGCATGGACCTTATACCCCTGAATGGCATACTGCGCCATATTGGTAATAAAAATAATGATCACATCCTGATCTGTCTTACGGATCTGCTCCGCCGCCGTCATTCCGTCCATGCCCGGCATCTCGATGTCCATCAGGATGATATCGTATACCGGCTCATATTGAAATACTACTTTATTCCCGTCCCGGAATATATCCAGATCCATTGCAACGCCCTGCTCTTTTGAAAACCGGCTGATATACTCCCGCAATGTTGCAATGTAGTTTTTGTCATCTTCTACAATTGCAATTTTTATCATGTTTGTTCCCCTTTTCTTCATTCCTAGAAATTCTTTTGTTCAAAACGTTGAAATTATATCTATAAAAGTACTCTATTTTACATACAATTGTCAACCTTATCTGCAAAAGATTTCTACGAAAATATCATGTTTTCTGACGGGAAAAATGCATGATGCATGTCACTGCAAGTCCGACGAGAAGCATCAGATAAAAGCTGATGCCGCGGGAAATGCACATGGAAGTTACAATATACTGCGCAGGGATGATCTTTGCGAACACCGTCTTATACATTGCTTCTGTAATCCCCTGTGCTCCCGGTATCGGCAGCATATCTACTGCAATGTACACAGAAGCCTGCAGCAAAAAAATATCAATCAGCGGCGTCCCGGACAAACCAAGTCCCCGGTATACCGTATAAGTCAGCAGAAATAACATACTCCTCTGCAGAAATGTCCCTGCAGTCACCACAGCAACAACACTTTTGTGCATACGCAGGAACTGAACCGTCTCCTGATACCCGGACAAAAACTGTTCCAGTTTCTTTCCTCTCTCATCAGACGGTTTCAGAAGATGAATCTTTACCAGCAGACACTCCCCTTTGTAAAGGACTGTCCGGATGATCTTCGGGGTAAACATGACCATCAGCAGGAGTACGACAAGGATGATATTCAGCGACAATCCCACAAAATACAAGGCATAGTATCCTTTCAGGTTTTCTCTGAGCGGTCCCCGCCAAAACAGCAGCAGCGCTGCTCCCAGAAGGACAAGCACAAATTTATAAATCACCGCTGTCACCATCAGTACGACCGAACTTTCGGAGAGCGTGTTCCCGTCTTTTTTCATATAGTAAAGCTGTACCGGCTGTCCGCCGGTTGCCGACGGCGTGATCCCCGAGAAAAAGAATCCGACGAAAGAATATGCAATACATCTGGGCAGTGTACTCCTGCTGCTCTGCCCGGTCCGTCTGTCCTCGCCTCCGCAGGATTGCGAGCCGTTTTCCGCTTTCTTTCCGGGTGCTCCGCCTCTCCCTCCGAGACAGCGAAGCTGATACCAGATGATCGTCCCTTCTCCGCACACAAAAAGCACTGCCAACAGCACAGACACGATCAGATATTTTACGGACATCTGCCGCATAGACGCAACGACCGCTGTCATATCCTGTCCCCGGAATACCATCCAGAATGTCAAAATCATAACTGCAGCAAACAGAGCGATATTCCCTGCCCACTTTCGTATCTCTTTTTTGTTCATCGATCAACCTCTCGTTATCATGAATTTCCGGCATGGTATGCAGGTACCGGCAGTCTCCATCTTCTCTCCGGCTCTTCCCAGCCGACGCCCCCGTACTCTGCGATTCTGCCATACTCCAGCTCCATCAGTTTTCCTTCAAACACCACTCTCATGTCTGCACACTCGTAGAAATCTTTTGGTGTGACAAGGGAAAAGTGCTTTTCTGATATGGAAATCCCATGTTCTTCCAGAAGTCTCGCAATGTAGGAGGAGCAGGTATACCGGTCACGGATATAAAACGGACGTCCTGCCACGATAAAAGGCAGTCCTGCCACTGCATAATGGATCTGACTGCGCCGTCCGTAATCCTCCCGCAGTTGTTTCATGATCTCCTGTTTCTGCTGCGCCGTACATTCCAGTTCACAGATCCGGTACTGAGCCGATGGAAATACGCGCAGGATTTTTTCTTTCTCTTCCCGTTCAAATCCGGCAAGCAGCGGAACTGCCGGGTTTCTGCGTCCGACACTGTATGCCTCCTCCAGTCCGGCGTCTGCCGCGATCACAACATGAATATATCTCTGCCGGATAAATCTGCGGATCATACATGCAAATAATCCGGGGGTATCTACTAATGCAAGGTAAATATGTGCCATTCTTTTCACTCCTGTCTTCTCCCGCTCCTGCGATCTACTGGAAACGGTATATCTTTTTTGCAAGCCGGTAGCCGTTTACCGTAAGTTTTCTCCCTACGCTCCCGGGCAGATCCGTCCACCCGCTGAGCTTCGTATATTTCAGCCGATAATACATGGGCGCATTCTTTTCCCGGATCTCCTTCCAGAGCCGTTTTCTCTTTGCTTCTGCTTCTTCATTCTGGATCAGAAGCAGATGAATCGAAGAAATCGCCATCATAATAGAGATATTGCGATATAAGTAATCCGCCAGCTTCGGCGACGTCTTCTTTACCTCTTCCAGATCTGTACATTCCGCCACAATCTTTGTGACCCGGATCTGCTGGTCGATCCGCGACATCAGAACTTTCTCATTCACAGACTGATCGGCACGCCCCAGATAATACTGATACAGATCCAGATCCATATAATAAATGCTTTTTACATATGGCAACGGCTGACATGCAAAAATATTATCCACATAAAATGTATGCTCCGGTAATTCGATGCCGGATTCCCGAAGCACTTCCGTACGGTAGATCAGCGCATGCATCACCAGATACTGCGACGGACGGAAATGGCCGATTTCCTCCCACATACAGATCTGCTTTTCCGGGAACACGTTCCTGTAGCTCATCGTGCGTGAGACTCCCTCATCAAGGTGATTGTACACATAATTACATACGATCAGGTCCGGAATCGTTGTCTGCGCATGCTCCTTCTCATTCTCGCTCTCACTACCGATCCACGTTTTCAACTGTTCCAAAAGTTTCCGGTAAGCAGTTTCCTCCAGCCAGTCGTCCGAGTCAACCACCTTGAAATACACACCTTTCGCAAGTTTCATTCCCAGATTCACGCCGGAACCATGCCCGCCGTTTTCTTTATGTACTGCCTGCACGATCCCCGGGTACTGCTTCGCATACTCGTCCGCAATCTCCCCGGTACGATCCGTAGAGCCATCGTCAATCAGAATAATCTCCACATCTTCCCCGCCGGGTAAAAGGGAATCCACACATCTTCTCATATATTCCTGCGAATTATAACAAGGCACCGCTATTGTCAGATATTTTTCCTTTTTCATCTCTCAATCCCCACTTTCCACGTCTTTTCTCTCTGTGGGTTTTATCTTATCGAACCATTCTTAATTCTATATAAGGGAATTTCTAAAGATTTGTTAAATAAACACAGTAATTTTTCTGTATCTGTATAAACGAAATAGCGGCAAGGAATAAACTCCTTGCCTTTTTCGTATAGGTTGTTTTTTTATTTTTGGACATATAATAGTCTCAAATAATAATTGACGTTTCCAACTTTCTTGTCTATAATAAAATCATAATTTAGTTTCGACAATCTTGTAGGGCATACAAATTTATCAGAAAGGAGCACACAGATGTATATTAAACGCGCCGCTGAGGACACAATTACCCGAATTTCTGAGATGTTTCCTGTTCTTCTGGTCACTGGTCCCAGACAGGTAGGAAAAACAACTTTACTGCAAAAACTTGCAGACGCACAGCGAGAGAGCGGAATAGACCGAAAATATGTTACACTTGACGATCCAGATGTAAGATATCTTGCCAAACAAGATCCCGGCTTATTTTTACAAAGATATTCCCCTCCGGTATTGATTGATGAAATTCAATATGCAACAGAATTACTGCCTTATATTAAAATGAGCGTAGACCGTTCAAAGAAAAAAGGAGATTTTTGGCTCACTGGTTCACAGGTTTTCCGTCTCATGAAAAACGTAAGTGAAAGTCTGGCCGGACGTGTCGGCATTGTAAATCTACTTGGGTTATCCGATGCGGAAATCTACCATGAACCGAGCAAGCCGTTCCAGACAGATACCGATTATTTAATAAATCGCACGTCTGAAAGATCCCCTCACGGATTAAACGACATTTTCAACCGGATCTTCCGTGGATCTATGCCGGAACTCTATGCAAATGAAGCAATGGATTGGGAAACTTACTACCGTTCTTATGTGAATACGTATCTGCAGCGCGATATCCGTGATCTTACACAAGTCGCAGATGAAATGCAGTTTTACAATTTTATGACCGTAGCCGCCGCCCATACTTCAAAACCTGTAATCTATGAAGAATTGGCAGATATGGCAGGAATCACGGCTCCAACAGCAAAAAAGTGGCTTTCCATTCTGGTCTCATCCCACATCATTGCTCTTGTACAGCCGTACCATAACAATGCACTCAAGCGCGTTGTCAAAATGCCTCTTCTTCATTTCCTTGACACCGGTCTTGCCGCTTATCTCCTAAGGTGGGATAATCCGGAAGCACTGGAGCGGGGAGCAATGTCCGGCGCTTTTTTTGAGAGTTATGTTTTTTCAGAAATTTATAAAAGCTACCTGAACGCCGGAAAAGAACCACCTATTTTCTATTACAGAGATAAAGATCAAAAGGAGATTGATCTGCTGCTTTACCAAAACGGCGTCCTTTCGCCGATTGAAATCAAAAAAGCTGCCTCTCCCGGAAAAGCCTCCGTAAAAAACTTTCATGTTTTAGAGCCTGCGGCAAATGTGAGTTCTTTTGAAAATTTAGATTCTCTGAAAATAAAAATAGGGACCGGGAGTGTAATATGTATGGCAAATGATCTGCTGCCTGTGGATAAAAAAAATTGGTATGTACCTGTTTGGCTGATTTGAATCAGATTTCTGTTATCTGACCACTCATTTGATCATGGAGGTGTAAATATGGCATTAAAAAACAAGTTAGGAATTGAAGACTCCGCTGAACTTGCCCGCGAAGAAGAGCGCATCAGTAAGAAAAAAGCTCTTGAACTTTTCGAAAATGGGATACTTGACACGCTCGAACCCGGTACATTTTCTGCTTTAAAAGCCATTCATAAATATTTGTTCGAAGACATCTACGATTTTGCCGGTGAAATCCGCACTGTAAATCTGGCGAAGGGAAATTTTCGGTTTGCACCGTTGTTGTATCTGGACGCGGCTCTCGAAAACATTGACAAAATGCCACAGTCCACTTTTGATGAGATCATCGAAAAATACGTGGAAATGAATATTGCCCATCCTTTCAGAGAGGGGAACGGAAGAAGCACCCGTATCTGGCTTGATCTGCTTTTAAAAGCAGAAATGGGCAAAATCATAGACTGGAGTCATGTAGACAAAGAAGATTATCTGATGGCGATGGAGCGCAGTCCTATTAAGGATATCGAAATTAAATATCTGCTGAAATCCGCACTTACGGATGATGTCCAAAGTCGTGAAGTTTATATGAAAGGTATCGACCACAGCTATTACTACGAAGGTTACACTACTTTCAAAACAGAAGAACTATAAGGTGGGAAGTCAAATCTCCCACCTTTTTATGTCTGTCTCTTTTCATTCTAAATTTTATCCTGGTTTAAAGCCCGGAGAAACCATTTCTGCGGGATTTCAAACACAAATACAATCCCCAGTACGATCGCTGCGGCTTCCTGAAGTGCCTGATATCCTGTACTTGCCGCCTGCGAAAGCTGGTCTGTTACGATGTAATATGCCGTCCAGTATATTCCTGCGCCCGGTACGAGCGGGAAGATACCGGAAATCAGAAAAATCGTCACCGGACACTGCTTCCAGATCGCGACAAAACGGGAAAGCAGGATCACAAGCATCGCTGCAAGGAAGCAGGATACCGTTCGTCCGCAAAAGGGCGTCAGCAGTGCATACGCCGACCATCCGGCAGCACCGATCGCCCCGCAGTAAATATAATATCGTGAAGGCACGCCAAACAACGCGGAAAATGCGATCGTACCGATCATCGCCGCCAAAATATCTCCAATCACAAACGAACACCTCCTGACAATCCATTCATCAGAGTGATTCCTACGCCGACTCCCAGAGCGATGCAGAAGAAAACAAGCATCGCATCCAGCATCCGTACCGCTCCGGAGATATAATCCCCATCTGCAATGTCCCGGATTGCATTGGTAAACGGCACGCCCGGAATCAGTGGCATGATCGAACCAATGATCATATAGTTCAGATTTTCTCCGGCATTCAGAAGATACATCAGACAGCAGAACACGGTCACCAGCACACTTCCCAGAATGTTGCCGACAATTTTGGAAAGGTGCGGCCCACTGACCCGCAGGACGAACAGATATAAAAGACAGCCGGCAAGAAATGCAAGCAGGCTGTCTCTGAGCGTACCTCCGAACAGAAAACAAAATGCCCCGCTGCCAATGCCGGAAGCCAAAATCTGTACCCATTCCCTCTTTTGTGGCATGCTGCGGATCTCTTCCAGCTTTGCACGCGCCTGCGTGATCGTATATTTTCCTTCTTCAATTTCTCTGGAAAGCTGGTTTACCGCCGCCACCTTGTCCAGATGTGCTCCGCCTACCGGTATATGCTGCACTTTTGCAAATACCCCCTCGCGCTTATCTCCTGCCGTTACAAAAATGCCGTTGCTCAGCACAAACTCGCTTCCGGAATGTACTCCGTAATAGCGGTATATCCGTTCCATCGTCTCCTCAACCCGAAATATCTCCGCGCCATTTTCCAGAAGAATATGCCCTGCTTCCAGCGCGAGTTCCATGACTTCTCTATCGTTCTGTTCCTCCAAAATCGGTTCCATCCTTTCCGCTATTGATTCCAGTAATGTTTCTGCTTTATCTCATCCATGGATTCCACAAACCGCTTTTTATACATCAGAAATTCTTCCAGATCCATCAGGATATGATACAGCATGGCCCTGCTTTCAAACTCTTCTCTTGTCACGGGAAGTTTTTCCTTCTCCATTTCCGCAAATATCTGTTCCAGCCGTTCGATCTGCGGCGCAGGTATGTTGATCTCAACCACATATTCTTTCATATACAGAATATATTCCGCAATAATATCCGCCTGCTTCGGCATTGTTCTGATCTTTTTCATCTCATAATGCAGATTGTGCAGTGTGCCGAGCTGCTTCGCGCGCATCTCAAAATATTCGATATAATATCCCGGATGAGAATGGAACGTATTGTCCTGATATTCACATGCATCTACAATATATTCTTCCAGCCGCGTCTCCAGTTCACAGATATCATCCCACACATTTCTCTGCATTGCCTGATTGGACAGATATGCAGCCATTTCCTCAAGAATCCTCTGCAGGCTTTCTTCTGTTCCTCGCATGTTCTTCACGATTTCCCTGCGCTGTCCCTGATAATCATAAAACAGATTCAGGATGACTGCAATAGAAATTCCGATCAGAACAAGTAAGAACTCATTCAGGATAAACTGTGTACTGAAATCCTTTGTTGTCATAAAATGCGTCCCGATCACTGCATTTACAGAAATCGTCGCCTTTACCCCAAGCCACTCGCTGATAATGACCAGCAGCAGGATAAACACGCCATATTCCAGCCATTCTTCATCCAGTCCCACAAATGCCAACCAGCCAAGGCAGACTGTCAATGCAAAGGTCAGGACACGAAGGAGCGACAATTTCAGTGTTTCCCATTTCGTCGTCACCAGTGTCAAAAGAGCGATGCTCCCCGCCGAAGCTGCAAATTCCAGATGCAGCAGTCCGGCAATATAAATCGCAGCGCTGCTCCCTATCGCAATCTTTACCGCCTGCAAAACAACTTTTTTCGCTTTCTTTTTCTTTTTCATAATCACCTCTTTATCACCCGCCGATGCATTCCTATACAGATACCATGTCCACAGATTAATCCGACCTGATCTCCCGGCTGCATATTTCTAAAACAATGATACCATATGGTAATAAAAAAGAGAACAGAAAACAATCCATTCTCTTTCGCATTTTTTTATACCCTTATAAATTTCCCTACGGCTGATATTGCCGGAAAAACGCTGACAGATCCGTCAGTGTTTTCACCAGCACATTTACTTCCTCGTCTCCCAGTTCCTGCATCACTGCGTCTACCATCTGATGATGAAACTGCTCATGATGGTAGTATGCTTTGTCTCCCTTTTCTGTCAGGCGGATGTACACCACCCGACGGTCTTCCTCGCTGCGTTCCCGTACTACATATCCCTTTTTCACCAGACTGTTCATGGATGTCGTCAGTGAGCCGACCGTAATCCGCAGTTTCTCCGCAATTCCTGACATGTTTCCGCCGTGAAGTCCGACTGCTTCAATGATATGCATATCGTTATTCGTAATATCCTTAAACTCTTCTGTAATAATCGCTTTTTCTTCCAGTTCCCAAATCTCATGAAACAGATGAACCAGCACATCATTGATTATTTCCCGGTTATCCACTGCCTTTCCTCCTAGTCCTTTTGCCTCTGGTATCATTATATATGACTCTTTGCCGCGAAACAAGGAAAAGATTCTACATTTTCCGGAATCTCTGATATCTTCCCTCCAGCAGTTTTTCCTCTTCCAGTGCGCCATATCGGTTCAGGAACGCCAGAATGCCGGTCTCCAGTTTTTCTTTGATCTGTACAAGATTCTCGCGGGTCAGCGGCTGTTCC
Organism: uncultured Lachnospiraceae bacterium; assembly: GCA_958402795.1. Lineage (GTDB taxonomy): Bacteria > Bacillota > Clostridia > Lachnospirales > Lachnospiraceae > Schaedlerella. The sequence continues at coordinate 58,779 of CATXUX010000005.1, read as the reverse complement.
TCGCGGATCACATGTTCCACGATCCCAAGCCGTTTCAGGTCTGCCGCCGTCAGTTTCATCACCCCGGCAGCTTCTTTCGCCTTTTTGCTGTCTTTCCACAGAATCGACGCAAATCCTTCCGGCGAGAGTATCGAATAAATTGCATGCTCCATCATCCAGACCTCGTCTGCCACGGCAAATGCCAGTGCTCCGCCGCTTCCGCCTTCCCCGATCACGATAGACAGTACCGGGACTCTCAGTCCGGACAACTCATACAAGTTCCGGGCGATTGCCTCTCCCTGTCCGCGTTCCTCCGCTTCCAGGCCGCAGAATGCTCCCGGTGTATCTACAAAGCAGATGACCGGGCGCTTGAACTTTTCCGCCTGCTTCATCAGGCGCAGTGACTTTCGGTATCCCTCCGGTGAGACCATTCCGAAATTCCGGGCAATCGCATCTTTTGTGCCGTCTCCTTTTTCCTGTGCCAGAACAGTAACGGGGATTCCATGAAAGTGTGCGACGCCCCCGATCACTGCCGGATCGTCACGAAAAGAGCGGTCTCCGTGCATTTCCACAAAATCCGTAAAGAGCATCTCGATGTAATCTTTTCCCGTCGGCCGGTTCTTGTCCCTGGCAAGCAGGACATGATCCCACGCCTCGTATTTTGCCAACGGTTTCTCGTCTTCAAAAACATCCTCCAGACTGACCTGTCCTGCAGAATCTATTTGTTCCATACAGTCCTCGGCTTCTGCCTCCCCGGCAGACTCTCCGTCTCCTGTGCCGCGTGCTTCAGCAATCGGTTTTTGATGCAGTTTTAAAAGATGTATCAGTGTGTCACGCTGCTCTTTGCGCTCCACGATTCCGTCCAGAAAGCCGTGTTCCTGCAAGAACTCCGCGCGCTGAAATCCCTTCGGCAGTTTCTGACCGATGGTCTGTTCAATCACACGCGGTCCTGCAAATCCAATCAATGCTCCCGGTTCTGCAAGTATGATATCTCCAAGCATCGCAAAGCTCGCCGTCACACCGCCGGTCGTTGGATCCGTCAATACACTGATGTACAGAAGTCCCGCGTCACTGTGACGTTTCAGCGCCGCAGATGTTTTCGCCATCTGCATCAGCGACACAATCCCTTCCTGCATTCTTGCGCCGCCGGAACAGACATAAAAGATGACCGGGAGGTGTTCCTTTGTCGCGCGCTCCACGGCTCTGGTTATTTTTTCCCCGACCACTTCCCCCATACTTGCCATCAGAAATCTTCCGTCACAGATCCCGAGGACCGCCGGGATTCCTCCAAGAAGTGCTTTTCCGGTTATGACTGCCTCATCCAGGCCGGTTTTCTCCTGAAGACCTTTTACCTTTTCCCGATATCCTTTGTAGCGGAGCGGATTTCCGGTTTTGATCCCTGTGTCCCATTCTTCAAAGCTGCCTTCGTCCGCGATCATCTCCACCCTACGGTAAGCGTGTACGCGAAAATAATTTCCGCAGTGCGGGCAGATATAATGATTCGCTTTTACGTCTTCTACAAACACGGTTTTCCGGCATGCATTACACTTTTTCAAAAGACCGTCCGGAACTTCCGGCACGTTTCCTTTTTTATCCGTTTTTGCCTCCGGCACGGTTCTTTTAAACATTGCATTCAGTTTCATTTACATTCACTCCCGCGATCACATGCGTATTCAAAAACTCAATATTGGTCCTGCCCGCCAGGAAATCCGGTTCGTGCAGGATCGCAAACAGATAATCTACATTGGTATCTACGCCCTCTATGATCACTTCGCCAAGTGCACTCTGCATCTTGGCGATCGCATCTTCCCGGTTCTCTCCGTGGACAATGACCTTCGCCAGCATAGAATCATAGTACGGCGGCACTTCGCAGCCACTGTAAATGGCCGTATCCACCCGGATTCCCTGCCCGCTCGGCAGATGAAGTCCCGTGATCGTGCCCGGAGACGGGCGGAAGTGCTTCGCAGGATTTTCAGCATTGATCCTGCATTCGATGGCATGCCCCTGTATATGAACATCTTTCTGTGCAATCTCCAGCGGCATACCGGACGCGATCCGAATCTGTTCTTTGATCAGATCCAGCCCTGTCACCCACTCCGTCACAGGATGCTCTACCTGGATTCTCGTATTCATTTCCATAAAGTAAAAGGATTCATCCGGTTCCAGCAAAAATTCAATCGTTCCTGCATTGACATAGTTTGCTGCTTTTGCCGCCTTGACGGCCGCTTTTCCCATTTTTCTCCGGAGCTTATCGGAAATCGCAGCAGAAGGAGCTTCTTCGATCATTTTTTGATGATTTCTCTGGATGGAGCAGTCCCGTTCTCCCAGATGGATCACATTTCCCTGACTGTCCGCAAGAATCTGAAATTCAATATGTCGGGGATGCTCTACAAAGTGTTCGATATACATCGTCCCGTCCCCGAATGCGTTTGCCGCCTCTTTCTGGGCCGTACAAAACGCCTGTGAGAACTCTGCCCTGCTGTAAGCCGTCCGCATTCCTTTTCCGCCGCCCCCAAGCGCAGCCTTTATGATCACTGGATACCCGATTCGCTCTGCTTCTTCCATACCGGTCTCCACGTCAAAAATTGCTTTCTCTGATCCGGGGATTACCGGAACCCCGGCGGCAGCCATCGTATTCCTGGCAATCTGTTTATTGCCAAGATTGCGGATCACTTCTGATCCCGGTCCCACAAAGGTCACATTACATTTTTCGCAAAATTCTGCAAATCGGGCATTTTCCGACAAAAAGCCAAATCCCGGATGGATCGCATCAGCTCCGGATATCATCGTCGCGCTCATGATCTGTTCCATATTCAGATAGCTTTGGGCAGACGGTCCCGGGCCGATACAGACCGCTTCATCCGCGAGCTGCGTATGCAGGCTGTCTTTATCCGCTTCCGAATATACTGCCACAGTAGCGATTCCCATTTCTCTGCACGCACGGATAATGCGCACTGCGATCTCACCACGGTTGGCAATCAATAACTTTCGAATCATCCTGTTCACCTTCATCCAATCATAAATGTCAGTTCTGCTTTCGCCACGATTTTTCCGTCCACGGAAGCAACCGCCTCTCCGACTCCGACCGGTCCCTTTTCCCGGATGATCCGCGTTTCCAGCCGCAGCTTATCTCCCGGTGTGACTTTCCCTTTAAAGCGGCATTTCTCGATTCCCCCGAAATATGCGATCTTCCCTTTGTTTTCCGGCTTTGAGAGAATCGCGACTGCTCCTGTCTGCGCAAGCGCCTCCACGATCAGCACACCCGGCATCACAGGTTCCTGCGGAAAATGTCCCCGGAAGAAATCCTCCCGGAATGTCACGCATTTATATCCCACGGCAAATACGCCCGGTTCGTAATCTTCAATCTGATCCACCAGTAAAAACGGATGGCGGTGCGGAAGAATTTCTTCTATTTGTTTAATATCTAAATGATTCATCTTACAATTTCTCCTGTCTTACTGAATCCGGAACAAAGGCTGTCCGTACTCTACGGCGTCTCCGTTATTGACATAGATTTCTTTGATCTCCCCTTCATAGTCGCTTTCAATCTCATTCATCAGCTTCATCGCCTCTACGATTGCGAGCACCTGTCCCTGCTCTACATGACTGCCTACCTTAACAAACGAATCAGCATCCTCCGATGGAGCAGCATAGAAGGTTCCGACAAGCGGAGATTTTACAAGATTCCCCTGTTCCGGCCGGATTTCTTCCACAGGACGATCTTCCTCTGCCCCGGCTGCTGCAAATCCCGCTGCGGACAATTCCGGTACCGCCGCGCCACTCCCTGCCGGGAACAGTTTGTCCGGGATCTCCGAGCCGGATCGTCCGGGCAGCATATCCGTCTGTCCGGCACATTTCATCGAAAGCTTCATCTCTCCGCTTTCAAAGTGAAAAGAAGTCAGATTCGAATCTGACACGCGGTCGATCAACTGTAGAATTTGTTCCAAGTCCATGTTTCTTCTCCTTTATTCTTCATATCTTTTCACAAGCAGCGCCGCATTGTGTCCGCCAAAGCCAAGAGAATCACTCATGGCGTAACGCACCTCCTGCATGACAGGCGTTCCGATCACATAGTCCAGATCCAGTTCTTCTTCCGGCTCTGTCGTTCCCATTGTCTGGTGAATAAACCCATCCAGGATCGATTTGACGCAGACGATCAGTTCGACTCCTCCCGCTGCTCCCAGCAGATGGCCGATCATCGACTTTGTGGAATTGACTTTCAGTTGTTTTGCCGCGTCTCCAAACGCTGCCTTGATTGCTCTTGTCTCTACCAGATCGTTCTGATGTGTGCCGGTTCCATGTGCATTGATATAATCCACATCCTCCGGGGCGATTCCCGCTTCATGCATAGCGTCTGTCATTGCCCGCGCCGCGCCGATTCCGTCTTCCGCAGGGGATGTAATATGGTATGCGTCTGCCGTCGCGCCGTATCCCACGATCTCTGCGAGGATTCTGGCACCGCGTGCTTTTGCGTGTTCCAGTTCTTCCAAAACTACGATTCCGGCTCCTTCTCCCATGACAAATCCGTCGCGGTCCTTGTCAAACGGGATCGACGCTCTCAGCGGATCCTCACTGCCGGTGAGTGCAGTCAGGTTGGTAAATCCCGCCATTCCGATGGGGCAGATCGCTGCCTCTACGCCTCCGGCGATCATCACTTCCGCGTCCCCGTACTGAATTGCCCGGTATGCATCTCCGATACAATGCGTTCCTGACGCGCATGCCGTTACAACATTGGTACATTTCCCCCGTGCTCCGACAGCAATGGATATGTTGCCCGCCGCCATATTGGAGATCATCCGGGGAACCAGCAGCGGATCAACGCGGGACGGGCCTTTTGAGAGAAGCCGCTGTTCTGAGTGTTCCATTGCCTGAAGGCTTCCGACGCCTGAACCCACGATGACTCCGACACGGAACGAGTCTTCTTTTTCCATCTCGATTCCCGCATCTTCCAGTGCCTCCAGCGCGGCCGCCACCGCATACTGGGAAAACAGCTCCATCCTTTTTGCTGCTCTTGGATCCATGCGGTCCTTTGCGACAAAATCATGCACCTCTGCCGCAATCTTTACTTTATAATCGGATGTATCAAATTTCGTGATTTTGTCGATCCCGACGGTTCCCGCCTTGATTCCATTCCAGAAAGATTCTACATCATTTCCAAGCGGTGTTACTGCTCCAAGTCCTGTGACCACGACTCTTCTCTTCATTTTCCATTCTTCCTCCTTCATTTGCTACATGGCCATTCCGCCGTCCACGCACAATACCTGTCCCGTGATATACGATGCGTCGTCTGACGTCAGAAACGCCGCTGCTTTTGCAACGTCCTGCGGTTTTCCGAATGTTCCCAGCGGGATTTTCCCCGCCGTCTCTTCCCTGACACGGTCAGAAAGTACCTGCGTCATATCTGTCTCAATGAATCCGGGTGCAATCGCATTGACCGTGATCCCACGCTGTGCCAATTCTCTTGCGGCAGACTTTGTCATGCCGATGATCCCGGCCTTTGACGCCGCATAATTGACCTGCCCCGCGTTCCCGCAAATCCCGACGACTGACGCCATATTGACGATCCGTCCGTACCGCTGCCTGATCATCGGGCGGGAGACATGGCGGATACAATTGAACGTTCCTTTCAGGTTCACGTCGATCACCCGGTCAAATTCTTCCTCGCTCATCCGCAGCAGCAGATTGTCCATTGTAATTCCTGCATTGTTGACAAGAATATCAATCCGTCCATACTCGCGGATGATCTGCTCGAAAAACAGGCCGCACGCCTCGTAATCTGCCACATCACATTGACAGACCACAGCCTCGCCGCCATCTTCGGTGATCTGTGCCTGTACTTCCTGCGCCTTTTCTTGTGATCCATGATAGTTAATGATGACGAACGCCCCCTGCTTCGCCAGTTCCAGTGCAACCGCCTTTCCGATCCCGCGGGATCCCCCTGTCACGACTGCTACCTTTTTCTTTGTCATGTCAGTTCCTTCTTTCCTCATTCTGATTCATTGCCTGATACCGCTTTGGCGACCTGTTCCAGGTCTTCTGTCGTCTGAATATTATAAACGCTCACGCTCCGGTCAATCTTCCGGAGAAATCCTGCAAGCGTTTTTCCCGGGCCGATTTCTATAAAGGTATCGATGCCGGAGGCGATCATACGCTCCATACTCTGCTGCCAGCGCACAGGCGAGGAAATCTGCTTTGCCAGCAGGTTTTTGATTCCGGCAGGATCGGATACGTATTCCGCCGTTACATTGGTCACATAGGGAATGCGAAGCGCAGACAGTTCCACTGCTTCCAGCTCTTTTGCCAGCTTTTCTCCTGCCGCCTCCAGCATCGCCGAATGAAACGGTCCGCTTACATTCAGCGGCAGAACCCTTTTGGCTCCTGCTGATTTCAGCTTCCCGGCCGCGGCGTCCACTGCCCCACGTTCCCCGGTGATCACGATCTGTCCCGGACAGTTATAATTTGCAATACTTACACCGTCCATTCCCCCGATCACACATTCAATCTGATCGCCGGTCAGTCCAAGTACCGCCGCCATGCCTCCCTGTCCCGCGGGAACTGCCTGCTCCATCAGGATTCCCCGTTTGCGGACTGTCACCACCGCATCTTTCAGGCTCATCGCCCCTGCCGTTTCAATGGCGCAGTATTCTCCGAGGCTTAATCCCGCCGCCACGTCCGGTTTCAGTCCTTTTTCCTCCGCAGCTTTTTCCATTGCAAGACAAGTTGTGACCAGCGCCGCCTGCGTATATTCCGTCAGATCCAGCTTATCATTTTCCTCGAAGCATAAGGTCCTCATATCCAGATCCAGCCACTCGGACGTCGAGTCAAATACATTTCGCGCCGTCTCATATGTATCATAAAAATCCTTTCCCATTCCGGCTTTTTGCGCACCCTGGCCGGGAAAGATAAATGCCTTCTTACTCATAGTCTGTCATCCCTCTTTGTTCATCGCGCGATCCGTCCAACAGTCGTTCCGTTCAGCAACTGTTCGGTCTCCTCCATCAGGCTTCGGATCACCTCCGCACAGCTCATGGATTCTTTCACAAGGCCTGCACTCTGGCCTGCCATCACGCTTCCCGTAATGACGTCGCCCTCTACGACTGCCTTCCGCAGTCCGCCGAGCGTCAACTGCTCCAGTTCCTCAAAAGATGCCCCTTCTGCTTCTTTTGCCAGATATTCTTTCGTCATCTGGTTGCGCAGCGCACGCACCGGATGTCCGGTCGAGCGTCCGGTCACTTTGGTATCAATATCCTTTGCCTTGAGAACACGGTTTTTATAGTTCTCGTGAGCCTGACATTCCTCTGTGGCGATAAAGCGTGTCCCCATCTGAACCGCCTTCGCGCCGAGCATGAATGCCGCCGCGATACCACGTCCGTCCGCAATACCGCCTGCAGCGACAACCGGGATCTGAACTGCGTCCACAACCTGCGGTACCAGTGTCATCGTAGTAGATTCCCCGATATGTCCGCCGGACTCACATCCCTCGGCGACAACGGCGTCTGCCCCGCAGCGCTCCATACGCTTTGCCTGTGCGACAGAGGCAATCACAGGGATCACTTTCACGCCGGCGTCCTTCCACATTTTAATATATTTTTCCGGATTTCCCGCTCCTGTCGTAACGACACGGACGCCCTCTTCCACAATCACTTTTGCCACGTCATCTGCATAGGGACTCATCAGCATGATATTGACACCAAACGGTTTCTCAGTGAGTTTCTTTGCCTCACGCACCTGATCTCGTACCCAGTCTGCCGGTGCGCTTGCCGCTCCGATCAGTCCCAGTCCGCCTGCCTCAGATACGGCGGCCGCCAGACGGTGTTCTGCCACCCATGCCATCCCGCCCTGAATGATCGGGGCTTCAATCCCCAGCAATTCTGTGATTTCTGTCTTCATTTAACCTTGCCTCCTATTTATGCTCACGGATATAGGTTTCTACATCTCCGATTGTCTTCAACTGTTCCAGATCTTCCGTCGGGATCTGCACACCAAACTCATCCTCCAGCGACATCACCATTTCAAACAGATCCAGGGAATCCGCTTCCAGATCGTCAATGAAAGACGTGTCTGCCGTCAGTTCGTCCGCCTCTGCGCTCAATGCTTCCGCCACAATTTCTTTGATTTTCTCTAACATGCTTTTTTCTCCTCTTCTCTTTTATACTGTTTGTTCTAAATATCACCAGCGCATCAGACTTGCCCCATAGGACAACCCGCCGCCGAATCCGGAGAGGATCAGATAATCCCCCCGTTTTAATCTCCCCTGCCGGTTCATCTCATCCAGCAGGATCGGAATGCTGGCGGAAGAAGTATTCCCGTATTCCGCCATATTGACCGGAAACTTTTCCATTCCCACGCCAAGTCTTTTTGCCACTGCCCGGACGATACGCTCGTTCGCCTGATGAAGCAGGTAACAGTCAATCTGCTCCGGCCGCATCGCCTGTCCGGCAAGAAGCTCCCGGATCACCTCCGGCACTTTGGATACGGCAAACTGGAATACCGCTCTTCCATCCATCCGGATATACGTTTCCGCCGCTTCCGGGTTTCCTTCATATCCCGCCTGATTCCGGCTGGTACAGGTCAGCACGTCCCCACGGCTTCCGTCTGAATGAGACACCTGAGCGTAAATTCCTTCCTCAGACGCCTTCAGTACCACTGCTCCCGCGCCGTCCCCGAACAGGATACAAGTTGCACGGTCGTTCCAGTCTGTCAGGTTCGACATGCTCTCCGCGCCGATCACAACAGCCGTCCGGAACAATCCCTGCCCGATATAAGCCTGCGCCGTATTCAGTGCAAACAAAAAACCGGTGCACGCCGCGTTCAGGTCAAAACAGACTGCATGTACGGCACCGATCCGCTTTTGTACCTCACACGCGGTGCATGGCATCAGCCGGTCCGGGGAGACCGTCGCCACAATAATCAGTTCCACCTCCGCAGCGTCCACCTCCGCGTTTTCAAGCGCCGCTTTTGCAGCCGCCGACGCCAGATCCGCCGTAGTTTCGTCCTGTATAATATGTCTTCTCTCCACGCCGGTCCGCTCCCGGATCCATTCATCACTGGTCTCTACCTTTTGCGAGAGCATCTGGTTATCCCAGACCTGTGCGGGAGCAAAGGAACCCGTTCCACATATTTTTCCAACCATACTCCTGCTTCCTTCTGTTTTTATTTTTAGCATCAAATGTTTTGACTTTCAAATTATATCACGGTAAAACTATTTGTCAAGCAAAATAAAGAACATCTGCGAAATCTCCTTACACAGATGTTCTCTTCCCGAAACTGTCTTTTATGAAATATGTACCTCGCCGGCTTCTTATTCCTTGAAATATGCTCCATACATCGCACGCAGTTCATCCTTGTCTATCTTGTCGCGGTTTAAATGCTTATCCATGATCTGCGCGGCCAGCTCCTCGTTCTTCGCAACGATCGCTTCCACGATCCGCTTATGATCCTCTACGATCTTCAGTTCCTTTACCGCACGGATAGACACGCTCCGGATCCGGTCAAAATGAATATCGAAGTTTTTCATCAGAGAATAAATCTCCATCTTATTCGTCATCTGAAACAACATTTTGTGAAACGCATTGTCCATCTTCAGCAGTTCGTCTTTCTGGTGGTTCTCCAGATAAAATTCCTGAAGCCGTGTATTCTCCTGCAGCTTCATAAACCCTTCCTGCGTGATCACCCGGCATGCCTCTTTTACTACCGCGCATTCCAGTGTATTGCGCAGAAACCGGCACTGCTCTACCAGAGTATAATCAATCAGTGATATCTTACAGCCGCTCTGCGGATATACCTCCACGATGCCAATCCTGCTCAGTTCGTTCAGCGCCTCCCGGATCGGGCCTCTGGATACGCCGATCTCGGCCGCCAGTTCATTCGCACTGACATGCGCCCCCGGTTCCAGCTCCAGACTGATGATATTCTCACGGATCACCCGCACCGCATATTCTTTACTGCTCTCTCGTTTCAACCGTTCTGATACATGCATAAAACATTCTCCGATTCTTTTCTTATTCATAAAGGCAATAGCCAGATCCGGTGCATCCGGTCTATCCTCTTTTTCCCACCAACTTACTGTCTATTATCCCCCTTTTCTCCCCGTTCCGTCAAGATACGAAATCGACAAATTTTCCACAAATTCCCTCTATATATGGAAAAAGACGGCAGAGCCGCCTTTTATCCTCCTTTTCATGCGTCAGTCCTCAAAGGTAAGCACGATTTTTCTGATCGACGGATCATGACTGTCCACCAGATCAAACGCCTTCTGTGCATCAAGATAATGGAAGCGGTGGGAAATACTTCCGTTCAGGTCGACCTTTCCTTCTTTCACCAGATCGATCACCTCCTGAAACTTACAGTTCTGAAGCCTGCTCCCACGCACATCCAGCTCCTTGGAGGTGATCAAAAACTGATTGACCTCATCCGGCGCCACACTGAATCCCAGCGTGATCACGCGCCCGGCATTTCCGGTTGCTTCCAATGCAGTCAAAAGACTTCCTTTTACGCATGCCGCATCAATGGTCAGTGTCACGCCGTACCCGTCTGTCAGCTCCCGGCAGCGTGCCGGAACGTCTTCTTTCTTACTGTTGATCACATCCGTCGCTCCATGTTGAAGCGCTTCTTCCAGTTTCGCATCGTCAATATCCGATACGATGATCCGTTCCGGTGAATATAGCCTTAAGATTCGCAAAATACTGCATCCCAGTGCGCCCGCGCCGATCAGGAGAACCGTATCCTGCTTCTCTACCTGCGCCCGGCTGCAGCACTGTACCGCAATCGTCGTCGGCTCGATCATCACCGCGTCTTCGTCCGAGAGCGTATCCGGAAGCAGATAGCAGTCCTGTTCTTTTACTGCGATATATTCTCTGTATCCTCCGTCGATATGTACGCCCTTTACCTGCAGGTTTCCGCACACATTCGGCCGTCCTTTTCTGCATGCATAACAATGCCCGCATGCAGTCACCTGGTCGATAATCACTCTGTCGCCCGGCTTTACTTTACTGACGCCGTCTCCGGTCTCCTCAACCACGCCGACAATCTCATGTCCGATCACACGCGGATATGTCGCCGCCGCATTGGTTCCATGGTAAATTCCCACATCACTTCCGCAGATTCCTGCCGCCGTCATTTTTACCAAGACATTCTTCTCTTTATCAATCTGCGGCTTCTCCATCTCTACGATCCGAAGCTCATTTGCCTTTTTTATCTGTACTGCTTTCATGTTCTGTCTCCTTCTACTCCAACGCTGGTACATGCCAGCTTCTCCAGCTCTGTCACTTCTTTTTTGCGGCGTCTGATACTGCCACGACCAGCAGGAACACAAGGAAAACTCCCTGGATCAGGCGCTGCATCCCCACGTCCAGCTTCGCCGCATTCAAAAATGTAGACATCAATGTCATCATCAGCGCACCGATACTGACGCCCACAACGCTGGATTTTCCTCCCGCCGCGTTCGTTCCGCCGACAAATGCCGCCGCAACAGAAGGCAGGAAATACGTCGTTCCAAGATCTTGATTTGCACCGCCGCAATACGCCGCCGCCATTGCGCCTGCGAGTCCGCACAACGCACCATTGATGACAAACGCGATCACCACCGTCCGGCTGACATTGATCCCCGCAAGTCTTGCAGCTTCCCGTTTCTGTCCCACCGCATGAAGATGATGCCCGTATTTTGTACGGTACAGAAGGAACCACAGCAGAACCGCAACCAGAATACATACCAGTGTCATCATATTGATTCCAAAGACATTTTTATTGACAAATGCCACAAATCCCTTTGCCGGAATACTGGACCACTTTGAAGATACGACCAGGATCACCGTATAGAACAGATATCCGGTCGCCAGCGTAGTGATCATTGCCGGGATTTTCAGATATACATTGATGCAGGAGCTTAAAAGTCCGCACAACGCCCCCACAATAATCGCCGCCAGCAGTCCAAGCACGATATTTTTCTCCATCACCGTGCAGGAAACATAAGCCGTCAGAGTCAGGATATATTTCTGCGACAGGTCGATCGCACCATCGCCGCTCGTAACAACGATCATCTGCCCCAGTCCCAGAAGCAGGGCAAATACACACAGCTTCGCGCAGGAAGAAATAACACTTAAATTAAAGTTTCCGGTGACCGCCGTAATTGCCAGAAACAGCAGGACGCTTCCCAATGCAGGCCAGATACACGCATTTTTCTGTGTAATTTCTTTTATCTTATTCATTCTTAGCGGCCTCCCTTCTGCGCAGTATAAATTTGAATGAAAGCACGGCGATCAAAATCAAACCGATGATTGCAGTCTGATAATTGGAATCTACTTTCAATGCTGTAAGCAGCGAATTGATCAAATTCATTGCAACCGCCGCCACAACCACTCCGACCGGTTCTACAACCCCGCCTGCCATTTCACAGCCGCCCAGGATTACCGTCGCAATAGATAACATACAGTAGTTGACAGAGCTGTTCGCATCCGCCCCGTTACAGGACGCGGTGAAGGTAATTCCTGCCAGCACAACCATCAGTCCCGCCATTCCATAATTCGTAACCTTCGCAGTCAGATAGCTCCATCCGGAACGCTCTACGGAATTCGGATTATTTCCGATCCCCCGCATCACCATTCCATAGCGGCAGCGGTATAAGAGAAACCAGCATGCCAGGCCGGCTGCCGCCGCGATCAGGATCGGAAGCGGGATCAGCGGCGTCTGGATCCGCAGAAATGCGGAGATCCATTCCGGACAGCTTCCTCCCGGAGTCGGGCAGATAATCAGCGCGATTCCATACCACACAAACTGCGCACCCAGCGTCACCACGATCGCCGGAATATTCCGCAGATGGATCAGCGCTGCCATTCCCATATATGCCCCGATGAAGATTAAGAGACCAACCAGACCGACAAGCGGATTACCTGTCAGGATCACACCGACAATGACATTGACCAGCGCGATCGAATAGCCATTTCCCATATCACAGTCCCCCGACAAAATGATGAACATCTGTCCCAGAGCAGCAAAAATCAACGGAAGCGTAGAATTCAGTTTCATCCGAAGTCCCAGATAAGAAAGCATATTCGGATTATTCATTACATTTGCTGCAAAGATGAGAATCATCGTCAGAAGCGGCAGTGCAAGCCTGGAGCTAAACAGTCTGCTGAACATATTCGGTTTCTTTTCATCCGCTTTTTTCTTTTCTACTTTTTTGAACGATGCAGTGACGATATTGGATACGGTAATCCCATCGCCTACAAGTTCTTCCGTGATCGCACCGTCATGCATGATATAGGCCCGGTCGCAGATTTCAATCTCTGCATCCTCCGTAGAATAAAGGATCACAGCTTTTCCCATCTGCTTCACTTCATCCAGCAGATCATAGATATCCTGCTTTGTCCCGATATCAACGCCTGCGGTCGGATCATTCAGGATAATAATATCCGCCTCGGATGCAATTCCCCGCGCGATCAGCGCTTTCTGCTGATTTCCGCCTGAGAGGGACATAATATTACTGCCGATTCCTTCCGCCCGGAATTTCAGTTTGTCATACCAGTAGGTCGCTGATTCATCACACTTCTTCTTATCCAGAAGCAGTTTTCCTTTCACCCGGTCGAAATTGGCAGCCAGAATGTTGTTCCGGATGTCCCACAGCGGAAAGATTCCTTCTTTCGTCCGGTCGCCGGATACGTAGGCAATTGTACTGTTGATCTGCACCCCGTTTTTTCCTGCCGTCCCGATATGTTTGCGGGCCTCATAGATCGCCTGCAGCAGTTCCTGCTGTCCGGAGCCTGCCAGTCCGGAAATCCCAAGGATTTCTCCTTTTCTGACATGCAGATTGATATCGCAGAGTTCTCTGGTCGTAAGTCCCCGGATCTCCACCAGATTCTCGCCAAACGTCTCTTCTTTGTTTGCCTTTTCCTTTTTTTCTTTTTTCCCTCCGCCCATCAGCTCGACCAGGGATTCCTGTGACACGGATTCAGAGCGGAACTCACCGACATTCTGACCATTTCGCAAAATAACGATCCGGTCCGACACGATCCCGATCTCATCCAGTTTATGAGAAATGTAGATCACTGCCACGCCTCTTGCGCTTAACTGGGCGACAACTTCATGAAGCTGCCGCGCCTTATCTGTTGACAGCGCGCTTGTCGGCTCATCAAGGATCAGGATTTTCAGGTTATCTGTCATCAGCGTTTTACAGATTTCTACGATCTGCTGGTCGGCGAGACTCAGCTTGTCAACCGGCTTTGTCACATCGATCCCGTTTCCCGGAAAATACGTTTCCAGAAGCGTCTTTGCATTCTCTTTTGCTTCTTTTCTCCACCCCGGTTTATCAAACAGTCTGTGGCTGACATTTGGCATCGCGAAGTTCTCATAAACACTTAAATTGGTACATAACGACAGATCCTGGTATGCACAGGCAATCCCCGCCTGCTTTGCATTTTTCGCGCTGTAGTGTTCCACGGCCTGTCCTTCCACGATCACCGCCCCGTCGGTCGGCGGAAGAATCCCCGTGAGAACTTTCATCAGTGTCGATTTTCCGGCGCCATTCGGTCCGACCAGACCAACAACTTCCCCTGCAAAGATATCCAGTGTTACTCCCTGCAGAGCCTTCGTAATACCGAAAGTCTTATCAATCTTTTCCAGCCTCAGATACGGCTGTTGATTTTCTTTACGCTCCACGGCCTCCCACCTCCTTTTCCACCATCGCAATCAGTCTGATCGGGGCGCCAGAACCATCTTTAAACTTACACGGCAGTCCGATCACAGAAAACACAGGAGGAAGTTCTCCCAGCTTATCTACATTTTCCAGAATATTTACGCTGTTCCCAAGCAGATACGGGTGGTTCGGATCCCCGCTTCCAAATGCATCCAGCGCCATGCAGTCACATCCGATCGCTTTTACGCCTTTTTCGTGCAGATATTTTCCCACATCCAGTGAGATCCCCGGCCAGTCTTTCATGTACGCGCCGGTTCCGTATTTTTCATCCCAGCCAAACCGGAAAAAGACGATATCGCCCTCGCGGACGCTTCCGTATTTCTCTTCAAAGGCTTTTACCTTTTCCACAGACGCCACTCCACACGGCGCCGTATCCGTCGCGTCAATATTCAAGGCCCTTCCGATAACCTGCGTAACCGGAACTTCATCAATACTTTCTTTTCCCGGCACAAAATGACACCCGGCATCAATATGAGTCCCTGTATGCTCGCACATCACGATTTTCCGGAAATATGAAATATCTCCCTTCTCCTGCGACTCAATCGTCTCTGCCTCAAAGGGCGGCTGGGTAGGCCATGACGGCATACCCACTTCCAGCATTCTTGTCATATCGACAAACTGCGCCCGTTCCAATATTGCATTTACCAGTTCAATTATTTCCATTTTCAATCTCCGATTTGATCGTATCCCAGTCGTATGTGGTCGCCGCAACTTCATCTTCGCCCATGTCCGCATACTCTGCAACATTTTCTGCTTCTACATATCCGAATGGGCAGTTCATTTCATTTGCCACCTCTTCCCCATTCAGAATATCCACCGCGATATACATTGCGATTGCTCCGTCCCACGGATTACATGCACCGGAAATGGTCTCATATCCTTCCGGAGCCTCTGTCGCCCACCATTTCAGGAATGACCCTCTGTTATCGCCTGCGATCACCGGAAGTTCCTCATATCCTGCCGAGATAAATGCCTGAACCGCCGCGTAAGCGTCTCCGCCCTGGGTTACAAGTCCATCCACCTTATCCAGTGTCGGCAGCACGCTGTTCAGTTCACTCTGTGCCTTGGAGCCTGTCCAGTCTGTATAAATCTCAGCGACGACTTCTACATCCGGATAATTTTCCAGCGCATTCAGCACACCCTGATGCATATCGGTATCACAGGTCGTTCCCGCAGTACCACGAAGTTCGATGATTTTGCCCTCTCCGCCGATCTTCTCACACACCTCTGTTGTCAGTGTCTGCGCCAGATCTACAAAATCAAAATTCAACTGATACAAATACTCATTCTCCAGATCAATCGGCCCGTCGTTGATCACCAGAACCGGGATCTCTGCGTCACAGGCCTCCTGAACTGCACTGTTCAGAGAACTTGTCGAACATGGATCTACAACGATCAGATCATAATCCTGCATAATAAAATCCTCGATCTGGGAGATCTGAGTCGCGGCGTCCTGATTCGCCTCAACGATCGTCAGCTCACTGATATATCCCTCTCCCTTTAGCTCGTCCGCCGCTTCCTGCATAAACGTCTCCATCGACTGATGATAACTGTTCCCATTGTAGTTATCCGTAAAACCGATTTTGTACCCGCCGTTTTCCGATGTACTGCCTGACTCGGCAGCCTCATCTTTGGTGTCTCCGGAAGAAGAGTTCCCACACGCGCCCAGACCAAATACCATGGATGCACACAGCATCATTACCAACATTTTTTTCATTTTTCATCCTCCTTTAGGTTGTTAATGACATTATATAACTTACATGCTAGTATGTCAATTATGCTATTTTGCTAAATTTTTTTAGTATTTTTGTTCATTTTTCACAATACCAAAGTATTTATTTTGGGGAAAATATGAAAACAGAGTACACAAAAACCCGGAGCCGGGCGAATTCTTCTCCGCACCGGACTCCGGGCATTCTTATCAGTCAATGTGTATATAAAGAGGGGCCATTATCCCTCGATGGCAATGTATCTGTTATCTTCCACTTCCGGCTTTTTCTCTTCGGCCTTTGGAATACTCAGTTTCAAAACACCGTTCTCATACTTCGCGTGAATGTCTTCCTGTTTTACATCCTTGCCAACATAGAACGCTCTGCTCACGCTGCCCGCATAACGTTCCCGACGGACATATTTGCCTGTCTCTTTCTCCTTTTCCTCTTTATCCAGTCCCTTCGCGGCGCTGATCTGCAGATAACCGTCTTTCAGCTCCAGAGACAGTTCATCTTTCTTAAACCCCGGAAGATCAATATCTACCTCGTAGTGATCGTCATGCTCCTGCACATCGGTCTTCATCATGCGCGCCGCATGCCGTCCATACAGCTTTTTCTCTGCCTTCTGCATCTCTCTGTCGTCAAATACAGGAAAATCAAAAAAGTCATCAAAGAAATCATCAAATAAGCTCTCTCTAAAAATACTAGGTGTCATCATAAGTCATCTCTCCTTTTCCTAATGAAAACCAACCTGTTAACCAGAACGCGGGACTCTTCAGGAAATCTTCGGACCTCTTGTCCTCTTTCTTTCCCTCTTCCTTTGTTCTATATATGTTATAACACCTTTGTTAGCACTCGTCAATAGCGAGTGCTAACATTTTTTGTGAACTTTTTGTGAACTAAATTACTTTCTCAAAAGCAATATTCCCTCTTTCGTACGAGAATTTTTCTTTATCAACCGGGACTTCGGTAAATCCGAACTTTCTATATAAATGGACTGCCTGCTCGCATTTTGTATTGGTTACGATCACAATTTTTTCCACCTGTTTTTCCTTTGCGTAATCCATACACGCTTTTAAACAGGCTGTTCCTGCTCCGGTTCCGGTATACATTCCCCTCGCGCAGAATTTCTCAATCTCCCATTCCCCGTTCGAAAGCGGAGCGATCATGCAGCAGGCCAGTACGTTTTCGTCGTCATCGATGGCAAAGAAAATCTGCCCGCCCTCGTCAATCGCCTGATCAATATTGTTCAAAACCGCCAGATCTTCTTCCTCAAGTACAAACATTTCTGTAATCCATTGTTTATTCATTTCGATAAAATCTTTTTTGTATTTTTTGTCATATGGTACGACTTTCATAGAAAAAATCCTCCTGTAAAATTTATTCTGTTTCCCTGCAGTTTTCTAAAATATCCGTTGTTGTATCCAGCGCACGGATCAGCTCTGCACAGTCTTTCCCGCTCAACGACTGAATGATCTCTTCAATCTGCTGATTGGACCTTTCGATAAAGTCTTCGGTCTGAGCCACCCCCGCTTCCGTTAAATGAAGCTGGTATGCCCTGGAATCTGTTTCCGATACGGTTCGTGTCAAATACCCTTTCTTTTCATGAAGCCGGATGATTCTGCTGAGATAACTTTTATCTATGTTCATCACTTTTGCGATGAACGCGGCGTTACACCCGTCGTTTTCGTGTATCTCATACAATACGCGAGCTTCTGTAGGTGTATACTCCGAACCTAAATAATGATTATCCAGCAGCCGGAGCAGAGGCATATAAAACCGATTGAACTCTCGTATCCGCTGTACCGCCAGTTCTCTTTCTGACATACTTTCCCTCCCGCCATTTAGTTGACAAAAGCCACTATATGCAGTATAAGGCATATAGTGGCTTTTGTCAACTATTTAGATTCCGATACCAGGGTCAAAAGGTCTAAACCCACATGAGCTTGCTCATAGGTGGGTGAAAGACCTTGGGACCCGCCCCAACATGAGGATAAAAGTGGGGCGTATGCCACACGATATCCGAATTTGGGGCAGGATTGTGGGAGTGCGTAGCACGAAACAATCCGTAGGTATCATAGTTGGGGTCTTTTGACCCCAACATCTTAGATCCCTTCACAGTCAAATTCCGGGATAAAACTCTCTTTTGCTGTCTTCCCCTCCTGAATAAATCCATTCTCCACACCCAGATCGATTGCATAGTCAACCAGACTTTCGTATTCCCGTCGTGTTACACGGCGGTTCAGCTCCGGAATATCTACCGGCTGCGCAGGCGGAGTATACTGGTTCATCAGGCTGAAATATACATCATTTCCATATGTTTCATATACATACCGGACAACCGCCTTCGCATTTTTCACATGGCCGGGCAAAAGCAGATGCCGGACAATCACGCCCTGTTTCATCATCCCATCTTCATCAAACACCGGGGGGTTCTGCTGCCGCACCATCTCTGCCAGGGCAGCTTTCGCTATTTCCGGATAATCGGCTGCCCGTGAATATCGTTTTGCAAGATCTGCTTCCATATATTTAAAGTCCGTCAGGTATATGTCCACGATTCCCTCCAGGCTCTGCAACGTCTCCGCCTTTTCGTAACCGCTGCAGTTATACACAATCGGTAAGCGAAGTCCTTTCTCTCTCGACAGACGCACCGCATCTATGATCTGCGGCGTATAGTGCGTCGGCGTAACCAGATTGATATTCGCGGCATCCTGATCCTGCAGTTCCAGAAATATCTCTGCCAGCCGTTGTACCGTAATTGTTTTCCCAGCTTTTCCTTCAGAAATCAGATGATTCTGACAATATATACAGCCAAGCGGGCATCCGCTGAAAAACACAGCGCCGGATCCACGTTCCCCTGAAATACACGGTTCTTCCCACATATGCAGCGCAGCTCTTGCGGCATAAATCTCTGCAGGTACCCCGCAGACTCCCCTTTGCCCTGCACTGCGGTTCACACGGCACTCCCTTGGGCAGAGCGCGCAGCTCTCCATTTCTAACATCGTAGCTTCCCTTTCCGTTCCGTCTTTATGCTCCTGTCAGAGCGACAGTATCATTATATACCCATCCGTCTCTTTTTTCACCGGATATTCTGCGATTCCTCTTATTGAATCCCTGTTTTTCATCTGCTATACTACAAACAGACGGAACCTGACAAAATCAAAAAAAATTTTTCGAGGAGGACACACGATGTTCTTATTATATGCAAACCCGATTCTGATCGCCGCGGCAATCATTCCGGCGGTGATCCTGCTTATCAAAGTTTACCAGGCTGATAAATATGAAAAAGAACCGCCTCATCTCCTGCTTTCCCTCATTACATACGGCATTCTCTCCACCGGAATCGCCCTGATACTGGAACAGCTTGGCAGCATGCTCCTGAATACATTCTGTGCAGACAACCCACTGCTGTATCAGATTTTGCTGTATTTTGTTGTCGTGGCATTTTCCGAAGAAGGCGCGAAATACGTTCTGCTGAAGAAACGCACGTGGAACTCCTCCGCTTTTAATTATCGCTTCGACGGTGTTGTATATGCGGTTTTCGTTTCTCTCGGCTTCGCGCTCTGGGAAAATATCAGCTATGTTCTGCAGTACGGTCTTCAGGTTGCCATGGTACGCGCAGTAACCGCGGTTCCCGGCCATGCCTGCTTCGGCGTTTTTATGGGCCTCTGGTACGGATCTGCAAAACTGTATGAAGGATATGGCAGAGAGGGCAGGTCAAAATTCTGCCGCACCATGGCGGTTCTGGTTCCGGCGCTCCTGCACGGAGCATACGACTTTATCGCCTCCTCCCAGGATGAACGGTCAGAATGGGGATTTGTCATCTTCATTGCTGTCATGTTCTTTGCCGCCTATGCACAGATCAAACGACAGTCCTCGCATGACCAGCATATCCCCGGCACGATGTACTGATTCTCTCACCCTCACGGGGTACCAGTATGCGTAAAATATTTTAGCTGACAAAAAACCGGAGAGGAAATCCCCGGTTTTTTGATTATGTTCTATCTTATTTAAATCCTCAGAAATTCTCTGGCAAATCACTCAGAAATTCTATAGTGGCCAACAATATCATCCCTACTTTCCAGAATATCCTGTTCATACGATTTCTGCCACGGTCCATTATGATGTATTACATATGGCACGCCATTTTCATTGCGCCGGTCAGAAACAATTCCTATATGGTTTTGAAATATGACAATATCTCCTCCCTGCCATTCCTCTGTTTCAGAAATATCTGTCGTAAGGTTTACGGCAGTGTGCGAAAAATAAATCTTTAAATTTCTTACACGCCGGAAGTCAATGTTTGGGTCCGGTTCCGTTATATCGTAATCATCGGGGTTCCTTTTTACATCCTCCTGCACAAGAGTCATAAGGTCGTAACCGGCATTTTTCAGCGCATTTGCCACCACATCCGTACACACTCCATATCCGTCGTCAGGATATCCCGTTTGATAATATTTACTTTTATATTTCGGTTTGGAGGCGATATACTTCAATGCTTCCTGCAAAATATCTGTCTGGTCATCAACGCCATCGCAATCCTGATCTACTGTACTGTGAACCGGTTCCATAGCAATGTCGTATTTATTGGGTAAGCGTTCGGCAGATGTATTCTGATAACGAGAAAAAACATAGACACAGATACAACTGACAATCACTATACACATCACAAGAAAAAATTTTGTTCTATTTTTCACTTTCTCTCCTTGTCAACTCGGATTTTCATCCAAATCGTGTTAAAATTGGACGATTCCATTTCTGGTTGGACGAAAAATTATGCTGCTCATTAAATGCATCACTCCGCACATAATAAGTGCCTCTTCCACTTCCACATATGCCCTCACCATATCATAAGACCGGCTCTTCGTTTCGCCAGCATTCATCATACCCCCCATAATCTGCCCTTTCAAGCACATTATAGTAATATTGTAACCCGATCTGGACGATTTATCAAGAAGATGGACGAGCCTTGATAATCTTCTCTCTGTAAATTGCCTCAAGATTATTCCAAAACTTAGCTGGAACACCTAGAACCATCTCTAACCTGACTGCGATTTCCGGTGTAAGCTGTACATCACCATTAATGAGTTTGCTTATATGCTTCTCAGACATATCCATCCTGGCTGCAAACTCCTTCTGACTCATGCCTCTATCATTCAACTGTTCTTTAATTGTCGCCCCAGGTGGCGTTGCAATAAAACTGTGACTTCTCACCATAGTGCTACCTCCTTGACTTGTCCTTAACCTTTAATGATAATCGGCCATTTCCCGACCGTTTTTCAATCTATCTATCAATTTCATTGACAATATCCGATTCCACGATCTTTCTTGCCGGAATACTAACCGCTATAACCGCAATCACAATATTTAGCACCATAACCGATGCCATGATTCCATTGGGAATTCCTGCTGTAAAGTGCAGAAACTGTACGACATGGGCCATATAATAATCCATGATTTTCCGAAAAACGAGGTTATAGATCAGGAAAATAAACAGGTCTGTCAGGACACCATACAGAATTCCCGCCTTTAAAATCATCCCATAAAATCCAATATCTGTAATTCCCATTGCCCGGATAATGCCATATTCCCGCCTGTGGGAAAGGATGGAGTAATTCATGCTGTTCATGATGTGGAACAAACTGATCACCAGTAAAATGAGGGCGATTCCCGAAAAGAATAACTGCTGCTGCCGCAGGTAATTCTTCTGTGTTTCGATTGCCACTGTATAATCCTGCAAGACCGCCTTTGGTACATCCTGAATCTTTCCCAGTAACTGGCTGGCTGCCTGATCCGGGTCTACCCCGGCAGCCGGGGATGCATTTACGAAGCTGTAATCCTCTATTCCAAACTGGCTGCTCATCTGCCGGTTTGTCATGATAAAGCTCTGACTATTACTCCACGGTTCCACGTTCAGGAAGCCGCTCTCCTGAGCCAATGCGCGGCTTACGATAGCTACAATTTTAAATTCCTTTGTGATGTAGTTTTCCTCTGACTCCTGAAACGTCAGTACCTCCCTGGAACAGTTCAAGTCTCCCGGGACCCGCAGCGTAATGGTATCTCCGGGATGCTTTCCGTAAAAGTTATAATTTCCCTGTCCGTCCATGTTTGCAACTGCTATGATCTGATTCCCTTCCTCCAGGTCTTCCGGGATAATCTCTCCCTCCAGAATAAACTCCTGTAGCTGTTCGAGCATTCCGGCATCATATCCGTAAACATCATACTTGATCCCGTATGTTCCATCTTCATTCTCTACACAGATTCCTCCATACTGCTGCTGGAAGTAACCATCCGCATTTCGTTCATTAAAATATTCCTCCCATTCCAGTTCCTGTGCCTGAATCGTAAGTTCACCCAACGTATATTTTGTAGCATATATCTCCGACAACTCAGGCATGGCCTTGATTGCATCAACGGTTGATGCCGGAATAGTATCTGATAAAGCATTCGACTTTACGGAGACCCTGTATTCCGATTCCAGACCATCGTCTGACTTCATGGACATTTCTGCGTGTATCTTCAAATTCTCCACCATATAAGTGGTGCAAAGAAAGATACATCCTCCGATAGACAAGGAAAGCAAAATCCCAATGACGCGTTTCTTATTGGCAAACATGAATTTACCTACTACGACATCCGCAAGGCTTACATTCCTTAAACTGTATATCTTCCTTTTGCTTTTTACAAAAGAGGTATCTCCGCTCATCACCTGCCGGATCGACTGTTTTCGCATAGAGTATACTGTACCAAAACCAACGGCAGCCAAGGTTACCAATAAGAAAAGAAAACCGATGACCATCGCATCCCAGGATATATAGAACGCTGCAGTTTCCACGCTCTCCTGTGCAGCAATCTGATCCAGTCCGGAAAATTCCATGGCGGTTCCTGCCGTTCCAACTGTTTGCGTAGAAAAGACACCATATAACTGTCCATAAAGCAGATTCAGGATTCCATTCCCCAGCAGGCACCCGAACGGATAACCGATAAAAAACAAAATCCATAATTCCAAAATCAGCGTGCCGCCGATGTTTTTTTCACTGATTCCAAGTGTCTGCATTATGCCATACTCCGCTGTCCGTTTGGAAACAGAGATATGAAAAATGCTGTTTATGATGAACAAGCTAAAAACACAAAGCAGCAGGATCATCCCGTTGAATGCCAGATTATATTCACTTTGCAATTTCAAAATAATATATGTGAAATTACCATTTTCATCTGTCAATGCGAATTTTACAATATCTATGATACTGTCCGGCTGCTCGCCGCCTAAGTACATAACAACTTCATCATTTGCTGTAACTGCATCACTAGAAATTTGATATTTCTTCAAGAAAGCGTCCAGCTGCTTATACAGCTTCTCACCTTCATCGAATCTCAAATATAAAAGCGGCCGACTCCCACGACCTTCAAAATTCTCCCCTACAAAAAGTTCCATTTCATTGGAACTGGCTGCCCAGGCACTTTTTATGATTCCGGTCAGAACATAATCTTTTCCATTCAGACTTAATGTATCGCCAATCTCTCCGGAAAATCCCAAGTTCCCCAGCGTGTAGCGATCCGCCGCGATCTCGTTTGTCCCTGCAGGGTAATTTCCCTCAATAAGTTCTCTGTGCGCCATCTGTCGATAGGATTCATCCGTATTGATAAAATAGATGAGATAAGGTTCTGTTACCACATCCCGAATTTCCATTTTACCACATTGCTCTACCTGAAATCCGGCATCTGTCTGTCCGCTGCGTACTTCCGAAAACACCTCTGGTTCCACATCCAGATAATAATGCCAATTCCCATACATGGTCTTATCATTCTCCAGACTGTTCATCTGGCTACTGTAGATCAGGGAACTGACGCCGGACAGCAAGGCAGCAGTTAAAATGATACTTGCCAGAATTGCAAAAGTCTGGCTTTTATAATGCCGCATATATTGATACGCCAGTTTTAACATGTGCCATCACCACCTTTTGGAGGAAACAGATGTGTCCCTGACGTTACCATACCATCTTCAATATGGATGATCCTGTCACAGATCTGTGCAATGGCCTCATTATGTGTTACCATCAGGATTGTCTGATTATATTTCCTGCAGCTTGCCTTCAATAACCCGATCACTTCTATGGTTGTAGCAGAATCAAGGTTCCCTGTAGGTTCATCCGCCAGAAGGACTGCCGGTTTATTGACTAATGCCCTTGCGATTGCAACCCTCTGCTGCTGTCCTCCTGACAACTCATTCGGATACTTTTTCCGTTTATCCCAAATTCCCAGCTCCTTCAGCAATTCCTCGATGTACTTACGATTGATATGTTTCCCTTTGTCAAAAGTTACCGGAAGGGCAACATTGTCATACACATTCAAGACGGGCATCAGACTGTAATTCTGGAATACAAACCCGATATTTCTCCGCCGGAAAATGGTTAGTTCTTTTCTGGTCAGTGACCCGATTTCTTTTCCTTTTACAAGGATTTTCCCCTTCGTAGGCGTATCCAGTCCTCCAACAAGATTTAAAAGTGTGGATTTTCCGCTGCCTGAGGTTCCTACAATCGCAATAAATTCTCCTTCTTTGACTTGTATATTGATATCCTTCAGCGCTTTTACCTGGTTTTCTTTTTCACCATATATTTTTTCTACATGGCTTAATTCCAGTATATTACTCATGGTTTACCGCTCCTTTTCTGTTGATACCAACAGTATATCTGTGGAATCTTGCATTTTCTTTACAGAGCGGTAATCAGTTCTTACAGTTTTGTAAGAACACCGAAAAGCAGCTTCCTTCTCCATAAACGGACTTCACTACCATATACCCTTTTTCCTTCTCGAGAATCAGATTCGAAAGATACAATCCAATGCCGGAGCCTTCTATGTGTTCCACTTCCCGGCTTCTGTAAAAGCGTTTGAATATTTCTGTAATCTCATCTTCACGGATGCCGCATCCATTATCTATGATCTGAATCTCCGTATAGATTTCATAGGGGCAAACTTTGATCCGTATTGTGCCTCCCTGCTGCGTGTATTTGATTGCATTTTCCAGAAGATTTACAAAAACTTCAACTGTCCACTTCCGATTATGAAACAGCAGGATATCCTCATAGGTTTCAGAAACAAGCATGATTCCTTTCTTCTCCAGCTTCTCATATACCGTGTCTATTGCGTCCAAAAGTGTTTTTCTGATCGAGATTCCTTCTGCTTCAAACGCAATCGCATCCTGCT
Source organism: uncultured Lachnospiraceae bacterium (assembly GCA_958402795.1). GTDB lineage: Bacteria > Bacillota > Clostridia > Lachnospirales > Lachnospiraceae > Schaedlerella. The sequence continues at coordinate 33,198 of CATXUX010000005.1, read as the reverse complement.
CCAGCTTTACCAGCTTGGCCAAAGAGCCTATGATCCAGTCCAGTTTGTCAATCTGCCTTTGGATTTTTTCAGCAACTTCTGCTTTCTTTTTTTCTTCCAATTCCCGGCCATTTAAAATCTCCGTATAGACCGAAAGGTTTGCCAAAGGCGTTTTGAGCTGATGCGACATATTAGAAACAAGGCTTTTTACCTGTTCCTTTTCCGCCTCTGCCATTTCCACTTGTTTTCCTAAGACTTCCTGAATCCGCTTGATTTTATTTACCAGAGCAGACAGCTCTCCCTCCTGGACGTCGGACAATTCTATCTTTTCCTGATTTAACACACAGTCTAATAGTCTGTCTATCGAGCGGTAGGTTTCCCTTTTTTTATAAATGCCGTACCAAACAGTGAAGCATAACAGCACCACAAGTATGATATTGAATATCATGTTTCTATTCCTTCCAAATATATCCAACTCCATGAACGGTTTTTATAAACTTTGGATTAGATGCATCATCTTCTATCTTTGTTCTCAATCTACTGATATTTACGGAAACCGTGTTGTTATCTACATACTTTCCGTCACTATCCCAAATCCAGCTTAAAATCTGTTCTTTCGACAGCACATGGTTTTTATTTTCAATCAAATACATCAGCAGCCTATACTCTAATTTGCTTAACGCGATTTCTTCCTCATTCTTATAGACTTTACAGGTACTTTTATCAATGACAATATTTCCGGAGCATATATTTGCCGTTTCTATTCTATCATTTAGAATCCGTTTTATTCTGGCCTTCAGCACACCCAGAGAAAATGGTTTCGATAGGTAGTCATTCACCCCCAGCTCCAATGCCTTGATCTCATCCATTTCTGTATCACGGGCAGTCAGCATAATAATGGGAATCATACTGAACCGGCGTACTTCCCTGCACAGGTCAAATCCAGTTCCGTCCGGGAGGTTGCAGTCCAAAAGCACAAGATCATAACTACCTTTTTTGATTTCCTGCTGTCCCTCTCTCTTGGTTCCTACATCGAAAACCTCATAACCATCTCCCTGAAAGGAAAAGCACAATCCTTCTCTTAAATCCATATCATCTTCAATGATTAATAGTTTTTTACCGTTCATCATGTTCATCTTCTTCTTTTGAAAGCTGTCTATCCTATTAAAACTTCTTTCCCGCGAAAAGCAAATCCATACTTTCGAATCTGTTCTTCCGGAAACCCTTTTGCCGTCAGAGATGCGGCATAGTTTTTGTCTTCAATCTGTTCCAATGCATATTTCACAGTATCTTCCAGACTTTTTTCTTTCTTCGGACGGAACACCTTAAACTCTAAAATCATTGCATCATCCTGCCTGCTCAACGGTTCTAATATGACATCATATCTTCCAAACCCGCTTTCCCGATTGGATGTGATCACATACCGACCTGCCAGATCTACCATCAATCCCAGCACTAAACCATGATAAAAGCAGTCACTTGGGTTTGGTCCTTTCAAACCCTTAGTGATCGCTTTCCCTGTGGGCAAGCGTTCCGGTTCTTCAACAGAAGAATTTTTCCCTGTATCAAAATAGCTGAATGTTGCCATTGCCACCCGGTTCATGTATTCATTCATCGCATCAAGATTGTCTGCCAGCAAAGCCTTGATAAAATTATTGTATCCCGGCTCTTCCTCTGAAAACCAGTCCCGAATCATGTTCTGAAACATAATCCGTACCTCTTTATTCGTAAGAGCCAGCACATAATACTCTCTGCCCGACGGCTCATCCAAAGTATACTGCACTACTTTCAGGTAGCCGCAGGCAAGCAGCAGACTCCATATGGCGCTTTCCTTTGTGGAAAGCTGACTAAACACAATCTGCTCATCAATCACGGTTTCTAATACACCGCCTTTTAAAAGCTCCTCAAAATCCTGTTTGATTTCGGAACTTCCTTCCCGGATCAGTTTGTTCACCAGGCTATTGCTGCTTGTGTTTGCCCAATATGTCGTCAATTTCTTCTTATCAATATAATTAATAATTGACCAGGGATTATAGATATCTGAAACCTTACCAAATGTAAAACCATCGTACCAATTTTTTACATCCTGTTTATTCTCCGATAACTGAAATTCCTCCAGTGTCGCAAACACTTCCTGTTCTGTGAAGCCAAACGCATTCTCATATTTATCTGAGGTTGTTGTTACCACTTCTAAATTATTCAAGTCAGAAAATATAGATTCCTTACTGACTCTCGTAATTCCGGTCATGATCGCACGCTCTAAATATGGATTTGTCTTAAATGTAGAATTAAACAGACTTCTGGTAAATGCAACCAGTTCTTCCCAGAATCCATTTACATATGCTTCCTGCATCGGAGTATCATACTCATCCAACAGAATAATTACCTTTTTCCCATAATATCTGGAAAGATAATCCGACAAGACTTTCAATGATGAAGTTGCCGCATAATCCTCCATATCTACAGAGATTTCCTGTATAAATGCTTTTTCCTTCTCATTCAGTAAATCACTGTCCATTAAAAAATCGCATTTATTATACACCTCTGTAATCGTCTGGCATATCTTCTTCCTTGTTTCTAAAAAAGTCGTTTCTTTGATTCCTGCAAAACTAAGAGAAATAACCGGATATGTCCCCTGTATCTCACGGAACTTTTTCTGTTTCCAAATATCCAGTCCTTCGAACAAATCCGCTCTGCCTGCGTAATTGACCGAGAAAAACTTTTCTAACATACTCATATTCAACGTTTTTCCAAATCTTCTCGGACGGGTAATTAAAGTCACGCTGTCCCCGTTTTCCCACCATTCCCGGATAAAATCCGTTTTATCAATATAGAAATAGTCATTCTTCCGTACCGTTTCGAAATCCTGATGTCCAATTGCAACGGTCCTTGCCATACCGCTTCACCTTTCCTTCTATATCATTTTTCTCGGTTACTATGTCCCTTTCTTTATTATATATGCCTCATGTTCCAGTTACAAGAAAAATCTACTTTTGCGCTTACTTCTAAACTTACTTCAGTTCCTTTTCACGGGACACCGCCCAACGGCTTCGAAACCGTACGCCAAAGGCGTACAATGTATTTAAAACGCAATTAACGCCGGAACCGACATATGCCGGGACCGACGTTTTCTATACATATGACAAGCTGTTGGGGGCAAAAGTCCCCAACATCATATAAACAAAATGGGAACACAGCCAATCGGATAGTGAAAAGCTATGCGAAACTATACTGTATCAGCGCTGTGTTCCCTCTTATTTCATTTAATTTCAGTCTTCCGGTAAACCTGATACAAAGCGGGCAGAAGAAGACAAAAAAGGATGAAATACATCGTCAAAATAATCGGAATGGCCCCGACTGTTTTGCCGCCAATCTGATACAAGTTAAATGTTTTTATTGCTGTGCATACCTGCAGCAGTTGATCCGGAAGAAGTCCCAGCACTTCTGACAACACAGACATTCCGCTTAAAAAGGATGGAACAAATAATAAAATAAAAGGGATTGTTACCGCCAGCGCTTTTGAGTGCGTTTTCGCAGACACAAGCATGGACAGAAACAAAATAAACAAGTTTCCTAAATATCCGCCCAAAACTGTCAACAGATAGTCCTGCAGATATGTAATGTGATAAAAGCTCTTCCAGTTTTCAAATCCGGTTTGAATCACACAACCAGCTCCGCCGGTTCCCAGCACAGACAGTACTACTCCAGAATACAATGCCATCGTAATCCAGTAAATCGCTGTAACTATGATAAAACCTGCCATAATTTTTGCAATAATCGCCTGCTTTCTGCCTAATTGGGAAGAGAAGAAGATGGAATCCGCTTTTAGCTGAATTTCATCTGAAAAGATTCCTGCTACCAAAAAACCAGTGATTAAAACCATCAGCATCATAATGGTAGGCGCATATTTCAATAATGCTTTCCACCCATCAGCATACTCGTAGTAAAAAGGCGTTTCAAGTGTCTCGTACCGGGTAATTAAAAATTGCTTTTCCTGTTCGGAATAGTGATTTTCCTGTTCATCTGAATTTAGCCATTCGACCAGACCAGCCGTCCTCCTGTCATAAAACGAACTGACTTCTTCCGGCGTCACACTGTCCGCCCGATAATAGTCATAACTCTGAAACTCTTCAAATGCACAGTTGATCAGAGTCCTTATGTCGGAGAAGCCCTGCTTTTTAGAATATGCCTTGTTATTTTCCGTCACATCCTCCGAAAGATATTCTTCTGAACGGTTGATACGCGCATTTTCTTCCAGTACTTTTCGCAATACATCATCTGTAATATATCCGGCCCATTGATTCTTTTTCTCCCGTAATGCTGAAGCGGCTGCGATGCCTATTGTATCGTTTCCATTTTCGTCCACATAGTCCACGTTTCCAATAGCAAAATAACTGGCAACGCAGAAAGAAATCGCCAACAGGATGAGCGCGATTTTATTGCCGGGTTTAGAAAAGACTTTTTTGATCTCAAAAAACAGCATATTCGTCACCACCCTTTTCTCCAAAATAATACAGAAATACGTCCTCCATGGTTGCTTCTTCCTGCACCGCGCCCGCAAAAGGCTGCTCCGCAGCAATGATCCGCAACTCCGCCCCATGCGCTTCTGATTTTACATTGGAAACTTTATATGATTTCAAAACAGATGGAACGGCAGTCCTTTCCACGTTACATCTCCATACATTTTCTGTCATGGATTGAATCAGTTCCTCAGAAGTCCCCCGGCAGATCAGGCTGCCGTCCTTCATAAGCAAAATCTCATTGGCAATGTATTCGATATCTGAAACGATATGGGTAGACAGCAGTACCAGGCGGTCCTCTGACAATTCGCTGATCAGATTCCGGAAGCGGATGCGCTCATTGGGATCAAGACCTGCCGTCGGTTCATCCAGAATAAGGATTTTCGGATTGTTCAGCATGGCCTGTGCGATTCCGGCCCTCCGCTTCATCCCCCCTGAGAGTTTTTTCATTTTCCTGTTTGCCACTTTGGAAAGACCGACCTGTGCAATCAGTTTTTTGACCCTTTTTTTCGCCACTGAACTTTTGATTCCCTTAATGGTCGCAACATAAAGAAGATAGTCCTGTACAGTAAACTCCGGGTAAAAACCAAAGTCCTGGGGCAGATAACCCAGCAGTTTTCTGTAGTCTGCGTCCAGCTTAAAAATATCCTTTCCATTATAGGTAATGCTTCCTTCACTCGGTTTTAAGAGTGTGCAGAGCATCCTCATCAGCGTTGTTTTTCCTGCCCCATTGATCCCTAACAGTCCGTATACGCCATTTATCATGGTCAGAGATAAATGATCCACAGCAGTAAAACCGCCAAAATCTTTTGTAAGATTTTCAACCTTCAATTCCATCAACATTTACCTCCCAGTAATCATTACAGCTATTTAATGTCCGATAAACCACAAAAATAAGAAAAAACAGCGCAATTCCAAGCAGTCCGATCCATACCGGCATCGTGATCTTCCTATAAGCGGATTCATTCAAGGTCAATAACCACCATAATACACTCCAGATCATACACATACTGATCGCAGCAAATTCACTGAAATGATGTTTGCTGCACAGAACCCCGAAGCAGATACAGGCTGTAACCACCATAGGGAACAAGAATTGTGTCAGCAGATCCGACATGGCAAGATTCAGCGTGACAGAAGTCAGTCCGCAAAACAGTGTAACCAGTACGACATCCACAATCCCAAACAGCGTCATCCGCGCAGCATAAATCTGCCGCAGGGAATAGTAGCTTGCCGCCTCAATTTCCATAGACCGGCTGTCCCGGTTTTTCCATAACTCCGGAATCACAAGAATAATAAACAGAGATGCCGTGACTCCCAAACTTTTTTGAACTGCTTCCATTTCCATGGACATGCGAAACGAAATCCAGAATAACAGCAAAATCAGGAATTGGAATCCCCACCACCGTTTCTGGATAACCCCAAACTGCGCAAGCAGAAATTCATGGTAAGACATAACCTTATCCTGCTCACTGGCATAAAAAGCGGCCTTTGACAGTTGAACCGTCCTCTGAATGGCCTCCTCTTTTACCGGGACCTGAACGGTTTTCTTATAAATTTTGAGCTTTTCTTCAAACGTCACAGTTCTCCCTCCTGTTCTAAATATTTTTTCAATTGGATTTTTGCCTGCTTCATCCGGTATTTTACCAGTGGCAATCCTATTTTCAGTATGTCTGCGATCTCGGACAGTTTCAAATCCTGAAAATAATACAGCACCACCACATCCCGCAATTCGTCGGGCAGGCGTTTCAACGCATCTTCAACCGCCAGCTTTGTGACAATCTCCTGTGTAAATTCATCCGCCCCCTCCAGATCGGCCAGTTTCAAATCCTCCAACGGCATCTCTTTTGCCTTCTTAAAATAGTCCCTGCACAAATTTCCGGCTATGGTATATAGGAAATTCTTTGCTTTCCCTATATGGCGGTACTCGGACAGATTTCTAAAAAAATGCACGAATGTTTCCTGTGCCAGATCTTCGGTGTATCTCGGATCAGAGCAATGAAAGCCGCAGTACTTTACTATTTCATCATAGTATTTGCGGACAAACATCTCAAAGGCTTCTTCATCGCCTTTTTTCATGTTCCTAATCAAAAGAAAATCCACATCCACAAAATCCTCCTTTCCCGTTCCTGAAGTTCAAAACGTTTCCCCCTTCTACTATCATGTATAACGACTGAGCAAAGCAAAAAGATAGTTTCATGCAAAATTTTTTCTGTGTCAGGGTCATCGTAAATTACCGACAGGCAAAAAAGCAGCGGCCCTGAAATCAAAGCCGCCGGAATTTAAAAACTGCGCTTGAAAATACCTCTGTTCTGCGACTGCTTTTTCCTTTTGCCGTCGTCCGGCAGATTATATATCATTACGCTTTCGATTGAACACCTTAAGAAGAATAAGGGCGCAGATGAAAATAATAATAACAATGCTTACGCTCATCAACGGAGAATATACAATTTTTTCGTCATGTGCATAATTTGAAAGCACCAACCCTGTCGTCATCGGGTATAAATTGATAAAGTTTCCATCTGCAAGGAATATTACGCAAAATCCATAGAAGAATGAGAAAATTACCAAGCCATAACCTACTACTATTTTGGATAAGATTAACCAAAATTTTGAAACCGGAACAGCCAGTATATTTTTTTAATGTAAAATCGGTATATTCCCGGTTAATGGAATATCCAACCACCAACGTGAATGTGAAAGGAAGAAATAAACTAAAGTGGTTCCAAACAACTCCCTCCGAAAGTCCTACATTATAATTCCTTTATCTGAAGAAAACAACCACAATTCATGCAGCCAGCGGAAAGCGGAAAGTTCCGCGGCTGCATGAAAGAACGATCTTAGTCCGTAGCTCTTAGCCGCTCCACAATGCTTTGCTTCTCCAAATTATTTTACCCCCTGCCAGTCCCGCCTCTTTAATCTTTCAGACAGCCAATGGGAACAACATATATGCCATCCTGTCTCCTGTAGGCATAATCACCCACGCCAATCAAAACCATCAAAAAAGATGGTTCTTTCATTTTTTTCGTATCGATTTTATTTCTTAACTTTTTTAAATTTTCCGCACCTTCTTCAATTAACCTATCGCCTCCAAGCTTCACTTCAATCAGACCATAAGCGCCATTGCGTAAATGAACCACTGCGTCACATTCAAGTTCTGATCTATCCCGAAAATGGTATACGTTTCCGTTCAATGCGTCAGCAAATACCCGTAAATCCCTGATACACATCGTTTCAAACAGCAAACCAAATGTATTTAAATCCGCAATTAAATCCTGCGGACCTAATCCTAATGCTGCAACTGCAATAGAGGGGTCAACAAAATATCGGGTATTAGAAGTCCTGATAGCCGTTTTAGAACGAAGATTTGGATTCCATGCCGTCATTTCCTCGATTACAAATATTTTTTCCAGGGCATTAATATAAGAGTATACTGTGTCTGTATCAAGCGTTTCCGCGTCATTCGTTACAATGTCGTCTCTGAGCAGTGTATTGGTAGCTTGTGAGCCTTGATTTCTGGCATAAGAGCGCATAAGACGTTTTACCCGCTCCGGATTTCTTGTAATACCGTCTGCGCGGGATATGTCTGACCTTACCACAGCCTCATAATAGTCATATGCCTGTTCAAGTGCAATTTCACCTTCTAAATCAGTCGCTCTTGGCCAGCCTCCTCGACATACCAGAAAAGCCAGCCGGTTTAAATCAAGAGGATTTTCTCCTTCAATTTGTTCCGGCGTTTCAAATAATTCTTTCAGGCTTACCTCTCCAGTCGAATCCAAAGATTCATATAAACTCATTGGACGCATCAATATCCACGAAAAGCGTCCTGTCCCTGTATGATGAATATGTTCATAAGAGGCTGGCACTGCCGAACCAGTCAAAATAAACTGCCCGAACTCGTCCCGATGATCTACTTCAAATCTTACAGCATCCCATATTTTCGGCGCAATTTGCCATTCGTCTATTAATCTTGGCACTTCGCCTTTCAGAAGTCTCCCCGGACTGATTTCCGCCATTGTCAGATTCTGCTTCTCTTTTTCAGGTTCCGCCATATAGAGAATACTTCCGGCAATCTGTTCAGCCGTTGTTGTTTTTCCACACCATTTTGGGCCTTCTATTAAAACAGCGCCTTTTCCCAGAAGACGCTTTTTTAATATTTCGTCAGCAATTCTTGCCTTGTATTTTCTCATTTCTATCATGCCTCCCTCTTGCCATATCCATATGTTTCCCTTATCTGATTAAAAGTATACCTCTTTTTCGGCATTTTGGCAATTTATTTTTCGGTGTTTTGGTGATTATATTTTCGGTATTTTAGCACTATTTTTTTCGGCATTTTGACACATAAAAAACCGGTGGGGATTAGAACCGTTCCAATCCCCACCGACTTGAAATCACGTGTTTCTTCTCAATATGCCATGTGGTTTCCATCGTGTCCGGAGCCATACAGAAATATGTAAATTCGCCAGAGTCCACATCATCGCTTTCATAAATATAAAGGCCGTGGGTTTCCTCCATACCTACATAGTGGTATTTGTGATATAGATATAGGCATCCTCCAGTGTTGCGGATACCGGAGTAGAGTCAATATCCGGTCTTTCCCTGCTGATCAGTTTTATCTGTAGTTCTCCATCCACATACTGCTTGGAAGAAACATGATAGTTCTTTTCTATTTCTCTTGCCTGTTTTTCATCTGTAACCCTGCAGACCCAGATATGCCCTTTTGCCGCATGGATCAATTCCTGCATGGACCCCACATAAAGGAAGGTTCCTTTTTTCATTACCGCAAGCTGATTGCAGGTCGCTACCAGATCCTCCACAACATGTGTAGAAAACAGGATGGTACGGCCTTCTGAAAAATCCACCAGCAGATTACGGATGCGGATCCGTTCCTCCGGGTCTAAGCCTGTGGTGGGTTCATCTACGATCAAAAATTCCGGTTCGTTCAAAAGAGCCTGTATCAGTCCGACTCTTCGTTTCATTCCGCCGGAAAGCTGACGCATCTTCTTCCTGCGATGTTCTATAAGACTGGTCTTTTCCAGATAATACCGGATACGCTCTTTACACTCTTTTTTCGGCACACCGGCCAGATCTCCCATATATTCCAGACATTCCTGCACAGTCAGGTTCGGATAAAGTTCAATCTCCTGGGGAAGATATCCGATCTTCCTCTGGATTTTCTCATAATTCTCCTCACTGTATAACATCCCATCCAGCGCAACAGTTCCGCCCGCAGGTTTTAATACCGTTGTCAGTACCCGCATTAATGTAGTTTTTCCGGCACCATTTTCTCCCAATAATCCGAACAACCCTTTCGGAATTTCCAGATCCGCATGATCGATTGCCGTCACTCCGTTTTTAAAAGTTACTGTCAAGTCATTTATCTTAATACTCATATCCTTATCCTCTTTTCTTTATTATTTCAGGCAGCATGACGCCCATGATAAAAATCAAAAGCACACAGATCATTTTCCCACATATCCAACTCAAATCCCCATTATCTTCTATATTTCTGAATGTATAAGAGAATACATTCCATTTTCCCAACAGCCGGTCTCCAACCGTTGAATTTGTTATGATCCACAGAAGCAGGCAACAGCCGGTCCCTGCCCACATATTACGGAACAGGCAGGACAGGATATGGGATAAAGTTCCCCAGAAAATAAGGGTAATGGCAATGGCCGCCAGATACACCAAAAACATATTTATCTCGTCTTTTATTACGATCTGCATCCCATAAAGAGGAAGCGGTCTTTGAATGACACAATAGATTCCATAACCTGCCGCCGCAAGAAGGAACAGATACTCTTCCTGTGCCAGCATCCTTTTCCATATGGAACGTGTTCTGTTCTTTACGGGATACAGGCGCTCAATCTCCGATCTTTTGCCGGACACTTCCTGTACATAAGTATCTGCACAGAACACTGCCGCAAGCAATGCCAGAGGCGCCTCCAGCGCAATTCCCACTTCATTCGTATAAATCACGCCCCGAACGATGCATAAGATGACAACGAAAAAAACAGAATATGCCATTTTATAGAGGGGCAAACAGATTTTTATTTCTTTTCCCATCACATCCGCCTCCTTTTCCACAGCAACGTACAGATCAGAAGAATCGCGGCAGACGCCAGTATCAGAAAACTTTGATTCAGCAATACCATCGGCGGCTCCGCAGTATCAAAAAACCGGCCGGGGAACCGCACCATGATAGCCAGCGGCCTTCCGTAATAACCATACACCCCTTCCGCATTTCTACTGCCTGTATTGGAATACACCATATATAAGATCAGGAGCGGTACTGCGGGCAACGGATTTTTAAACAACAGGGAAATCAAACTATATACACATACAATCATCAGCATATTCGGCAAAATGTAAAGCGCAGTCGCCGCAAGGAAATCCATCAGATTCACCTCAAAACCGCTGTCCTTTGTGAAGATACAGCAGGCCGCCCAGAATATGAGATTTAAAATTGCCAGCACGATCAGGCAGACACAAAAGCCTCCTGCTGCTTTTCCAAGCACATACTGTCCCGCCCGAATCGGCTTTGTATGTAATAACTCATACGTATTTTTTCTGGTATCCTGCCAGAACAGAGCCGCAAGCATGACCGTTGCAAAAAATCCCATGTAAAGTCCTGAAAAATCTGCAAATTTTCTGGAAAAATAGTACGAAAAGCGATGTGATTCCAATTTATCCTCAATATAGGAATTGATCTCTTCCGCTGTTCCCTGATGGAACGCCGTATCCTCATAGGCATAAATCGCGCTGTAATAGTGATACGTTGTTTCCAGATGCTCACAGGCTTCCTGAATATCCATTCCTTTCATTTCCTCTATTACAGCTTCTGCCTCTTCCCGGCTCATTTCAAACTCGGATACAAGGTTCCCCCGTACTTCTTCCTCCCATATTTTCCGTCTGTCTTCATCCTTTGTGGGAACGTATCCGTCTGTAATATCGGCATCAGTGATTGATGACGGTGTATTTAAGGACAGATCTTGATCAGAGGATACATAAGAAATCCCAAGATAAGGTCTGACATCCTGGAACACACCCAAAACCACAATCAGCACACCAAGCCAAAACAATGGTCTCTTCAGAAAGTTTTTGATTTCTCTTCTCATAATGACACTCATAGCCGTCACCTCTTTCCTTTTGATGTGTTTATTGTAAATCTTAAATCACAACAAAAAGACAACACCAAAAAAGGGGAAAAAATTGCCGGACCGCTTACGCGATCCGGCGAAATACAGCTGTCACTGAAGTCCCGCCCGCCGCCTTGTTTTCTAACACAAGGCGGCCTCCATGTTTCTCACAATATAGTCTGCTGATATACATTCCCATTCCCGAATGATTCAGGCTGTCTTTTACATTCTGCTGATAAAATGCTTTTGTAACTGTCTCCATATCGCTGTCAAAACCTCTTCCATCGTCCTCCACGCAGATCATCAGTTCTTGTCGCGTTACGCTGACATTTATTGTTATCTGCTTTTTCGCATACCGAAGCGCATTGGACAACAGATTTTCCGTCACTTCAAGTACCACTTCCTTATCTCCCTGAAAACGATCTGTTGTCTCCTGCACCTTCATGATGACCTGCTTTTCCTTCTCTGCTTCCAGTACCACAAGTTCTGCCATAATATCTGCTTTTATTTCTTCTGCTGTGATCGGACGGCTTACTAATGTCCTTTGCTCCAGACTGCTCATCTTCCGCATGGTCTCCACAAAATGGTCCATGCGCTCAATCTGCTTCCGGCTTTCCTCCAGCATTCCCATTGCCGTCTCTGTATCGACGGTTCCATCCGGGAGATAATCCATCAGCATCTCCTGATAACCTTTCAGAACAGATAAAGGCGAGCGGATATCGTGCGCGATTGCCGCCCGGAGGACTCTCTCCTCCTCGACCATTCGCCATAATTCTTTGTTATTCTGTGCAAGCTGTCCCCGCATCCGTTCAAATTCCCCGCACAGACGCCCCATTTCATCCTGGTTTTCATACGTGATATGAAAATCCAGATCGTTTCCTGCGATTCGTCCGGATGCCTGTTCCAACTCTTCGATCGGCGGTTTCAGCTTATGCTTATAAAATAGAAAAACAGATGCGCCGGATGCTGTAAAAGACAAAATCAAAACAGTATATGTCTGCAAAAAATCACAAAGTTCAGAGATACTGCGGTCCGCGCTACTCATATCCGAAGAAGAAGGTCTGGGAATCTCTGCTCTATACCCTCTTTCTTCCTCGTTCACCGCTTCAAAATATTTATCCTGGTCCGCATAGTTCCACCAGATCTGTTCCTGTGTATAAGTGGCAATTTTCACGATCACAGTCGATAAAAGAAAACTGCAGATCAAACCAACCGCCAAATACAAAAGGATCGTTTTTCTAATGGAAAGATTTCTTATTTTTTCCATCGATATCCCATCCCCCATACCGTTTCGATATACTCTTTCTTTGTCTGCAGGCTCATTTTCTTTCGGATTCTCCGTATCAGTTCTGTAATCACCCGGCTGTCTCCCTCTCCATCAAATCCGCAGACTTTTTCATAGATTCTTTCCTTATCAAAAACAAACCCCGGATTCATAGATAAAAATTCAATAATTCCATACTCCAGCTTCGTCAATTCCAGATTATTTCCATTGATCTGCACCGTTTTAGCCGTATAATCAATCAGAAGTTCTCCCTGAAAGCGATATTCTGATTTTGTTTTATGACGTTCTTCCCGCTTTAAATGTGCGGTAATCCTTGCTTCCAGCTCTTTTAAACTAAATGGTTTTAAAATATAGTCATCGCCGCCGGACAGCAGTCCATTCACTCTGTCCTGTTCCTCCACCCTTGCCGTCAGAAACAAAATCGGGCAGGATACTTTGTCCCTGATCCTGCGGCAGACTTCTATTCCGTCAAGCTGCGGCATATTTACATCCAATAATATGATGTCCGGATCTGACGCTAACATCTTCATTGCTTCCATCCCATCTTCTGCTGTAAATACGCAATATTTTTTCAGTTCAAAAAAACTCCTGAGCATTTTGAGCATCTCTCTGTCATCATCCACAATTAAGATTTTATACTGCATTCTCTCACCTCAAATTTTGTCAGACTCCACCATCGCTATTTTTTCTTCAAAATAAGTAAATAATGCGCCATATTGTCGTCTAGAACCTTTTTTACCAAATCTTTTTTTTACGATTTCATACCCTTCTTTAAAATCTTTTATCTTTTCTCCTATTGCTTTATTATTTTCATCATACAATACCCAATCCTCAGAATCATGATAAACTTGAATTGGCTGTCGTAATATTTGATTCTTTAGTCCTGATGTTATAATTGTGTCGCCCAAAATTTCTTTTGCTAAATCTTGGATATCCGGATAATATACTGACAATTGTGGGTATATATGTGCTAATGCATTGTTATAATATGAGGGATGCAAAAAATATATAATTTCTATTTTTTGAGTGCTTCCTTCGCTCTTCCGAGAATATATTAAGGAATTACTTCTTCTTTTAAATCCATTCATTTGTAGCACTTCATCTAATTGTGTTTCAAGTATATTTAAAATCGTATTTTTTACATCCTTATCCATAAATGATCTCCTTCGTTATACTATGTGAAATCGTAATACCCTCACTTTGCCCTATACCTATTATTGGATTACTCCACCTGCAACACTTTTTCATTGCACCCCAATCTACCTTTCCCATAAAAGAGGAAATGCGGTTATATGTTCCGGTTCCCGCACTCATTTTGAGGATAGAGTATATTCTATTTTAACACAAAATCACAGTATCTCAACTGAATCTGTCTGCAAATCCATATGGCCGGAAATCAGTCCGGAAATCTCCCTGTTTCCATGTTCTCGGAATTGTGTTAAAATGAAAACAAAAAATCGAGATTCGAGAAGAGGATTTGACATGAAATTTCCGTTTTATGATGCACCAAATACAGCTACAATTATCTGCTGTCATATAATAGATAATGGAGATCCTATTTTGTATGTTTCACATGATGAACAGGATGGAATGTGGCAATTTCTATGTGGAAAAACGCATGGAATAGATGAAGCAAAGTTAGTATCCTTAAAAGAAGTGTTTGACTTAGATAACTCTGTTGGTATTCTAAAGGATATGCCTTGCGGTTACTATGCAGAAAGAAAAACTCAAGATGATGAATGGAAGATTAGAAAGCAGTAAGTTTGAGTTAATGCCTGACATAGCATGGGGCCGTGTCGCTCTGCACGATGATACAGAAATTGCGAAAAATAATGAGAAAGAAGAATTAGTTCTTGCAGGTGATACGTAGGAAACGATAACGGGAATCGGGAGCTTACTATAAAAGCAGGAAAAGATAATGTATTGTGTAGATTTTTAGAAGGGAGCCTAATGCATGACGAAAGAGCAAATAATTTTTGATGGAAAAGATGCGGCACTATTATTGAAGCATATTGCGATTACATCGAATTTGGCAGACATAAAATTCGGCAGGGAACATGAAATTCAATCGGGATTTGTAGGGAGAGCGACATGATAACTATAGATAATTTTGATTCATCATCTTTTGACATGTATGATATTAATTTAGTTCAAAAAGAAGTAGATGGTGGAGTAATCTCGTTTGAACAAATTGACGTTATTAGAGATTTCCCGGATTCAAAGTCAATTATAATATCGGGATTAAAACAAGATACGTTTGAGTATTTTGTGAATACTTATGGAAAGCAATTTAAAGCCATAACATTTTGGAAAAATAAAGGGGTTTCGGATTTGTCAGTCCTATCTTTGTTAATCGATATTGAATATATTAGTTATTTTTATAATCAGAAAGCGAGCAAACTTTGGGATATGACAAATAATGAGAAACTTAAAGGTTTGAGTCTTACTGATTTTTCTAAACTTCACTCATTAGATGGAATAGAAAAATGCAGCAATTTGGAATATTTTGATATAGGCAATAGAGTAGAAGCCAGAATGCAGATTGAATCGTTTAAACCGATAGTAAGTACTAACATAAGACATCTCTCCTGGAGTGGTAAAAAAGTTCAAGATAACGATTTTAGATGTTTATCTCATAGCAAAATAGAAGAATTGGATATTAATCCAACACAATTTACTTTATTAGAACTGGCACAATTACTTGTACTATTCCCGGAAAATTTAAAAGGAACAATTACGAAACCTTACACCAAGGGTAGAATAATGGATAAAGATGGTTATACAGAATATTTCTTTTTATGTAAAGGGAAAAAAACTTGTGTTAAAGGGCGAGACGATGAAAGGTTTGCAAGTTATTTAAATGAGTTTGAGAACATATTAAACGAATGCAGAGAAAACAAATAAAAAAGTGAGATTGTGAGAGATACTAAGGCATAATGCTTCACCTATATACTACGGTTTCAGCAGCGTATACGAGAACCGTACATACGCTGCTGTGGAAGGATTTCAAATTTATGCCGCCTGATGTTTGCAGTAAGAGCGAACCGCCAGCAGCAGGAAAACAGGTATTTCAACCACCGCTGTGAGCAGAATAACATACGGCGTCCAAAAGCTTATGTTCCCGATATGCAGGTAATTGAAATTGATCAGCTGACACAGAAAGTTATTCTGCATACCAATTCCCGCCGATGGCAGAACCGCAGAAATCCAGTTGACGCCTAATGCTGCATAGGCGAAAAACGGTATCAGGACTACGGCAATCGAAATCAGCAGTGCCGTCAAAGAGTCCTTGCACCTGGCGGACAGGAAAAATGTAAAGCTAACACAGGCCATAATGGATAGCAAGCCTGCAAGAACAATAATGATCTGCAACTGCCCCAAATTGATATTCGGCAGATTAATAATGGAAAACAGCATTTGTATGGACGATTTCAGACAGTCTGTTCCAAAAGACAGGTTGCAGACCAGCAGATGGAGCGTCATTCCAACCGCAAAGGAAATGATGAAAATTGTACACGAGGCGGCTATTTTCGTGGCTGCCAGTCTGGTGCGCCCATGCCTGGTACAGCGCAGGATCTGATCGGCTCCGGTCTGGTATTCGCCCGAAAAAACGGGGGATGCTATGGCAACACATAAAAATGCCAGGATCAGGATATAAAACTCAATATAATCAAAGGCATCCTTGGAAAGTCCGGGATAAATCTGGAACGGTGTGTCCACCTTTTCATACTGTTCCATGGCCTGCTGCTGTGCTGCCGGGTGATTGCGCTGTTCATTTTTCATAACATCGGCCAGATGGATTTTGCAGCGCTCATAATAATTCTGAGCGACGTCTTCAGGATCAATCTCCATAAGGTCAGCGCCAATTCCAGTCAGCGGGTCGGCATACAGTTCCGGCAAGCCTTTCAGCAAAGGCCGGATAGGAACAATCTGCTCAATATTAACAGACAGCGGGAAAGAATCCTCTTCCACAGGTCCGTATTCATTTACCAGACTTTGATATGTTTTCAAGGCTTCGCTCACTTTTTCAGGCGTGACTTCACCATTCACAGCAGCATACAGTTCCCTCTTAAATTCGATTGCCACTATGCCGTTCAGCTCTGTTTTACTCCCATCCGGGTTCGGACGGTTAATTCCTTCAAAAGCAACCGGAAGATATGCCATCAAAACAGACATAACCATGGCAATGGCAAGCAGGATCAGGGTACGGCGCGATTTCAGAACACGCTTTACTTCCAAACAAAACAAACGCATATTACTTTCCCTCTCTTTCTAGATTTTCTTGTGGGAACAGCCACAGATACAGGTCCTCCAGACGGGGTTCCGCCGGAGAAGATCCGTCAACTTCGGAATGTTCTGCAAGGTAGCGGATAGACACCCGACCGCCCGTCTCGCCGCGCTGGTTGATGATCCGAAGGGACATTTCATATTCCATCATCTTCTTGGCCGGAACCACGCAGCTCCAGACTTTGCCTTCCATTTGCTTTACCAGTTCCCCCGTCGTTCCCACATCAATGATTTTCCCGTCTTTCATAATCGCGTTTTTGTTTGCAATGTACTCAATGTCAGAAACGATATGGGTAGAAATCAGCACAATCCGGTCATGGGAAAATTCGGAAATAAAATTCCGAAACCGTACCCGCTCTCCCGGATCAAGTCCGGCCGTGGGTTCGTCCATCACAAGGATTTTCGGGTCATTCAACATAGCCTGCGCAATCCCCACACGGCGCTTCATCCCGCCGGACAACTTGGAAATCTTTTTTCTTTTCACATCAGAGAGAGTCAGGACATCCAGCAGATAGTCAATCTTCTTAGCCGTTTCACGGACCGGTACCTCTTTCAGTGCGGCAATGTATTCCAGATAATCTTTGACGGTAAAATCACGGGAATATCCAAAATCCTGCGGCAAAAATCCGAAAAGACTGCGGTAGTCTTTCCCCATCTTGTGAATATCGGTTCCATCAAAATAGATATTCCCGCTGCTCGGCGTCATAATATCTGCGATCATACGCATGAGGGTGGTCTTTCCCGCTCCGTTTGCACCCAGCAGTCCCCACACGCCGGTCGTCAGAGTAAGGCTGACGTCATCAACAGCGGTCTTATCCTTGAATTGCTTACTTATGTGTTCCATTTTCAATTCCATAATGCTACTCCTTTTTCCTAAGCTGAAACGGGAAGCATGACCACAAAAGAGATCCTCTCATTTTCACTGGCAGCAGTAATCGTTCCGCCATGCAGATGTATAATTTCTTCTGCAATCGAAAGTCCCAGTCCTGCGCCTCCTGTATCGGAAAGCCGGGCTTCATCCAGACGGTTGAATTTTTCAAATATGCCTGCAAGCTGCTCCGGTTGGATTGTCTTTCCGTGATTTTCAAAGACGATCCGAACACAGTCTCCCTGCTTCTTTTCCGTGATCGTAATCTCTGTCTTCGGATAGCTATATGCTGCCGCATTTTTCAGGAGATTACTGAAAACCCGCGCCAGTTTTTCCGGATCGGCATTTACCGATAAATCATCATCCGCTGTAACAGTGATTGTATTACCGTTTGCAGATAGCGACGGGTATATTTCGTCTACTACCTGTGCAAGCAAACAATGCAGGTCTACGGTTTCTTTCTTCAGCGAAACCGTGTGTGCATTATATTTGGTAATTTCAAAAAGCTCATTCAGCAGTTTTTCCAGCCGGTTCGCTTTGTCCAATGCAACCTTAACATACTTCTCTTTCTGCGGTTCGGGCATATCCGGCGCCTCATGGAGCAGGCTCAGATAGCCGATCACGGTTGTAAGCGGTGTGCGGATGTCATGGGCCAGATACATCACGAGCTCATTCTTCTTATCCTCGGCCTGTTTTGCTGCCTGTCTGCTTAATAATACAGACATCTTGATCTGGTTCAACTGACGCTCGGACTCTTTCAGCGGATCTGACAGTTCCACCGGCTGGTCGCTTTCCTCATAGACGGTTTTCGTTGCGGAAATGACCTCATCCAGATACCCCCATGGTTTGTTCCAGAAATAATGAAAAATACAGATAAAGCCGATGATTAAATAAAAAATTAAAATGACATCTGCCCGCCAATAAATCCACGATAAAATGATGCTGTCAATTTTGGGATAAACATATTGCAAAAGAAGTATCAATCCAAAACCTGCCACAGTATATAAAAACAACGTCAGATACAAATACAGACTCAGCCGTCTTTTTGTAGTATTTTTTTTGCTTTGCATAAGCATACCTCCATCAATCGGTTATCTTATAGCCTACGCCCCAGACTGTTTTAATATATTGAGGCGTATCAGAAGTGTCTTTCAATTTTTCGCGCAGATGCCGGATATGCACCGTAATGGTACTGCTGTTTTTGGAGTAATATTCATCTTTCCAGACTGCATGAAACAAATCTTCAATGCTCACAACATTTCCTGCGTTTTCCAAAAGAACCTGTAAGATTGAAAATTCTGTCGGGGTCAGCGATACCGTTTCGCCCTCTAACAGGCACTCATGCGTTTGGGTATTCAGCCGCAGTTTGTGATAGGAAAACTCCGGTTTTGCTTTTTTCTCCACTGTTGCAGCGGAATATTTTTTATAGCGCCTTAACTGGGCCTTTACCCTGGCTACGACCTCCAACGGGCGGAACGGTTTTGTCACATAATCATCAGCGCCTAATGTAAGTCCGGTGATCTTGTCTGTTTCTTCAATCTTAGCGGTCAGCATGATAATGGGATAGGTATATTTTTCGCGAATAAGCTGACAAAGGGAGAAGCCGCTCATATCCGGGAGCATGATATCCAGTATCGCAAGATCAATCTCGTTATTTTCCATGCACCGGATGGCATCCTGGGCGCAGTAATACTTATAAACAATGTAGTTCTCGTTTTGCAGATAGACTTCCAGCAGGTTTGCAATATCCCGCTCATCATCTACAACCAATATCTTTTCAGCCATATATTCACCCTCATTCTAAGTTCCTGTTTTATCCAGTATAGCAGATGTTCTGCTGCCAGTCTCAATGATTTTCATGAGAAATGATTAAGATTTTCCTAATTCCTTATCCGTTCCGCTTCCTCCTGAGTGATGATATGATTTCATACCATGCTGTCCAACACATCCTTGTATAAAAAAGCGGGCAGTATCTGTTTGATTGATACTGCCCGGTTCATTCTGTATTTTATTTAAGCAACTGCCAAAGTACCTTTCGGTCACTGTCGGACACGTTTAATACATCCATAGACTGTTCCGCAGACCATCCCATTTTTTCCATAAGGTTCTTAATATTCGCGAACAGTGTAGATATTCTTTCCTTCTGAGCCGCTTCCTCATTCATTTGTTGTATTGCCAAACACACATCAATCGCCTCCTCACCTTCTCCTAATTGTTATTCCCACTCTTTATTTGTTCCACTTCCTCCTGAGTGATGATGTGGTTCCGTACCATGCTGTCCAATACATGACTCATACGCTGCTTAACCAGTTCTGTATTTGAATCCGGCGAATAAACCGATGGCGCATTGGGGATTCCCGCCAGCATAACGCATTCATAGTCCGTTAGCTCTGATGGTGCTTTCTCAAAATATCCCCGGGATGCCTGACCGATGCCATAATAGCCGCTGCCGAAATAGACTGTATTTGCGTACAGCTCAAAGATTTCTTCTTTCGTATACTCTTTTTCCATCTCCAATGCGGCAAAGACCTCGGCAGCTTTACGCTCAATCTTTTTATCCTGTGTAAAGAGCAGATTTTTGACAAGCTGCTGCGTAATGGTGCTTCCACCCTCCACAAAGGACATTGCCCGAATGTCCGCCCAGGCTGCACGCGCAATCGCAATCGGGTCAATTCCAACATGCGTTTCAAACCTGTGGTCTTCTACCGATATTGTTGCATCTATGTAGCATTCCGGCAGCTCAGAATATGGAGTAAATCCTTCCATACTGCGAATTTCCTCCACTCTCCCGCTGATTGGCTTTTCTTCTATTGCTTCCTGGTACATCTGATAACCCTGTGCACCGTAAAAAGCACAAACAGCAAATAGCATACAAAGTAAAAGTGCCAGCAGACTCATAAAAAACTTTCTAACAGGATGTTTCCTCTTTCGTTTCTTTCTCATAAACACCCATCCTTCTCCAGCTTTCCCACGGTACAGCATCCTTTCTTCATTTGCTAATAAGTGGAATCAGCGTAAAACTGGCTAATAGAGTAATAACAATTACAATAAGTGTATATGACAAGCTTTCAAGAGTCAACATTTTTTGCTTGTGGAATTTTCATCTCAACACACCGTAATAGTTGGCTTTCTGTTAGTCTCCGTACTTACTCCGATGTCCGCAGCCGTTCCACCACAGTTCCCTTTACTCTACGATTTTTCCATCCTCAATTCGAATGATACGATCAGCAAGCTGGGCAATCTCGCTGTTATGAGTAATCATTACAAGAGTCTGGTGGAATTTCTGGCTGGTAACTTTCAAAAGTCCCAATACGTCGCTGCTGGTTCGGCTGTCCAGATTGCCGGTCGGCTCGTCAGCAAGGACAATGGCAGGTTTGGAAATCAAAGCGCGGGCAATCGCCACGCGCTGCTGCTGGCCGCCGGAAAGGTTGTTCGGCAGATTGTTCAGCTTGTCCTCCAACGCCAGCATATGCACCACTTCATCCATAAACTTTTTATCTACCTTGTTCCCGTCCAGCTCCACAGGCAGCACGATATTCTCGTAAACATTCAACACGGGAACCAGGTTGTAGTTCTGGAAGATAAAGCCGATCTTCCTCCTGCGGAAAATCGTGAGTTGTTCATCGTTCAGCGCAGACAGCTCTTTCCCATCTACAATAACTTTGCCGGAGGTCGGCACATCCAGGCCGCCAATCATGTTTAACAGTGTGGATTTGCCACTGCCGGAAGTGCCGACAATGGCGACAAATTCTCCCGGTTCAATGGAAAGTGTCACGCCGTCCAGGGCCTTTGTGATATTCGGCTCAACACCATAATATTTTTTTAAGTCATTCGTTTGTAAAATGCTCATATAGAACACCTGCCTTTCTTTTTAATCCTATCGTATGCAGAGATGCTGCCTGTGACGTACTTTCTGTATAAACCCATCCTAACAGCCAAACCTCACAGAAATGTCACAGACAGCAAAAAATTTCAAGGTAATCTTGCCCAAAATGTCATCCATAGTCCTGCTCCCTTTTATTCAGCCATGCGTAACCGCTCCACTACCGTTTTCTGCGCCATTTTGTTGTAACAGATAAGCGGTACTAAGGCAGTTATAAGAACCAATGGGATTATACAGAGGATAACAGGAAGCAAAGTAAAATGCCATGTAAAATAGGTTAATTCTGCGCCCATCATACGAACTACCGTCATGCTGGCTACAATGGAGAGTACCAAGGAACATAAAATTCCCAGAGCAGAATAGCCGATTCCTTCATATACCAACATCTGTTTGACCTGCCTCCCCGTCATGCCTACGGATTGCAGCATGGCAATTTCTCTGTGCCGTGACAGGATAGAGGTTGTCATGGAGTTAATAAAATTCAAAATTCCAATCAGCGCCAGTATCACACAGAGTACGCCTCCCACAAGACGGTACATATTGATCATGCCGTCAAAGGTCTGACGCAGGCTAACTTTGGAAACATAGTCCAGCGCGGTGTCCGTGTTTGCGGTGTAGTTTTTCAGCCAGTTTTCGGTGGCAGTCAGATGCTCATCGTCCACATTGAAAATAGTTTTCATGGCCGGTTGATCGGCGGCTACCATATTCCCTAGCAATTCACAAGTCGGAAAAATAAAATTTACGCCCATGTCTATATACAAAGGGGTACTCAATGCTCTTGGAATATCCACTATGGCAAGCACTTCATATACTTTGTTTGTACCGTCAAGCTGTGGTATGCTGATCTGATCGCCCGATCTATATAAACAGAGGGAGCCGTCACCCACCATTTGCATAGGCGTGACATATACGCCGGTACCGTTTTTCCATTTTTCTATGTTTAATTCGCCATCCAAAACCTGTAAATACTCTGACGGGAAATCATCAAAACCATAGACATTAACGCCATGTTCCTGCCGTACAGCATAATTTTCCAGATCATCGACTGGAAAATCGGAAGAATCAGCAAGTTCCTGTAAATGAGTAAGGTCTTTTTCGGAAAGCGGTTGTACAGATGTCCATAGCCAGATGTTTCCTATATCTTCAAGACCGTCCAGACTTTCCGCTTGGCTGATGAATTCCCGACTTACATTGGCTGTATTATATGGAGGGTATTGGTTGATAATCGTGGCATCTGCAACTGTAAAATCTGTCAAGCTGAAATCAGCGACAAATTTGTCAAAATCAAATGAGGTTACGTAGGTGTAGACACTATTTAAAAGGACGATACTGAGGGCAAACGACAAAGTGACAAGCGTTACCTTTTTCTTGTTCCGTCCGAGATTGTTTTTCGCCATCATAACCGTACTGATATGTTTGCTTTGCCGGTTTTTCTTTTTGGTTGTATCCTGCTCTACATAGTGAAGCGCTTCTATCGGAGAAACTTTAGACGCCAATGCGGCAGGTTTCCGGCAACTGATGAAGACCGTGATCAGGGCAAATGCGATTGCCGCCAAAAAGATCACCGGGTTTACAGTAGTAACCACCCGCATATCATCTGTCAGCATATCAACGATGACGGGAAGCAGAATACGACCAATGGGCCACCCAAACAGAAGACCCAGAGGAATCCCTACAAGGGATAGTCTGACCGCTTTTTTATAAACAATTTTCCGGATCTGTCTTGCGGTTGCTCCCAAAGTTTTCAACATTCCGTAAAAACGAATATCCTGCGCGATGGAAATGTAAAACACATTGTAGATCAGAAGATAACCCGCAATAAAAATAACTGCAATTCCGGCTAAAACGGGGAGCACAGAGGAAAGATTGACAGTTGCCGTCCCATAAGCCTCATTGACACTTACCTGGTCATCCAACCCGTATTTTGAAGTTACTTCCATTGCCTGTTTTTCAATGTCCCATTCCGAAGGCATCATCATAACAACACTGATATAGCCAGTTCCTTCTGAAGTTGTGCTTCCGTCTGTTTCCCCATGAATGACGGGAGCTACCTGTTCTGTATAATCTTCAGACAGAAGGATTGTTTGGCGGTAGGACACTGCATCGCCGTCCCAAATACCACAAAGGGTAAATGTATCTGTATACGTACCGGTATCCATTGCAAAAGTCAGATCGACTTGTGTGCCGATTTCGTCCGGCAGTCCCATCGCAGATAGGACAATGCGGCTTGTAGCAATCTCATTTTTCTGTTCCGGCAGATGTCCGGTATCAGGAGTAAGGAATGTCAAGTCCGCATAAACAGGGTCAGCATAACGAACTTCTGCCTGTGTTTTAGTAAAACTGTCTCCCACAGCATTACCGATAACTACAGAATAACCGATGTCCTTTATATCTGTGTCGGCTGAAAGCATCTCATATTCATCCCACGAAATACTTTTAAGACCTGCATGGGCAGAAGTGCCGCTTGTTCTCATATCGCTTTCCTGCATTGCAGTCTGCAGGCTGACTGCAATCGTGAACAGGCTGGTAAACAAAAGCGTGGCAAGCATGATCGCCAAAACGGCAATCGTATTTTTCCGGGCTTTCAATGAACGCTTCGCCAGAAGATTCAGTGTGGATTTGTTATTGTTGCCAAATAAAATGTCATTCATAATTCCCGCCCCCTTACTGTACGATTTTTCCATTCTCAATCTGGATGATGCGGTCGGTTTGTAAAATGCTCATATAGAACACCTGCCTTTCTGTATAACCCCATCCTAACAGCCAAACCTCACAGAAATGTCACGGGCCGCAGGAAATTTCAGCGGAATCCGGTCCCAAATGTCACAATCCTGTGACATTTGAAAAACAGGTCAGCGTTTCATTTACTTTCGGAGCAGGAAAACGGAAAAGACAGAACCTTTTCCGACTTCCGAGGACACCCGGATATAGCCGCCCTGCAAGGAGATGATCTCACGGGCCAGATACAGTCCAATCCCGATTCCATCCACATCATGTACGGCGTCCTCCCGGTAAAACCGCTTGAAAATCGTTCCCTGGTGCTGCTCTGGAATCCCAATTCCGGTGTCGGCAATATCAATCTTCAAATACATTTCCCAGCACTCCACCTGCACACGGATATGTCCGCCTGCCGATGTGTACTTTACGGCATTGTCAAGAATGTTAAACAATGCTTCGCTTGTCCACTTTCTGTCATGGCACGCCTCCAAATGATCCGGACAGTCTACCTGGACATCAATCTGCTTCTTTTCGGCGTTCAGCAGGATGCCGCCCAGCGCGGCGGCAAGCGTGTCATAGATCGGCTGCTCCCTTTTTTCCAGAGAGATAACACCTGCTTCCAGCCGCGAGGTCTTTATCATGGCCTGCATGAGAAAGTCCAGCTTGTCAAGCTGGCTGGCCTGCGCTGCCAGAAATTCCTTTTGTTTCTGCGCCGGAACCTCCTGCTCCATCAGGGTGCTGTTAATCATTTTCAGGTTTGCAATCGGTGTTTTTACCTGATGGGAGATGTCAGAAATCAACTCCTGCAGATCACTCCGCTCTTTTGCGATATTGTTTTTATTTTCCTGCATGACCTCATATAATCGGCCAAGACGGAAATTGATTTTATAAAATAAGCTTTCTTCCTCTGCGGTCTGCTGCGGCTGCTTTTCCCCGGACAGCATATCGTCCAGCATGACGCAAAAGGCGTCGGAGAAGTTTACCAGTTTCCGGCGAACCAGCGCCACAAAGCACATGACGCCAAGCAGCACGAAAAGGCTGAACAGGAATACACACCAAACGGCGGTTGTGTTCCGGGTCAGTACATAGACAGCAATCGAAATAAAGCCTGTTGCCAACAGAAGGAGAACACCTAAAAAGATACAGATTTTATTGATGGATAACTTCTGTATATTCATTTCTGACCTCCTCCAATCCACATATAACCCATACCGTACACGGTCTTGATATACTGTTGGCCCTCTGTTTCGATCTTGCTCCGTACCCGGCTGATCGCGGCGGTCAGAGCATGTTCGTCCACAAAATTGCCGTCCGCATCCCACAGCTTTTCAAGAAGTACCTGCCTTGTCAAAACGGTCTGCGGATTTTTCGTCAAGACCTTTAAGAGCCGGTATTCCAGCGGGGTAAACACCAACGGTTTGCCGGAAAGGGAGGCAGTCATTTTCGGGAAATTGATCGTCAGTACCCCATCCTCATAGCAGTCGCCGCCGGACTGCTTCGCAAGCCGTCCCAGCACCACAGCCAGCTTTTTTTGAAAGACACTCATGGGAAATGGCTTTGTCACATAATCCTCCGCACCCAGCTCATATCCCTTCAACATATCACTTTCCATATCGTTCGCGGTCAGGAAGATCACAGCCGTATCCGGGCAGCATTTCTTTGCCTCCCGGCAGAAATCAAAACCATTCCCATCCGGCAGATTCACATCCAGTACGATCAGATCATAGTCCTGCTTCGCAAAAAAATCTTTTGCCCCCTGTTTTGTCAATGCGGAATCTACCGTATATCCCGCAGCGTCTAAGTTATAACATAAGGTATGATTCAAGAGACGGTCGTCCTCAACTACTAAAATACGCATCCTATCACACTCCTTCTTATACAGTATAACACCCAAATGTCACTGAAACCTCACGAGAGCTCTATTTTGTGGAAAAAACAACCGATCATCGTTCAATCTTGAACTTTGATCGGTTGTTCTTCTTACTTACTGTTCCTCCTTATCGGATGCCTTATCACGGTCTTCAGCTTCTCCGGGGCAACCTTACGTGCATCGCTCAGATAAATCTCATGATGATATCGCTGGCCAGTGATATCGAGAGTATACCCTTGTTCTTCCATAAAACGATGCATCTCCTCTACCGTGGCAGGTTCATCATCATATGGTCCGATATGCATACACTGTACACATAGTCCTTCATCATAAGTAAAAAACTCGACCTTTGAAAAATCCTGCTTCTTCTTTTTCTTCGCTTCTCTGACAGACCAGTCGAAATCTTCTTTCGTAACAAATTCCGGCAAACGGATGCCGCTCACCCTGCCACCAGAATCCTTCCAAAGGCGGCATCACATAATCGAAGTATCCGTCTATCTGATGATCACCCTTTTTACTCATCTTAATCGTATATGCAATTCCATACAGAAGACCTATAGCCTGCTTGTATTCGCCATCTTCATCATTAGGATTTCCGCTGCCTCTTACTGCTATATAATTCATTTTCGGAACCGTCACAATAGAAGGCATACCCTTCGGCATATAGAATTCTTTATATTCCTTCTTATAATCAAACGCCATAACTGTCATTCCTCCGTCAGATCCTTCTCTTCATAGTAAATCTGTAAAGTTTCCTCCGCATTCCTGCGGATAATGTCCCTCACTTCTACCGACTCCAGCACTTCAGCCTTTGCGCCAAAAGTCTTAAGCCACGTTACAAGGTTATCCATGTCCGTATAATCCACAGTTAAAAGCAACTTTCCATCCTCCACTTCAGTAAAGCAATGCGGTCCAAACTCTTCAACAAGACGCCATTTCATATCCGGTGTAAAAAGCGAATACTGACTCCGCCGCCGGCGCCCTGTGCAGTTCTTATAGGGATCCCTGCTTTACAGAGATCTTCAATATCCCGATTTATTGTTCTGCGAGATACCTCAAACCTTTCTGCTAGTTCAGGAGCCGTTGTCTTTTCTTCCTGCAGTAAGATTGATAATATCCCTATCTGCCTATCTATCTTCATAATCGCTCACGCTCCGTTCATATCTTAGCAAACTCAACATGACAACAGTATGTCATGTTTATTATAGCAGTTGAACCTTTTTTCGCAAACAAAAAAAGCCTGCGAACATCAGGATTTCTCTCAATGCCCGCAAGCTCAACAATGTATAATTCTTCCGCTTCCTCTGGTGACATATTTCCCTTTCTGCGTTCTCCGATTTGGGAAACATATGGCTCTTTTCCATGTTTTCTGACCATAATGCTCTCCTTTGCAGTCACTTTTCTATACAGACAAATTCCTGTAAACTATCTGTCCTGTTTAGCCTTTTACCTGCCCACTTTCAGAACCATTTTTTGACATGGATAATCAAATACTACCAGTTCTTCATCATCCACAAATCCGCACGAATGATAACAGCAACGGGCAGCCATTCCTTTCTGGTCTCCTTCCCGGAATGTAATCACTTGAACCGTTTCCCCATCCTCAAAACATTCTACCATCCGTTTAATTAGATGTTTTCCCACACCCTGTTTTCGGAATTCCGGCATAACTGCCAGAAATGTAAGCTCTTTTTGCTGATAAGAAAACGTAAGCATTCCTGCCAGTCTGCCCTCCTTTTCCTCCAAAAGTGCCTCCTTACAGTCTATAGCATTATAAAGTGCTTCCAGAAATTCCCTCTCCTGATATCCGGGAAAAGCTTCCCTCACTTGTTCCATCATGGAAAGTATGCTGCTAATATCTTCATTCATTACATATCGAATCATTGATTTTCACATCCTCTGTTAAGAAGAACTTTTTCCATTCTGCACAGATAATAAATAGGTTCTCCGTTTTCATTTGACCAAAAGTAAACTTTATAACCACTTGCAGTAAATAAGCTAGGCAATCTGTATTCCTCCATTCGCAGCATATTTATACAGAAGATGTGCATTGCTACGAAGTAATTGTTCAAACATAGCAATCTCTTCTTCGGAATACCCTTTATTTAGAATCCATTTATATGTTGGCAGTTCACATCTTGCAGAATCAAATCCGTCTTCTGTAAGACGTTCAAAATGTACGATTATTTTTTGTACATTATTTTCTTCTATTATCTGTGAATGTACGATTTCCGTTTCATCCGCTAAAGTCATATATGGATACATCATATTCTATTACCTCCACGTAATTTTTAGTGACCTTTTAAACTTCATGCTGCTATTATACTTATAATTCTTTTAATAAACAATCTCATTTTCTCCTTTTGCCCCCTATATTTTTCCTGTTTCAGATACTCCAAACGTAATTTCCATCAGTTCCGCCGCAATGTCCTTACTCACAACTCTCATCAGATTATCCTCTGCATTTTCTTTTCCCAGACCTCCTTCCGGCAGTCTGTCCTGCGCCGGAAGCATACGGTCATAATATTGAAATGATTTCAGATTTACCGTTTCCGCCCCTTTTTCTAATAAAGCATTCCCGAATTTTCTGGCTGTCGACGCAGAAACTGCTTTGCTGTTCTATTTTCTAATGCATCCAATATATCGTAACGAGGAAGCAAAGAATTCAGACAAAAGGATGGTTGTTATGTATAATTATTATGAAAGAACTATGAAAGAATCCGAAAAGCTGATGGTTATGTCCACACAGCATCGGAATTTTATCGCGCAAAAAAGAAGCGCTCCCACGCCTCTTTTTACTCTGCAGCAAAATCCGCTGCTTTGATCAATCTTTTGAACTTTTCGTCCGTCGGAATATGGAGCGAGCGCACCATTCATTGTTTGGACCACTTACGAATTTATGCCCTGCTGTCTATAGCCTGAACATTTTTTTCACAGCTTTCACTTTTTCAACCTCGCAGTCCGCTGCTTTCGCAATCTGTTCGTCTGACCATTTTGGATTGTCTATTACAAGCCGGTATATACATGCCGATAAATTCATGCCTTTTTCCATACCTTTTTCCATACCTTCCTGCATGCCAGTCTCAAATACATAATCACTTACGTTACACATGATTTCCAGCTCCTTTCCCAAACCGTTTTCTGCCGGGATCTTATAATCTTCTTCCAACCTTTTGACTTTTTCGTCTGCCGGAATGCGGGGTGAGAACACCGTATTGAGCATTCCAAGCAGTGCATTTCCTTCTTCTGCGTTTTCATTCAGGCAGATCTGAATCACCGACATCTTGTCATATGTCTCCGGATCATCCGGGATTCCCGGTACGAGATCCTTTTTCCCAAATGAATATTCAGATATAGCATTTCCGATATATTTCGGCGCATTCATGCAGATCCAAATGCTGTATACTTTCTTTATGCCATCGTAATCCGGCACTGCAAATTCTGTCCCAAGCTGCGCCGATATCATCCTTGCACCATAGAAGACTCCACGTGTCACGATATGGTATCCCGGATAAAAGGACTTTTGTGCTTCCACGTTCAAAAGAACCCTGATCTGCTCCCCGTTTGCCGGAGAACATGCAGAAAAACGGATGTCATAATAGATTGCCCCTTCGTTCGGCACTTTATCTTCATTTGTGCTGCCGGTTATCTTCTCGTTCGTCTCCCCGGGGTTCACCTTTACCGATGAGATTTCCGGCTCGCCCTCTATGCATGGCACAATCTCTTCAATGGTCAGTTCCCGGAACTCCTGTACTGTATACTGCAGAACCCACGCAAGAATCGTCTTGTTCGCAAGTATCTTCTTCACCTGTTCATCATACTGTACTTTTGCCCCGCTACTTTCCGGCTCCCTTGTAAGTTCTGTCTTCACTTTTTTCCCTCTTCCTTTTCTAAATTATACATTACCTCGCGCGCGATTGCAATCATATTAAGTGCGAGTAAGAATATCCCATTATTCCGCTTAAATACGCGCTTTTCTGGTATATGTTGTGTTGCATTTATATTTCAATTTACCGCTTTTTCTTCGCTTCTAAGCCAACTTTTTCATCCAGCCGCTTTTTCACTCAGAATGTAAGTGCCTTCCTATATTTTTCTTTTATAGTAAAACACTTGTCCGATTATTTCATTGGACGGATAGTCCAAAAACCTTACGCTGCTATTTTAAAGTAATATGTTCTGATACGTTTTTCAAAACTACCCTTATTCAGTTTTTCAACATCATAATTTAATATATATTCGGTTTTAACCAGCAGCTCCTCCATATGAACCTGATAGAGTTCACTTAATCTCAACAAATTATCCACTTCTTTGAGCGAGATTTTTCAAACGTTTTCCCGCCTCTACCATATCAATTGGGGGAATATCAATATTGACCTAATATTTATCCAATAAATTACCTAACGCCCCTTTCTTTTCCGTGCTATGATATGTATCGTAACGAGGAAACAAAGAATTCAGACGAAAGGATGGTTGTTATGTATAATTATTATGTAAGAACTATGGAAGAATACGAAGGGCTGATGGCTTTGTCCGAGTCAATTACAAAATCCTTTAAGAAAGCATATCATGACTGGGCAGAGATGAACGCTTTGATGTACCAGTATGCGTAAAATATTTTATCCATAAAAACGGAGATTTCATCTCCGTTTTTTTATAAATTAAGTCCCATTTTCACATAAATGGAAATAATTTTTCCCCCTGATCCTTATAAATCCAACCGCATCTGACCGTCTATCCAGCTTTTTTGCTGTGCCTCATGTATGACGTCTCCCGGCATAAATCCGCCCAGCAAAAACGGCGACGCCGAATCGTGTTTTCGCATATTTTCTTTGACAAGTGATGCATCCGTATTGGCATAGCAATATTTGCACAAATGACCACATGTATCGTAAGCGCCTATATCCACCCCCAACAGACAGGCGCACGCTCCATTCCGTTGGTTGCTCTTTCTTTTGGGTACATCCAGATTTGCGTGAAGCGCCGTTTCATATGTCTTTACTGTCATGCAGCCGGAGCAGTCCGCACCGTAAGGAGCCAACTCGTTCCCCTCTGCGCATGGTTTTACTCCCATCCCATACTGCTTCGCGATTCGGATCATTTCTTTTCCAAGAAAAAGCCTGTCCTGTTTTGATACCACCCTTGCTTTCGGGAAGTTACGTTCCACTTTTTTATAAATATCAATAAAACTGATGATACAAGATTTTGTATATCCCGAAAGCGCCGCAGCCATTTTCTCAAATGTTTCCAGATGATACTCCAAAGAATATGTATCGTCAACTAAAATCGGATCGTACCGCCAACCCATGCTGTCTACTCCGACAAGATCAGACAACCGTTTAAAATCATTTATAACCTTTTCTTTGTCCGGCACATTTGGTTCTATGTCCTTTCCGTATGGAGTGATCGTCACAAACCAATACTGTCCGTATGGCTTCAGCAGTTTCATATACGGCAGCATCGGCGCCGGATTTTTTGTACAAAACGCGATCAGATCTACCACCTCCGGCGAAAGGCTGTATCTGGTTACCTGCACCGGATTGTAGGGATTGCGCACAAGCACAAACCCTTCCTTTATCCTGTTTACCAGCCATTTCGAATAAAACGCAGGGATGTCCGTCCTCATTCCCGTCTGTATGATCATCTTTCTTCCGTCCTTAGAACGTCTCTACTTCCGGTTCGTGTGTAAATGATGAAAATGTAGCGGTTGCATTCTTAAAATAAAACACCTCTGTATTGCCGTCATCCGCAGAATACAT
Organism: uncultured Lachnospiraceae bacterium; assembly: GCA_958402795.1. Classification (GTDB taxonomy): domain Bacteria; phylum Bacillota; class Clostridia; order Lachnospirales; family Lachnospiraceae; genus Schaedlerella. The sequence goes on along the minus strand of CATXUX010000005.1, from coordinate 890 downwards.
CTTCTGCAGCGACGGATATGCGTCAAGCATGGACTGTCTCGCTTCTCTGCGGTCATCCGGAACAAGCTCCCCGGCTACACGGAGCCACTCGCCATTCTGAAACGCGCAGATCTCCACATTTGGATTCGCATGGATCTGCTTCGATACGTCCTTTACCTTCCCGGTCTGAATGTAGAGCTTTCCTTCAAAAATATGGGCAGTCCCGAACGGTCTCACCCTCGGCTGTTTTCCCTCCACGGTCGCCAAATAATATGTTCCTGCCTCTTTTAAAAAATTAACAACTCGTTCCATGATATAAGCCTCCTTATCCGTATTTGCTAATTCACTTAACCCAACCTATCTTACAAAAGTTTTACAGTCTCTTTTAATCCGTCAGGGAAAAATTCCAATCTCCTTTTGAAACATCCATATCTCCTGCCCTTTCTTCCGCTATGAACTTATGGTTCCATCGTTTCATTCTGCTTTAGGAACAATACCGATAGTCTCCACAGCTTCTATTCTTTGGTAACCCTGGGGATGTATTTTCTTCACCTTTATTCCCAACAAAGGCATTATAACATATTGGGAATAAAGGTGGAATGTCTGCCCGGCTCATTGTTCGCAAGAATAAATTATAGCCGTTTCCGCAATGCACTATGCCAATCCATATTCTTCCAGCAATCGATTCTGATACTCCTTATCCCCGATTGCTTTCAGCATATCCTCCTGCCGGTTATCCGCCAGCAGATTCCTGTTCAGTTCGTTAATTCGGGTTTCTCCTTCTTCTCTTCCTTCTTCTCTTCCCTCTTCTCTTCCGCGCTCTACCAGCATTCTTCCTGCTCTTGTCATACTCATATCTTCTACAACCTCCTCCAGATCCATATCACTTAAAAACTTTTCCGCCATCGCAT